>NZ_JACFSO010000004.1:0-491803 GCF_016100385.1 Bartonella sp. W8151
GATACAAGACAGACGTATCACTTTGTAATGCGTCTGTCTTTTCGTGAAGGGGTATAGCTCAGTTGGTAGAGCGGCGGTCTCCAAAACCGCAGGTCGTGGGTTCGAACCCTACTGCCCCTGCCATTTGCCTCGTAAAAACGATAGTCTATTTTTGAATCCGCTGGGGTGCGTTTTCTGTTTTGTGCGATTCTTAAAAACAGGGGACAGACAAAGCAGGATAGATAAAGTGTGCGGTCAAAGCAGATAGATTAGGTATGTTTCGGGTGATGCTATCTGTACTTATTTGCAGGTCTTACCCGGTGTCGGACATTTTAAGGCGCGATGTTTTTAACTCTGTGGAGCTTTAACTGAAGTTTTGGCTTGTGTTTTTATGAATAACGCTTTATTTAGTGTTAACAAGGAAATCGCGTGAGGCTTTATGAAAAGGCTTTTCGCGGTTTTGTCATGTTTAAAGTTGGCGTTGTGATTCGCGATAGTTTTTGAAAAATGATGTAGGAAAAGTGATGGCTGCCAAGACAAATCCCATTACCTTTATCAAGCAGGTTCGGGCCGAAACCGCAAAGGTTACTTGGCCGACACGTCGCGAAACTACAATTTCGACTATAATGGTTGTTTTGATGGCAGCGTTTGCAGCTGCATTCTTTTTTATCGCAGACCAGATTATGAATTTTGGCGTTTGGGAGAGCATTGATCTCTTGAAACGTCTTTTCAGCTAATAGTTCAAGGAAAGTAACCGTGGCTGCTCATTGGTACATTGTTCAGGCCTATTCCAATTTTGAGAAAAAAGTTGCAGAGGCTATTGAAAAAGAAGCGAAGCTGAAAGGCTTGGATTATCTGTTTGAAGAGATTCTTGTTCCAACGGAAAAGGTTGTCGAAGTTCGTCGTGGACGTAAAGTCGATTCGGAACGCAAGTTTTTCCCGGGCTATGTACTTGTCCGTGCTGATTTGACAGATGATGTATATCACCTCATCAAAAACACGCCGAAAGTAACAGGCTTTTTGGGCTCTGATTCTAAACCGGTGCCGATTACCGATCGGGAAGCCGAACAGATACTTAATCAGGTGAAGCAGGGGATTGAACGGCCTAAGTCTTCTGTTTCATTTGAAGTTGGTGAGCAAGTTCGCGTTGCTGATGGTCCGTTTGCTTCCTTTAACGGGATTGTACAAGAAGTTGAAGACGAAAGGTCACGACTTAAAGTCGAGGTTTCAATTTTTGGTAGAGCAACACCGGTTGATCTTGATTTCGGGCAGGTGGAAAAGCTCTAAAAATATTTTCCAATAGAACGACTTTAAATGCAGGAGTTTTTGGAATTTATAGTGGAAGGCGATTGCAACTTTAGCCGGTTGTAAAAAGCCGGACCACGAAACTGCAAGGCCGGTTCTCCGGTCAATTAAACCGCCGGATTTCCGGCATAACAAAAGGCAGATTATTATGGCTAAAAAAATTGCAGGCCAGCTTAAGCTGCAGGTTCCAGCAGGCGCAGCCAATCCGGCTCCTCCTATCGGACCGGCTCTTGGTCAGCGTGGCATCAACATTATGGAATTCTGTAAAGCTTTCAACGCGGCTTCACAGGAAATGGAAAAGAATTCTCCTATTCCGGTTGTTATAACCTATTATCAGGACAAGTCTTTCACATTTTCGATGAAGACACCACCAGTTTCCTATTTCTTGAAAAAGGAAGCAAATTTGAAATCCGGATCCAAAGAACCGGGCAAGACTGTTGCCGGAACGATTTCTCGTGATAAGGTTCGTAAAATTGCGCAAGCCAAGATGAAAGATCTTAATGCCAATGACGTCGAAGCTGCTATGCGTATGATTGAAGGTTCCGCCCGTTCAATGGGTCTACAGGTGGTGGGCTGAAATCATGACAAAAATTGCAAAGAGACTTAAGAAAATCCGTGAGGGCGTTGACTTTAATAAGTATTACGCTCTTGATGAAGCTGTTAAGATGGTCAAGGATCGCGCGATAGCCAAGTTCGACGAGACAATCGAGATCACAATGAGCTTGGGTGTCGATCCGCGTTATGCTGATCAGATGGTTCGTGGCGTTGTTAATCTTCCGAATGGTACCGGACGCAAGGTACGCGTTGCGGTTTTTGCACGCGGTGATAAAGCTGAAGAAGCTAAAGCGGCCGGAGCCGATATTGTCGGTGCTGAAGATTTGTTCGAAACAGTAAATGGTGGTACAATTGATTTTGATCGTTGTATTGCTACTCCGGACATGATGCCGTTGGTTGGTCGCTTGGGTAAGATTCTCGGGCCACGCAGCTTGATGCCGAACCCTAAAGTAGGAACTGTTACACCTGATGTTGCTGCTGCAGTGAAGGCTTCCAAAGGCGGCGCTGTAGAGTTCCGTGTTGAAAAAGCCGGTATTGTTCATGCCGGTGTCGGCAAGGCTTCTTTCAGTAGCGAACAGATTGCTCAAAACGTAAAAGCTTTTGCTGATGCGGTTTTGAAAGCAAAGCCGTCAGGTGCAAAGGGTGATTATCTGAAACGCGTCGGTCTTTCATCAACAATGGGTATAGGTGTCAAGATCGATTTGGCTTCGGTTCGTCCCGAGCAATAAGAATTTAACCGGCTTTATGCCGGTGTACCAATCCGGGCTTTGAAAAGAAGCCCGGGTCATACCGGGGGAACCCGGAATGTCCTGTCCGAGATTGTGGGTGACACATTGAGTGTCTTAATAGAATTCGAGCCTGCATGAGACTGGGGTAATGACCTGGATGTTTTTGAGACTAAAAGGTTTGAACCAGCGTTGCCTTTGAGTGCTTTGAAAGCATGAAAAAGGGGACAGGATCCTCACTGATGATAGGAATGGTTCCTATTGTCGAAGGCAACCCGACGGGTTTTTAAATAAACCTGTTAAATGGAGAGAGACAGTGGATAGAGCGGAAAAACGCGAATTCGTCACATGGCTCAATGGGGCTTTAAAAGAGTCCGGTTCTGTCGTTGTGGCTCACTATTCCGGTCTGACAGTTTCACAAATGAACGAACTCCGTTCCAAAATGAGTGAAGCTGGCGGTTCCGTAAAAGTCGCAAAAAACCGTCTTGCCAAGATCGCTCTTAAAGGCACGGATTCGGAATCAATTTCAGGTTTGTTCACCGGACAGACGTTGATTGCGTATTCTTCGGATCCGGTGACAGCACCGAAAATTGCTGTCGAATTTTCTAAAGCTAATGACAAACTTGTCATTCTTGGCGGTGCAATGGGTACCACCAACTTGAACGCGGATGCTGTGAAGTCTTTGGCTTCATTGCCGTCGCTCGACGAGTTGCGTGCAAAACTGGTTGGAATGATTTCCACGCCGGCTACTCGCATTGCTCAAGTTGTAAAAGCACCTGCTGGTCAGGTTGCACGTGTCATTGGCGCATATGCCCGCAAGAGCGAAGCGGCTTAAGGCTGTTTCGCAAACCGATATTCGAAAAGGATAAAAATCGTTTTCAGTCGGTTCGCTGTTAAACAATTGGTTAAACCTTTTATTTGAAGGAATATAAAAATGGCTGATCTCGCAAAGATCGTAGAAGACCTTTCCAACCTCACCGTTTTGGAAGCTGCAGAGCTTTCCAAGATGCTCGAAGAAAAATGGGGCGTTTCTGCTGCTGCTCCTGTAGCAGTTGCTGCTGCTGCCGGTGCTGCTGCTCCTGCTGCTGAAGAAAAGACCGAATTTGACGTTATTCTTGTTGCTGGCGGTGCCCAGAAGATCAACGTCATCAAGGAAGTTCGCGGCATCACCGGTCTTGGCCTTAAAGAAGCCAAGGATTTGGTTGAGGGTGCTCCGAAGCCCGTTAAAGAGGGTGTTTCGAAAGACGAAGCCCAGAAGCTTAAAGAACAGCTTGAAAAAGCTGGTGCCAAGGTTGAACTTAAATAAGTTCGATAAACCGGTGGGGTTTTCCCACCGGTTCCACCCTTTAAGAGAGTGGAAATAAAACGAGTGAATTGAACCCTTTTCCTGACAGTTCGGTGGCTGTCAGGAAACGGGTTTAAACCGTTCAGGGACATGACAGTAGAATTAACGATTGGATGGTTAATCGTCGGTCTTTGAGAAAACAAGGCGCTCCGGTTGCATGGGGGTTGCCAATCTCCGTCCGGCTTTTCGGGTGGTAGATTTAAAATAAGTAAGATGTAGGTCATTTTTGATCTACTTGAACTGGTCTGCTTTATGCAGATTGATGATGTATTGCTCGTAAGGAGTGAAAGCTCCTGAAAGGCGCAAATCGAGGAGCGACGATGGCTCAGACCCTTTCATTTAATGGTCGCAGGCGCGTACGCAAGGTATTCGGAAAGATTCCCGAAGTGGCCAAGATGCCGAACCTTATAGAGGTTCAGAAAGCATCATATGACCAGTTCCTGATGGTTGATGAACCAGAAGGCGGAAGAAAAGACGAAGGCTTGCAAGCTGTATTTAAGTCGGTGTTTCCGATAACGGATTTTTCGGGTGCATCCATGCTCGAATTCGTCCGTTACGAATTCGATCCACCGAAGTTCGACGTTGAAGAATGTCGGCAGCGCGATCTGACTTATGCGGCACCTCTTAAGGTGACGTTACGTTTGATCGTGTTTGATATTGATGAAGATACCGGTTCCAAGGATATCAAAGATATCAAAGAACAGGATGTCTATATGGGCGATATGCCTCTTATGACAGATAACGGTACCTTTATTGTCAATGGCACGGAACGTGTTATTGTCTCGCAGATGCACCGTTCACCGGGTGTATTTTTCGACCACGATAAAGGAAAATCCCATTCTTCCGGTAAACTGTTGTTTGCCGCACGTATTATTCCGTATCGTGGTTCCTGGCTCGATATCGAATTCGATGCCAAGGATATCGTTTATGCCCGTATTGATCGGCGCCGCAAAATACCGGTTACCAGTATTTTGATGGCACTTGGTATGGATGGACAGGAAATCCTGTCAACATTCTACAACACGGTCACTTTCAAGCGTGTAAAAGATGGCTGGCGCATTCCTTATTCGGTAGAACGTTACAAAGGAATGAAGTTGCTTGCCGATCTTGTTGATGCCGATACCGGAGAAGTTGTTGCCCAAGCGGGCAAGAAACTCACGGCTCGTGCAGCAAAAATGCTTGCCGAAAAAGGCCTGAAAGAGATTAAGGCTACCGAAGACGATCTTTATGGTTCTTATCTGGCAGAAGATATCGTCAACTATCAAACCGGTGAAATCTATCTCGAAGCCGGCGATGAAATTGACGAAAAAACGCTTCAGGTTTTGCTTGACCAGAACGTTGACGAAATCAATGTTCTTGATATTGATCACGTCAATATCGGTGCTTACATCCGCAACACGCTTGCTGCCGATAAAAATCAGAGTAGGCAGGATGCTCTGTTTGATATTTATCGTGTTATGCGCCCTGGCGAACCGCCCACACTTGAAACAGCCGAAGCGATGTTCAATTCGCTGTTTTTCGATCCGGAACGCTATGATCTTTCGGCCGTTGGTCGCGTAAAGATGAATATGCGTCTTGATCTTGATTGCCCGGATACGATCCGTATTTTGCGGAAAGAAGATATTCTGGCAGTCGTCAAGACACTTGTTGAATTGCGTGATGGTCGTGGTGAAATCGACGATATCGATAACCTCGGTAACCGGCGTGTCCGTGCTGTCGGCGAATTGATGGAAAACCAGTATCGCATCGGTCTGTTGAGGATGGAACGTGCCATTAAGGAGCGTATGTCTTCTATCGAGATCGACACGGTTATGCCTCAGGATCTGATCAATGCCAAACCTGCTGCAGCGGCTGTACGTGAATTCTTCGGTTCATCCCAGTTGTCGCAGTTTATGGATCAGACCAACCCGCTTTCGGAAATCACCCATAAGCGGCGTCTGTCCGCATTGGGGCCTGGTGGTCTGACACGTGAGCGTGCCGGTTTTGAAGTCCGCGACGTGCACCCGACCCATTACGGTCGTATCTGCCCGATCGAAACACCGGAAGGTCCGAATATCGGTCTTATCAACTCGCTTGCAACATTTGCCCGTGTCAACAAATATGGATTTATCGAAAGTCCATATCGCAAGATCATTGATGGCAAAGTTACCCGCGAAGTTGTCTATCTATCGGCAATGGAAGAGTCGAAGCACTATGTTGCACAGGCAAACTCAAGCCTGACTGATGATGGTAAATTCGTTGATGAATTCGTCGTTTGTCGTCATGCAAATGAAGTGTTGATGGCTCCGCGTGAAAACATCGATCTCATGGACGTTTCGCCTAAGCAGCTGGTTTCTGTTGCAGCAGCGCTTATTCCGTTCCTTGAAAATGACGATGCGAACCGTGCTTTGATGGGCTCTAACATGCAACGTCAGGCTGTGCCTCTGGTTCGCGCCGAAGCACCGTTTGTCGGAACCGGTATGGAACCGATTGTTGCCCGTGACTCCGGTGCAGCAATTGCAGCCAAACGTGGCGGTATTGTTGATCAGGTTGATGCAACGCGTATTGTTATTCGTGCAACGCAGGATCTTGATCCGACAAAGTCGGGCGTTGATATTTATCGTTTGCATAAATTCCAACGTTCCAACCAGTCGACCTGTATCAACCAACGGCCTTTGGTCCGTGTTGGCGACCACATCGAGAAGGGCGATATCATTGCTGACGGTCCTTCGACCGATCTTGGTGATTTGGCTCTTGGACGTAACGTTCTCGTCGCTTTCATGCCATGGAACGGCTATAACTATGAAGATGCTGTTCTATTGTCCGAACGGATGGTTGCAGAAGACGTATTTACCTCGATCCATATTGAGGAATATGAAGTCTCTGCACGTGATACAAAACTAGGGCCGGAAGAGATTACACGTGATATTCCGAATGTTTCGGAAGAAGCACTGAAGAATCTTGATGAAGCCGGTATTGTTTATATCGGTGCCGAGGTTCAACCTGGTGATATTCTTGTAGGTAAAATTACGCCGAAGGGTGAAAGCCCGATGACACCTGAAGAAAAACTCTTGCGAGCCATCTTCGGTGAAAAGGCTTCCGATGTTCGTGATACGTCAATGCGTATGCCTCCGGGGGCTTTCGGTACAGTCGTCGAAGTTCGTGTTTTCAATCGCCACGGCGTTGAAAAAGATGAGCGTGCTATGGCCATTGAACGTGAGGAAATCGAGCGTTTGGCCAAGGACCGTGATGACGAACAGTCCATTCTGGACCGCAGCGTTTATGCACGCCTTATCGATATGCTGAATGGAAAAACAGCTATTGAAGGGCCTAAGGGCTTCAAGAAAGGCACCAGCCTTAATGAAGCTGTCATGAATGAATTTCCGCGTTCCCAATGGTGGCAATTTGCCGTTGAGGATGAAAAGCTCCAGGGCGAGATCGAAGCATTGCGCAAGCAATACGACGAATCCAAGGATGCTCTTCAACGTCGCTTCATGGACAAGGTCGAAAAGGTCCAGCGTGGTGACGAGATGCCTCCCGGGGTCATGAAAATGGTCAAGGTTTTTGTCGCGGTTAAGCGCAAAATCCAACCAGGTGACAAGATGGCAGGCCGCCATGGAAACAAGGGTGTTGTTTCGCGCATTTTGCCGATTGAAGACATGCCGTTCCTTGCTGATGGTACACACGCTGATATCGTGTTGAACCCTCTGGGTGTTCCGAGCCGCATGAATGTCGGGCAAATTCTTGAAACCCACCTTGGTTGGGCTTGTGCCGGTATTGGTAAGCAGATTGGTGAATTGCTGGATGCTTATCGTAAAGGCGGAGATATCAAGCCGTTGCGTAAACGTATCGAGGATATTATCCCCGATAATGACCGTAACGAGCCGATCCGCGATTACGACGACCCGAGCATTGTTCGTCTTGCTGACCAGATGAGCCATGGTGTGTCGATTTCGACTCCGGTCTTCGATGGTGCACATGATGCCGATATCAACGATATGTTGAAGGAAGCAGGGCTTGCAACTTCAGGACAGGTTCAGTTGTTTGACGGCCGTACCGGTGAACCTTTCGATCGTCAGGTGACAGTGGGCTATATTTATATGCTTAAACTGCACCATCTGGTCGACGACAAGATTCACGCCCGTTCGATTGGTCCGTACTCGCTTGTTACCCAGCAGCCGTTGGGTGGTAAAGCACAGTTCGGTGGTCAACGTTTCGGTGAAATGGAAGTCTGGGCACTGGAAGCTTACGGTGCCGCTTACACCTTGCAGGAAATGCTGACAGTGAAGTCGGATGATGTGGCTGGACGTACCAAAGTTTACGAAGCGATTGTTCGTGGCGATGATACGTTTGAAGCCGGCATACCGGAAAGCTTCAACGTTCTGGTTAAGGAAATGCGGTCTCTTGGGCTCAATGTCGAGCTCGATGATACTCGTGAATTATTGGCTCAGCAGCAAAACTTGCCGGATGCAGCCGAGTAATCGAGAGGGTGCGCCCGAAAGGGGCGCACCTCTATTGGCTTTTGTTAAGCCTAACCAAATAGATTTCTATTGAGATAGGTTTTTGTTCATCAATTGGCAAAATCGACTATCGCAACGGGTTTTTAGTAAAACCCCTGAAGGAGAACGGCATGAACCAAGAGGTCATGAATCTTTTCAATCCTCAGGCGCCTACACAGACGTTTGATTCCATCAGGATATCAATCGCCAGCCCTGAGAAGATTCTGTCCTGGTCGTATGGCGAAATCAAAAAGCCGGAGACCATTAACTACCGTACGTTCAAGCCAGAACGTGACGGGCTTTTCTGCGCGCGTATTTTCGGGCCGATCAAAGACTATGAATGTCTGTGCGGCAAGTACAAGCGCATGAAGTATAAAGGCATTATCTGCGAAAAATGCGGCGTTGAAGTTACCCTTTCACGTGTTCGTCGTGAACGTATGGGGCATATCGAACTTGCCGCTCCCGTCGCACATATATGGTTTTTGAAATCGCTGCCGAGCCGCATTGGCACGCTTCTTGATATGACCCTCAAGGATATCGAGCGCGTCCTTTATTTTGAAAACTACATTGTCACCGAACCTGGTTTGACCTCGCTCAAGATGCATCAGCTTCTTTCCGAAGAAGAATATATGATGGCTGTCGACGAGTTCGGTCCCGACCAGTTTACTGCTTTGATCGGTGCAGAAGCTATTTATGAGCTGCTCGCCGCGATGGATTTGCAGAAAATTGCTGCGGATTTGCGTGCCGAACTGGCAGAGACGACATCAGACCTGAAAATCAAGAAATTGATGAAGCGTTTGAAAATCGTTGAAAACTTCATTGAATCCGGAAATCGTCCGGAATGGATGATTATGAAAGTTATTCCGGTTATTCCGCCGGATTTGCGTCCGTTGGTTCCGTTGGATGGTGGCCGTTTTGCGACTTCCGACCTGAATGACCTTTATCGCCGTGTGATAAACCGTAACAACCGTTTGAAACGTCTGATCGAGCTTCGCGCTCCTGGCATCATCGTACGCAATGAAAAGCGTATGTTGCAGGAAGCTGTTGATGCTCTGTTTGATAATGGTCGTCGCGGTCGTGTGATTACCGGTGCCAACAAACGTCCGCTGAAATCTCTGTCGGATATGCTGAAAGGAAAGCAAGGGCGCTTCCGCCAGAACTTGCTCGGCAAGCGTGTCGACTATTCAGGCCGTTCGGTTATTGTTACCGGACCTGAACTGAAATTGCATCAGTGTGGCCTGCCGAAGAAAATGGCTTTGGAACTGTTCAAGCCGTTTATCTACGCACGCCTTGACGCAAAGGGTTATTCCTCAACTGTCAAACAGGCTAAAAAGCTCGTTGAAAAAGAACGTCCGGAAGTCTGGGATATTCTCGAAGAAGTTATTCGTGAGCATCCAATTCTTTTGAATCGCGCTCCGACGTTGCACCGCTTGGGCATTCAAGCTTTTGAACCAACCCTCATCGAAGGCAAAGCAATCCAGCTTCATCCGCTGGTTTGTACGGCATTTAACGCCGATTTCGACGGCGACCAAATGGCCGTTCACGTTCCACTGTCGCTTGAAGCCCAGCTTGAAGCGCGCGTTTTGATGATGTCGACAAACAATATTCTGCATCCCGCTAACGGCGCGCCGATTATTGTTCCTTCACAAGACATGGTTCTCGGTCTCTATTACCTGTCGATTGTCTGCGAACATGAACCGGGCGAGGGGATGGCTTTCGGTGACATGGGGGAATTGCAGCACGCTTTGGATAGCAAAGTAGTGACGCTTCACACAAAGATCAAAGGCCGTGTCAAGAGCCTTGACGCGGATGGCAATGTTGTGTCCAAGATATACGATACAACACCGGGTCGCCTTATCATTGGCGAAACTTTGCCGAAGAATCCGAATATCAAGTTCGACATTGTCAATCAGGAAATGACCAAAAAGAACATTTCCAAGATGATTGACCATGTTTATCGCCACTGCGGGCAAAAAGAGACGGTCATGTTCTGCGATCGCATCATGTCTCTCGGTTTTGCCAATGCTTGCCGTGCCGGTATTTCGTTCGGCAAGGACGATATGGTTATTCCGGAAAGCAAAGCAAAACTGGTTCAGGAAACCGAGGCTTTGGCCAAGGAATATGAACAGCAATATAATGATGGTCTCATTACGCAGGGTGAGAAGTACAACAAAGTTGTCGATGCATGGGGTAAATGCACCGATCGCGTTGCTGACGAGATGATGAAACGTATTCAGGCGGTTGAATTCGATCCTGTAACAGGACGTCAAAAACCGATGAATTCGATTTATATGATGTCCCACTCCGGTGCTCGTGGCTCGCCGAACCAGATGAAGCAGTTGGGTGGTATGCGCGGATTGATGGCTAAGCCTTCGGGCGAAATCATTGAAACGCCGATCATCTCCAACTTCAAGGAAGGTTTGACCGTGAATGAGTACTTCAACTCGACACACGGTGCCCGTAAGGGACTTGCCGATACAGCTTTGAAGACTGCAAACTCCGGTTATTTGACCCGTCGTCTTGTCGACGTTGCACAAGACGCCATTATCTCCGAGGTCGATTGCGGAACAGATAAAGGCTTGACAATGCAGGCCATCGTCGATGCTGGTCAGGTTGTCGCCTCTCTCGGTCAACGTATCCTTGGTCGTACCGCGCTTCATGATATTATTCATCCGACCACGGGTGAAGTTATTGTTGAAGGTGGCCGCATGATCGAGGAAGCCGATGTTGCCAAGATTGAAGCTGCCGGTATCCAGTCTGTCCAGATCCGTTCGGCTCTGACTTGCGAAACCCGTGTTGGCGTTTGCGCCAAGTGCTATGGTCGTGATCTGGCACGTGGTACGCCGGTCAATCAGGGTGAAGCGGTTGGCGTCATTGCAGCTCAGTCGATTGGTGAACCTGGTACACAGTTGACAATGCGTACATTCCACTTGGGTGGTACCGCACAGGTTGTTGATACCTCTTATCTGGAAGCATCCTATGAAGGTAAGGTCGAGTTACGCAATCGTAAGGTTGTTCGCAATTCGGAAGGCCATCTGGTGGTTATGGGTCGTAATATGGCCATCCTTATCAAGGATGAAAACGGCAAGGAACGCGCTTCACACCGCATTACCTATGGTGCTCGCATCTTTGTTGACGATGGAGACATCGTTAAACGTGGGCAACGTATTGCCGAGTGGGATCCGTATACCCGTCCGATCATGACCGAAGTTGAAGGTTATATCGGGTTCGAAGATATGGTTGATGCTCTATCTGTTACAGAGACGACCGATGAATCGACCGGTATTACCAAACGTCAGGTTATCGATTGGCGTGCTAACCCGCGCGGTGCAGATCTGAAGCCGGCTATTGTTATCTATTCTGATAAGAAAGGCAGCAAGATCGCCAAGCTTTCCAAGGGAGGCGATGCCCGCTACATGATGTCTGTGGAGACCGTTCTTTCGGTTGAACCGGGCGCTCATGTGAAGGCTGGTGACGTCATCGGTCGTTTGCCGATGGAAAGTGCCAAGACCAAGGATATTACCGGTGGTCTTCCGCGTGTTGCCGAGCTCTTTGAAGCCCGTCGTCCGAAGGATCATGCCATTATTGCAGAAATTGATGGTACCATCCGCTTCGGGCGCGACTATAAGAACAAACGGCGTATCACAATCGAACCGAATGACGACACGGTTGAACCGGTGGAATACCTCATTCCGAAGGGTAAACCGTTCCATCTGCAGGATGGTGACCAGATTGAAAAGGGTGATTACATCCTTGACGGTAATCCGGCACCGCATGATATTCTGGCAATCAATGGCGTCGAAGCCTTGGCTTCTTATCTCGTCAACGAGATTCAGTCAGTTTATCGTCTCCAAGGCGTCGTGATTAACGATAAGCATATCGAAGTTATCGTTCGTCAAATGCTGCAGAAGGTCGAAATTACCGATTCAGGTGATTCAAGTTATATTCCGGGTGACAATGTTGACCGGATAGAGCTTCAGGAGGTCAATGACCGGCTTATTGAAGAAGGTAAGAAGCCGGCAAGCGGTAACCCCGTTCTGTTGGGTATTACTAAAGCTTCATTGCAGACGCCGTCGTTTATCTCGGCTGCATCTTTCCAGGAAACGACACGCGTACTTACTGAAGCCGCTGTTGCAGGAAAGATCGATACCTTGCAGGGCTTGAAGGAGAACGTTATTGTCGGTCGTCTTATCCCGGCTGGCACCGGTGGCACAATTGCCCAAATCCGTCGTATTGCCTCAGCTCGTGACGATCTCATCGTTGACGAACATCGCAAGGCAAGTGGCGGCGAAAAAGCAAATGCCATGTTGTCCGACATGACACGCCCGGCTGCTGAATAAGCTCATATTAAAATAAATAAAAAGCCCGGTTTTTTGCCGGGCTTTTTTATTTTGGCATTTGAAACAAACAAGCGATTGCACTGCTTTTCAGATTTTAATGTAGATATTCTGAAATCTCGATCAAATTCAGGTCCGGATCACGCACATAAACCGAACGTATTTTTCCTTTTGCACCGGTTCGCTCGACTGGACCTTCAACAATAGGGCAGTTGTTCTTTTTCAGGTGAGTAATGACTTCATCGATGGGAAGTTTTGATATGAAACAGAGGTCCAAACTACCTGGGACGGGCAGGTGAGCCTTGGGTTCATACTCTTTGCCATATTGATGCAGATTGATCTTCTGATTGCCGAAGCGGAGTGCAAAACGATTTTCCCCGAAAACTTCGAGCTTAAGCTCCAGAATTTCCGTGTAAAAACGTTTGGTTGCTTCGAGATCGAAACAAGTCATCACGATATGATCAATGTGATCTATGAACATAATGGGCCTTCGGTAAATTTGAAAATAGATAACAATGAATAAAATTGTTTCAGACGTTTTAGAAATATTACAATCTATTGTTTCAAGAAACATAAATTCGGTGTTTAAAATCTTTTACGAGTGGAAAATTTAGCGCTCGAAACGATGTAATGAATTGGAAAATTAAATATTTATATGGAAAATTGTATCTTTCACCTTCAAAAGAATGATTGAGTAACCGAAATAAATCGTTAAAAAAAGAACCTGAATTAATGGAAATTTTGACTGGAACCAATTGCAACAATTTTCCCTTCGGTTTTCCTGTACTTTTGCTACCCGAAAACGGTCGTTGTTTAATAGATAAGCTTGCGGGTGCCGGTTTCACGAGTGTTACTAGTAAAACGGTAAACGCATATCTTGCTAAAATTTGCGTGGCTTAGGGGCGTTTGAACAGTAATTGGCGTCATTCTCGCGGATGACCACCACTATATATATCGTTAAAAGTTCAATCATTTCGGAAGTTCAAAGCGAAATAGTGATCTGTCGTCGCGAGGTTGAAAATCGTCGCACGGGTTGCGATTGGTTAAGTTTTGTCCCCGTCGGTATAGCTGCAATCAATGCTATTACGGGGACAGAACTTCCAAAAACGGATATCTGATGAAACTCTTTGCCGGAAAACGCTAGTTCTTGAACTTGGTGTATTGTTTCCCTTGATCGCAAAGAACGGCGACGACGACAATGATCGCCGAGCACATTAAAATTAAAGACACTGCGGATGTAGAATTGTTCGGTGAAGCTGCGACGAGCCCCAAGGCGCTCATTGGTGCCAAACCGCCTGCAATTGCTGTTCCGAGTTCACGACCCGTTCCGACACCTGTGGACCTGGTTTCGACAGGAAATTGACGGCTTAAAAATGATCCTTGCGGCGCAAACATCATCGGCGCCAGGATACCTGTAGCGATAGCAAGTGCAAGGTAGATCAGAAGGTGATTGCCGCTTTCAAGCAACATCATGAAGGGATAAGCAAAGGCAATAGAGAGAATACCACCAGTAGCCAAAACAGCTTTGCTACTCCAACGATCGCATAACCAGCCGAATGCAGGAACGGAAAAAATGGCTATGAAGCTTGCAATTGTTATCGAAAGTGATGTGGTTTTCGCACTTACATGCTGATATTCGACAAGGTAAGCGA
Source organism: Bartonella sp. W8151 (assembly GCF_016100385.1). Classification (NCBI taxonomy): domain Bacteria; kingdom Pseudomonadati; phylum Pseudomonadota; class Alphaproteobacteria; order Hyphomicrobiales; family Bartonellaceae; genus Bartonella; species Bartonella sp. W8151. The sequence goes on from NZ_JACFSO010000004.1 coordinate 14,377, forward strand.
GTGAAAAAGTTTTAAAAATATAACTTAATGCATTGTATCCGATAGCTACGAAAAAGACGACTAAGAGACCTTTGTAACTATATTTGAATACGTCTTTTAAAGGCGTGTTATGTTGGGTGTGTTCCTTTTTCATATCAACGAATTCGGGTGTTTCAGGTAATTGACTGCGAACCCATAAGCCGACAAAAACGAGTACAATCGACAACAGAAAGGGTATTCGCCACCCACCGGAGAGTAGAAAATCATCACCATGAATAGTGAGTATAAAGATAATTCCCGAAGATAGAAGAAGCCCGAGATTTAATCCTAAAGCGGGCCAGGCACCTTGCCTTCCACGTCTGGTCTTCGAAGCGTGTTCATATGAGGTTACAGCCGCTCCCGCCAATTCTGCACCGGCTCCAAGCCCTTGAATAATTCTTATTGCAACAAGTAGAATCGCACTCCAGATGCCCAACTTTTCATAAGACGGGATGAGACCAATCAGGGCGGTACATGTTCCCATCATACAAAATGTCACAAATAACATTTGTTTACGACCGTAACGATCTCCGAAATATCCAAAGAACATACCGCCGATTGGCCGAGCAAGAAAACCGATCGCAAAAGTGGCAAACGCTTTCAATGTGGCTGATTGTGTGTCTGAACTGTCGAAAAATACACGGCCGAATACGATTGATGCCATAGTTGCATACAGATAGAAATCATACCATTCCAACATCGACCCGACGATTGTGGCTGTCGCAACTTTTCTATTGCGCTTTTTTGCTTCAACTTCTGTTTCACCGATTATTACACTCATCTCAAGCTCCTCCCATACCGCGAACGTTGTCCTCTAGCGTGTGAATGGTATGCGCTGATGTAAAACGACCACTCAACTTTATCGCGATTAATATTGCCAGTTATCATGTTGTATGATAACTTGACAAGTCAATTTGATAATTATCAAAATGGAAAATCCGGTCAATTTTTCGGGAGGAAACAAGTGGCAGTTTATGATTTTTGTGTTGTCGGTGCTGGAATTGTCGGTTTGTCGACCGCTATGCAGTTATTGCAAAAATATCCGCAAAAGAAACTCGTCCTCATTGAGAAGGAGGAGGGGCCGGCATTCCATCAAACCGGGCATAATAGCGGGGTCATTCATGCAGGCGTGTATTACGCTCCTGGCAGTTTAAAAGCGCAATTTTGTAAAGAGGGATTGGCAGCGACTATCGCTTTTTGCAAGTCGCATGATGTCCGTTTTGAACAATGCGGTAAACTGATTGTTGCTACCAACCCGATAGAACTCGAACGGCTTGATGCACTCGAACAACGAGCAACTAAAAACGGTTTAAATCTCGAAAGAGTGGACAAGGGATGGATAAAGGAAAACGAACCATCTATTTCGGGTGTAAGCGGGTTGCTTGTTAAGGATACCGGTATTGTTGACTATCCCGGTATGTGTAAAGCAATGGCGAATGAAATTATTCGTTTGGGGGGAGAAATTCGCTACAATACGGCATGTTTGGCTATAGCAGAAAAAACCGATTGTGTCGTTGTAGGCAGTTCTTCCGGAACTATAGAAGCTCGATATCTCATTGTCTGTGGTGGACTGCAGGCGGATCGCCTCGCCAAAATGGCGGGTTTGAAGATAGATTTCCAGATTATCCCTTTTCGTGGAGACTATTTTCGTTTGTCATCGCGCTTAAAAAATTTGCCCAAACATCTTATTTATCCGGTACCTGATCCCGACCTTCCGTTTTTGGGAGTTCATCTAACAAGAATGATTAATGGTGCTACTACTGTCGGGCCCAACGCATGTTTGGCACTGGCACGCGAGAAATATTCCCGATTTGCTTTCAATTTTAAAGATGCCCTATCAATGGTGTCTTTTGCCGGTCTCTGGCACGTATTGTGGAACAATAGAAAGTCGGCTTTTTCCGAGCTGGAAAGCAGTTTTATGCCGAAACAATATCTCAAGTTGTGTCAGAAATACTGTCCCGAACTGAAAATTGAGGATTTGCAGCCTTATCCTTCAGGTATAAGGGCTCAAGCAGTTTTGTCCAATGGAGAAATGGTCCACGACTTCTTGATAAGACAGACAGCACGTATGATACATATTTGCAATGCACCTTCACCAGCAGCTACTGCATCATTACCGATCGGTCGGCACATCGTTTCTCTCGTTGAGAAAATGGATGTTTAAAACGATAAAATTATCTTCATTGAAAGTTTAAGCTCAAAATAAACGAAAGTATTTTGTAAAAAAATTATATTTGAAATATGACAAATATTATTTTTGAAATTCCAACAAATTAGTTCCAGTGCTTGAAATTGAAGGACAATATTGGATGTCAAAATATTTTTATGAAGTTTATTTGAAAAATTTATTGGAAGTAAAAATTCGTCAGTGTTGAGATGCTCATTGGAAAAATGGCTAGAGTGAAGTCAATTGCCAGAGTTGTCAGACGGTAAATTCTTGTTTTGTTGAAAAAATTACGTAAATTAGAGTTGCAATGGCTATGTTGCAAGTTCTGGCGGGTGAAACAAAAGAAGAGTTTCGGATGATGGAGAAAAATAATTTAAAAGCCGCTACGACAAACGGCAATTCAAACGATACGACGAATTATCCACCAGTAAGAAGAAGAGCGACATTGGCAGATCAGATCGTTGATGTGTTGCGTTCCCGAATTACGTCCGGAAACTTGGCCGTTGGGGATCAACTGCCGACCGAACAACAACTTTCTGATGGTTTTCAGGTCAGCCGGGCAGTGGTGCGGGAGGCTATTGCACGTTTGAAACAAACAGGACTGATCAGAACACAGCAGGGCCGCGGAGCTTTTGTGATCAAGCCGAATAACCCGGCAGAATTTTTAAAACTCGATTTTCATTCGTGTATAGAACCCTCTCATGTGATGGAGCTAAGGCGTGTCATCGAAGTTGCCGCGGCCAGATTTGCTGCACAAAGACGTACGGATGACGATATTGCCCGTCTTGATCGCGAGATAGCAATTCTGGAAAATGCAGGTAACGATCTTGACCAGCGTGTAGAAGCAGATATGAGGTTCCACCAAGCTATTGCCGTAGCAAGTGGAAATCCGCTTTTTGTACTGGTTTTAGAAAAATTGCACGAAACAATGACGGATTTTTTGAAGCTTGCTCATGGGAACACAAGCAAAGTGGCCGGAGCGTTTCAAGCTGCGGAAAAGGAACATCGGGCAATTGCCGAGGCAATATTGAACGGCGATAAAGATAATGCGGGTAACGCTATGCTAAAACATTTGGAACGGTCGGCTATCAGGCTTTCCATTTTTAAATAATCTAGCTGATTTTTAAATTATATTTTTCATCAGATCAATGATTGTTCTCGTCGTGATCGTGGTCGCCGATCTCTATATTTGCGTCGTCAAGCGTGAGCTCGTGACGTTCGCAAGTTTCATACATCCAGTTGGTAAATTTCACTTTCAAACCGTTGAGAGAATAAAGGTCGGTATAGTAAATCCGGTTTGTGGCCATACACCATGGCACATCTTTTTCGTCAATGCCTGATTGTTTGTGAAGAAGCTCTGTCACATAAGCAATGCCTTCGTCGCAGCTCTTTGTACGACAGTAATTCTTATCTTGCGCAAATGCATAAAGTTCCGAGCGGCCAAGTTGGTTGACAAGGCTATCGAACGATAAAGGAATAGCGGCAATGATAACGACTACGACGATGCCAACGATCCATTTTTTTTTATGCATGATGGCACACCTCAGAAGGAGTGAATGATCAAACTTCGTAATTTTCATACATTAAACGGAATTCTAAACTTGTTGTAGAGCATAATTGCATCACTTTGGTTAAAAACGATGTGCCCATACTCCTATTGCTTGTCAAAAAGCGATCGAAATTCACCCCTTTTTACTGATTGGAACAGTGGTCTCACTCGAACTATATATTGGAAAGCCGAAAGTATGATCGGGCATTTATTGCCCGACTGGTACTAGTCGTAAAATTATGACTGCTGTTTTTTGGCCGGCAGTTTTAAACATATAATTGAACTTTGACGCGGTTTTTTATCGGCGCTCTATTGCATCATTGCTTTGGGAAGCTATTGTAGAAGAAAAAGGGAAACATTTTGAGGCTCGACGAATTTACGACAATGCCTTGTCTGGTAAGCATATGCATGAATATTACTCGATAGGTGAACTCACACGGGAGTTTGGGGTAACAACGCGGACATTGCGTTATTATGAAGATCAAGGATTAATCGTTCCGATGCGTCGTGGTCGTACCCGGCTTTACACCGAGCTTGATCGTCATCGTCTTCAACAGATATTCAGGGCCAAACGACTTAATTTTTCCTTGGCTGAAATTGCCTCGCTGCTCACTGTTACGAATGCGCCGCTTGATGACGCCATCAAAGTGGAAAATGTCCTTCAAGAGATTAAAGAAAAACGTGAGGATTTGCGACAGATGCGCCGTGATATTGATGATTCACTTCACGAGCTCGAGCGGATTGAAGAAATTTGTTTCGAGCGCTTGGCAGAACGTGATGTCAATCGCTAAGTGAACATTGTTTCACCGCGCTTGATCATAAATTTTACCAATGTTATTCCATTTTACCTATAATTTTCCCCAGCATTCATTGACAGGCTTTTGTAGCCGGTCATCATCCTCGGTTATTTCACCTTTCGAGAAAGCCGGAATAAGGTTCTGTTCCTCGATTTTGTCAAATACGCAGCCACAAAAATTGGTACATAAGCGGTTATCGGGCTGGCTTTGATGACATTCGTTGACACAGGCATTTTCCATTGGTGCTCGCAATGCATCGGGTGAAGGAGGGAAGATAAGAGAAATGCAATATAAAACAGAAAGCAAGATTGGCTGGTGAACGAGATAGAATATCAGACTGTGGCGGCCGACTAGCTGAAGAAATGTGTTGAGCCAATGTGGAGCAATGCCGTTTTGCAAACAGGAAAGCAGGTCAAAACGATAGCAAATGCGTGCGGCTGTCAGTCCGAGAAGTGCCGCAGCAAACCACGGAAAAACAGGAACATAGTCGAATGAAGGGCGGGGATAAGTCGAAAGTCCCAGCCACAAAAAATAGGGGGCATTGAATAGATCCGATTTGAACATCAATGGCAAAATTGCAAATGTCGCAAGTGCTATAAAATTCAACCAGATTGGAGTGTAGAGAAAAAACAGCCCGATAACGCTTGCGAAAGCGATCTCGTGCAATATGCCGAAATAGATAAAGCCTTGCGGCATTATAAAATAGGTAGCAAGTGACACAAGAAATGCAGCAAGAACAATAATAAGCAGACGACGGGAAAATGCCTTAGGATGGAGTTTTTTACCTTGGGCGAGGAACAGACTAAATCCCGAAATAAACAGAAAGCAAAAAGCAACGACGCGGGCGAGTAGACGTAGGCTGCCTTCGGCCGGAATTTGCGGCGCTAAATAGGAAAAATAGCTCAAATCCCAACTGAAATGGTAAATGACCATGCCGAGGAGAGCAAGTCCACGGAAGAGATCAACCTTTTGTAATCGCTTTTTAATCGTTTCAGGCTGGTTCATATTGGCATCCTTTGCTATCTATTTATCATAAAGTTCAAGCTTTGCTTGTCTGAAATAGAGTGGTTTACGCAATTTCCTGTGGGTGAAACGTTAAAAATGGCAAAGATCGAAAACTTTTATGATGTTGTGAAAAGCCGCAAATCAATTCGCGCTTACCTTGAAAAAGATGTCGACCGGAAATTGGTAGAAGAGATACTGGAGTTGTCGTCGCGCGCACCTTCTGGAGCCAATATTCAGGCATGGCAAGTCATCGTGCTCCATAATGGAGCATTGATAAAGCTTGGTCGGAAACTTTTTGATATGTCGGTCGCAGGAATAAAAGAAGAGCCCGAATATCAATTCTATCCCAGATCATGGCGCGAGCCTTATCTGGCAAGGCGGCGCAAAGTTGGCTGGGATCTTTACCGTGCACTCGGTATAGCACGTGGCGAACGAAGCAAAATCGAACGCCAACAAGCCAGAAATTTTATGTTTTTCGGAGCACCCGTAGGTCTTATTTTTACGATGGATCGCGATATGGAGCTTGGAAGTTGGCTTGACCTTGGAGGTTTTATCCAAACAATCGCGCTTGTTGCCCGCAGTTTTGGCCTTGATAGCTGTATTCAGGCAGCGTTTTCGGAATATCACAAAACAATATCGGAAGAGCTTGATATTTCCTCGGAAAGGCAAATTATTTGCGGACTTGCTTTAGGATATAGGGATGAGAGTGCACCGGAAAACAACTTTCCTACAGAACGCGCGCCTTTGAAGGACTTCGTTCGCTTTATCGAGTGAATTATGTGGCGAGGATACCTTATTCTTAAGTCCGAAAGCTTGGTTGACCGCTAATAAAATTTTGTGGAAAAGAAAATTTTATTAATAATTTTTTATCGTTGTGTATTTCGCATTTCACAGTTATAGCATGCACCATTCACGACATATGTTGGTCATTTCACCGGCTTTGAAGGTGCTTTATGGATGAAATCATTGAAAAATCTTGTTGGAGCATCGCTATTAAAGCAACGATAGCTCTCGTTGCGATTATCCTGATTGTTTATCTGACTGTCGGTTTTTAAAGTCATCTCTTTTGTTCGAGGTCACATCACTTTGAATCTTGATGTGTTCGTTTAATCCTATGTTTCTTTCAGTCTTTGAACTTTTTAAAATCGGAATAGGCCCGTCGAGCTCGCATACAATGGGACCAATGACGGCAGCCAATATGTTCCTTGAAGAGATTCTCTCGAATAATTGGCCGAAACCGACCCATTCTTCAATTGTGCATTTGCGAGCGTCGCTCCATGGGTCACTCGCTTTTACCGGAATAGGTCATGCTACCGATCGTGCGGTTATACTCGGTTTACTCGGCGAAACGCCGTCGACTGTCAATCCCGATGCAATGGACGGCCTTGTCCGGTCGGTTCGCGAAAAAAAGGAAGTCCACCCCGAAGGCCATCCCGCTTACAGGTTCGATCCTTCTACAGACTTGGTGTTCGATCGGAAAACACCTCTGCCGGGGCATACAAATGGCCTCGTTTTCGAAGGCCTTGACGAGTTGCAAAATGTTCTTTTGCGTCGCGTTTATTATTCGATCGGTGGCGGTTTTGTTTTGACCGAAGACGAGATCAACCGCGTTGAAATTACCAATACAAGTGACAACCGAGCAGTGCCTTACCCTTTCGCGAGCGCACGCGTTATGTTGGAAATGGCTGCAAAGTCGAGTTTGACAATTGCCGAAATGAAACGCGCCAATGAAGAAACACTTGTATCTCGTGAAAAGCTTGATGAGGGATTAGACAATATATTTTTTGCGATGAAATCATGTGTTGAACGCGGGCTCAGCCAAGACGGAGAATTGCCGGGCGGCCTCCACATAAAAAGGAGGGCGAAAAAGCTTTACGAAAAGCTTGTTCATGATAGTAAAAATAACCAGTTAAGCCCTTTGGCTGCAAATGACTGGCTATCAACATATGCCATTGCGGTGAATGAAGAAAATGCCGCAGGAGGGCGTGTCGTGACAGCACCGACAAATGGCTCTGCGGGCGTCATACCTGCTGTGCTCAGCTATTATTTGCGTTTTTGTGCAGGGGCGGGAAAGAGCGGCATACGCGATTTTCTTTTAACGGCCGCGGCGATAGGCGGAATTATTAAATATAACGCCTCGATTTCTGGAGCAGAAGTTGGCTGTCAGGGGGAGGTCGGATCTGCCTCGTCGATGGCGGCAGCCGGCTTGACAGCAGCCTTGGGAGGTACACCGAAGCAGATCGAAAATGCTGCTGAAATCGCGCTCGAACATCATTTGGGAATGACGTGCGATCCTGTCGCAGGTCTCGTTCAAGTACCGTGTATCGAGAGGAACGCGATGGGAGCGGTCAAGGCGGTTACCGCTGCTTCGCTAGCTCTTCACGGTGATGGAAGCCACTTTGTTACATTGGATGCTTGTATCAAAACCATGCGGGAAACCGGTCATGATATGAGCGACAGATATAAAGAAACGAGCAAAGGCGGTCTTGCGGTGAACGTTACGGATTGTTAAATCATACAACATGACGCTTCACATGGTAAAATTATGCGTTGGTTGTTCTTCGATAGAGGAGCTTGCAGCCTGGATCGATTTTCGGTTCGGAAAGTTACGTGCTTCGGGCGAAAGAGAGGAACAATATCATATCACGCGTATGGTACCCAAAAGGATTGACGAACTTCTTGATGGCGGTTCACTCTATTGGGTTATGAAAGGCAATATTCAATGCCGACAAAAATTTCTGGATATACGGCCGTTTACTGATGATGAAGGTATTCGTCGTTGCAAACTTGTGCTTGAACCGGAAATTGTTCCGACGGAATGGCAGCCACGGAGAGCGTTTCAAGGCTGGCGTTATCTAAAAGCCGACGAAGCCCCGAAGGATGATCTCGACAATAGCAAAAATCGGTTGCCTCCCGACTTGAAACAGGAACTTGCCGATTTGGGGCTGTTATAGCCGCAACGCTATTGTCTTCATCGTATCTTTCATTCGAACAGCGCTGGCATTCAAACTGTGCTGATTTTTTTAATTATAGGCAGAGTAGGTTCAAATATTAGTAGATCCGAGGCGAAGTTTTACTCCGAACGATCCGCGAGGACTTGCCAAACGAAGGTGGATTCGAACCGGTGGTAATGCCATGCGACGGTTTCGCTGGGTCTGGCAGATCAAAAGCCCCAAAAGAGAGCGGGTGTTCAGACCGTTCGGGGCAGCTTTAAGGCCGTGCAATTTTAATGCCGCCTGTTGTAGCGACCGTAATGTGAGAAGAGGGCTTTCAAGGCCGAGAGAACGGAAGTTTGAGGCCATATCAGTTGCATTTGCCATAGCTCGATTACCTTTTACGCAAAACTCAGACATTGTTATTGTGTTATCGCATAGCAGTTAAAATTTGCTTTCTTTAAAACAGTACATGCGTCCCAAGCCGATTTTTTTGTATTAAAACCGACAAAACGGGCGCGATAGTAACGTTGCCCGTCTTTGTCGAAGATTTGGGTATAAGGTTTTGCCTTCGAAAGGGCGGTGCGTGCGGCATCTGCTGCGCTGGAAAGCATATCGGTTGCCTGTTGCTGGTTCGGTAACGAACCAATCTGGATTGCCCAGCCATTCTGCCCGGAACCTGCATTCGCAGGAGCCGATGCGGTAATGACCGGATCAATAGCGTTTGGAGCTGTTGATTTTTCTTGAGGTTTCGAAACAACCGCCTGATTGACTTGTTCGACAGCCGGAGCTGCCTTTGCAGAGGTATTTGCGAGCGCGGTCAAAACATCGGCGCTTTTTGCCGTACTTTTGATATCCGACGAATTTTTAAGCGTTGCGATTTCATCTGTCTTGACGGCAGTTGTATCGGATTTTGCAGGAGTTGCTACAGCCTTTGCACTGGCAACAATAACGGGCGCGTCGGCTTTAGCAGCAGGAATCGGAGCTTTATGTGCTTCCGGCAGATCATATTGCGTTGCAGCTATGAGAGGAGCGCGCGTTTTTCCGCGACTGGCTTCCGGTAAATAGCGGCGCAAAAGTTCGGCCATATGCACGTCGCGCAAAGCTGACGAACGTCCGCCCATGACAACTGCGACGATCGAACGCCCGTCAAGACGCATGGATGTTGCCAGATTTGATCCCGACATGCGTGTGTAACCGGTTTTAATACCATCGACGCCCTTCATGTCGCGAACAAGGCGATTGTGTCCGTTGATGGTTTGTCCGCGAAATTGAAAACTTGTCGTCTTGAACCAGTCATACTGTTTCGGAAAATGTTCGCGTAAAGCAAGTGACAAAATGGCCAGATCGCGAGCAGTCGAATAGTTGTTTTCGTCCGGCAGACCGGAGGCGTTGGCAAAATTGGTATTCATCATACCAAGTCGGCGTGCTTTTGCTGTCATAATCTGGGCAAAACGGGGCTCGGAACCGCCAAGATATTCACCAATTGCTGTTGCGACATCGTTTGCCGATTTTGTTATCAGTGCTTTCGCCGCAAGTTCGGCGGGAATTGTTTGACCGGGTCTGAAACCGATTTTTGTGGGAGGACGCGAGGCCGCGTATGCAGAAACTGGAATCGGCGTGTTTGGCGTAACGCGGCCGGATTGCATCGCTTCGAAAAGCAAATAAAGTGTCATCATTTTTGTAAGTGATGCCGGATAGCGCCGGGCGTTACCGTTCACTTCAAACAGTGTTCGTCCGGTATTGGCATCAATTACGATGGCTGCATATTTATCGGCGTAGGCACTTTGCGGAGCAGCGTGAGCTACAGTGACCGAAAAAGAGAATACGAATGTTGCAATGGCGGCTTTTTTTATAAAGTTAGCTACTTTTTGGTAGGCTCTTTGCACTTTTAATAACCCTTGAATTCGCCAAACAGAATTTGCGTCAGAGTTATCCCCTGTCGCTTCGTTTTGCCGAACACTAGTCTGACAGCGTTACCAATTTATTTATAAGGGAATATTTTTTAACGAAAATTTGTCGATCAGGGGCTGCGGTTATTGGTGGAAAATGGTGTAAAGAGTTATCGAACTCGCTGGTCGAGGACTTATAATTTATAAAAAACCTATTACATAAATTGCATCTCTTGGAAAGAAACGTAACGGTGGCAAAAGGTAATTTGGAAAAATTGAATGGCGGTCATAACGGAAAGGAAGGCGTGGATCATGAGAGCTTCGAAGCCGGAGTTGCGACCAAAACGCTTCCGAAAGTAAAAAGGCCGGACTTTTATCGTGTTCTTCTCTTGAACGATGATTACACGCCTATGGATTTTGTTGTATTTGTATTGCAAAAGTTTTTTCGCAAAAATCGCGAAGATGCAACACGGATCATGCTCAATGTCCACCACACAGGGGTCGGTGAATGCGGTGTCTATTCTTATGAGGTGGCCGAGACAAAAGTCGCGCAGGTCATGGATTGCGCCCGTGAAAACCAGCATCCTCTACAATGCGTTATGGAAAGAAAGTGAACGCCCATGCCGTCTTTTACAACCAGTCTTGAGAAGACTCTCCATAGAGCGCTTATGATAGCGAGCGACGCGCATCAGGAATATGCGACGCTCGAACATCTGTTATTGGCTTTACTCGACGACGTTGATGCAAAAGCAGTGATCGAGGCTTGCAACGTCGACATTGAACAATTGCGCTCGCGTTTAACGCAGTATGTACAGTCTGAACTCGATTCGCAAATCGGCGATGACGAGGATACGAAACCGACGAACTCGTTCCAACGCGTCATCCAGCGCGCTGTTATTCATGTTCAATCAGCAGGGCGCGATATTGTGACAGGCGCCAATGTGCTTGTAGCAATTTTTGCCGAACGGGAAAGTTTTGCTGCCTATTTCCTGCAGGAACTCGGAATGACGCGCTACGATGCCGTGAACTTCATTTCCCATGGCATCGCGTCGGAGAACGGAGCTGCCGGTTTTCCGCTTGATGATGCCGATGAAGAAGTATCCAATGCACAATCGGCATCGAAAGAAAACAGCGCGCTCTCGGCTTATTGTGTCAATCTCAACGATCGTGCGCGTCAAGGCAAAATTGATACATTGATCGGTCGCAATAAAGAAATTGCGCGGACTATCCAGATATTATGTCGCCGTTCAAAGAACAATCCGCTTCTCGTGGGAGATCCCGGTGTCGGCAAGACTGCGATTGCCGAGGGGTTGGCCAAGCGCATAGTTGATGCTGAAGTACCGGAAGTTTTAAGCAATGCAACGATTTTTTCACTCGATATGGGAATGCTTGTCGCAGGAACCCGTTATCGGGGTGATTTTGAAGAACGTTTGAAACAGGTTGTCAAAGAACTTGAAAATTATGACGGCGCCATTCTCTTTATTGACGAAATCCATACGCTCATCGGAGCAGGGGCAACGTCGGGCGGCAGTATGGATGCAGCCAATTTATTGAAGCCTGCACTCTCTTCAGGGCTAATCCGTTGCATAGGGTCTACAACCTATAAGGAATATCGCCAGATATTTGAAAAAGACCGTGCCTTGGCACGGCGTTTCCAGAAAATCGACGTGAATGAACCCTCTATTGATGATGCAATCGAAATATTGAAGGGTTTGAAGCCTTATTTCGAAAACTTCCATCAGATAAAATATACCGATGATGCGATGAAAGCGTCAGTCGAACTGTCGTCGCGTTATATGTCCGACAGGCGGCTTCCTGATAAGGCGATTGATGTCGTCGATGAGACTGGCGCAGCGCAAATGCTTTTGCCCAAAAACAAACGGAAAAAAACCATTGGCGTTAAAGAAATCGAGGAAACAGTTGCAACAATGGCACGTATTCCTCAAAAAACGATTTCAAGGGATGATCGCAAAACTCTGGCAAATCTCGAAAAAGAACTGAAAAGCGTTGTTTACGGTCAAGATAAAGCGATCGCCGCACTGACGTCATCTATCAAACTTGCTCGTGCAGGACTCAGAGAGCCGGACAAGCCAATCGGAAGCTATCTGTTTTCCGGTCCGACGGGTGTCGGTAAAACCGAGGTTGCCAAACAGCTGGCGGCTTCATTGGGAATTGAATTGTTGCGATTCGATATGTCGGAATATATGGAGCGGCATACTGTTTCGCGGTTGATCGGTGCACCGCCCGGATATGTCGGATTCGATCAGGGTGGTTTATTGACCGATGCTGTCGACCAAAATCCGCATGCAGTGCTTTTGCTTGACGAGATCGAAAAAGCGCATCCGGATCTTTATAATATCCTGTTGCAGGTGATGGATCACGGTAAACTCACTGACCACAACGGAAAACAGATCGATTTTCGCAACATCATTCTTATCATGACAACGAATGCTGGCGCAGTGGATATGGCAAAATCGGCAATCGGTTTTGGGAAAACCCAACGTGAAGGTGATGATGTAGAGGCGATCAATCAGCTGTTTCCTCCAGAATTCCGCAATCGTCTTGACGCTATCATTCCGTTTGCACCTTTGTCCGAACCGATTATCCATCAAGTTGTACAAAAGTTCATTTTGCAGCTTGAAGCGCAACTTGCCGATCGCGAAATAACTTTCGAGTTGAGTGAAGGTGCAACCAAATGGCTTGCTAACAAAGGCTATGATTCACGTATGGGAGCACGTCCTTTATCGCGGGTTATTCAGGAATATATCAAGAAACCGCTGGCTGAAGAAATATTGTTCGGAAAGCTCCGCCATGGTGGAACGGTAAAAGTCATGACTGATAAATCCGATAAGAACAAGCTTGCTCTGGAAATTATCAGTAACGAACCGGATGCAAATAGAAAACCGGTAAGAGCTGCCAAAACAGCCAAGGCACGTGTGAAAAAACCGACACCGGCAGATTGAGCTGTTGATTATAACTCGTTATTCATATCGGGATTAAAGTTCTCCGGTTCAAAATTGTCTATTAAAAAGCCTGTCTTAAAGTCCTTAAGACAGGCTTTTCCTGTTTTTATTGACGAGTGGATCTGTTTGTCAGATAGAAAACTCCGCGCTCTTTGAAATGTATTTAAAGAGCGGCACGAATTTTCGCTGCTGATTCTTCCAGTGTTTTTGTGTCAACCGGTTCGCCGCTATGCGGTTTTAGCGGTACATCGTTAAAGCGCGGAATAACGTGAAAATGAAGATGAAAAACCGTCTGGCCGCTTGCCGGTTCATTGAACTGCATAACTGTCACGCCATCTGCGTTGAAAGCTTTTTTCACAGCTTTGGCAATTTTCTGAACCACTTTGATAATTTTCGTAAGTGTTTCAGGATCTGCATCCAACAGATTTCTCGAGCCTTTACGCGGAACAATCAAAGTATGTCCTTTTCCCTGAGGCATAACATCCATAAAAGCAATGACATCATCATCTTCATAAACGCGAATGGACGGAATCTCTCCTCGGATCAATTTCGCAAAAATATTATTTTCATCGTAAACTTGCTGCATTTTTCTCCTCACTTGATAAGTTAATAAAAATTTACAACTATTTCATTTTTAACACGAATTTATTTTTTCAAGGTTTGAAACTTTCAAATATCATCTGGTCGGCGTTGACTTTAGCCCGCTCCCATTCTGCCGGATTATGAATAGTCCATGCAAGCACAGGCATTGAAAGTTTTTCACGTGCAAATCTAACAAACGGATTTGCCAACTGACGAAAATTGTAGGCAACGAACTCCATATCATGAGCAAACATTGCAAAGTGTTCTTCGATTTCGGATCGCCGGTTTCCTTCGGCTTTTATTCCGTGAGGAATTGCATGATCGGCAAAACGCATGCGGCGCAAAATATGGACATCTTGAGACATCATCGCCGAATTATTCGGATATGAGGTCAAAAGCTCCGTCACCCGAGAGATAAGACCGGCATCTTCTCCGTCATTGCCTTCAAGATTTATGAGAACAGGTACTTTCCCCGATATATTTTGAAGAAGTTCTTCAAGCGTGAGAATGTGTTGCAAGTGCTTATCCGCACAAATTTTTGCAATTTCGGATGACCGCAAATCAATGATGCGCTTTTTTTGACCAAACAATTGTTCAAGCGAAGTTTCATTGAAGACCATGGGGACTCCGTCATGAGACAATTGGACATCACAACAAATGCTATAATCCTGAAGCGCTGCCAGCTCGAAAGCGGGCAGCGTATTTTCCAGAACCGACGTGTCAGTTCCATGAAGTCCACAATTTGCAAAGGGCCTTTTTGTTAACCAGTCAAGCCGCATCGCTCAGATTTCCAGAATTGCTTCGACTTCCACTGGAACGTCCATGGGAAGTGAAGCAACTCCGACTGCTGAACGGGCATGTTTTCCTTTTTCCCCCAAGACATTGACAAAAAGATCCGAGGCACCATTGGCAACTTGTGGAATGTCGGTAAAATTCGGATCGGTCGCTACAAAAGCGGTAACCTTTACGACTTGTTTGACTTTGCTCAAATCACCAAGCGCGGCTTTTGCTTGCGCGAGGATGTTGATTGCACAAGCTTCTGCAGATTTTTTTGCTTGTTCCGCACTCACAGTTCTGCCGACTTTACCAATTGCAACGGGCTTGCCATTGCTCAGCGGAAGTTGCCCGGAAATATAAAGTTGGTTACCGGATTTTCTGGCTGTCACATAGTTGGCTACAGGTTGTACAGCAGCGGGAATTGTGATGCCAAGTTTTTGTAAACGGCTTTCAATCGTATCAGACATTTTTACCTCTTTTCCCGTTATTTATATTTTGCTCAATAACGCATTTCTTCAAACATGGAAATGCGATCTTGAAAAAAGAAATTTACTCGCTTTCAAACTAGCATATATGATAACCCCGAGCTTAAGTAAAAACAGGAATATGCGGATGCCGAAATTTCTTTTAGCTATTATTTTATCTCTTATGGGGCTTGGCATTGCGCAGGCCGAAGATAAAATTTTTATGGTGCCGCATCTTGCTGTCTATGATTTACAGCTCGAAAATGCGTCGGATAAATCGGGGATTACCGGCCTTATCGGTCGTATGGCCTATGAATTCAATGGCTCTTCTTGCGAGGGCTATACAACCCGTTTCAGGTTTGTGACGCGCATCAATATGGCCGATTCACCCGCCCGCTTGACCGACCAACAGATGACTAGTTTTGAAGCGGCAAATGGCAAAGAGTTCCGTTTTGTAAGCAAAACGATTATCGATCAGGACGTAACAAGCGAAACGGATGGTGTTGCAAAAATTGCAAACGGCAATATGACCGTCAGTTTAAAGAAGCCGAAAGAGACGGAAGTCAAATTGAAATCGGCGGCATTTCCGACAATCCAGACCGAAGAGGTAATCCGTCAGGCAAAAGCCGGGCGCCATTTCTACCGTACAGTGCTATTTGACGGTTCCGATGATGCCGACCGATTGACGGAAGCCACTGTTGTTGTGGGGGATAAAGTTGAGGGCAAGCCCGATAATGAAACGAAAATGATGGGAAAACTTGGCAAAGAACCTTATTGGCCTGTAACTATTTCTTATTTCAATGATGATGAAAACCAGGATGGACTGCCAGTCTACCGGACGAGCTTTTTTCTTTATGAAAACGGCGTGACGCGTGACCTTGTAATGGATTACGGAAATTTTTCAGTGCGAGGTAAATTACAGACATTCAAATTGTTCGACATACCGACCCAAAAAGACGGTTGTAAAGATTGAACGAATTTCAATTGCCTAACTGAAGCTGTTTAAATCAAGCGACGTTGTTTGAATTTTTGTCTCTTTTGACAGATTATTACCGGATTTTTCTGAAAAGACTTGAAACTTGTTCCGATATCACCTAACTAGCCAAGTATTCCACACACGGAAATAGGGTAATTGCGGGAGAAATCCGTAATTTTCCGCCGGTGGCAGGTTTTACTGCCTCATTCCGTGGAGGTTCAACCGGAAAGGATAAAGAAATGGCATTGCCAGATTTTACTATGCGCCAGCTTTTGGAAGCAGGTGTTCACTTCGGTCACCAGACACATCGCTGGAATCCGAAAATGGCTCCCTATATTTATGGGCAGCGCAATAACATTCACATTATCGATCTTGCACAGACGGTTCCGTTGCTTCACAACGCTTTGAAGGTGGTTTCGGATACTGTTGCTCGTGGTGGTCGCGTGCTTTTCGTAGGCACCAAGCGTCAGGCATCCGACATTATTGCCGAAGCAGCAACCCGTTCGGCTCAATACTATGTCAATGCACGCTGGCTCGGCGGCATGTTGACCAACTGGAAAACGATTTCGAATTCTATTCAGCGTTTGCGCAAGCTTGACGGAATTCTTGCCAATGAAGCACAGGGGTTCACCAAAAAAGAACGCCTCAATATTGAGCATGATCGCGATAAACTTAATCGCGCACTCGGTGGTATCAAGGATATGGGTTCGGTTCCGGATCTTCTTTTTATCATCGACACAAATAAAGAGAAAATCGCAATTGACGAAGCAAAGCGCCTCGGAATTCCGGTGGTAGCAATTATCGATACCAATTGTGATCCGGATAATATCGATTATCCGATTCCCGGTAACGACGACGCATCACGCGCTATCGCACTCTATTGCGATCTTATTTCCAAGGCTGCACTGGATGGTATTGCCCGTCAGCAAGGTGCTATGGGCGTTGATCTTGGCGCTCAGGCGGAGGCACCGGCTGAACCTGCTTTGGAAACCGAAACTAAAGAAGCAACTCCTGCCGCAGAATAATGAATAAAACGGTGCCCTTTTTTAAATAGGGCACCTAAAATCAAAAATATTAGGTCGCGGGCGTGTTGAGGAATAATCCTTGCACGCTTTCGCTGTTATTAAGATTAAGAGGCAAATATGAGCATTACCGCAGCACAGGTGAAAGAACTTCGCGAATTGTCGGGCGCCGGTATGATGGATTGCAAGACAGCTCTGGCTGAAACAAATGGCGACATGGAAGCAGCTGTTGACTGGTTGCGCAAAAAAGGCATTGCAAAGGCTGACAAAAAAGCAGGACGTACTGCCGCTGAAGGTCTTGTCGGTGTCGCCTCTGATGGCAAAAAGGCCGTTCTCGTTGAAGTCAATTCGGAAACAGATTTCGTTGCGCGCAATGATGCATTTCAGGATATCGTTCGCAATATTGCGAAAGCCGCTCTCAAAACCGATGGAACGCTGGAAAAAATTTCGGTTTCTGTTTACCCAGGCTCGGATAAAACAGTTGCAGAAACTCTTAAAGATGCAATCGGAAAAATCGGCGAGAATATGACATTTCGCCGTTCAGCTGAGCTTTCTGTCGATAATGGTGTTATTGCAACATATATCCATAACGGCATCGGTGACGGTCTGGGCAAGATCGGCGTGCTCGTAGCGATAGAGACAAATGGTGACAAAGAAGCAGCCGAACGTTTCGGACGTCAAGTTGCTATGCATGTTGCAGCTACGAATCCTATGGCCTTGACAGCAGAGGAAGTGGATCCGGCTGCAGTCGAGCGCGAAAAAGCTATCTATTCGGAACAAGCTCATCAGTCTGGTAAACCGTCTAACATCGTCGAAAAGATGGTTGAAGGACGTATGCGCAAGTTTTACGAGGAAGTCGTTTTGTTGTCGCAGGCTTTCGTTATCAATCCCGACGTAACAGTAAGTCAGGCTTTGAAAGAAGCCGAAAAAGAAATTGGCGCTCCGGCCAAAATCAAAGGCTTTGTGCGTTTTGCACTGGGGGAGGGTATTGAAAAGGCTGAAAGCGATTTCGCAGCTGAAGTTGCAGCCGCTGTTAAGGGCTAATTTTGGACAAAATTCGGTTTATTTGCTTCAAAGCAGTGCTTTTAGCGTTGTGAGAAGCGGAAAAAACGTTGTAGAGAGGGCATCGCGTGACAATGCGGTGCCCTTCGTGTATCGAAGGCACAATGAATCTATCATTCGGAGACTACTAATGACCAATAAGCCCCTCTACAAACGGATTTTGTTAAAAGCTTCTGGTGAAGCTCTTATGGGAGGGCAGAGTTTCGGTATTGACGTATCTGTTGTTGATCGTATTGCCAAAGATATAGCGGATGCCCATGATATGGGGGTTGAAGTTGGCGTTGTCATAGGCGGCGGAAATATTTTTCGCGGCGTTGCTGTTGCGTCGAGGGGCGGTGACCGTGTTACCGGCGACCATATGGGGATGTTGGCAACGGCAATCAATTCACTTGCTTTGCGCACATCGTTGACCAAATTGGGCGTCGAAGTGGTGGTCCTCTCGGCCATAGCAATGCCGCAGATTTGCGAGAGTTTCTCACAACGCAAAGCGGTCGGATATATAAGTCAGGGTAAAGTTGTTATCTTTGCTGGCGGAACCGGAAACCCATTCTTTACCACCGATTCGGCAGCGGCTTTAAGGGCCGCCGAAATTGGTGCGGACGTTTTATTGAAAGCAACTCAGGTGGATGGAATTTATTCGGCCGATCCGAAAAAAGATCCGAATGCGACGCGCTACGACCGTCTCACACATGAGGAAGTCATAAGAAAAGGTTTGGCTGTGATGGACACGACAGCCATTACTTTGGCACGCGAAAACCATATTCCGATTATTGTCTATTCCATTAATGAAAAAGGTGGACTGGCAAATGTGCTGAATGGCACTGGAAGATATACAGTTGTTTCCGAATAATATCAGTTAAGTTGAAGGAGAATTAGCATGAGTGACGCTACAAATATCGACGATCTCAAGCGCCGTATGGAAGGCGCCATTTCATCATTCAAACATGAGTTGATGGGGCTGAGAACCGGTCGTGCATCGGCAAGCCTGCTTGAGCCGATTACGGTTGAGGCCTATGGTTCGACAGTTCCTCTCAATCAGGTTGCCAATATTGCGGTGCCGGAACCACGTATGTTGTCGGTTTCGGTTTGGGATAAGTCCATGGTGACTGCAGTTGATAAGGCTATCCGGGAATCCTCGCTGGGATTAAATCCTATAACTGACGGCACGACTTTGCGCATTCCTCTTCCGGAACTCAATGAAGAACGCCGCAAAGAACTCGTCAAGATTGCCCACCAATACGCCGAGCAGGCTCGCGTTGCGGTGCGTCACGTTCGTCGTGACGGTATGGAAGGTCTGAAAAAAGCAGAAAAAGACAGCGAGATCAGTCAGGACGAAAGCCGGATCGCTTCGGATAAAATCCAGAAATTGACTGACGGAACGATTGGCGAAATCGATAAAATTCTTGCAGCCAAACAAGCAGAAATCATGCAAGTCTAAAGTTTATTGCGTTATACAGGTCGAGAATATGTTATATCCACGTCATATCGCCATTATAATGGACGGAAACGGCCGTTGGGCACGTGTTCGTGGATTGCCTCGTATTGCAGGCCATAAAATTGGCATGGAAGCCCTTCATCGGATTGTTCGCCATGCCAGTAGCAATGGTCTTGAATGGTTGACGGTATTTGCTTTTTCATCTGAAAACTGGTCACGGCCTGATGAAGAGGTCAATCACCTCATGGGGTTGTTGAAGCTGTTTATCAAACGTGACCTCGCAGAACTTCGGGAAAGAAATGTGCGTATTCGGGTGATTGGCGAGCGCGCTGGTGTACCGTCCGAGATCGCTAAACTGCTTGACGAAGCCGAGAATACGACGAAACAGAATAATGGTCTCAATCTTGTTGTAGCTTTCAACTATGGTGGACGCGCCGAAATTGTCCGGTCGGCAAAAAAGTTGATAGAAGCGGTGCGTAGAGGCGATATCAAACCCGATGAAATCGACGAGACAAAATTTTCAAAATGTCTTGATACATATGATATGCCGGATCCTGATTTGATTATTCGCACCAGTGGCGAACAAAGGCTGTCAAATTTTTTGCTTTGGCAATCAGCGTATAGCGAACTTTATTTTGCCGCTTGTTATTGGCCTGACTTCAATGAAGAACAGCTGGATATCGCGGTCTCCGATTACTGGTTACGTGAACGTCGTTTCGGGCGTGTTCATGAAACTGGCAAACAAAACGGAGGTCGGTCTTGACCTTGCTTGATGCCTTCAATCCTGAAAGGTTAGGAAACTTTCGCCTGACAACGTCACTTTGGGAGTGGAAAATTGATGTCTAATCTTCTCATGAGAGTTCTGACTGCTGTCATTTTTGCGGCCGTGGCACTTTTTTTAACATGGGAAGGCGGTTTTCTATTTGCTTTCTTTGCATGGTGCGTTGGCGGCTTCGTGCTTTTTGAGTGGAGGGGGATTACCAAGAGCTGTTGGCGTCTTGTCGATGAAATTGTCGCAAGTCTGGCATATGTCATCTTTGGTGTACTCCTCGTTTTTGATTTTTCGGCGCCACTTGTTTTTAGTGTAATTTTTTTGTGTGCGATCATCCTCTCAATCATGTCGCTTAAAAATGCAGGATGGGTCGCAGGTGGCTTTATCTACGCAACGTTACCAGTTGCCTCGCTTACCTTTATACGAGGTGAAGAGCCATTCGGTTTTGGAGCGATCATATTTCTCTTTGCTATTGTGTGGGGCACGGACATTGCAGCCTATTTCAATGGTCGTTCGCTCGGTGGCCCGAAACTGGCGCCGAAATTTTCCCCCAACAAGACTTGGAGTGGCGCAATAGGTGGCGCTCTTGCCGGAACTGCGGGAGGGTGTCTTGTTGCATTTTTCGCGCTTGATACCTCGCCGGCCAATTTTTTTATTCCCGTCCTCTCGCTTGCATTGTCCATAATATCGCAAATTGGTGATATTTCTGAATCATGGGTAAAACGTAAGTTCGGGGTGAAAGATTCAGGCCATTTTTTACCTGGACATGGCGGTTTTATGGATCGTGTCGACGGTTTGGTATTTGCTGCCATTTTACTCTATCTTGTCGGTGCAATTGCCGCGGATATGGCTGTCCCTTCCAATATGTTTAATCTGATCTGAATGACGGAGCCTTTCTTGGAAACAACGAGTCTGATAACTGACATTGGTACACCGATATTGCGCATATTCGGTGTGATATGCGTCATTATGGTCATTATTTTTGTTCATGAGATGGGTCATTATCTTGTGGGGCGCTGGTGCGGCATCGGAGCAAGCACTTTTTCATTGGGGTTTGGTCCGGAAATTTGTGCCGTAACGGATAAACGCGGCACACGTTGGCGCATTGCACTGATACCTCTTGGCGGTTATGTAAAATTCATCGGGGATGAAGATGCTGCCGGTATGACGTCGAAATCGGATGCGGCAGCCCTTCCGGGCTCATTTGCTGCGGCCAATGCATGGGCACGTGCGGCCACTGTGTTTGCAGGGCCGTTTACCAACGCGATTTTTACAGTTGTCGTTTTGTCATTCTTCTTCTTTTCTTATGGAAGAATAACAATTGAGCCGGTTATCGGTTCTTTGGTTGATGGCGCACCGGCAATGACTGCCGGATTGAAGCCGGGTGACCGCTTTATAGAGATGGACGGGCAGAAGGTCGAGAGTTTCGATGATCTTATCTCCTATGTTTCTCTTCATGGTGACGATCCGATCAATTTTTCCATGGAGAGAGCCGGTGCACCGTTTATGGTTACAATAACACCGAGACCGACTGAAAGAGACGACGGTTTTGGCAATAAGGTGCGCGTCGGTATGATCGGTGCAGGAGCCCCAGTTGATCCAAATAATCCGGGAAGACTTGATCCGGCTTATGAAGGACATATCAGTTATGGATTATTTCCGGCAATTGGTGAAGCAATAGACAAGTCTGCTTTCATCGTCGTTCAAACTGTCCGCTATTTAGGACGATTGATTGAAGGAAGAGAAGATCGCTGCCAATTGAGCGGGCCATCAAAAACCGCAACGATTGCATGGCAGGTAAGCGAAACCGGTTTTATGTCACTCCTTAACTTTACAGCACTGTTGTCGATCGGAATCGGTTTGATCAACCTTTTTCCATTGCCTCCTCTTGATGGCGGGCATCTGGTGTTCTACGTCATTGAAGGAATTATCGGCCGGCCGGTTCCAAAAAGAATTCAAGAATCAATATTTACAATCGGCTTCATCGTGGTGATGGCTTTTATGTTATTTGCAATATCCAACGATTATTTATGCTGGTTTGGTTGATTTAGGTGTGTTAACAGTTTATCAAGTTGAGCGATGTTTCTTATTAAAAATGGTGTAAACTGTTTACCATATTTATGAAATGCCGTGGCATACATGCCACGGTGGGTGAAGAAGTAGGCAGAATTTAACGGAAGGCCTTGCTTGTATCAAAAAACCCGCTATTAGGGGTATATAAGCATTTTTGGATACAATGTGTCCGGAAACAAATAAACAAGGGTAAAGAAGCCAATGACGGCGAATTCGAAATTTCTTAGCGCAGCATCTGCACTGGCACTTACAGTAGCAATGGCCGTTCCGGCGACTGTAACTGTCTCGGTTCTGGGGATGGGAGTTGCACAGGCGGCTGTCGTTCACTCCATCGAGGTTCATGGTAACCAGCGCGTTGACGCACAGACGATTCGTGATAATACGGGCATCAAAGTTGGTAAAAACTTTTCCAATACCGATATTGACGAAGGGTTGAAGCGGCTTTTTGCAATGGGTCTGTTTTCCGACGTCAAGATGAAACAAGTCGGAAGTACACTTGTTGTTACCGTCAAGGAATACGAAGTCGTCAATCAAGTGCTCTTCCAAGGCAATAAAAAGGTCAAAGATCCGGATTTGCAGCGCGTCATCTCGCTCAAGCCCCGTGAAGCTTTCGATCCTGCCAAGCTCGCATCGGATGAGCAGGCTATTCGTGATGCCTACCGTTATGTAGGTCGCAATGATGCTGCCGTTTCTGCGCAGACGGTCGACCTCGGACAGGGACGCGTCAATGTTATCTTCAAAATCACAGAAGGTAAAAAGACCAAAATTGATGACATTACCTTCGAAGGAAATAAAGCCTTTGGTAATCGTCGTCTGCGTGATGTGATTGCTACAAAACGGTCGAACTTCCTTTCATGGTTGACACGCGGTGATGTTTACAGTGACGATCGTCTTCAGGCAGATCAGGAAGCACTCCGTCGTTTTTATTTCAATCACGGCTATGCCGATTTCCAGATTGTTTCGGCCGACGCAACCTTTGACGAAGCAAGCAATTCGTACAAAATCAAGTTCGTTGTTGATGAAGGCGCCCGCTACAAGTTAGGCGACGTTCAGGTTGATAGCACGATCGAAGGTGTTGATACCCAATCAATGCAGAAAGTGCTGAAAACCCATGAGGGTGATGTCTATTCGGCAAAACGTATTGAAGACTCGGTATTGGCAATTAATGATAAAGTTGCTGATTCAGGTTATGCTTTTGCCAAGGTCGAGCCGCGTGGTGATCGTGATTTCAACAATCACACGATTTCCATCGTCTACAATATCGATCAGGGGCCTCGCGCTTATGTCGAGCGTATCGAGATTCGCGGTAACGATAAGACACGTGATTATGTCATTCGTCGTGAACTTGATTTGAACGAAGGCGATGCTTACAACCAGACAATGGTTCAGCGCGCCAAGCGCCGTCTTGAAGGACTTGGTTTCTTCCAGACAGTCAATGTATCGACGGCTCCGGGTTCACAACCTGATCAGGTTATCCTTGTTGTCGATGTAACCGAAAAATCGACCGGTGAGTTCTCTATCGGTGGTGGTTATACAACCGGTGGCGATTCGCCGGGTGCTTCTGTTGAAGCGTCCATTACAGAGCGTAACTTCCTGGGGCGTGGCCAATATGTTCGTATTGGTGCCGGTGCCGGCGAAGATGACGCACGTAATTATAACTTGTCGTTTACCGAGCCTTATTTCCTCGGCTATCGTTTGTCGGCCGGTTTTGATATCTTTCGTCGCACATATCGTATGAATGACGATTATGATGTCAAACAGACGGGTGGTACAGTTCGTTTCGGTGTTCCGATTACTGAACAGTTGACCGGTAGTATCGCCTATAACTATGTTCAGGAAGAATATGATCTTGACCATAAGCATCGCTATAAAGATCGTGCAAAAGAGAACGGTACGACTAAAGAAGAAGAGGAAATGAAGGATTATTCGGGTGCCATTATTCAGGCTTCCGAAAATAGTCCTTGGATCCGGTCTTCGGTCAGTTACGGTTTGACCTATAACACGATCGACGACATGAAAAATCCGCATGATGGTCTCTTTGTTCGTGGTATTCAGGAATATGCCGGTGTCGGTGGTGATGCCAATTTCTTGAAGACGACTGGCAAGGCCATGATGTACAAGACGATTTCCGAGACATACGATCTTGTCGGATTGTTGTCGGTTGGTGGTGGCTATATCCACGAGATCGGTGATGACGGTGTCCGTATCTTCGATATGTTCAAGAGCAATTCGGATATCATTCGCGGTTTCAAATATAACGGCATTGGCCCGCGTCAACGTTCTTCAGATGGGGATAAGTATTTCCTTGGTGGCACAACCTACATGAATGCCACGGCGGAAATCCAGTTTCCGATGCCGGTTGTTCCGGATAGTTTGGGTATGCGTGGAGCATTCTTTGCTGATACTGCAACGCTTTACGGCAACAAGTATGATCCTAGTTATCCCAATGAAAATCCGGTTACGGGTGATGACAGTGCATGGCGTGCATCCGCTGGTGTCAGCTTGATGTGGGCATCTCCGTTCGGTCCGTTGCGTTTTGACTATGCATGGCCTGTCGTAAAAGAGAGTGGTGATCGGACACAGAACTTCAACTTTGGTGTCTCAACCAAGTTCTAATTTTTCCTTTCTCCCGATCTTGAAGGGTCGGGAGAGAAAGTGTTCTGATGGCGGATTCATTATTTTTTACGCCGTCCCGACAGTTGACTGTTGGCGAGGCGGCAGCTTTAACAGGTGCCGCTTTACGCAATCCTGAATTGAGTGGCTCGGTTATAGAGCATCTTTCCTCGCTTGATAATGCAGAGCCGGGTTCTCTGGTTTTTGTCGAAAGTAGAAAATTTGCAAAAGCACTTCGGGAGAGCCGTGCTCTTGCAGTTTTCTGTTCGGAAGACGTCGCTTCCAAGGTTCCTGATAATATTGCTACGTTGGTTACGCCGTCGCCCCATCGCGATTTTGCGATGATTGGTCGGATTTTGTTTCCAACAGCTGCAAAACCGGCTCCATGGTTTGGCGAATATGGTATATCTCCTCAAGCCTTTGTTCATCCGGAAGCAAAACTGGAAGAGGGGGTTACCGTTGAAGCCGGTGCGGTTATCGGGCGTGGTGCGGAAGTGGGGAGCGGTACACTTGTTTCTTCGACAGCCGTGATTGGTGAAAATTGCCGCGTCGGGCGGGAATGTTACATTGCACCGTCGGTTTCAATCCAATACAGCTTCATTGGTAACCGTGTTCATCTTTATCCCGGTGTCAGAGTCGGCCAAGACGGATTTGGATATGTTGGTGGCCCGAGCGGAATTGAAAAAATTCCGCAACTTGGTCGTGTTATTATTCAGGATGATGTGGAAATTGGCGCCAACACCACTATTGACCGCGGCGCGCTGAAGGATACTGTGATCGGTGAGGGGACCAAGATCGATAATCTTGTCCAGATTGCTCATAACGTTCAAATCGGGCGCTATTGCCTTATCGCTGCACATTGCGGAATTGCCGGTAGTTCAACGATTGGTGATATGACCCAATTGGGTGGTAGCGTCGGTTTGGCAGATCACGTCAAAGTCGGAGCACATGTTCAAATTGCTGCGGCTAGCGGCGTGATGAATGATATTCCGGACGGAGAAAAATGGGGCGGTAGCCCTGCAAGACCGATAAAGCAGTGGTTCCGTGAAGTTGCTGCACTCAGAAATATGACAAAGTTCAATAAGGAGAAATGACGAGATGAATGCTGCTGTTGAGAAAAACAGTCTGGAAGCAGTTGATATACGCAAGCTCTTGTCAATATTGCCTCACCGTTATCCATTCCTTCTTATTGATCGCATTGTTGATATTGATGGCGATCAATCGGCTACCGGTATTAAAAATGTGACAGTGAATGAGCCACATTTTACTGGTCACTTTCCGGAAAATCCGATTATGCCGGGGGTGCTTATCATTGAAGCTATGGCTCAGACCGCAGGAGCTATTTCTTTGCTTGTACAAGGCGATGAAAAACCGGGTGTTGTTTATCTCATGACCGTTGACAAGGCAAAATTCCGTAAGCCGGTTGTACCTGGTGATCAGCTAAAGCTTCATGTCAAGAAATTGAAACAACATGGCGGAATTAGACGGTTTTCTTGCCTTGCAGAAGTTGATGGTAACCGTGTGGCAGAAGCGGAAGTTGCAGCCATGATTGCTGTTGCCGATAATAAAGAAGAATAGGGTTCCAGAATGTCCGGTGTTGAAATTCATCCAACTGCAATTGTGGAAAAAGGCGCAGAACTTGGTACTAATGTAAAAATCGGCCCCTTTTGCACAGTTAGCGCCGATGCTATCATTGACGACGATTCACGTTTGTTGAGTCATGTCGTCATAATGGGTCCAACGACATTGGGTGCAAACGCTCTCGTCTATCCGAATGCGGTTTTAGGGGGAGATCCTCAAAATAATAAACACAAAGGTGGGCGTACCACTTTGGTTATCGGGAAGAATTGCATTATCCGTGAGGGTGTCACTATGCATCGTGGATCGGATACAAGTCGTGGGACAACGACTGTTGGCGATGATTGCGAATTTTTGGCGTACGCTCATGTGGCTCACGATTGTGCTTTGGGAAATCATGTTACATTTTCCAACAATGTGATGATTGGTGGCCACGTTGTTATCGGTGATTATGTGATTATTGGCGGCGGCGGTGCAGTTCATCAATTTGTTCGTGTCGGGCATCACGCTTTTGTTGGCGGTTTGGCGGCTCTGGTTGGTGATCTTATTCCTTATGGGTCTGCAATCGGCGTACATGCATGGCTTGGTGGCTTGAATATTATCGGCATGAAAAGATCAGGATTGCCTCACAGTGAAATTCATGCTGTGCGTCATGCTGTGCCAATGCTCTTTGACAGAACCAAGCCGATTGCCGAAAGGGCTATTGATGTGCGTAATGCCTATCGTGCTTCAAAGGCGGTATGCGACATTATCGATTTTGTTGAAGCTGATCACAAACGGGCATTTTGCACGCCAAAGCTGGATAAAACAAATAGCAGCGACGATATTGGATTTTGAATATGGGGAAGGGCGACATAAAACGTAGCCTTTCCGGTCGTACCGCAATTATTGCGGGTAGTGGTATTTTACCATTAGCAGTTGCCAAAGCAATTGAAGAAACAGCGGAAAAGCCTTTTCTTGTTCCGCTGAAAGGCGAAGCCGATCCGAGGCTTTACGCCTATGATCATTGTGAAATCTCGGTAGTACAGCTAGCAAAACTGATAAAAGCTTTGAAAAAAGCGAATATCACAAATGTTATATTGGCTGGTGGTGTCAAAAGTCGGCCCAATCTCGCTGATTTGCGCCCTGATTGGACGACTTTATCGGCATTGCCTAAATTGTTCCGTGCTTTAGGGCAGGGAGACGACGCACTTTTGAAAGCCTTCATTAGCGTTGTCGAAAAATATGGTTTTCACGTTGTGGGTGCCCATGAAGTCGTTCCGCAGTTATTGGCACCCAAAGGATTCAATCTGACAAAGAAACGCGCTGATGAAAAAAATTGGCGGGATATCATGCTTGCAGCAGAAGCGGCAGCAATTTTGGGAAAACTTGATATTGGTCAAGGAGCGGTTGCTGTAAAAGGGCGCGTTGTGGCTGTTGAAGGTGCGGAAGGAACCGATAACATGTTACGCCGTATTACCGAAATGCGTAATGAAAAACGCATTCCTCTTAAAGGTGGCGTGTTGGTCAAGCGAGCCAAAGAACAGCAGGATGAAAGAGCAGACTTGCCCACCATTGGGCCTGAAACAATTATTCATGCCAAACAATGTCATTTGGATGGTGTTGCAGTCGAAGCAGAAAGAACTTTTATCGTTTCTTTAAAAGAGACGGTTGAACAAGCGGATAAATGTTCGATTTTCATCGAGACCTTCGGAAAGAACGATTATGTCTGACGGTCCTATCAAAATCGCTATCGTCGCCGGCGAGGAATCGGGAGATTTGCTTGGAGCCGATCTGATATCGGCACTGGCGCGAAAAACCGGACGCAATATCAAATTGATAGGAGTTGGTGGTGCACATCTTGAAGCGTTGGGGCTTAAAAGTGTCTTCAATGTTGATGACATCGCTCTGATGGGGCTCGGAGCAGTTTTGAAAAAACTGCCGAAACTCATCCTGCATATACATCGTCTGGCGCGTTATATTGCCGATGAAAAGCCCGATTGTCTTATCATTATCGATAGTCCGGATTTTACTCACCGTGTCGCAAAAAAAGTACGGAAATTCGCACCTCTAATTCCTATTATAAAATATATCGCTCCTTCGGTCTGGGCATGGCGCCCCGAACGAGCCAAGGCAATGTGTTCCTATATTGACCATGTTCTTGTCGTGCTACCTTTCGAAAAAAAGGTTATGCATGATTTGCAAGGGCCCCCTGCAACTTATGTCGGCCATAGATTGTTGACCTATCCGCCATTGCTGGCAATGGAAAAAATGCGTTTGCGCCATTTGGAAGAGAAAAGGTCAGACCCGACAGTGGTCGTTTTACCAGGCTCAAGACATTTTGAAATTCGTGGCTTGATGCCGATTTTCGGGGCGGCTTTGGAAATCTTGAAAAAACGGCAGCCAGCGATCAATTTTGTTTTGCCTACTCTGCCAAGACTTGCCGACAGTGTGCGTAAACTTATGAGTGAATGGCCGGTAAAAGTTGATATTGTCGTTGGTGAAGAGAAAAAATGGGCTGCTTTTGCAAAAGCCGATGCCGCACTGGCTGCTTCCGGTACGGTTTCTCTAGAACTTGCACTCGCCAATATTCCGATGGTTCTCGGTTATAAAGCTGATCTTTTTTCAAAAACTTTCATATTGCCGCGGGTAAAAGTGTGGAGCGCTGCATTGCCCAATATCATCGCCGACCGACCGGTTGTTCCGGAATATTTTAATGAGTTTTTGCGTCCCGGTATGCTCGCCCGTCAGATTGAACAATTGGTTGTTGCGGGGCCGGTTCGTCAAGCGCAACTTGATGGATTTTCATTGATTAAAACGACCATGAAAACATCCGCACCATCCGGTGAAATTGCGTCGCAAGCCTTGTTGAAATATTTGAAGCTTCATTGAATAGTTTGCAGCTTATCAAGGCACTGGAGCTTCATCGAAGCAGGGCGAAATTGAAAACAACACCTGATCGAATTCAGTTTTTTTAAATAAACGCGTCTATCGTGTATATTTCTGCCGAAAATTTGCAATTATCGACGTACTTATTCCGGAATTGCTTGAGAGGCTAAAATGCTTTTTGCTGCACGTTAAAATTTGTCGAAACAGGCGGATGAAACTGTTTCAGTCATCATAGGGCGTAATTTCGTTGAAAAACGCCATTCATGAACCGGTTCAATAATCAACTATTTAATGTTTTATTTTTGCGAGAAAATTTTTAGCCCTTTGATTATCAGGATTTGAAAAGAATTTATCGGGTGTTGTGTCCTCAAGAATCCTTCCATTCTCGAGAAAAAGAACACGTTCCGAAACTTCGCGCGCAAATCCCATTTCGTGTGTAACGCAAAGCATGGTCATTCCGGTTTCGGCAAGCTTTACAATGACATCGAGAACCTCTCCGACCATTTCCGGATCAAGAGCCGAGGTTGGTTCATCAAACAACATGACCTTGGGTTCCATGCAAAGAGCACGAGCAATCGCAACGCGTTGCTGCTGTCCACCGGATAATTGGGACGGGTATTTCTCGCTATGGGCCTCAATACCGACCTTGCTCAGATATTTGATTGCGCGCTCTTTAGCCTCATCCTTTGTCAGTCCTTGGACAGTCATGGGGGCAAGAATGCAATTTTGCATGACAGTCATATGGGGAAAGAGATTAAAATGCTGAAACACCATGCCAACTTCGCGGAGCACCTTTTTCTGCTCTTGTGGCGCTGCAGTCATGATATCGACGCCATAAATGCGGATGCTGCCTTGTTCGGGCACTTCGAGCTGGTTTATGCAGCGGATAAGGGTCGATTTACCGGAACCGGATGGCCCACATAAAACAATGCGTTCTCCCGCTTTAACGTCAAGGGAGATATTATGAAGGGCCTGAAATTCTCCATACCACTTGTTCAATTCTTCAATGACAATGACATGTTCATCAGATTTGGCTTTATCGTTGTTCTTGTGCTGAACTGCCGCCATTGCTGTTGTTCTCCGTTTCTGGTTCTCAAAACCGTGTTAGACTGAAAGCATCAGGAGATGTCAATGGTTGTTCACCCGCCATTATCTCGGCAAGTAATTTTCCACTAACTGCTCCAAGCGTCAATCCATGATGCGCATGGCCGAAATTGAGCCAAAGACCTTTGTGTGCGGGAGCTTTTCCGATAATCGGGCGCATGTCCGAAAGACACGGGCGTCCACCGAGCCAAGGTTCGGTCTCGACATATTCACCAAGCGGAAAAATGTTTTTGGCAATTTTTTCAGCCCTCTGTAGTTGTGTCCAATAAGGCGGGGCTTTCGGGCTTGCAAATTCGATTCCTGTCGTGAGCCGGATTCCTTGACGCATTGGCGCCAATACAAAACCGGCGACGGGGTCACATATCGAATGTTGAAGAACAGTCTTCTCGTCCACTTGGCGGAAGTGAATATGATAGCCACGCTTTACGGCAAAAGGAATATGACGATAGCCGAATTTGTTCAAAAACTGGATAGACTGGGGGCCAAGAGCAACAACAATTTCAGGCGCCCCGATTGATATGTCGTTATCGTTTATTTGCCAAAGTCCGTGATCATATTCGGTTTTCAAAGCATCGAGTGTCACGAAACTCCCACCTTGTTTGATGAAATAACGCGCATAAGCGGCGGTCAACCCGCCAGGGTCGTTGACAGTTTTCGGGTCAAGCCAATGAATACCGCCGACAAGCTGCGGACTGATAGACGGAACACGCCGGGTTAAAGCGTTCCGGTCGAGAACATCATAGTTGAGGTGAAAACGCTGAAGTGTAAAAAGATGGTTTTTCGCTTTATCAAAATCTTTATTTGTGCGGAATATCTCAAGCCAGCCCTTCGGCTCGATAAAAGAAGTAGCACCTGTTAATGCAGCTAAAAAATCATGTTCTTTGACGCTGTTTTCTATGAGTGGCAACAAAGCCAAAGTAGATTTTTCCAGATTCTTCGGTGACGATTGACGCCAGAACTTGAAAAGCCACGGTGCTATTTGCGGCAGGTAACTCCAGTCAAACCGGACATCGGTTTGATGATTGAACGCATAGGCGATGAGACGCGAAAATTCACGCGGAAAATGGTAAGGAATGACGCTTGATCTCTCGATCAGTCCCGCATTGCCGTAACTTGTCCCTTGTCCGGGGGCTTTTTTATCGACAAGGCAGACGTGATAACCTCTCAATTGTAGATGTAAACATGTGCACACGCCGACGATTCCGGCACCAAGCACGATAACATCAAATTTTTTCATTTGAACGTAATCCCGCAATCCTCTTTTATTTGGCTGATATTAACGCAGATGACGCGTCAGTCTACGTTCTGTCATGCCGATCAAACGTCGAACAATTTCAACGATAATCAGATAAAGTACAGCCGCCCAGATATAGACCTGAAAATCGAACGTCCGTGAATAGGCTAGTTTGGCAACGCCCATCAGATCATAGACCGTTACGAGAGATGCAACAGCACTGGCTTTGATCATAAGGATAAACTCGTTTCCCAAAGGACGTAACGCCATGATCATGGATTGCGGTAATATAACGCGGATGAAAGTGGTTTTCCGGCTAAGCCCCAATGCTTTGGCCGCTTCATATTGACCGGTGGGTACCGATTGCATGCTGCCGCGGAAAATTTCTGCCTGATAAGCAGAAGTATTCAGCGAGAAAATGAAGAGGCAGCACCACCACGAGCTTTGGAAAAACCACCACAAACCGACGCTTTTCCAAAAAGCACTGAACGAGCCGATGCCGTAATAGAATAGAAATAGTTGTGCAAGGAGCGGCGAACCACGGAAGAAATAGATGTAAATACGAGCCGGTAAACTTAGCCACGAATGTTTCGAGCGCCACGCAAATGTTATCATGATGCTCAAGAAAAAGCCGACAGTATAGGAAAGTGCCACGAGCTTTATAGTGACGAAAAAACCGCCAATAAATTTCATGCCGTAGCGGCTCAAAATATCCGGATTGATGATAAAATGCAGGAAATCTGGGATCATCATGCGGATGCCTTTTCATAACAGGCATTGGCACGTTTTTCCATATGACGAATAATGGAAGAAGAAACGGCCGAAAAGATAAGGTAGATGACGCAGGCAGTCGAATAGAAAAACATCGGTTGTTTTGTTGCTGCAACTGCAAGATTCGTCTGGCGCATCACATCAACGAGTGCAATTGTGGATACCAGGGACGTATCTTTAAGAAGTGTCAGCCAATTATTGGAAAGGCCGGGCAAGGCATTGCGTACGAGTTGCGGTAAAACCACGCGGAAAAATGTTGTCGTCGGCGAAAGACTTAAAGCTTTAGCAGCTTCATATTGGCCACTATCCAATACTTTGAAAGCTCCAAGCCAAACCTCGCAGGAGAAAGCGGCAAAAACCATTCCTAGTGCCAACACACCGGCAAAAAAAGCATTGACAGAAAAGTTTGCCTCGATGTCCAGATGAGCCATCAAAGATTGTACGAGGGTCTGCAATCCGTAATAGACAAGAAACAATGTCAATAATTCGGGCAATCCGCGGAATATTGCTGAAAATATTGTTGCAACGATCCGGAAAAACTTCACATCCGACTGAATCATAAGCGAGCAGATGAGACCGAGGGGAAGTCCCAAAGGTAGACAACAAAGCGCGAGTGACAACGTCACTCCCGCTCCGATAAGCATGACCATGCCCCAACCGCCACTGCCAAATGACAGCAATGACAAATATTCAATCATCAATGACCGCTCCGGTTATTCGTTATCAATAGCCGATAGAAAAAATTTCAAAACGATTCAACCGGTTAATTAATAAATATCGGATTGAAAATATTTTTTGGCAATTTTGTCATAGGTACCGTCGGCACGAATATCATCAATTGCCTTATTCAGACGATTTTTCAAATCATCCGAGTTTTTGCGAATAGCAATGGAAATAGGCTCTCTTGTGCCTTCAACTTCACCAAGAAGTTTGCAGCAATCCTTGCCGTCTTTTTCAAGCCAGGTGAGAAGCGGGAATTTATCATGGATGATCGCGTCGAGACGGTGATTGATTAAATCACTATTGGCTTCCTCAGGCGTAGGATAAAGCTTCAGATTGGTTCCCTCAGGAGCATAATTATCTTCAGCATAGATAGCCTGTGTTGTACCAGCCTGCGCACCAAGATTTTTATCGTTGAGAGATTGTGGACTTAGGTCCTTGATATCGGAATCCTTCGGAACAGCAACAGCGAGTGTTGTTGTATAATAGCGGTTTGTGAAATCGACTTTTTGTTTGCGTTCTTCGGTCGGAACCATTGAAGCAATAATGGCGTCATATTTTTTTGCCAGAAGTCCGGGGATGATTCCTTCCCAGTCTTGCGCTGTAACCGTGCACTCGACTTTCATTTTATCGCAAAGTGCATAGGCAATATCGACATCGAAACCATGAAGATTGTTATTGGAGTCAACGTAACTGAACGGCGGATAGGCTCCTTCGGTTGCGATACGCAAGTTTTCAGCATGTGCGGAAAAGCTCATCATAAGGCTTCCCAAAACGAGTCCAGCTGCAAGGATTTTCATGTTGTACTCCTATTTTATTTTCTGTTTGAATGGTTCCACCTTGATAGTCTTAACGCTAAGTTGTGAAAAAGGGCAATTTAAAAACATAAATCCACTGATATATCCTTCAAAACCATCATCTTTTTCTTTCGTGAAATGGCTATTTCTAAAGTTTTTTGCTTCTTCTAATTCTCCTAAAATTGTCATCAAGTAGAGATGATAAATGAGCTGGCAGAACATTCCTTTTGCACCGACAAATCGGAACGCCCAAAAATACTCGCAGCCTAAGTCGGGCGGTAATTGGCGATAAATGCAATCAAAGAGTCGTCATTGTGGTTAGAGCGTAGTTTTAAAAAGTAATGCTGACGCCTTAGCGCGTTGTCGTTGTAGGAACACTAATTAGGGTGGCGTTCTGTCAGGCGTGACTTTTGCCTGTTCCGTGATATCTCGCCTCATTGTGAAAAAGGCCGATATTTTTTAAGAGAGCATGGTGTAATGAAAAAGATATGTCACGAGTAGAAATTCGAGAAAATACTCTACAGTATTTCTCTGAAAGCAGCTATTAGATCTGCCGGGATCAAGTTCAACGATTATAGCGTTTTATTATGGTTTTGAATGTCTGAGCGGTTAAGGGAATTTTGCCGTTTTTTTACAAAATCGACCAAAAGTTGCAACGCTTCTTTTCTAATGGTTTTGCGGTAGACAAACTCGAAATCGTATTGCCCGGAAAGTGATGGATGCTCATCGAGCCGAATTCCGACTGGGCAATTATAGCGCGAAATACTGGAAATGAACGTATAGCCAAGTCCGCTTAAAACCATTCCCAGACATGCATTGAAATCGGTTGCACATGTAACAATGCGAGGCCGGAAATTGGCCTTACGACATTCGGCAAATAGAAAATCGTAGAATTCAGGTGACATTTCTCGCGGAAAAAATAAACATTTTTGCTGTTCGAGCGAGTGCAGGTCTTTTTTGTTTTTAAAAATATTATTTTCAAAATTGCAGGCAATCAAAAGCCGGCATTTGTCAAGAAAAATACCTTCTTTTGTCGTATCTGCCTTGAGGCGCCAGGCCATGAAACCGGCGTCAAGTGTTCCGTTGGTCAATCTTTCGGATTGACCAATAGCAAGCGTTGGTTCCAGAGAAAGATTTATGTCGGGATAGCACTTGCAAAAATCTCTGATAATTCCAACGACGATCGGATTCCATGTATAGGTAGGAGCAATGCCGATATGAAGCGTTTCCTTGATGCCGCTTGCTCTTTTGACATTTGTAATCGCAAGATTGAGTGCTTGTAAAATAGTTGAACTATCTTGCAAAAGTTGTTCACCGGCTTTGGTGAGTTCGATGCCTTTTTGACGTCTGATGAAAAGCCTCGCTCCCAGATGTCTTTCCAGTTCTTTGATCTGGCGGCTCAGCGCCGGTTGAACGATAAAGAGGTGTCTTGCTGCCTCGGAGATGCTGCCATATTGGGCAATCGCCTGAAAGTAGCGGATCTGTTTGATATCCAATATTGACTATCCCTTTTTATGAAATACTTACCCGATTAGCTTCGCAAAAATAAAAAGTCCATACCTTTTTGTTATGGTTCTTATCATAAAATAACAATCGAGGATTGTTTGCCTTTTCGTTACTCTACCTCAAGTATCCAGTTTCAAGGAGAATCCATGAAAAACGCCCAAGTTCAGGACGAACATTCGACAGGAAAAGAGACTAAAACCGTTTCGAGGAAAGTCATTATTGCTGCCGTTATGGGTGGCATGCTCGAATGGTATGATTTCGGTGCCTATGCACTTTTTGCCTATGTCATTTCCGACCAGTTTTTTCCGACCGGCAATGCAACGGTATCAATGCTACTCACCTTTATTACTTTTGCCATCGGCTTTTTGACCCGTCCGCTCGGCGCTATAGTTCTCGGTATCTATTCTGACAGAATTGGACGGAAATCGGCACTTTCGCTGACGATGATTCTGATGGCTATCGGCATGGGAATTATAGCAATATGCCCGACCTATGCTGAGATCGGCATATTCGCGCCGATCATTATTGTCATTGCCAGACTGATACAGGGCATCTCGGCGGGAGGGGAAATCGGTTCGGCATTATCGATTCTCGTTGAAACAGCACCGGCAAACAAACGGGGCCAATATGCTGCATGGCAACAGGTCAGTCAGACGGGTGCATTTCTTGTGGCTGGTATCATAGGCTGGGTAATTACAGCGTTTCTGCCGCGCGAAGATGTTGCACTTTGGGGCTGGCGCGTAGCATTTGCCTTTGGCATGCTGGTCGCTCCTGTGGGATTTTATGTTCGTCGACAAATTGACGAATCACCGGAATTTTTGGCCGAGCAGGGCAAAAGCATCAAAGAACATGTACCTTTTGCCATTTTGCTCAAAAATAGCTGGAAACCGTTATTGATAGGTATCGGCATTGTTATGATCTGGACGGTGACGAGCAAGACTGCAAGCTCCTTTATGGCAACTTATGCCATCAACAATTTGCATATGGCTTTAACGTCTCCTTATCTCGGTATGATCGTGGTGGGCGTTGTTTTATTGTTCTGTCCACTGGTTGGGACATGGTCGGATAAGATAGGACGGCGTCCGATTATGATTGGAGCGGCCATCGCCATTCTGATTTTTGCCTATCCGTCATTCTGGATATTATCTGCCTACCCGAACGTATGGGTGCTTATCGGTCAACAATTTTTTTATGCAGTTCTGATGGTGCTTTATACGGCTCCCGCTTCAGCGGCCTTATCGGAACTCTTCCCGACGGCTTTCCGGTCTTCGGGAATTGCACTTTCCTACAATATCGCGGTCACAATATTCGGTGGTTTTTCTGCAGCAATATCCACCGCTCTTATAGGCATGACGGGAGACAATCGTGCTATTGCCTATTATATCATGTTCGCTGCTTTTGTGAGTATCATTGCACTTTTATATTCTGGTAAAATATTGAAATTGAAATAGGAGAAAAATCCGGTGTGCCTCGCAAGAAAGGCACACCGGCTGTAATTGAAAATGATAGAAGATAGTCGTGAAGTTGCTGGTGCCATCAACGCTTATTTACCCGAGATGATGGAACTGAGGCATCAAATTCACTCCAATCCTGAAACCGGAT
Organism: Bartonella sp. W8151; assembly: GCF_016100385.1. Taxonomy (NCBI): domain Bacteria; kingdom Pseudomonadati; phylum Pseudomonadota; class Alphaproteobacteria; order Hyphomicrobiales; family Bartonellaceae; genus Bartonella; species Bartonella sp. W8151. The sequence continues at coordinate 51,657 of NZ_JACFSO010000004.1, forward strand.
TTGAAGAAAAGGCAACATCTGCCATCGTCAGCAAATTGTTGCAGGAATGGGGATATGATGTTTCGCACCTTGCCGGAACCGGCATTGTGGCAACTTTAAAAGCGGGAAATGGTACAAAAACATTGGGGTTACGTGCCGATATGGATGCTTTGCCCGTTAATGAACAAACAGGCTTGTCCTATGCGAGTAAAAATTCCGGAAAGATGCATGCCTGCGGTCATGACGGGCACACTTCAAGCCTATTGACGGCAGCCCGTTATCTGGCACGCACGAAACAGTTTTCCGGTACAGTCAATCTTATTTTTCAACCGGCCGAAGAGGGCTTAGGCGGAGCCCGGCGTATGGTCGAAGAGGGAATTTTTGAAAAATTTTCATGTGATGCTATCTTCGGTTACCACAATGTTCCGGGTGTACCTGCCGGAAATTTCTGCTTCATTGCGGGTGCTGCAACTGCGGCTTCGGATCGCGCACGGATTGTCGTCAAAGGAAAAAGCGGCCATGGCGCCCAGCCTGAAACAGCAATCGACCCGATTGTTGTCGGTGCTGCAATTGTCAGTTCATTGCAAACAATTGTTTCGCGTAATGTTACAGCGTTGAAGCCAGCTGTTGTGACCGTTGCAAGTTTCCATGCGGGTGAAGCTTACAATATCATTCCTGCAACGGCAGAATTGAAACTCACTATCAGAAGCTATGACGAAACAACGCGCAATCTTCTTGAAAAACGCGTAAGGGAAATTGCGGAATATCAGGCAAATGTCTTCGGGGCAAAATGTGAAATAGATTATTTCCACCTCAATCCTGCCTGCCAAAACAATAAAGAACTGACTGCTTTTGCCCGCAGTGTGGCCGAGGAGGCATTCGGTAAAGCTGCCATAGAAGACCGCTCGCAACCTTTCACGTTCAGTGAAGATTTTTCTTATATGCTGCAGAAAAAGCAGGGTTGTTATCTCTTTATCGGTAATGGCAATACTGCAAACCTTCACAGCGACCATTATAATTTTAATGACGACTTGTTGTTGCGGGCGAGTACCTTTTGGGTGCGTCTGGTTGAAAGTTATCTCTGCTAGAGCGAAAAGATTAGGTTGGTAGGCCCGTTTATTCAATGAGACCGGTCAAGTTTGTCACACCTTTTCTTGGAATTAATTAGAGACCCAAAAACTGTTCAAAATTTCGATTCCGACAGTTTCTTTCTAGCTACCGGAATCGAAAATAATGACGTGCCCGAACATTGCCGCCCGATTCCTGTCGAACGTGGTTATATCGGCAGTGGAAGCTCTAAAGCCGGAATTCTACGAAAGTCTGTTTTATCAGCGGATTTTTTTAAAGTCGTTAACTGCCTGATAATAGTTCTGAAAAAGCGTTTTGAATGAAGGTGTTATGGAACTTGTATGATTCATTGCTTGAAAATGCTTGAGGCCGCGAAACAGATTAATCGTTAACAATATTCACCATACAGTGGCAACGGAATTCAGCCGTTCCAAAACGGAAAAATACATTTCTCACTTCTCTGACGTGATTTATTGTTGAAAGAGGTAAGTTAGGGGAAGCGACGGCTATTTCCTTGATCGCAAAGAATCTGTTAATGAAAAGCCATGAAAAATTATCTCGACCTTTTATCTTATGTTCTAGAATATGGCGTTGACCGGTCCGATCGTACCGGAACGGGCACGCGTTCGATATTTGGCTACCAGATGCGGTTTGATCTATCCAAAGGCTTTCCGCTTTTGACCACGAAGAAGCTTCATGTTCGCTCGATCATCTATGAGCTGTTATGGTTTTTGCGTGGTGACACCAATATCAAATGGTTGAACGATCACGGCGTTTCTATCTGGAACGAGTGGGCTGATAAAAATGGTGATCTTGGGCCTGTTTACGGGTATCAGTGGCGGTCTTGGCCGGCTCCTGACGGGCGTCATATCGACCAGATTGCCAAAGTTGTCGACATGATCGCCAAAACACCTTATTCCCGTCGACTTATTGTTTCGGCGTGGAACCCCGCATTGGTTGATGAAATGGCCTTGCCGCCATGTCATTGCATGTTCCAGTTTTATGTTGCCGATGGAAAATTGTCGTGCCAGCTTTATCAACGGTCAGCAGACATATTTCTGGGAGTGCCTTTCAATATTGCCTCATATGCTTTGCTCACCATGATGATTGCACAAGTCACAGGATTGAAGGCCGGAGATTTTGTCCACACTTTTGGCGATGCCCATCTCTATTCCAACCATTTTGAACAGGCAAAGTTGCAACTAACACGTAAACCATTACCGTTGCCGACGATGAAACTCAATCCGGATGTCAAGGATCTGTTCGCATTTGAATATGAGGATTTTACACTCGAAAACTATGTAGCAGCCCCGCACATAAAAGCACCGGTGGCTGTATAATGACAACGATCAGTCTCATTGTTGCTGTTGCCGAAAATGGTGTTATCGGTCGTGATGGAACGATGCCATGGAGATTGTCGACCGATTTGAAGAGATTCAAATCGATTACCGTCGGTCATCCGGTTATTATGGGGCGAAAAACATGGGATTCTTTAAAAAAACCGCTGCCGGAACGGGCAAATATTATCATCACCCGTGACAAGTCTTTTTCGCGCGAGGGCGCGATTGTTGCCCACTCTTTTTCCGAAGCTCGAAAATTGGCTGAAGAAGAAGCAGTGAAAGCCGAAACGGATGAGATATTTGTTATTGGCGGTGGGGCAATTTTCAAAGAAGCATTGCCTTTCGCCGATCGTATGTATGTTACGGAAATATTGTCGTCAGTGGAGGGTGATACATTTTTTCCGCCTTTCAATCCGGAAAACTGGCGGGCATTATCCAGCGAAATGGTGCCGGAAGGGCTAAAAGACACATTTCCTACAAGATTTGTCGTTTATGAACGCCAATAAGCTTTAAAAAAAAGATAAAAGGTCGATCATTGCGTTGAAACGCGCTGTCGACATCCCTATAAAAGAGAAATTAAAAATATTGCGCAAGTGTTGCGTAGAGCAAGAGGTGATTATGCCCTGGAGCAATCAGAATGGCGGCGGCCCATGGGGAGGCGGCGGAAATAATGGTGGAAGCCCCTGGAGTAGTGGCGGAAACGATAACGGGAATAATAAAAATCCGTGGGGCAAAAAACCGCTCGGTTCGGGCGGCAATGGCGGCGGTAATAATGGTGGTAACGGTCCGGATATAGACGATATCTTGCGTAAAGGTCAGGATACGCTCAAGCAGTTCGGCGGTGGCGCTATCGTACTTGTTGTGATTATCGTCGCAATCATATTCTGGCTGTTCCAGTGTTTCTATATCGTCCAGCAAAATGAACAAGCCGTTGAACTGAGGTTCGGCGTACCGAAGCCCGGTATTATCAATGACGGTCTTCATTTCCATTTTTGGCCGATTGAAAATTATTTGAAAGTACCACTCACTGAAAAATCGATTGCCATTGGAGGTAAGCCCGGGCAGACACAACAGAGCGATGGTTTGATGTTATCAAGCGACCAGAATATCGTCTATGTCAATTTTTCTGTATATTATCGCATTTCCGATCCGAGCAAATATCTCTTCAATGTCAATGAACAGGAAGGCACTGTGCGCCAGGTTGCAGAAAGTGCCATGCGCGAAGTTATCGGACGCCGCCCGGTTGATGATGTTCTGCGTGACAAGAAAGAGGAAGTCGCCGATAACGTGAAAAAGATTATCCAGTCAACAGCCGATAAATATCAAGTTGGTGTACAAATCAATCGTGTTTCTATAAGTGAGGCCGCTCCGCCGACGAAAGTTGCTGCAGCCTTCAATTCAGTCCAGCAGGCTGAACAGGAACGTGGACGTATGATCGAAGAGGGTAATCGCGTACGGTTCAAGAAATTGGGGCAGGCCAATGGTGAGGCCTCGAAAGCACGCGAAGTAGCCAAGGGCGAAAAAGCCCAGATGATTGAAGAGGCAAAGGGGCGTGCAGAACGTTTTGAAGCGATCTCGCACGAGGCAGCTGTAGCTCCCGAGGCCAGCCGGTACCGTCTCTATATGGAAACAATAGGGAACATTCTCAATGCACCGGATAAACTGGTGCTTGACCAGAAGAACGGTGGACCCGTTTCCTATTTGCCTTTGAGCGAATTGATGTCGGTTCAAAATCGGTCTTCAACAACTTCCACGGCGGCAAAGCCAACCCAATCTGGCTCTGATACCACAGGAGGGCAGCAATAATGCAGCAGAACCGTTTTTTCATTGTCCTTGGTGTCATTATTGTTGTGCTGCTAGCGATCTGGATGTCGGTATTTATCGTTTATCCTCGTCAGCAGATTGCAGTTAAACGTTTCGGGCAAATTGTCAGAGTCGAACAGGAACCGGGGCTCTATTTCAAAACACCTTTTATCGATCAGACTGTGATTATCGATAATCGTCTGTTGCGCTATGACGTTCCCACGCAATCAGTGCAAGTTCGCGGTGGGGCCTATTATGAGGTCGATGCATTTTTCATCTATCGGATAACCGATCCGAAATTGTTTTTGCAGCGCATCAGCTCGGGTCGTCCACAAGTTGCCGCAGAAGAAAACCTTGCGCCACGCTTCATTGATGCTTTGCGGGCCGTTTATGGAAAGCGCGAATTCAAAGCTGCCCTGTCGGATGAACGCGGAGCCATGATGGAAGAGGTTCAGCAGCAGTTTTCGGCTGACGCCGGTTCACTTGGCATTACCATTGTTGATGTCAGAATCCGGAAAACCGATTTGACAGATGCTGTGTCGGAAGACGTCTATCGTCAGATGGCAGCCGAACGTGAGGCAGCAGCAGAGAATATTCGCGCTCGTGGCCAGCAGGAACGGGATCGCATTGTTGCCGAAGCCAATCGCGAATACGAAGAAATCGTTGCAGCGGCCAAGCGTGATGCCGAGATTACCCGCGGTGAAGGACAGGCCGAAAGCATTCGGCTCTTGCTGGAAGCCAGAAAAACCAATCCGTCATTTTATGATTTCTGGTTGGCAATGGAAAATTATAAGAAGTTGAAATCGACGCCGATGGTCATCTCGCCTAATGAGGATTTCTTCTATTATTTCCACAATCCGCTAGCTACCGGTAAAGCAGTTTCACCGGCGAATAATTGATGAGCCTGTTTTTTACCGCGATCGGTCTTGTCCTTTTTATTGAGGGACTTGTTTATGCAGGCTTTCCGGCATTGGTAAAAAAGATGGCGTCACAAATACATGTGACGCCTGAACATGTTTTACGGGCGAGCGGTTTTTGCGCAATGGTTATCGGTTTGATCATTGTGTGGCTTTCGCATTCGTAAATGATAGGGTAAAACTTCGACATTGTGAAAAGGGGTAAAGTTTGGCCAGCTTCGAATTCTGCCGTTTCCCTTTGCAATGAAATGTTCTAAACCGTTTGATAACTTGGTTATTTTTGGTTGCTCTCGGATGGGATGATAATATGTTGTTCAGGCGCATGATGTTTGCTGTCTTTCTTTGCTCGGCATTCGGTTTTTTCCATTCCGAAAGCTTCGCAGAAGTGGCGCTTGAACATAAAGCTCCCGAGTCGGTTGCAAATTTGGCTTCCGGTCTGCTTGATGCAGTTGTTAATATTTCAACTTCACAGACTGTGAAGGGAACAGAGCAAGGTGATAAGACCGCGCTTCCCAAAGTGGAAGAGGGCGCACCGTTTCAGGAATATTTCAACGATTTTTTTTCTCCGAAAAATGATAAAGGTGAATTGAACCAGTCAAGAAAGGTTCAATCCCTCGGTTCCGGTTTTGTTATTGATGCTGAAAAGGGCCTTATCGTTACCAATAATCACGTTATCGCCGATGCCGATGATATAGAAGTCAATTTCACCGACGGTTCCAAGCTGAAAGCAAAATTATTGGGTAAGGATGCCAAAACTGATCTTGCTCTTTTACAAGTCGACTCGAAGGCAAAAAAGCTCACGGCCGTTTCATTCGGTGATTCAGAAAGTGCGCGCATCGGTGATTGGGTTATGGCAATAGGCAATCCATTCGGCCTCGGCGGAACGGTAACTGTAGGCATTATCTCGGCACGAAATCGCGATATCAGCGCTGGTCCTTATGATGATTTCATTCAGACCGATGCCGCGATCAATCGCGGCAATTCAGGCGGTCCACTATTCGATATGAATGGTAAGGTTATCGGCATTAATACGGCAATTATATCGCCATCCGGTGGTTCGATTGGTATCGGTTTTGCTATCCCCTCCGATATGGCAACAGGCGTTCTTGACCAGTTGAAGGAATTTGGCGAGACCCGCCGTGGTTCTCTCGCAATTAGGATCCAGCCGGTGACGCAGGAAGTTGCTGATAGCTTGAAATTACCAAAACCGGAAGGTGCGCTTGTTGCCGGAAAGATTGACGACAAAACGGTCGATAATTCGCAGTTAAAAGACGGGGACGTTATCACGCGCTTTGGTACTCATGCCATTAAAGACGCGCGTGAATTGCCGAGAATCGTTGCTGAAAGTCCCGTTGGTAAAATTGTCGACGTCACCATTCTGCGCAATGGTGAAGAAAAAACGGTGAAAGTCAAACTCGGACGTCTGAAAGAAAAGGAAGTTGCAAACGCGGAAACCGACGAGGGCGAGCACGAGGGAGAAGAGGACCAGAAAACCGAACAGGACAATTCCATCCATGCCATGGGCATGACATTGTCTACCATGTCTGACGAATTGCGAAAGCATTTCCATATCAAAGCAGGAATTGACGGTGTTGTTGTTACTTCTGTTACGCCCAATAGTGCGGCCGATGAAAAACGTATCCGTGCGGGTGAAGTTATTGTCGATATCAACCAGCAACTTGTCAAAACACCTGAAGACGTTTCGAAGCAACTGGATCATTTGCGAGCCAATGGCCGTAAAAACGCTTTGTTGATGGTTGCCGGAGAAGATGGTGAATTGCGTTTTGTTACGCTACGCCTCGACTGATAGATAAATCGACATCATTCTGGTAGGATAACTGCTTTCGTCGTTAGCTTTTTCTCGAGGCAAGCCGTCTTTTTAAATTGTGATATTCAAATTGTATAAATTTAGAAAATCATGAGAAACTACAGAATGAACATTGGTTTGAAAGCAAATGCCCATCGTTTGTTTTAAAAAAATAATTCAGAGTTGGAAAATTAAAAAAACTGAAACGATCCTTGAAAACGACAATGTTTTAGGATGTTCGGGGAAAAATTTCGACGTTTGCAAACATTCCGGTTTTTATCTAAAAAGCGGAATAATATTGTGAAAGCTGAAGCTTGTTCGGTTTCCGAACTCTTTCACAGAATGCCGGCTACAATGGTTCAAAAACCTCAAACGAAAATTGCTTCAGTTTCCGGCTGATAATGACTTTAAAAAGGCTCAACTGACGAAGTCGGACTTGCGGTATCCTTGCAAATAAAGAAGAGCCGTTAAATCGCCGTAATCAATGCGAATGGAGGCAGCTTCCGCTACGACCGGTTTGGCGTGCAGGGCGACACCAGAACCCGCTCGTTTTAGCATTGCGAGGTCATTGGCACCATCTCCGACCGCCATGGCGTCATCCGGCGAGATATTGAGCTTGTTACAAAGTGCTACCAGTTTTTCAACTTTTGCTTGTTTTCCCAAAATCGGCTCGTTAACGAGGCCGGAAAGATGATCCCCTTCGACAAGAAGTTCATTGGCATTGTGTTCGTCAAAGCCTATGGCACGGGCAATTTTTGAAGTAAATAATGTGAAACCGCCAGAAACAAGTGCCGTGTAAGCTCCATTTTTACGCATCGTTGCGACGAGTTCTTTTCCACCATTCGAGAGAGTAATGCGTTTTTCAATGACATCATCAATAATCGACAATGGCAGTCCTTTTAATAAAGCGACACGTTCGCGCAGTGCCGGTTCGAAGGCAATTTCACCATTCATTGCACGTCTTGTGATGTCTGAAATATAGTCTCGCAACCCCGCAGCATCAGCGAGTTCGTCAATACATTCCTGACCGATCATGGTTGAGTCCATGTCAGCAACAAGAAGTTTCTTCCGCCGCTTGTCCTGAATTTGGACGGCAACATTAACAGGTTCTCCCTGAAGGGCGATACGCAAAGCTTTTTGTGCTTCATCCGGACTGATTGTGTCATTGAGCGGAATGTCACAAGCAACGCCGTCACAAAGCCAATAGACAGTGCTTGCATTGATACTATGAGAGGCTTTATCAACGAGCTGTGGTGTTAAAACCGGTCTTTCAGGATTGGCAATCAACGTGGCCACAAGCAATTCACTTTGGGGCATGGAAAACTCCGCTCATGAAAAAAAGAACAATTACTTTGATAGCGGGACCGACGGCAAGCGGCAAGTCGGATTTTGCGTTAAAACTGGCGGAAGATAATGATGCCGTAATTGTGAATGCAGATTCAATGCAGATCTATGACGTTTTAAACGTTATTACAGCACGGCCGAGCGTAGAAGATATGGCACGTGTCCAGCATTATCTTTACGGTTATGTTTCTCCTGAAAAACAATATTCTACAGGCAAATGGCTTAAGGATGTTGCAGAAGTCCTCAAAACGGTTGAAAGACCTCTCATTTTTGTCGGCGGCACAGGCCTTTATTTTAAGGCGTTAACTGAAGGTTTGGCCATAATTCCCGATATTCCCGAAGAAACAAGAAAAAAATGGCGCACAAGACTGGAAGGAGAGGGGGCTTCAGAGCTTTATAAGTTGCTTCAGGGGATTGATTACGAACTTTCCCGCCGTTTAAGCGAAAAGGATGGACAGAGGATTGTTCGGGCATTGGAAGTTCATGATGTAACCGGTAAAACTTTAAGCTATTGGCAAAACAAAAAAACAGAACCTTTGCTTGAAACGGGCGATTTGAAAAAATTGCTTTTATTGCCGGAACGAGACGTCGTTTATCGTCGCATTGAACGGCGTTTTGATAAAATGGTTGAAAACGGAGCATTGGAGGAAGCTCGTGCTTTGGATGAACTGGGGTTAAATCCTTCAATGCCTGCAATGAAAGCTATCGGCATACCGGAATTTATAGATGTTCTGAAAGGCAAAAAGACAATCGGAGAGGCGATTGTCGAAGCGAAAACGAATACACGCCGTTACGCAAAACGCCAAATGACGTGGTTCAGGCATCAGTTAGGAGGGGATTGGGAAAAGATATGAGAATGCCGCTGTAAAAACAGAGAAAATCATTTCCTGAAAGAGTGCGCTTGTCTTCAATTTTTTCACAACTTTAGATGGGAAGGTGTTCAGACCCTTTTGAAAGCTTTTGTATGAAACATCATGAAAGCCGATGTTTCATCCTGGCAAGAGGACAGTCACCGTCAAACTTGCCGGTTTCGTTTCCACTTTGTTACTCTAATTTTTCTATTTTGAATTTTTTAATATGAATAGCCAAGCTACTAGCGGCCATAGCAGTTAAAAAAACGGCTCTTGAAAAAGAGCCGCTTTTAAAAGTTATCAGATGTGAAAAGCAATCAGCTGCACCCGCTTGTTGCTCCGCAGGTATCGCATTTCAGGCAAGTGCCGTTACGTACCATTGTGAAGTTCTGGCATTCCGAACACATATCGCCAGTATAGCCTTGCATCATTGCTTGTTTTCTACGGTCGGAGTTAAGCTTTTTGGCTTCGGCAACTTCATTGGCCATTTCTGCTGCTTTTGCTTCAGCAGACGTATCGGCGTCGAATAAATTATCTATTTTGTTTTCTTCCTCGTTGAGATCACGTCTTAAAGCTGTGGCACCTTGTGTTTCCAATGACGGAGCGGCTTTCGACTGAACCACAGTAGCCGGTTTTAACGTGGTGACATTAGACTTTGGGGCAGCAGTTGCAATTTTTGCAACCGGTGCTTTCGGGTCAGCAAATTTCGGTTTGTAACCGCGTGTCCAACCTGTCGAAATCAGATTGGTTTTTCCTTCTTTCACACCTTTACCCAAAGCTGTGTTGGAAAAGTCCGATATATCGACATGGGCAAGATCATAGCGCCCGAGATACGAAACCGCGAGTTCACGAAATACATAGTCGAGAATTGATGTCGCGTTTTTGATTGCATCATTTCCCTGAACCATGCCTGCCGGTTCAAATTTGGTGAAAGTAAATGCATCGACATATTCTTCCAACGGCACGCCGTATTGCAGGCCAAGTGAGATAGCGATAGCAAAATTATTCATCATAGCGCGGAAAGCGGCGCCTTCCTTGTGCATATCAATGAAGATCTCGCCCAAGCGGCCATCACCGAATTCACCGGTTCTCAAGTAGACTTTATGTCCGCCAACGATTGCCTTTTGCGTGTAACCCTGCCGGCGATTAGGCAATTTCTCGCGTGCATGGACATATTTTTCGACAACTTTTTCGACGATCTTTTCAGTGACTTTTGCTGTACGCGCAGCCGCCGGTTGCTCAATAAGATTATCGACAGCATCTTCATCATCATCGTCAGCAATGAGAGAAGAGTTCAACGGCTGGGATAATTTGGAGCCGTCGCGATAAAGAGCATTGGCCTTTAGTGCAAGTTTCCATGACAACATGTAGGCATTGGCACAATCTTGAACAGTCGCATCGTTAGGCATGTTGATTGTCTTTGAAATAGCGCCGGAAATAAACGGCTGGGCCGCTGCCATCATGCGGATGTGACTTTCGACAGACAGGTAACGCTTGCCAATTTTACCGCAAGCATTGGCACAATCGAACACCGGATAATGTTCCTGCTTGAGGTGAGGGGCTCCTTCCAGAGTCATTGCACCGCAAACATGAAGGTTGGCAGCCTCGATATCTTTTTTCGAAAAACCGAGAGCAGGCAACATTTCAAATGAAACGTCATCAAGTTGTTCTTCGGTGAAGTTCAAAACATTTTTGCAGAAATCCTCGCCCAACGTCCATTTGTTGAAAACGAACTTGATATCGAAGGCACTTTTCATCGCCTCGTTCAGAACTTCGATCTTCTCATCTGTGAAGCCTTTGGCTTTCAATGTCGTCGGATTGATTGCCGGAGCCTGATTGATATTTCCGTGGCCGACTGCATAAGCCTCAATTTCAGCAATCTGGCTTTCCGAATAGCCAAGTGTCCGCAAAGCTTCAGGAACTGCACGATTGATAATTTTGAAATATCCGCCGCCGGCAAGCTTCTTGAATTTTACCAACGCAAAATCGGGCTCGATACCGGTTGTATCGCAATCCATAACAAGGCCGATTGTTCCGGTCGGAGCAACAACAGTGGCTTGCGCATTGCGATAGCCATAAAGTTTCCCGAGTTCCAGAGCTTTGTCCCAAGCTTTACGAGCCCGTTCAATCATTTTCTGGTCGGGACAGTCTTTGGCAATTAAAGCGACAGGATTGACTGACAGTCCTTCATAGCCTGAAGTTTCACCATAGGCCGCACGACGGTGGTTGCGAATAACACGCAACATATTGTCTTTATTAGGTTTGTAACCTTTGAAAGCTCCAAGTTCCTTTGCCATTTCTGCTGACGTTGCATAGGCAACGCCGGTCATGATTGCGGTCAATGCACCACAAATGGCACGACCTTTATCGGAATCATAAGGAATGCCCGATGTCATCAACAGACCACCGATATTGGCATAGCCAAGGCCGAGGGTTCGGTATTCATAAGACCGTTTGGCAATTTCTTTTGATGGAAATTGTGCCATCATAACCGATATTTCGAGAACGATTGTCCATAGACGGACGCTATGTTCATAGGCTTCAAGATCATATGAACCATCGTGGTTGCGGTATGACAACAAATTGATCGAAGCAAGGTTACATGCGGTATCGTCGAGGAACATATATTCCGAACAAGGATTCGAGGCGCGAATTGGCCCTTCGGCAGGTGACGTATGCCAATCATTCATAGTGGTGTTGAAATGGACTCCCGGATCAGCCGAAGCCCATGCAGCATAAGAAATCCGATCCCACAAATCGCGGGCACGCACTGTTTTATGCACTTTACCATCTGTACGACGAATAAGGTTCCAGTCGCCGTCCTTTTCGACAGCCCGTAAAAACTCGTCTTTCAAAGAAACAGAATTGTTCGAATTTTGCCCTGACACAGTAAGATAGGCTTCCGAATCCCAATCTGTGTCATAGGTATCGAATTCCATTTCGCGGAAACCTTGGCGCGCAAACTGGATAACACGTTGGATATAATTTTCCGGAACCTGATCTTTTTTTGCAGCGCGGATTTCCCGTTTCAAGGCAGGATTTTTATTGGGATCAAAACAATCTCCATTATCTGCTTCGCAATTAACGCAAGCTTTCATAATGGCTGTGAGGTGTTTTTTGACAATCTTGGAACCGGTAACCAGAGCAGCTACTTTTTGTTCTTCGTGCACCTTCCAGTCAATATAGGCTTCGATATCCGGATGATCGATATCAACGACAACCATCTTGGCTGCACGACGTGTTGTACCACCCGATTTGATCGCTCCGGCTGCTCTGTCACCAATTTTGAGAAAGCTCATCAAACCGGAAGACTTACCACCGCCGGAAAGTTTTTCACCCTGACCGCGCAATTGCGAAAAATTCGAACCCGTGCCGGAACCGTATTTGAAAAGACGGGCTTCACGCACCCATAAATCCATAATGCCGCCCTCGTTCACGAGGTCATCGGCAACCGACTGAATAAAACAGGCATGAGGTTGTGGATGTTCATATGACGATTTCGATCTCGTTAATTCGCCGGTTTTCCAATCTACATAAAAATGCCCCTGACTTGGACCATCAATGCCGTAAGCCCAGAAGAGGCCCGTGTTGAACCACTGCGGACTATTTGGTGCTACGCGTTGGGTGGCGAGCATATAAGCAAGCTCGTCATGGAATGCTAAAGCATCACTCTCGGTATCAAAATATTTGCCTTTCCAGCCCCAATAGGTCCACGTTCCGGCAAGCCGGTCAAACACCTGACGCGCATCCATTTCAGAACCATAGCGGCGGTCTTCGGCAATTTTTGCCAGTTCTTTTTCATCGGCGACCGATCGCCAGAGCCACGAAGGGACACCATTTTCCTCAACTTTTTTCAATGCAGCAGGAACGCCTGCTTTACGAAAATATTTCTGAGCCAGAATATCGGCTGCAACCTGACTGAATTGGCTCGGAACATCGATATTTTCGAGCCGGAAAACGATCGAACCATTAGGATTTTTTATTTCACTTGTAGCCTTATGGAATTCAATTCCTGTGTAGGGCGATTGCCCCTCCTTTGTGAAATGGCGTGCGATCTTCATAGCCTGTCCTTATTCAATATGTTGTGTTTGCCTCGCCTCCATAGCGGCAGCGTACAAACCTCTCTAAATCCTTTTCACCAAACAGAATGTATGGAAAGGATTTAACCCCTGATTTTTTTCGACGACACCGATCGGTGACAAATCGATAAAACAATCTGCCGGCTTCCGGTGCAAAAAAATGCATCTTTTTCTTAAAAAAGACGCGTGAACTATATCATGTGTATCTAGCCCCATTTAATACTACATATAGTAAATTTTCTATAAACACATAAGTTTTACACAACGTTTTTTGAACGTTTTATGTGCATAAAACAACAAAAATGCGAGCCATAAATGCTCGCAATTACACCTGTTGACTGCACACAAAATTACGCATGATTACAAATCTGGAACGTGGTGCATTTTTCATTGCATCATCATTTCAGCATAAAAGAACAAAACAGATTTGACGTCAAGGCGTCGTTTGTTCAAATCTTGAAACAACTAGATGTAGTAGTCGTTCCGGTGGAGAATGTGTGAATAGCGGGGACTATAAAATTCAGCGCTTTATTTTTCCGCAAAATACGTGACTGTATTTGGAGCGAATTATAAACGGGATAAAACGCCGAATTTAAAAAACGTCGATAGAACGATAGGATAGGGAAATTACAAGAGCGAATCATTTAACCGGCGTAATTTTTTAGCCACGACTTCGTTAGCCGGATATTCTGCTCCATTAGCATGATGCATTCGTAAAAAGATGGTCTTAGTGAGGGCGATAATCCAATAAAAGTTTTTTTAATTGCGGTTCGCCGACTCGGTGAGCCGCTTCTTCGGGGCTTACCCACTCAAAGATTCGTTGACCGCGTTCCGGCCACTTTTTTTCTTGATGTGAATAGAGAACCGCAAATACGTCGACCGTAAAATCTCCATTCTCTCCGCCCGGCATGTCGGTTTTTGTATATTGATAGGATCCAATCGAAGCCGTCTCAGCAATACCGCGAACGCCAGCTTCTTCATATGCTTCCTGAAGTGCCGCCTGTGACAACGTGCGTCCGGGCATTGGCCAACCTTTCGGTATAATCCAGCGTCCTGTACCTCTGCTCGTAATAACCAGAAATTCGACAGCTTTTTTTTGCAAACGATAAACCAAAGCGCCAACTTGCAAAAAATGGTTGCCATCAACGACTATTTTTCTTTCTGCTGCAACGAGAGTACCATCGATTTCAGTTGATTGAGTCATATGTCTCCTTCTTTGAATTGCAGTGTCGTGGATTATCGACTTGGCTGTTCACGGGGCTTTAAAGCCCGTTTATGCATATAAACATAATCAAGTTTCCGCTGGAAGATACCATCAAAGTTGCACCGGATAACGAAAGCTATCCGGTCTTATTTTATCGGCAATTATTTGAGCGAAGGGCAAAAACTTTTGGCAATCGCCCGAAACCCGTTTCCAGGATACATGCCTTCACGCATAAAAATATTTCTAAGAGGTGCGAAGTTTCGTAGCAGTTCGAGACCCGCACTGCGAATAAATTGGGCAGGTAACATATCGGAAAGAAGAGCTCTATTGAGTGCATGGACGGAACCGGTACGAACCCAGATATCGGTTTTGCGATATTTGTTATAATTCTCCATGACTTTATCGCTGCCGACGTCATGGCCGTCGCTATCGATTGCTTTGACCATATTGATCGCATCGCGAACACCGAGATTTAATCCTTGTGCACCAATCGGGGGAAACACATGGGCAGCTTCACCGACAAGAATTGTCCGTTTTGTTGCGAACGACTTCGGTACGATGCCCGATAATGGCCATGCCTGCGCTGGCGTAACGACTGTGACTTTACCAAGCATCGCTTGCATACGTTCTTCAATCGCTCGCCCAAGAGCTTCTTTACCCAATCCGAGAATTCTGTTTGCCCGCTCGGGATTGAGGACCCAAACCAGACTTGAATTGTTTCCAGGCAACGGGACTTGTGTGAACGGACCATCCTCAGTGTGAAATTCTGTTGAAATATTATTGTGAGGAAACTCATGAGCAAAACTCAGTATGACGGCTGTTTGTGGATAGTTCCATTGACGGCAGTCAATTCCCGCAGCAATGCGTGCCTTCGAGTTTCTCCCATCGGCTGCAACAACAACGTTGACGACAAGTGATGAACCGTCATCAAGATTGATCGTTACATGATCATCGGAATTGACGATGGATTTTGCCGATTGATCCAGTCGCTTGATCAGTTTTGAGCTTGATACTGCATTATTGATTGCGTTGTTAAGCTCGACATTAGGCATATTATAGCCGAATGCTATTTCACCGATTTCGGAAGAGTGGAAACTTACGACCGGACTACGAATAAGTCTTTTTGTGCCATCAACGATTCGCATGGTTAAAAGCGCAGCAGCTTTATCCTGCAAATTTTTCCAAACGCCGAGCGAATCAAGAATTTTAATGGCGGGCATCATTAGCGCGGTGGTGCGAAGGTCATTCTTATTGGTATCAGGCCCGATGAGAAATGACCGATACCCTTTTTGTGCAGCTGCAAGAGCAGAAATCATGCCTGCCGGCCCCGCACCGATGATTGCTATTTTTGTATCATTTTCTTTTACCGGCGCTACTACCATAGCAAGACCTTTCTGATAGATTACATATTCAACCACCCGACGTTAAAGTTAGCACAATATGTGGATCAATCCAGCATTTACAAACAATTGTTTCAATTTTTGTTATCAGTGATAGAAAGAGCCTAAAAATTTACACACAGATGTGATAACGAGATTTGACAAGAGGGACTATTCAACTTTGAAAAACAATCTTGCCGGCAAAATTAAGAGTGGTGCGGAAAAGTTACGGCATAAAAAAGTAACAATGCCGCAAGCAAGGGCATTTTCTGTTCATCTGCTCACCGCGTCGGGATCATTTCTGGCTTTTTTGTCGTTGGTCGCAGCTTCTGAAAAACAATGGACAGCAATGTTTGGCTGGCTCGGACTTGCATTGTTGGTCGACGGCATTGACGGTCCGATTGCACGTAAACTTCAAGTCAAATATGTTCTTCCCACATGGTCGGGCGAACTTCTGGACAATATTATCGATTATGTGACCTATGTTCTCATACCCGCATTCGCACTTTATCAAAGCGGCTTCATGGGGGAGGGACTTTCGTTCCTGTCGGGAGCTATCATTGTGGTATCTTCTGCAATTTACTATGCCGATACAGGTATGAAGACCAAAGAAAACTTTTTTAAAGGTTTTCCTGTCGTCTGGAATATGTTGATTTTTACGTTGTTTATCGTAAAACCCGGCGAGTGGACTGCCTTTACCATTGTTGTGATTTCGGCTGTTATCTCGTTCCTGCCGATATATTTTCTACATCCCGTACGGGTAGCAAGATTGCGTCCGTTAAATCTCACGATTTTTCTTATATGGTGTGCATTGGGAGTTATAGGCATCTGTTACAGGCTTGATGCACCCGAATGGGTAAAAATCGGTATGACAATTTCCGGTTTGTATATTTATCTCATAGGGGCGGTTATGCAGCTATTTCCTCGTCTCGGCAGTCATGACGATCACGCCTAGAAATTTACCAAATATTAATTTTTAAGGGCAGCATCGGCTCCTATTTGGCAAGGTTGATTGATTTTACAGTCAATAATGATTTAAATAACGGCAACCTATCAGTGTTCCTAAGGAGTTTTGGGCGATGCAACTTGATTTTGGTGGCGGGAGCGAGGTCACGTTCTTGAAAGAAGGTCGCGCAGGAATTGTACGGCTGACACGCCCCGATGCCTTGAACGCGCTGAGCCTCAACATGGTTGTGGCAATTGAAAAAGCTTTGCGAAGTTGGGAAACTGATGACGATGTTCTGTGCGTAATTGTAGAAGGCGAAGGTCGATCCTTCTGTTCGGGAGGTGATGTCGTTTACGCTTATAAGGAAGGCAAGGCGGGTCGTCCGGCTTATGATTATTTTTCAGCCGAATATAAGCTCGACAGTTATATCGGCCGTTTTCCGAAGCCATATATTGCGATCCTCGATGGTATATGTATGGGTGGAGGAGCTGGTATTTCAGTCCACGGTTCCCATCGCATAGTGACCGAAAATACGCTTTTTGCTATGCCGGAAAGCGCAATCGGTTTCTTCCCCGACGTTGGTGCGGGTGACTTTCTGTCGCGTTTGAGTGGCCATTTCGGCATGTATATGGCTTTGACCGGAGCAAGGTGTAAATGGGGAGATTGCTTGCAAACCGGTTTGGCAACCCACGCAGTTGCTCAGGAAAATCTGGAAGATCTGCGCGCAAGTATTATTGAACAAGGTAATCCCCGTCCCGCGCTCGAAAAATATGCAGTTGAAGTCAACTACGAAACTTCTGCCGATTTGCGATCGTTGATAGCCGAGTGTTTCGGAACGGATTCGCTTGAAGCCTCTCTTAATCAATTAAAACAAAAAGCAGATGAGGGTAATGAATTTGCCAAGGAAACGCTGGACACTTTATTGAAGCGTTCTCCGACAAGTCTGGCGGTCATCTGGCGTTCAATGATGCAATGTAAGCCATTGGGCCTTGATGATTGTTTGAAAGTGGAAAACAGGGTTGCCCATCACATGATGGACAATCATGATTTTTACGAGGGCGTGCGGGCTGTTCTGATTGACAAAGACAATGATCCGCACTGGAAGCCCGACAGCTTGGCCGGTGTAACTGATGAAATTGTCGATTCATATTTTCAGCCGGTTGAGAAAGAATTGGAGATTTGATGGATAACCAGTTACGCCAAGTGGTTAAACCTGATCTGGTAGCATCGGCTTATTCAATTTTTCTTCATTGTCTTTCGATTGTGGCTCTGCTGTTTGCAATTTTTTATTGGATACGGCTTGTTGGCGTATTTCCCGGCGAGTTATGGCGTATTGACCGGATGCCATGGCTTTGGCAAGTTTTAACAGTTGTTCTTGCTGTTACTTATCCGATCGCGGCTCTTGGTTTATGGATGGGGTCGCTCTGGGGAATCATTTTGTGGTTTTTCGCGGCAATCACCGAATCTCTCGCTTTTACCCTCTATAGCTCCTATTTCATCCTGTTTCCGTGGCTCGCGATATTCCATTTTCTTGTCGCAATTCTTTTTGTCATGTTTCAAGTTATGCTTGTTCTCAAGAAAAACAAAAAAATACTATAGTTACATATTTTTAACGAGAAGCTCCCTATATATACCAGATGTTGAAGGTCGTTGTTTCTTTAGACATGATAAAGACACAAAATTGTATCAGTCTGGAAAAACACGATCATACTTCCATTGAATATTTTTTAGCATGACTGTCGATTTGCTATCGGCAAAGGCATGCCTGGAAAAATTGAGAATGACACATAAAAATATGACATCTGCCAAAAACTCGTTCATCGGCCGAAGGTTCTTTTTGCAATCATTGGCGACTGTAGCAGCTTTATCCTGTGCACCTCTGGTTGCCAAAGCAAATAATATGATGTTTGCCCAGTCAGGGAGAGCTCGCTGGGACGATCAATTTGATGCTGGTCCATCGGGTGGTGGAAAAGTTGCGTCAAACCAGCCGGTTTTGAGTTTTGCAACTGTGGAAGATTCGCAACGGGCAATTGCCCAGTATGAAGATATCGTGAGCCGCGGTGGTTGGCAAAGGGTGCCGACCGAACAGGGGAAATTGCGAATTGGTGTAACGCATCCTGCGGTTATAGCACTTCGTCAGAGACTTGCAGCCTCGGGTGATCTTCAAAGCGGCGTCGGCATGTCTCAATCTTTCGATACTTATGTTGATGCCGCTGTTAAACGCTTTCAGGCCCGTCATGGTTTGCCGGCAGATGGTGTGACCGGTGAATCGACATATAAATCGTTGAATGTCGATGCCCAGACCCGCCTTAACCAGTTGCATATCAATGTTGACCGTTTGAAGCCGAAAGTTGACATGACTTCGAAAGAACAACGTTTTGTCATGGTCAATATTCCGGCGGCCCAGATTGAAGCGGTTGAAAATGGTGTCGTTGTGCAACGTCATACCGCTGTGGTCGGCAAAATAGATCGGCAAACGCCTCTATTGGATTCAAAAATCAGCCAGATCATTCTCAATCCGTTCTGGACTGTGCCGAAGTCGATTATTCGCAAAGATATTATTCCGTTGATGCAGAAAAATCCGTCTTATCTTTCGGATAACAGTATCCACATATTCAACAGCCGTGGTGAGGAAGTCTCACCCGAAAGCATTGATTGGCATAGTGACGAAGCTGTAGGCATGATGTTCCGTCAGGATCCGGGCAAGATCAACGCGATGTCCTCTACAAAAATCAATTTTGCCAATCCCTATTCGGTTTATATGCACGACACGCCAATCCAGACGCTTTTTAACAGTTTGATGCGTTTTGATTCATCGGGTTGTATTCGCATTCAGAATATTCGGGATCTGAATGTCTGGATTTTGAAAAATACGCCGGGTTGGGATAGACAGCGTATGGAAGCCGTCATTGCTTCGCGGCAAAATACGCCAATCAACATTCCCGATCCGATTCCTCTTCATTTTGTGTACATTTCTGCCTGGTCAACGGGAGAAGGGGTCGTCCAATTTCGTGATGACATTTATCACATGGACGGGTCATCCCAATTGGCACTTGATACAGCCGGTTGACAGAATTGTTTTGATAAAAAAACCGCCTTTTTGGCGGTTTTATTTTGATTCTTTAAGGGGATAGTTACTCCTTCTGTTCTATCTGGATAATCATCGCTCTTTTACCAGTTGAACGGGAATGACAAGAGAAGCCGGAACGGACGAAAAATTCAAGTGTTTGAATCAGCAAAATATTATTTTGATTTTGCTGGCTACCGCATTTTGTTTTGTTCTCGCCGTCGCCTATTGTCTCTTGAAACCGGAGGTTTACGTCGCGACATTGGAATTTTCTGTCCAAAGAACAGACGGATCCTCTATAGACGACAGCACCCGAAATAAAATCACATCCTTATTGCTATCCAGTTCGGCTACCCGGCCAATGGAAAGTTTGTCGGATATAAAACATAACGGAAAAAAATTCGAACTATTCAGTCGTTCATTTTCTGTAAAAGAATGCCGCCATCATATCGAGCTAAGCTTTGCTGATAAAAATCCGACATATGCGCAATCGTTTTTACAAAGACATTTTGATGACTTTCGGAATGATTTGTCAAAAGCTTTTCCGGATAAAACACAAAGTAAAATTGCTGCAATTCGCGAGAAGAGGAACAACCTTCTTCAGTCGGCTTTTGCTGATTTTGATCAATCATTCAAAAGTTCAAACCGGCAGGAAACCAATTCCGAACTTTACGCTTCGCTTTTAGATGCAATAAATAATCGCATCGGCTTAGATGCATCAATCGAAGTCTTGAATGACTTGAAAATACACGACCAATCACCACTTGGGCTCGAATTTATCGCAAATGATCCTGCCGTTTTACGAACGACCAGCGAATTGGACAAATTGAACACAGACATAGCCCATATGGAAAACCGTTTGGGTAGCGTTCATCCTCAGATCAAAGCAATGACGGCTGAACAAAACGAACTGAAGGATGAACTTGAAAATAACATAAATTTGGCGGTCAAACGGCTTTACACCGAAGCAGAACTTGCAACCAGAATTGAAAACAATTTGCGCGATGAATTGAAGTCGGCAGGCGAAGCGGGGTTTAAACCCGATCATCAGGTTTTAGAGAGATTTGAAAAACAGCTGAAGTCTATCTGGAATGATTACGACAAAACAATAGAAGCTTCGGGGCTCATGAACGGGCAGGCTATTGTCGTTAACAGCCACCCGATCAGAATCGAAAAACAAGCATTTTTTAGCCGTTTCGGGACACTGATATCCGTGTTCACAATTCTGGTCTTTTTGTTTCTGTCGGTCATCACGCTGTTGGTTAGAAAACGCTTAAAGATCGCTTTCCATGATAGAAAAATTGATGAAAAGCCGGTAGTGCAGGAAGGAAATCGTCCGATTCCGGCAGAACAGGATCCATCAACTGAATATAACCATTTTGAACCACAAGAATTGGTGGAACGTTTACTCGAGATCAATGCGCAAATTGTTTCTATCGTCGGTAATGATGCGGCAAAATCATCTGCACGCCTATCAATGGGGTTAAAGAAAAACGCAGCATCCATTCTGCTTGTCGATGTTTCAACCAATGAAATCGGAAACCTGATTGGTCCACACCGTGGTTTTACCGATGTGTTAACGGGTGACGCGGATATTTCGGACGTGATCTACAATGATTATGACACAGGCGTTGATATTCTGCCTCAGGGCATTGCAAGTCTGGTTCGGGCCAAGGACTTTTCAAGAGATATTCCCGCTATGTTGAAAGGCTTGAAGGAGAAGTATTCTTTCATTCTGATCGCGATGTCGAAAGTTCCGGAATTCGGTGTGGAAGAGCTATTCCAGCAGAGTGACTGCCTTGTTATTTCTTCGGATGAAATAAAAGATCAAGAAAACTGGCGCAATTTATTTTCCGAATATTCCGTTCTGCCGGTTTTCATGCTTGTTGATAGTTGATAAAGACGGAAGACGCGACGGCTTGTCGCGGTCAACGCCCTTGTTTTCTTGGAAACATTGCTGCACCAATATAAAAAAGAACCGGAAAATACCGGCGCATATTGTAAAGTGAAAGCGTCTCGTTATGACAATGACTGCAATTGATGAAACCGTGCCTAATGCCAGACAGGCGCGCAATCGCAAGATGATACAGATTTGGCTATATGCTGTTCTCATTCTGTGTTTGGCAATTGTCATTGTCGGAGGTGCCACACGTTTAACCGGCTCGGGTCTGTCAATTACTGAATGGAAACCCGTGCATGGTGTCATTCCGCCAATCGGAGAAGTCGAATGGCAGGATGAATTCGAAAAATATCAACAGATTGCCCAATATAAAGTGGTCAATCAGGGAATGACCCTTTCTCAATTCAAAGGAATATTCTGGTGGGAATGGGCGCATCGTCTATTGGCGCGTCTCGTCGGTGTCATCGCATTATTCGGTCTTATCTGGTTCTGGGCAACAAAGCGGATAGAAAAAACATTCCTTCCCCAGCTTATTGCCGTCCCCGTCATTATCGCTATTCAGGGGGCGATCGGTTGGTGGATGGTTGCCTCTGGGCTGGGAGCCAGTGATTTGACAAGTGTGAGCCAGTATCGCTTGGCAATTCACCTTGTTACTGCATGTATCGTTGTGATTTTTGTTACCTATGTTTCAAGAGGACTTGCCGATTATAGTGACAAACCTGCCAATCGAAGCATCCAGAAGTTTGCCGGTTGGCTTGTTGTGATGGTGTTGGTGCAGATTTATCTTGGTGCTCTCGTTGCAGGTTTACATGCTGGCAAAGTTTATAACACTTGGCCGCTGATGGATGGACAACTGGTTCCGGAAGGTTTGCTTGCCGATCAGCCCACATGGCGTAACTTTTTCGAAAACCGTCTCACTGTACAATTTGTTCACCGTTGTTTTGCCTATCTTTTATTGCTGGCGGCACTTGTCCACGCTCTCAAAGTTGAAAAGCTCGCTTCCGGAACAACTCATGCAAGGCGTGCAATGCTTTTACTCTTGGCAATCGTTGTACAGGCAATCTTCGGCATTATCACACTGTTGCTTGAAGCACCGATAAGCTGGGGATTGATACATCAGGGTGTAGCGCTTTTGGTGCTGGTTTTCGCAGTTGCACATTGGCGTGCTACAAAAGGTGCCTATCCCGTTGAAAAAGCATCAAAAAAGCTTTCAGACGAGAATTGATAACCGGTCAGTGTAGCAGACCTGTCACGTAGAAAACCGAACCGGCCAGTAATCTGACCGGTCTTTTGTCATGTTATTACCAGCTTTTTCAATTTTTACAGTTCTTGCCGATCATCAGGTCAAGATTTTGAACGGCCGCTCCAGAGGCACCTTTACCCAAATTATCGAGCACGGCACAGATATTGAAGAGGCCATTTTTTTCGTCACCAAACACGAATATCTTCAATTCGTCTGTATTGGCGAGCAATTCGGCATCTAATCTTACCAAACGGCTATTTTCTTCCTCACTTGCAACTTTTACGAATTTGCTTTCGTGATAATGAGCGTTAAAAATAGAGCGCAAATCAGTAAGCGAAACAGTTTTCTCGAGCAATTTATTGTGCAACGGTATGTTCACGATCATGCCTTGGGGAAATCGCCCGACGCTTGGTACGAAGATCGGCGATTGTGCCAGTTTCCCGTGGACGCGAATTTCAGGCACATGTTTGTGCCTAAGGTTCAGACCATAGATGAAATAGTTTGCAGTAATACGGTCTTCGCGGGATTGATCTTCCATTTGTCCAATCATTTTTTTGCCGCCACCGGTGTAGCCCGACACTGCATTGATCGAAACAGGAAAGTCTTCCGCCATGATACCCGCTTCACGTAATGGCCTGATAATGCTTAAAGCTCCTGTCGGGTAACAACCGGGATTAGCAACGAATTGCGCGGCTTCTATCCTCTCCGACTGACCTTTCGTCAATTCGGCAAATCCGTAGACCCATTGAGGAGAAATGCGGTGAGCAGTCGAACTGTCAATAATTCGGAGTTTTTTATTGTTGGCGATGCTTTTTACCGTCTCGATTGCAGCATCATCCGGCAAACATAAAATTGCAATATCGGCAGCATTCAGTCGCTCAAGACGGGCGGTCTCATTGTGGCGGTCTTCCGCGGAAATCGAAAGAACTTCAAGATCGTTTCGTGATGCCAGACGTTTTCTGATCTGTAAACCGGTTGTGCCGTGTTCTCCATCAATAAAGACTTTTGTCCGCATTATCTTATGCCTATCGTTGGAATGTAGATTTTATCAAAAAATTGAATGCTTTTCGTTGTGAAAAAGCCAGAGAAAGAGAAGCCATGTAATCCGAAAAGGAAAGCGTTATTCTGCATGACCGCACAAAAAAATAAAGTTTTTTTTATGATGTCACAAAACTTAATAAAACAACGCAGGGGGAAGAGGTACAGGTTTTTCAGGCTTAGTCCGTTTCATTGGTAAATTTAAATTGGTTAAAATCGACTTTTTCCTGAAGATTTTTTCTGAGTTGTTGGCTATTCTATTGAAAGCGTTTAACATATCGCAACGCTGTGATAATCAATAAGCGGCTATTTTTTCTTTGATAGGACCTTTTTTCCCATGAGTGACCAACTGGATGCGACGCAAAAGCGTTTTTTTAATGACGATCTTGAAACAACTGATTCTGAAGTTTTTGATGCTATTCGCGGCGAGCTTTCCCGACAGCGTAATGAAATCGAATTGATTGCATCGGAAAATATCGTATCGCGTGCTGTGCTTGAAGCACAAGGATCAGTTCTTACCAATAAATATGCCGAAGGTTATCCGGGAAAACGCTATTATGGCGGTTGCCAATATGTTGATGTTGTTGAAAATTTGGCAATCGAGCGTGCAAAGAAGTTGTTCGGTGCTGCATTTGCGAATGTGCAGCCGAATTCGGGCAGCCAAATGAATCAGGCAGTATTTTTCGCGCTGTTGAAACCCGGTGATACTTTCATGGGGCTCGATCTCAATTCCGGCGGGCATTTAACCCATGGCTCACCTGTCAATATGTCCGGCAAGTGGTTTCATGTCGTTTCTTATGGTGTGAGAAGGGATGACCAGCGAATAGATATGGATGAAGTCGCCCGTATCGCCCGCGAAAATAAACCCAAGCTTATACTTGCCGGCGGTACTGCCTATTCCCGTTTTTGGGATTGGAAACGGTTTCGCGAGATTGCCGATGAAGTTGGTGCTTATCTGATGGTTGATATGGCCCACATCGCAGGTCTTGTGGCCGGAGGTGTTCATCCCTCGCCAGTTCCTTACGCGCATGTTGTCACTTCGACGACCCATAAATCATTGCGCGGCCCGCGCGGTGGCATGATTCTGACGAATGACGAAGAGATCGCAAAGAAGATTAATTCGGCTGTCTTCCCCGGTATACAGGGCGGACCGCTTATGCACGTTATTGCCGCGAAAGCTGTCGCATTCGGCGAAGCTTTGCGTCCATCTTTCAAGACTTACGCAAAAAATGTTGTTGCCAATGCGAAAACATTGTCGGCCCGTTTGATAAAGAATGGCCTTGATATTGTTTCCGGTGGCACCGATAATCATTTAATGCTGGTTGATTTGCGCCCTAAAAATGCGACAGGGAAACGCGCTGAAAGTGCTTTGAGCAGGGCTCATATCACATGTAATAAAAATGGCATTCCGTTTGATCCGGAAAAACCGTTTGTTACATCGGGTGTAAGACTTGGTACACCGGCAGGAACAACACGCGGTTTTGGCGAAAAGGAATTTGATGAAATCGGTGAATTGATTTCGGAAGTTCTTGATGGTTTGAAGGCCGCAAATTCGGATGAGGGAAATGCTGCAGTAGAGGCACATGTACGTGAAAAGGTTCAAGCATTGACTGAACGTTTCCCGCTATATCCTTATCTTGGCTGATTATTTGAACGGAGTAAAAAATGCGGTGTCCTTACTGTCAATCTGAAGATACTCAGGTAAAGGACTCGCGTCCGGCCGAAGATGGTTCGGTTATCCGTCGCCGCCGCATATGTCCCGTATGCGGCGGACGGTTTACTACTTTTGAACGTGTCCAGTTGCGGGAGTTAATGGTTACGAAGAAAAGCGGACGCCATGTCCCCTTTGACCGTGACAAACTGATGCGCTCGGTTGAAGTGGCGTTGCGCAAAAGAAATGTCGACCCTGAACGGGTCGAACGGGCAATATCCGGTATTGTCCGGCAGCTTGAGAGTTCGGGCGAGCCCGAGATACCATCCGAAGAGATAGGGCGCCTCGTCATGGAAGCATTGAAAGGCATTGATGACATCGCCTATATCCGTTTTGCGTCCGTCTATCGCAATTTTCGTAATGCCAGTGATTTTCACGATGTAATTGACGAGCTGTCAGATCGTAATGGCGAAAAAGAAAACACCAATAATGGCTGACGACAATACCGACCGTCGCTTTATGGCCGCGGCCATCCGTCTGGCTCATCGGCATATTGGTGAAACTGCCGAAAATCCTTCCGTCGGTGCACTTATCGTAAGCTATGACGGCAAAACAATCATAGGTCACGGAGTGACAGCAATTGGCGGCCGGCCACATGCAGAAACGCAAGCGTTACAAATGGCGGGTGAAAATGCACGTGGCAGCACAGTCTATGTGACACTTGAGCCCTGTTCGCATTATGGGAAAACTCCGCCATGTGCAAATGCACTGATAAAAGCTGGCGTCAAACGCGTTGTCATTTCACTTTGTGATCCTGATAAAAGAGTTTCAGGACGCGGTATCAAAATGTTGGAGGATGCCGGCATTATTGTCGAAACAGGGCTGTTGGCGGACTATGCTTTTGAGGGATTAAGCGCTTATTTGGCAAACAGGAAACTTTCCCGCCCTGAAGTGACACTAAAAATGGCAATCTCTGCAGATGGTGGTATCGGGCTTTTAGGCAAACGGAACGTTTCGATCAGCAATGGAATATCGCATTCTGTCAGTCATATGATGCGTGCGGAAAACGACGCTATTATGGTTGGAAGCAACACAGTTATAACGGATGATCCGGAACTTGATTGCCGATTGCCGGGATTGGAAAAACGTTCGCCGGTACGCGTGGTTGTTGATCGGAGGCTTACAATCGACGTCAACTGTCGAGTGGTTGAAACAGCAAGGTTTTTGCCAACTTGGGTGATTGTCGGCAAACACGCTGATCAAACAAAAATAGCAGCGTTCGAGAAAAAAGGCGTAAATATCTTTGTGCTAGATGACAGCAACGGCTTGATAGCGCCGAAAGATATTCTTGCGGTCTTGTTTGATAATCATATTTCAAGCATTCTGCTTGAGGGGGGCACTCGACTTGCGTGTACCTTTCTGGATAAGCAGTACGTTGACAAAATCGTCCTTTTCCGTTCAACAATTGAATTGGGCAAGAATAGAATTCCCGCACCGGATTTTGAAAAATATCTCGGTCATTTTGACAAGGTCAACAAGGCCAGATTTGGCGAAGACATATATAACGAATGGAGATACCATCCTCAATGTTTACTGGAATAGTGACAGATATAGGAAAAATAGCCGGGATTGAACCTCTTAACGAAGGTTTACGACTAAAGATCGCGAACCATTACGATATAAACTCGATTGATATCGGAGCTTCTATCGCATGTTCCGGCATATGTCTGACTGTCGTAGAAAAATCCGACGACACAAAAAATATGCAGTGGTTTGCAGTCGAAGCTTGGGAAGAGGCATTAAGGCTCACCAATATTTCAAGCTGGAAAGTTGGACGGCATATCAATCTCGAACGGTCTTTGAAACTTGGCGACGAAATGGGTGGCCATCTTGTTTCCGGTCATGTTGACGGTTTGGCGGAAATAACCGACATAACCGATGAGGGTGACGCCAGACGTTTCAAACTCGAGACGCCTCGGGAATTATCTCCTTTTATAGCGCGTAAAGGGTCGGTTGCACTGGATGGGACGTCGTTGACGGTCAATGTTGTCAAAGACAACATCTTTGATGTTCTGATTATTCGCCATACGCTCAACGTAACAACGTGGGGAGAACGTAAGAGGGGTGATCGTGTCAACCTCGAAATCGATCAGCTTGCGCGTTATGCGGCGCGTCTTTCCGAATTCAACAGGTAAGCTGAAAATAAATATTTTTTCACTGCGGCATCTTAAGTCTTCAAATGACGTTCCAATGAAATCATTTTAGGAAAAGCAGCTTTCGCATTTTTGAAAACTGTTCTAAAGGGAATGATATTGGCTCAACCATTATTTTTATAATGGGCTTTGAGGGACATAGAGTGTCAACCCTATTATTGAGTTATAGGATCAGATTATGACAAAGAAAAATGTGAAGAAGGCTCGTTTACTCATTGTAGAAGCCCGTTTTTATGATGAAATTTCCAACGCCTTGTTGAAAGGTGCAACAGAAACACTGAAAGCGGCAAATGCAGATTTTGATGTTGTAACTGTTCCGGGCGCATTGGAAATTCCGGCTGCGATTGCTTTTGCCGAAAAAAGTGAAAGAAAATATGACGGCTATGTCGCATTGGGATGCGTCATCAGGGGCGAAACATATCATTTCGAGATTGTGTCCAACGAATCATGCCGTGGTATTGCTGATTTGAGCGTGCGCAAGCGGCTGGCTATTGGCAATGGTATTATAACCGTTGAAAACGAGAAACAGGCTTGGGCTCGCGCGCTGCCGGATAAAAAGAATAAAGGTGGTTTTGCTGCCGAGGCAGCGCTACACATGATAGCGCTTAAAGCCAAGTTCGGAGCAAATCATTGAGTAATACTTCTGCCAATAATCATAATGGGTCGCGCCGTGCCAATAAACGTGGCGCGGCACGTTTGGCTGCTGTTCAGGCACTCTATCAGATGGACGTTGCCGGCACTGGAATTTTGGAAATAACATCGGAATACGAGACTTATCGATTAGGACAGGAAGTCGATGGCGAGCAATATCTTGAAGCCGATCCACAATGGTTCCGCGCAATTATAGCAGGTGTATTGGATGAACAACGGCTGCTTGATCCGATGATCCGCCAGCTTTTGCCCGAGGATTGGCCTCTGTCACGTATTGACTCGACTTTGCGTGCTATATTGCGGGCGGGCGCTTGGGAAATAAAAAATCGTAAAGATGTACCGATCGCAGTTGCAATAAGCGAGTATGTGGATATTGCCAAAGCATTTTTCGACGGTGAAGAGCCGAGAATGGTTAATGCTGTTCTCGATAAAATGGCAAAAGAATTGCGCAACTAATAAAGTTGCAAAAGCGGAAATTGCATTAGATATTTAAAAAAAGCTCTATCGAAAGATAGAGCTTTTATTTTTGTCTGATGTTTTCCGGTCTTCAGTCACTGTAACGAAAGCTTTATTTTTTCATTAAAAACAGCTTCCCGGGCAGGAAATTTTACCTGCCCGTTTGTGGCAATTGCGGCACGCCTTTCGAGCCTTTGATGAGCTGTGACAGGAATGATTGGTCGTGACCACCCGTTGGTGTAGTCTGCGAAATGCTGTCGAAGACCTTTCCATCCTGCAAGCCGTAATTTGCAATTCGTTCAACCTGTCCATTCTTGTTGAAATAGATAGCAAGTATCTTACGATCAACAATTTTAGGCTTCATGAATTGCGCACCGCGATAACGCGTTTGCGAAATATAATAAAAAACCTCGTTGTCATACATCGCGGTCATAGATGGCGAACCAAGAGCAAGTAACACCTGATCGCGACTTGAGCCAACTGGCACGGAAGCAAGTGCCGACTCGTCGAGTACATAGCCTTCGTTATAGGTTTGGCTTGTCTTGAGTAAATCATGAGACTTACAGCCACTCATTGTAATTGCAGTTGCAGCCATTAAACCGATAAGTAACCCATGCTTAGCTCGGGTTTTAATGCGGATCGTGTGAAACAATGACATCTCCATCTAACGCATGGCAGGGAATTATTATTTTTCAATCTTTTTGCCTAAACCACCTTAAAGCCGTTTGCAATAGATTGCATCGCTGCCAAGTTGCAATTATTAACAATGACTATGTTAAAATGTCGGAGCTTTTGATGCGTTTCAAGTGCGGAACTTGGTGCCAAAAGTGTTAAATTGCACGGACAACCGACCCGACAAAGGCAGTCGAATTACAATACGAGGCGCATTATGCACAATAATGACCACACAAGCGACAATGAACAACATATAATGAAGTTTGCAATCCATTATCCGGTTAATGTCCGTTCACTTCCGGTAAAGGGCGTGCGAATAAAAATCGAAGCTGATGAAAAAGAACGGCTGAAGCTGAAAGAAAATCATGGTCTTTTAGGTGTAGATTCTTTTCGTGCCGATGTTCACATCAGTCCATGGAAAAAACGTGGTGTGCGCGTCAAAGGCAAATTCGAGGCGGAAGTCGTGCAAGCCTGTGTCGTAACGCTTGAACCACTTCACAAGCATGTCGAGGAAGAAGTTGAGTCTGTATTTGTTCCCGAAGGATCAAAGCTTGTAAAATATGAAGAGCTTGAAAATACCGGAGAAGTTTTTGTCGATGCCGAAGGACCGGATACACCGGAAGTATTTCATGGCGACACAATAGATGTAGGTGCATTTCTTGAGGAGTTTTTCGAACTTTCATTAGACCCCTATCCACGAAAAGAAGGGGTTCATGGCGATTACATTGAAGATATGGAAAAAGAAGAGGAGCAGTCATCGCCATTTGCCGTTTTGAAACAATTGAAATGACCAACGCCACCAAAAAAACGATTTTTATAGTTGTATAATGGCTTAAAACCGGTATTTTCGGCATAAAGTTTCACGAAGCATCGTCCTGAAACGATGCTTTTCTATATAAAATCAGAAACTAATAGGACATTTAAGAGTGATCAGAATTTCTGTGGATGCAATGGGCGGCGATTTTGGCCCGGAGATCACAATTGCCGGTGCAGCAATTGCGCAGAAACGTTTTCCTGAAATACGTTTTATTTTTTACGGTGTTGCAAGTGCAGTAGAACCAGTCTTGAAGCGCTATCCGGAACTTGCTTCCGCTTCGACATTCATTGCAACCGAAACCTATACCCGTATGGACGAAAAACCCAGCCAGGCGTTGCGGAACGGCCGTGGAAAATCATCTATGTGGAAAGCGATTGAAGCTGTAAAAAACGGTGAGGCAGACGCTTGCGTGTCAGCCGGTAACACCGGTGCATTGATGGCAATGTCCTATTTTTGTTTAAGAATGATGGAAGAGGCCGATCGTCCCGGTATTGCGGGCGTATGGCCAACATTACGCGGTGAAAGTATTGTCCTTGATATCGGCGCTACAATCGGTGCTTCGTCAGATCAGCTTGTTGATCTTGCTGTGATGGGGGCCGGCATGTTCCGTGCACTTTATAATGTCAAACGTCCAACTGTCGGATTGCTCAACATAGGCGTTGAAGAGGTCAAAGGTCTTGATGAAATCAAGCAAGCAGGCATGATGTTGCGGGAAATCGGGCTGGATGGATTGGAATATAAGGGATTTGTCGAGGGCAATGATATCGGAAAGGGTACTGTGGATGTCGTTGTTACCGAAGGATTTTCGGGCAATATCGCCTTGAAGGCGGCAGAAGGGACAGCCCGCCAGATGGCACAGATTTTACGCGAGGCAATGTCGAGTTCGTGGTTGACAAAACTGGGTTACCTTTTTTCAATAAGTGCTTTCCGTCAGCTCAAACAGAAAATGGATCCGGGGCGTGTGAATGGCGGTGTACTGCTCGGACTTAACGGCGTTGTTATCAAAAGTCATGGCGGAACCGATGCGGATGGGTTTGCTTCTGCTTTACGGGTGGGCTATGAAATGGTTAACAATAAACTTCTCGAGAAAATTGCAGCCGATTTGAGGCATTTTCACGATAAAAAACCCGAGCTTCTTGAGCGTGGCACCCATGCAGGGCATGATTGAGAACGCAATTATACGTATGAACGACTGAATATTGATTCGCTGGTTGAGGATAGAACTGAATGATTCGATCTGCCATATGTGGCATAGGAAGTGCGCTGCCAAAAAAGAAAATGTTAAACAGCGAACTTGAAGGCATTGTCGAGACATCCGATGCATGGATCGTTCAACGGACAGGGATTCGCCAGCGTTATATAGCCGGAAAAGATGAAACAACTGTTTCACTCGGTGCCGCGGCGGCGCGGGCAGCGCTTGATAATGCGGGGCTTACTGTTGCCGATGTTGATTGTATAATTCTTGCAACTGCAACGCCTAACCATACATTTCCTGCTTCTGCTGTTGAAATACAGAATGCATTGGGAATGTCGCACGGTTTTGCTTTCGATGTGCAGGCTGTATGTTCAGGCTTCGTTTTTGCAATGACAACTGCCGATCTTTATTTGAAAGGCGGCATGGCAAAGCGAGTTCTTGTAATCGGTGCAGAAACTTTTTCTCGTATCCTTGACTGGAATGACCGTTCAACTTGCGTACTTTTCGGAGACGGGGCAGGGGCCGTTATTCTTGAAGCAGTGGAAAATCAGAGCGGTACCAACAGCGATCGTGGCATCCTTGCATGTAAACAACGTTCTGATGGCGCATATGTCGATAAGCTTTATGTCGATGGTGGTCCGTCGACGACGCAGACAACAGGCCATTTGCGAATGGAGGGGCGCGAAGTATTCAAACACGCTGTAGGCATGATCACTGATGTGGTCGATGAGTGCTTTTCCGCAACCGGTATTTCTCCTTCCGAACTCGACTGGTTTGTGCCTCACCAGGCAAATAAACGCATCATTGATGCATCTGCCAAAAAGCTCGGTATTGCGGATCATAAAGTTGTCATTACAGTGGATCAACATGGCAATACATCGGCTGCGTCAGTGCCTTTGGCGCTTGCGGTTGCTGTTAATGATGGTAGAATAAAAAAAGGTGATCTGGTCATGCTGGAGGCAATGGGCGGCGGATTCACATGGGGAGCTATTCTTATCCGCTGGTAACCTTACGGCAACTTGACCGGCAATGAATATTACGTATAAGTTTTTTAGCTTCAATTTTAAGAAGGCGATTGTTATGGCTGGTAACACAGTAACGCGTGCAGATTTGGCAGATGCCGTTTGCAGGAAAGTTGGCCTGTCACGTACAGAGTCGGCTTCGTTGGTTGAAATGATCCTTGATGAAGTTTGTGATGCAATTGTTAAGGGTGAAACTGTAAAATTATCTTCATTTGCAACTTTTCATGTTCGCAATAAAACCGAACGCATTGGCCGTAATCCGAAAACCGGTGAAGAAGTACCGATTTCACCCCGTCGCGTCATGACGTTCAAAGCATCGAATGTTTTGAAAAAAAAGATTTTGGATGGTCACCGTTCAAAGAAGTCCTGACCCGACACTATTGTTTTTCAGTTATGTAAAAGTGTCTTTTATAAGTGGCTGTTCTGTAATAAGAAATAGGTGAATTCACAGAGTTCGCCGAAGCACTTGGCAGCTTAACAGGATTCATTTGGAAGGGGTCAAGTTCAACATCGGGTTAGAGGTCGGTTTTAGTCGGCAAAGGTCAAAAAATGGATAAAAGTCCAGATGCTTTCCGTACAATTAGTGAAGTTGCTGAAGCGTTGGATCTCCCACAACATGTCTTGAGATTTTGGGAAACACGTTTTTCACAAATAAAGCCGTTAAAACGCGGTGGTGGTCGTCGTTATTATCGACCGGCAGACGTCGATTTGCTTAAAGGAATCCGACAACTTTTATATGAGCAAGGCTACACCATAAAGGGTGCCCAGCGCTTGTTGAAGGAAAATGGCATTGCCTTTGTCATTGCACTCGGCAATGGCGACATCGCGGCGATTGATGCAATTACGCAGAAAAAAAAGGCCGAAGAAGAAGCCGAGAACACCCCACTGCCGGCAAAGCCGCAGCAATCAAAAGGGTTATTCAGCTTTATGAAATCGGATTCTGATGCTGAAGTGGGCGGAAGTAGCATCGGAAAGGGCAAAGACAATAAAACACTGCTTCAAGAAGCGTTATTCGAATTGATAGAATGCAAGAGAGTTCTCGATCGAGCCCGCTAAGTCAACGAACAAGATAATTTAGTTCATTGTGAGCTGATTTATTGAGCATTTCTGTGTATCGGTCGCAAGTGTCGGCCAAAGTGACTTGCTGTGGCGGTGAGAAGGAGATTGTTTTTTCCCAGCCTTGGCATTTGTTATCGGCTCGATTTTTTCTATTTCTCTCTGTTGATACAATCCGGAGATTGAACAAAAATTGAAAGAGCGGCTTTACGACGATCTTTTCAACACACAGAATTAAATTTTTTGAATGTTAAATATCTTGATGAATCAATAATATTTTGGGTTCTCTTATTTGTTAAATTTGGGTTCTCTTATTTGTTAAAATTGATATTCAAAGGTTCCCACCCTGTGGACCGTTGTCCCGATTTAAGTGGATTTTTTAAGCTCATCCTACCGGGTGTATAGGGATGAGCACTGGCCATTTTTTTAAAACTTGAACCGAACTCGTTGTGCTCTAATGAATGGGGCAAGATTATTAGTATTTTCCAACGGCATGGACGGAAAACGAAATTTGTTGATGCGCTTCCTTGGGAGCGATTCTAATGATTTTTCAAGGCAAGTTCGCAGAACAGGAAAATTGGTCGGCAAAATGGTTATAAAGCCGTTATCTTATTCATGGGGTTTATTTTGTCGCATGCAGGGTACTGAAAGGGGTTCGTTATCCCAATGATTTTCATTTTGTAAAAAATGGAGGAACAGTCCGCTTCCCGATTGACATGTTTGTCGCGTTTGAGTGAGAGCTTTCGGTCATTTCACCGGAACTGCGAACTGCGGCTTCCGGAAACTGTGCCGTAATTGAAAGATGCTTGTTTTAAAGAATCGGTTTTTCAGGATGTTAATTCCGGTTTTTCTCGAAGCCGAGTTTAATCCGGAATTAAAAGCGAAGTTTCAAACTGTTTTTGTTCAATGGGGCACACCGGAGAAAGGGAGGAACAGATGATCTGATGACCTCATATTGCCTCAAACAGATGCGAAGCATGAGTAAACGGTCTGGCTTTTAACACTCTGACTTGTAAGCCGAAATTACCGGAAAACCGGATTTAGACGGTCAATTAAAAATATACCCTTTATTTGGAAAACAGATGGTGGGCGTGACAGGGATTGAACCTGTGACCCCTACAATGTCAATGTAGTGCTCTCCCTCTGAGCTACACGCCCATCTGACGCTGTTGCATACACCACAACAAAACCGTGAGGTCAATGCTTTTTTATAAAAAATAATCTAAAATTTGACGAAAATGATGATTTCAAAAACCGGTCTATCAAGCTGCAATCAACATTTTCTCGACTTCCGAGACAAGTTCGCGCAAATGGAACGGTTTGGACAAAACTTTTGCGTCACGAGGGGTGTTGCTATCGGAATTCAGCGCAACGGCGGCAAATCCGGTAATAAACATAACCCGCAAATCCGGATCAATTTCAGTAGCACGGCGAGCAAGCTCAATGCCATCCATTTCCGGCATAACGATATCGGTCAGGAGAAGTGAGAATGGCTCTTCTTGCAGCCGTTCATAAGCGCTTGCACCGTTATCGAAATCGGTAACTTCGTAACCGGCCCGTTCAAGGGCTTTTGCTAAAAAGCGACGCATATCATTATCGTCTTCGGCAAGCAAAATACGTTTCATTATAGTGTCCAGCAATTGTTTATAAGAATTTGAACCTTATCTCTCTTTTATTCATACAATAAATCCAGTTGGTAAAAAAAGCGATAAACGCTGTCGGAGCGAGTTTGTTTTATATAATGGTTAATTCGTAGTTGCGAATGACGGGGCAGTCGGTTTACCTTTTTTAATAAATATACGATTGGTTTTAATAAAATTTACGATTGGCAGGTTTTTCAAATGGATTTAATGAGTGTCACAGCGTTCCAATATAGCGAGCCGGCTGAACTCAGAGTTCCGTTTCTGTTCAATTCCCCCCATTCCGGTCGCATATATCCGAAAAGCTTTTTGGAACAATCCGTTCTTGATAATTTTACGATACGTATTTCTGAAGACAGCTACGTCGACTTGTTATTCAATGGGGTTGTCGGTCTTGGTGCAGCTTTTATGGCAGCAAATTTCCCCCGTGCATTTCTTGACGTTAATCGTGAGCGTTACGAGCTTGATCCCGATATGTTTTTTGAACCTTTACCGGAATCTGTCCCGAAGCCGTCAATGCGGGTTCTGGCGGGTTTAGGAACAATCCCGAAAATCGTAGCAACAGGTGTACAAATATATAATGGTCGAATTCATCTTGATGATGCAATGGAGCGGATTGAAAAACTTTATGTTCCTTATCATGACCACCTTGCAGCCAAGCTTCTTACAATGAGAAATCGTTTTGGATTTGCAGTTCTTATCGACTGTCATTCGATGCCGGGAAAGTTGAAGTTTTTTGATGGAGGCGGGCAGCCGGATTTTATTCTGGGTGATCAAAATGGACAATCCTGTGCCAATGCGTTTGTGGAATATGCCGCCGAATGTTTGAGTCGAAAAGGCTATCAGGTCACTCTTAATCGGCCTTACTCGGGTGGCTTTATTACCACCCATTACGGTCGACCATCCGAAAACATCCATGCTTTGCAGATAGAAATAAACAGAAGCCTGTATCTCGACGAGATTACGCGCGAAGCCAACATTAATTTCGATATATTGCAAAGTGATCTGATTGCTCTTTCTGCCGACCTTATGGCCTTTCCTGAACAAGAATTGATGGTTTGTAAAGCCGCAGCGGAATAAATCCGAAGCCGTTAGAATTCGAGAATTGGCGCTTTTGTTTCCGATTTATGTAAGTTTTCTAAAAAAATTGCGGGAAACATATCACCGGATAATAATGCAAAAGACACGCGTGATTATAAAAGCCGCTCTGATCGATGATTTTCCGTCTATCTTAAGCATTGAGAATTGGCACAAAAACAGGTTAAATGATTTGTATTGAGTTTTGTTTGAAATCAGGATGGTCGAAAAAAGCATGAGCAATGTTCCGGGGTTCGAATTTTTTAAAAAACTCTCCGATATCGTCGAGCACACTTCGCTCCCCATTTTTCGACATCCGCTATCAATTGATAACAAAGACCTTAATGGTTTTGACCCCGTCACAATTGCTGATCGTGAAACCGAAATAGCATTAAGAGAATATATTCATCGGGAACGGCCTGATGACGGAATTTTGGGAGAGGAATTTCCAACGCTCGCGGGGCTGAATAACAATTTATGGGTAATTGATCCGATTGACGGGACGCGTTCTTTTATCACAGGTATGCCGACGTGGGGTAGTCTCGTTGGTTTGAAGACGGAAGGTAAGGCCGTTGCCGGTATGATGGCTCAGCCTTTTACACGCGAAATTTATTATAGTTGTGGCAAAGGCGCTTACCTTTACACAGAAAACGACGGGCATCACCAGAAACTATCCGTCAGTAATTGTAAATTGCTTGATAAAGCGACAATGATGACGACTGCGCCGGAACTTTTCGACGGGGAAAATCAAAGCCGGTTTCAAAAACTTTCGCAGAAAGTCCGTTTAACCCGTTACAGTGCGGATTGTTATGCTTTTGCGATGCTCGCGTCCGGTTTTGTCGACTTGGTGGTCGAGACAGACCTGAAGCCTTATGACATAACCGCGCTCATTCCGATTGTGGAACAAGCGGGCGGAATCATCAGACAATGGAACGGCAAAAAAGCTGAAGATGCCGGCAATATCATCGCTTCGGCAACTCCCGAACTTTTGGAAGCGGCCTTATCAATACTCAATGATTGATTTCATAGGCGTTGGTTCCGGGAATAAACGCGTCGAACAATGCCCAAAACTGTTTTTGGTAATTTTCTTTATCATTTAACAAGTCGTGTCCGGCGCCAATAAGTGTGATTGTATCGGCTAGCCTGACATTATGACAAAAGTGACGAACTTCGCTTGCATTAGTCAATCTGTCATTGTGTCCGGTGACAAACAAAGCGGGAAAACGGAGGTCATTTTTTTCAAGGCGTTCTCTTGCGTAAATTGCAGTGTCAAACACATGGGCAAGCCATCTCCTGTCAAGAACGGCGAATACCTCTTCCTTATGATCGCCGCTGTCGGAGTAGCCTTTATTAAAGTCGTAACTTTGAAAAATCGATTTTCCTTGTCTCAACTTCATATGTCCGAGCCCGAAATCATTCATCATCTCGCTGATTTTGTGTTCAAAACCACCGATCTTATGACCTAAAGGACTGAAGAAAGGTGAAATGCCGAGAAAGCGATTGCATTGGTTGTTGATAATATCAATGCTGGAGATCGCAATAAGACAGCCGATATCATAACCAAGAAAATAATAGGGCGGAGGGCAGTCCGCATAGACAATTTTGTCAAGAAATTCCTCAAGATCACCGATATGTCGGTTAATATCAAATGTGCGTTGAGCAGTTTCGCGCTCCTTTTCGTCGGATGGGGTGGAAGCTCCCTGTCCATACCAATCAAACGATGCATAGGTAAAACCACGATCAACAAGTTTGGAAAACAGGTTTTTATACCGCTCCGAACTGTCGGCAATTCCTTGTAGAAAAATAACAGTTCCCTTTTGAAAATTATGTTTTCTTACGTTCTTGACGATGCCTAGACGCCTTTTATCAGACGTTTCCATAAACGACGAAAAGAGGAGAGCAGGTATCTTTTCGACTTTTGACGCGTTCAAGTGCAATTATTCGGGCTTTCTCTGTTACATGATAATTGGTCTATCCATTTAAATTGTAACATTTAAAAAAGCATTTCCTCAAGATTGAGGTATGACGAATAGTTCTAAAAATTGTCCGGTTCGTGAAGAAAAACCATTATGTGACGTCGCGACACGTGTGAATAGGGGGGGAGGCGCAACACGTCAAAAGCTGACCTGTTGGTTCGGGAAGCGCAATTGGGAAAAATGGTTTACTTCAATATTTTTAAAAGATTTTCACTGATGGGTTTTTCGGGATGGGGTTATCTCTTGAAAGATCAGAAAATAATAACCACATAAACTATGCGATCGCCGATACGGGGTCGCTGGTTATATGGGTCTGCCTTGAAGGAGATCGTAATAATCAAACATTCGTCGCTCTGAAGGAGGGCAATTATGATGCGTCAAGTAGATTTTTCACCATTATATCGTTCAACTGTCGGTTTTGACCGCTTGTTCAATATGTTTGATACAATGACACAGCCGGAGAGTGTTCAAGCTTATCCGCCTTACAATATCGAACGGTTGGGCGAAAATTCTTATCGGATTTCCATGGCGGTTGCCGGTTTTTCCGAAGATGAAATTGATATTGAAGCCCAAAGTCACCAACTCACCGTTAAAGGCGAGAAATCTCGTGAAGAAGAGAATGATGAAGGTGATTTTCTCTATCGCGGAATAGCTTCCCGGTCATTTGAACGTCGCTTCCAATTAGCGGATCATGTTGAAGTGGTCGGTGCACAACTACAAAACGGTTTGCTTCACATTGAACTCAAACGGGAAATTCCCGAAGAGATGAAGCCGCGGAAAATTGCGGTGCAGACATCGAAGGCTTCCAATACGAATAAACGTGTACAAAAACACGAAATATCGAAACATGAAACGCCGAAACATGAGATGGAAGTCGAAGCGGCAGAATAATTATTCCCGAAAATTTATAACTATCGGCGTGGGACGCGTATGTAGGCGTGTCCCACGCTTTATATTATTTTATATGCTTTTGCAGACTTTTCCACGGCTTTTATTGGCCTGATCATGCCGCTTTAAAAGTTGTGCGTTGTCCAATATTTCAGAATATTGTTGTTGGCTTGAACGGTAAATAGAAACGTGCACTACGAGACACTATAGATAACTGTAAAAATTGTAGGACATCAGGGATTGATTGCAATATTGCACTGATATCACATCGCTCCTAATGAGCGTATAAAAACAAATGAAATCAAAAATACTCTGTAACGCAATAAGCACAAAAATAATTTAAAATAGTTGAAATAATATTTCATTTTTGGTTTTTGATGGTTGAAAACTTAGAACCTTTCTGACATAGCTTATAAAAAGTGAAATTTCACAGTGTTTCTTTTGCGACCGAAAGACTAGATGTTGTCGTTTTCTGTCGAAATTTCGGGTTTGGGTTTTGGAAAAAGGGCTTTCTAAATGTCGGATAGCGTAATTTCAGGTAATAAAATTACTCAAAACGGTTCGATAGCGTCATCATCGACAAATGAAGGTGTTGCTTCATCATATGGACTTCCTTCTGCTCGGGGACTTTATAGTCCGCGTAATGAACATGACGCTTGCGGCGTCGGCTTCATCGCCCAATTAAAAAATGTGAAATCCCATAAAATTATTCAAGACGGGCTATTTATGCTTGAAAACCTCACCCATAGAGGTGCGGTCGGAGCGGATCCTCTGGTGGGAGACGGTGCAGGCATACTGGTGCAGATACCCGATCGCTTTTTTCGCGAAGTGATGGCTGAACAGGGGGTCGAATTGCCAAAGGCCGGACAGTATGCTGTCGGTCATATATTTATGCCGCGCGACGAGGCAATGCGGGCTCATATCGAGCAGATTGTCAAGGAAGTTATTGCATCTGAAGGGCAGCATTTTATCGCTTTTCGTGATGTGCCGGTTGATAATTCCTCACTATCGAAAGCTCCTGCAATTGTTGCAACAGAGCCGGTTCATCGACAGGTGTTCATCGGGCGTGATCCGTCGATAAAGTCGGATGATGATTTTGAACGCCGTCTTTTTGTGCTTAGAAAAGTCATTTCAAACAGAATTTTTCATGAAACTGGCGGTCGTGATAACGGCTTTTATGTTGTGTGTCTGTCTTCACGCACGGTCATTTATAAAGGTATGTTTCTGGCCTTTCAGGTGGGTGCTTATTATAAGGATTTGCAGGATGAACGGTTCGAAAGTGCATTAGCTCTTGTTCACCAGCGTTTTTCGACAAACACTTTTCCTTCTTGGAAACTTGCCCATCCATATCGAATGATCGCTCATAATGGCGAAATCAATACGTTGAGGGGAAACGTTAACTGGATGGCTGCTCGTCAGGCTTCAGTAGACTCGGAACTTTTCGGTAACGATATTTCCAAGCTTTGGCCTATTTCTTACGAAGGCCAGTCGGATACTGCGTGTTTCGATAATGCTTTGGAATTTCTGTGTCAGGGAGGGTATTCGCTTCCTCATGCAATGATGATGCTCATTCCGGAAGCTTGGGCAGGAAATAGTCTGATGAACGTCGAAAGGCGTTCATTCTATGAATATCACGCAGCACTAATGGAACCATGGGACGGACCCGCGGCAATTGCTTTCACCGACGGTCGCCAGATTGGAGCGACGCTTGATCGTAATGGCCTTCGTCCGGCGCGGTATATTGTAACAGATAATGATTATGTCATTATGGCTTCGGAAGCCGGTGTCATTCCTGTTGAAGAAAAACATATTATTCGTAAATGGCGCCTGCAACCGGGAAAGATGTTGCTCATCAATCTGGAAGAGGGGCGCATCGTTTCGGATGAAGAAATCAAGTCGGAAATTGCGTCGAAGCACCCTTACCGGAAATGGCTTGATAATACCCAGCTTATACTGGAAGATCTTGCCCCGGTTGAACCAAGGTCGCTTCGTAAAGATGTCTCGCTTCTCGACAGGCAACAGGCTTTTGGCTACACTCAGGAAGATAAAAAATTTCTGCTTTCGCCAATGGCAACGACAGGGCAGGAACCTATCGGTTCAATGGGCGTCGATACGCCGATTTCTGCAATGTCCGACAAATCGAAACTGCTTTATACCTATTTCAAGCAGAATTTTGCGCAAGTTACCAATCCCCCGATCGATCCTATTCGTGAAGAATTGGTGATGAGTCTGGTTTCTTTCATCGGCCCACGTCC
The DNA here is from genome assembly GCF_016100385.1 of Bartonella sp. W8151. Classification (NCBI taxonomy): domain Bacteria; kingdom Pseudomonadati; phylum Pseudomonadota; class Alphaproteobacteria; order Hyphomicrobiales; family Bartonellaceae; genus Bartonella; species Bartonella sp. W8151. The sequence continues at coordinate 93,194 of NZ_JACFSO010000004.1, forward strand.
GAATATATTCGATTTGGTCGGAACCTCCCGTCGCAAGCGGTTGGAAGTGCGTCAGCCAATCCTGACCAACGGTGATCTCGAAAAAATCAGGGCAATCGGCCAGACAGAAGATCATTTCGATACAAAGACAATTGATATCACCTATTCTGTTCAGGAAGGGGCAGAAGGGCTTGAAGGTGCATTGGAACGCCTTTGTGAACGTGCTGAAGCCGCAGTCCACGGTGGTTATAACATTATCATTCTGTCCGATCGGCAGATAGGGCCGGATCGTATACCGATTCCCGCGTTGCTTGCGACAGCCGCAGTTCATCATCACTTGATAAGAAAAGGTTTGCGCACGTCTGTCGGTTTGGTTGTCGAAACGGGTGAACCGCGAGAAATCCACCATTTCTGCTGCCTTGCAGGTTATGGCGCCGAAGCCATCAATCCATATCTCGCATTCGACACTTTGAACGATATGTTCGAACGGGGTGAATTTCCAAAGGAAGTCGAAGAGCACGAGGTCATCTACCGCTATATCAAGTCGATTGGTAAAGGCATGTTGAAGGTCATGTCCAAAATGGGGATATCGACTTACCAATCCTATTGTGGTGCCCAGATTTTTGATGCTGTGGGCCTGAAACAGTCGTTTGTCGACCGGTTCTTCACGGGTACAGCCACTACCATAGAAGGTGTCGATCTCGACCAGATTGCGACAGAAACTGTAAAACGCCATACGGCAGCATTCAGTAATGATCCTGTCCTTCTTCATTCGCTAGATGTCGGTGGTGAATATGCCTATCGTGTGCGTGGTGAAGCCCACATCTGGACACCCGACGCAGTTGCAAGTTTGCAGCATTCGGTGCGCACGTCCAATCCAGCTCTTTTCACCGCTTATTCACAGCGTATCAACGGAGAAACTGCGCGAGCCAAAACTATTCGTGGTCTTTTCAAGATCAAGAGTGCGGAAGAACGCGGGGCAAAACCAGTCGCAATAGAGGATGTCGAACCGGCAGCCGAAATTGTAAAGAGGTTCTCGACAGGTGCGATGTCGTTTGGCTCGATCTCTCGCGAGGCGCACACAACATTGGCTCGCGCCATGAATAAGATCGGTGGTAAATCCAACACAGGTGAAGGTGGCGAGGAACCCGATCGGCTCTATCCATTGCCGGATGGTTCTAAAAATCCGGAACGTTCGGCCATCAAGCAAGTCGCTTCCGGACGCTTCGGCGTTACAGCCGAATATCTCGTTAATGCCGATGTCATCCAGATTAAAGTGGCTCAAGGTGCCAAGCCTGGTGAAGGTGGACAATTACCGGGACACAAAGTCGATGCAATCATTGCGAAGACACGTCACTCGACACAAGGCGTCGGCTTGATTTCGCCGCCTCCGCACCATGATATTTATTCAATTGAAGATTTGGCTCAGCTCATCTTCGATTTGAAAAATGTCAACGAGTTTGCAGATATTTCGGTGAAACTTGTGTCTGAAGTAGGGGTCGGAACGGTAGCAGCCGGTGTTGCCAAAGCACGTGCCGACCATATTACCATTTCCGGTTATGATGGAGGCACAGGCGCTTCGCCTCTGACTTCGGTCAGAAATGCTGGATCATCATGGGAAATGGGGCTTGCTGAAACCCAGCAAACTCTAGTCCTCAACGGCTTGCGTTCTCGCGTTGCATTGCAGGTAGATGGCGGTTTACGTACAGGGCGCGATGTTATCATTGGCGCGCTACTCGGAGCCGACGAATTCGGTTTTGCAACGGCACCACTTATTGCTGCCGGCTGTGTAATGATGCGCAAGTGTCACTTAAACACATGTCCGACGGGCGTTGCCACGCAGGATCCTGTATTGCGCAAGCGCTTTAAAGGAACGCCGGAACATGTCATCAATTTCTTCTTTTATCTAGCCGAAGAAGTACGCGCGATACTGGCACATATGGGGTTCAAAAAGCTTGATGACATTATCGGCCAGTCCGATTTGTTGGATAAGCAACCCGCAATCGACCACTGGAAAGCCAAAGGTCTCGATTTCAGCCGGATATTTTATAAACCGGATGCGGAAAAGAAACAGACAAGGCATACTGAACGCCAGCATCATCCGATTGACGATGTTCTTGACCGCAAACTGATCGAAAAGGCTGCACCGGCGCTGGAAAACAAAAAGTCGGTAGAGTTTGAAACGCTTATACGTAACGTTGACAGATCGGTCGGCGCAATGCTTTCCGGTGAAGTTGCAAGGCGTTATCGTCAGAAGGGACTGCCGGATAACACCATCAATATTCACTTCAAAGGTACCGCAGGCCAGTCGTTTGGTGCTTTTCTTGCCAGAGGTGTTACTTTTGATCTTATCGGCGACGGTAATGACTATGTCGGCAAGGGTCTTTCGGGAGGAAGAATCATTGTTCGGCCACCGGAAGACAGTAATGTCGTAGCCGAAGACTCGATTATTGTGGGTAACACTGTTCTCTATGGCGGCATCGAAGGAGAATGTTATTTCCGTGGTGTTGCGGGTGAACGTTTTGCAGTCCGCAATTCCGGCGTTGCTGCTGTCGTTGAGGGTGTCGGCGATCATGGTTGCGAATACATGACCGGCGGGGTTGTCGTGGTCATCGGCAAGACTGGCCGCAATTTTGCTGCCGGTATGTCCGGAGGCGTCGCCTATGTGCTGGATGAGGCAGGAGATTTTGCCCAGAGATGTAATATGGCAATGGTCGAGCTTGAACCGGTTCCGGAAGAAGATGATATGCTTGAGAAGCTTCATCATCATGGTGGCGACCTTATGCATAAGGGACGTGTCGATGTATCGGCCAATATGACCCATCATGATGAAGAGCGTCTGGCACAGATGATTGCAAATCATCTACACTATACGGGATCTGAACGGGCTAAAGAAATCCTTGATAATTGGGATCAATACCGTCCGAAATTCGTGAAAATCATGCCGGTCGAATATCGCCGTGCTTTGGAAGAAATGGAACAGATGCGCATGGAAACGGCTGCCGAATAAAATCGGCAGTCCCAATCTCAAATGCAAAAGTCAGATACGGAAATAACAAATGGGTAAAGTAACCGGTTTTCTTGAAATAGATCGCCAATCTCAGAAGTATCAGCCAGCCTCTGATCGCGTCCGCCATTTTCGGGAATTTACAATCCCGATGTCCGAAGCAGAAGTTCAAAAACAGGCTGCACGGTGTATGGATTGTGGCATTCCTTACTGTCATGGTTCGACAGGATGTCCTGTCAATAACCAGATACCCGATTGGAATGACCTTGTTTATAAGGGCAATTGGAAAGAAGCTATAAGCAATCTTTTATCCACCAACAATTTCCCCGAGTTTACGGGAAGGGTTTGTCCATCACCTTGTGAAGAAGCTTGCACACTGAACCTTGAAGACGTGCCGGTAACCATCAAGACGATTGAACAAACGCTCGCCGACAAGGCATTTGCGCTCGGCTTTTTTGCTCCTCAGCCAAATGAGGCAAAGACAGGAAAGAGAGTTGCGGTTATCGGTTCGGGACCTTCGGGACTGGCTGCTGCCCAGCAATTGGCACGTGCCGGCCATATGGTTGATGTTTATGAACGGGAAAATCGCCCCGGTGGTCTTCTGCGTTACGGCATCCCCGACTTTAAAATGGAAAAACATCATATTGATCGCCGTGTCGAACAATTGGAAGGCGAGGGGGTAACGTTTTATTGCGGCGTCAATATCGGTGTCGATAAAGCTGTCGATGACCTATTAGCCGAATATGATGCTGTTCTCTATTGTGGTGGTTCGGAAACTCCGCGCAAAATCGATATACCGGGTGTTCATTTCCATGGTGTACACGATGCTATGTGTTATCTTGTGCAACAGAATAAACGCGTTGGTCGTGAAAATATCGAGTCGGTTGGTTGGCCTTCACCATCTATCACAGCCGATGGAAAGCACGTTGTAGTCGTGGGCGGCGGTGATACTGCTTCGGACTGCATTGGCACGGCTTTCCGTCAAGGTGCTGTAAAAGTCACGCAGCTTGATATTCGCCCCCAGCCGCCGGCAAAAGAAGACAAACTTAGCGTTTGGCCTTATTGGGCAACCAAAATGCGTACTTCAACAAGTCAGGCCGAGGGGGCTGAACGGGAATTCCAGGTTGCGACCCTTGAATTCATAGCTGAAAACGGTGAGCTGACGCATGTTAAATGCTGCCATGTTGACGAACAACGCAAACCGATAGCCGGAACCGAATTTTTTATCCGTGCTGATCTTGCTTTCATCGCGATCGGTTTTGCAGGGCCCTTCGAGACCGGCGTTTGCAGCGAATTGGGCGATCGGCTGAAGTTGCAAATCGACCGTCGTGGAGCTCGCTCTGTCCAGGCTGATACCAACAACTATAAAACCAGTGTGGATAAGCTATTTGCTGCCGGTGACGTCAGACGCGGTCAATCACTCGTCGTATGGGCAATCAGGGAAGGGCGCCAGGCTGCCCGCTCTATCGACGAATTTTTGATGGGTGAGACATTGCTCCCCCGTTAAATTGCATTACCAAAACCGGTAACTGCCAAATTCTGCGTTTTAAAGCTTCGGATATTCCGGAGCTTTTTTTGTTTACCTTGGCTTGGTTTAACGCTGGATGCGTTCAAAATATTCTGAAAAGTTACAAGGTTTTTTAAATCTCAAAATTGCAGGTCGGCAGATGACATTTCCTGATCTGACAATCGATGAACGCAACTTCACGCGAAGGTTCAAGATTTCATGCAAGTTAGACCAAAGATTCAGGAGAAGAAAAATGGTCGGAGCGGCGGGATTCGAACCCACGACCCCTTGACCCCCAGTCAAGTGCGCTACCGGACTGCGCTACGCTCCGAACCGTGAAGAAGGCCTAAAATACTAACGATATAAAGGCAAGTGAAAAATTTTTAAAAAAGGACAAAACAGCGAAAATTCGAAAGGTTTTTATCTGCTACGACGTGTTGAAGAGTCGTTCTATGCACCATAATTTGCGATTTTTATTTGTTTTTTTCGCTCGAGTCTGTCCAACATAGAATTCGATATAAAAAATCTTTGAATATCAATGTGTTGGACTGAACCGCATTGGCATTATGACACGCCACGATCTTATGAAACGGAGGGCGATAAGTGATTTTAGATTTTTTTTGAAAGATGATTTTTAAGTCGTTACATTCAGCAGATTGCGATATTCATTTATCAATACCCCATACGCCCTTGTGTGTGACCACAATGCCTATTCTTTAAAAAAATCAGGAAAAATAAAATGCCCTGTATCTTTTTTAATCATCAATGAACTCGCACATTCCTTATTTTTTATCCGACTGAGGTAACACGGATTTTAAATATTCAATGAGGTCGTCAATATCCGAATCATTGTTCAATCTGATTGATGCCATGCGCGTTCCTTTGACCAATCCTTGGGGATTATGAAGGTAGGTCATAAGTGTTTCTCTCGTCCAGATGAGACCATCTTTTCCGGCATTTACCATTGCAGGCGAATAGCGATAGCCCTCAAGTGACCCTGCTTTGCGGCCAATGATACCTTGAAGTGTCGGACCGATACGATTATCGGGTTTGTCTGCATTATGGCAGGCTGCACAACGTTTGAAGACGATTTTTCCATTTTCTATGTCAGCAGCATGTGTTGCAGACATGAGGGAAAAAAGAACATAAATTGTGAAACTAAAAATATTGAATTGGCGCATTTGGATTTTTCAGATTCTACTTTAAACAATTTATACGTAATAATTATTAGCACCAAATTCGGTGTTTTGGTATTCAAAGGCTGAATTCAATTCGCCTCCGATATAGGAGGCTAACTCTTGACGACAAACGTTCAAAATACCAAATTAGCCGAAAGAGTTTGAAGGATTATCTATTCCATGGCCGGATTTTCAGTAATTACAATGACCGACGCTGCCAAAAAGCGTATCCTCGACATCATGCAAGATAATGATGCTTCTGGAATCATCGTAGGCGTGAAAAAAGGCGGTTGCGCTGGGATGGAGTATACTGTCGATCTTGCCAAATCTGCAATTGAAAATGCCGATATCGCTGAAGATGGGGGTGCTCGCGTCTATGTGTCTCGTGAAGCAACTCTGTTTCTTTTGGGAACACAGATTGATTTCGAGGAAACGACATTGCATACCGGTTTTGTTTTCAATAACCCCAATCAGACATCTGCATGCGGGTGCGGTCTGTCAGTGGAAATTCGGCCCGTCGCTCAAGCCAAACTGGAGATGGCTCAAAAATAAGCGAGACCAAGGGCATCGGAATGGCATGTGTTTGCTTCCGGTCTCGCATTACGTGTGTTCGTTGCACTGTCGATAAATGTTTTGTGCCTTTGGCAGCAAGGCAGTTTATTACTTTTACTGTGGTCTGCTTTCTAGAATTTACGTTTCGCCTCGCTTGTCTTGCTTTAAATATTGTTCCAGCTTGGCTTCGTTCCAGAGATCTTCCATCTCGTCAAGGTTTGCATCTTCCAACTTTTTGTTGTGTTTTGCCAAAGCCTCTTCAATAAATTTAAATCGATAGCGGAACTTGTTATTGGCTTGTTTTAATGCTTGCTCTGGCGTAATTCCAAGTCTTCTTGCGAGATTGAGCACGGTAAAATACACGTCGCCAAATTCATCGCGTATATTTTCTTTGTTACTTGTTTCCAGTGCTTCTTTTAGTTCCAACAGTTCCTCATCAATCTTGTGAAAGATAGGTTTCGGCTCTGTCCAGTCAAAGCCGACTTCCGCCGCTCTTTTTTGTAACGCGACAGCTTCTTTTTCCACAGGCTGGGCAGTTTTAACCCCGGCGAGAAAGCCGGTTGGTGTATCATCCGGGAGGTTTGCTGCTTTGCGCTTTTTAAGCCGTTCGGCTTTTTCTTCTTTTTTGATTCGATCCCAATCGCCTTTGATAAGTCCCATTGCCCTCTGCTTTTCCGAACCGAAGACGTGTGGATGGCGGCGGATCATTTTTTTCGTTATTGCATAGACAACATCACCAAAATCGAAGCTTCCTTCTTCTTCGGCCATCCGGGCATAATAAACAACTTGCAAAAGCAAGTCTCCCAACTCTTCACAGAGGTCAAATTTATCGTTGCGGTCAATTGCATCGACGACTTCGTAAACCTCTTCAATCGTGTAGGGGATAATGGTTTTGAACGTCTGTTCTTTATCCCAAGCACAACCAGATTCAGGATCGCGCAGAGCTTTCATGATTTCGATTAGTCGGGTGATATTTTTGGATGGTTCCATTTTTATAAATCTTTCAGGCAGTAAAAAGCATTATAAAATATTATTAATCATGTCTTGTCAGTGATAAAGAATTCTTTCATAAAAGTTCCACATCTTGCGTTTTATAGGTTTTATTATGAATATTTTGGTAACGGGTGGTGCAGGTTACATTGGATCGCATTGTTGCGTCGCACTTATAAAAGCGGGTTATCGTGTCATTATTCTTGATAATTTCGGAAATAGTCATCCGGAAGTATTACGCAGGATTGAAAAGATTACCGGACGAGCACCGATTAACGAATCGGGCGATGTGAGGGACAGAAGTTTTGTCGAATATGTCCTTGACCATCATAAATGTGAGGCTGTCATCCATTTTGCCGGGCTGAAATCGGTAGCCGAATCGGAAAAGCAGCCTGATCTATACTATGATTGCAACGTTGTAGGTAGTTTAAGACTATTGCAGGCCATGAAATCGACCGGCGTCAAGAAAATGGTTTTTTCCTCAACTGCGACTGTTTATGGTGTACCGAAATATCTTCCATATGATGAAAGGCATCCGCTTAATCCCGTAAGCGTCTATGGGCGAACAAAATTGACGGTCGAAAATATGTTGCGTGATTTTTACGCGAGCGATCCGACCTGGGCTTTTTCGATTCTGCGTTATTTCAATCCGGTAGGTGCTGACGAAAGCGGATTGATCGGCGAAGACCCGAAAGGCATACCGAATAATCTTATGCCGATTATTGCACAGGTTGCATCAGGACGACGCGATAAAGTCATGATCTGGGGGAACGATTATGACACTGAAGACGGGACGGGGGTGCGTGATTATATTCATGTAAGCGATTTGGCAGAGGGGCATTTGCGAGCATTGAAAACACTGGATCACCCCGGTTGTGACGTCATCAATCTTGGGCGTGGACGCGGCTATAGTGTTATGGATGTCATCAAGGCGTTCGAACACATATCAAACAAAAAAATCAAATATGAAGTCGGGCCGAGGCGTCCCGGTGATATTGGTGAATTTTTTGCCAACCCTTCAACGGCATTTGAAAAACTTCATTGGCGGGCGGAAAAAGATTTGGAAAAAATGTGCGCCGATATGTGGAATTTTCAGGTCAAGAACCCAAATGGTTATAAATAATCCATAGATGAAAAGGAAACATATGATGAAAATCAGTGCGCGCAATATTTTAAAAGGTAAAATTGTCGCTATTAAAAAAGGTGCGACAACAGCCCATGTCCAGATCGATATTGGTGGTGCAGTGGTATCAGCCTCCATCACGAATGAAGCCGTTGATGATCTCAAGTTAGAAGTGGGCGAACAAGCAGCAGCCGTTATTAAATCTTCCGACGTCATGGTCGCTGTTGCCGACTAGACTTGCTGACCAAAATAACTATTCGTCCATGCTGATCGCGCTAGCATCTTCTCAGGAATCTTCTTGATTTCGTGATAATTCTAACGTGATCGAGTGTCGTTTAAAATTTGTAGAGTAAAAACGTCATTTGGTTATTACAGCAATAACTCATATGTTTGTTCGTAATTGCTGGTCAATTGGGGTTTACACAAAATGCAGTTCGATGAGCTGTTAACCGAGAGGAACAGAGGCGGAAATTCAACGCTATTACGCTTTTTTTATGCGGCTAATCATTTGGCAGGATGCTGCCGATTGTAAGATTAAGCTAGGCGATCGGAATTTTATTTCATCCTCTGTCCGTTAAAACATTTTTTTGATCTGCTCTATTATAGTTAGTTCACGCCGCCGTAGGCCTAGTGACACCACCCCGTTTAACGGTGACTCCGACAATCTAAAAGTCGTTCACGTCAGTAAATTCCTTTCAAAGCTGTCTTGAAAAATTTATTCTCGGACCAAAACAGACTATACCAGTCAATAGAAAGTCCATCGGACGATAGCTATTCGGGGAATAGCTATTAATGGCAAAATAATAAGAAAAGAACAGAAGATAGACACATTGACCAGGCGTTTCATTGCCTTTCAACGCCCACAAAACCATAACAATTTAAGGGGCGGATAAATTGTGATTGCTGTCGGCTGATTAACCGCAATTTCTACAAGGTGGAAGGTTGTCACAATTTTTACTTGTGAGTAGCGGGAATAATCAATCGTCCCAACGTTTATGAAACCACATCCATTGTCCGGGATATTCACGCACCCATGCTTCAACCGTATCATTCAGCTTTTGTGCTGCTTTGACCTCATCAATATTACCGTCTTTATCTTTTGGCAAATCCATGCGTTCGTAAAGTTCAAGACGGTAACGCCCACCAGGCAAGCGGATAGAGCGGGCAGGGTAGACATCACAATCATATTGGCGGGCCAGTTTGATCAATAAGGGATTGGTTCTCACAGGTCTGCCAAAAAAAGTTCCCTTTATGCCGCGGCGGAATTTCTGGTCGACCAACATACCGACGTCTTCACCTTCGGCAAGCTTTCCTGCAAGTGCCCATGCCGCACCGGCTTTCGACGGGACGAGGTGCCCCATAGCAGTACGCCGTGCTTTCAAAACACGCTTCGCTATATAAGGGTTATTGGGAGGACGGAAAAGTGCCGTTACGTTAAGATCGAATGTCGCGGCACAAATAGGCAACAGTTCAAAATTACCGGTATGAGCTGTAAAAAATATGTGCGGTTTTTTTTCGTCCCTTAATCTGACAAAAATATCTATTCCATCGACTTCAACCAGTCCGGTCTTCTTCGCATTCGGGTCAAAGTCGAAAATTTTGTCAAGAAACACATATTCGGCAAACAGCCGCCCCATGTTTTCCCACATTTCAAGAGCAGTTTTACGGATCCACTCGGGATCTTTTTCCGGATAGGCTTTTCGCAAATTATCCAGTGCTATTTGATGACGTGGGAGCAGAGGCCCGACAGTACGGGCAAACCATGCAAAAAAGCCAATGCCGGCTTTGGCAGGAAGATAGCGAATAAGCGACATCAATCCGGCAACAAAATGCGCCCACGACCAGTCCCACCAGTCTTTCAATTTTGTCCGGACACGAAAAAGAATAAGCTTTACACGCAATTTCTGCATCAACTGATTTTCAGGATGATTTTACCGAACACGTCGCGACTTTCCATCCGTTTCAATGCTTTTTCAATGTCTCCAAAATCGACAATGGTGTCAACAACTGGATGAACGATGCCTTGCGCCATTTTTTGCATGGCATTCGCCATATTTTCCATTCGACAGCCGAAAGAACCGAAAATTTTTAATTGCTGCTGGAAGAGTTGCATCAAATTCATCGAGGTTGACACACCCGATGTTGAACCACATGTAACAAGCCGACCGCCGCGTTTCAAACACAGCATAGAACCGGCCCAAGTGTCAGCACCGACGTGTTCAAAAACGACGTCGACGCCCTTTTTCTTGGTCAGTTTACGTACGACATGTTCAAAGCGATCGTCGCGATAGTTGATAACAACATCTGCGCCGAGAGCTTTTGCTTTATCGATTTTTCCATCAGAGCCGACTGTTGTAAAAACTGTACAGCCCATACGCTTTGCCAGTTGTATAGCAGCCGAGCCGATGCCGGATCCGCCAGCATGGACGAGAATTGTTTCACCGGGCTGAAGTTTTGCATTATCAAAAAGCATATGCTCGACAGTACCGAAAGTAATCGGAGCAACTGCGGCGTCAATCTCATCACAATCAAGCGGTGCCGGTACCAACAATCGGGCCGGTAAATTCACAGCTTCACAGGCAAAACCGTCAATATGAAAGCCGTGAACGCCACTGACATGCGTGCAAAGATTGTCCCGTCCTTCCCGACAGTTTTTGCACAGTCCACAGGTTTTCGCTCCATATATAGATACAAGCTGTCCCACTTGAAGATTGCCGACGCCGGGACCGATTGATTGCACAATGCCGGATGCTTCTGCACCAATTGTAAGCGGTAATTTGCGTTTTGCAAAAGCCATGCCCCGCCAACCCCAAACATCGATGTGATTGAGGGCCACAGCCTTTATCTGAACCGTAACTTCACCGTTTCCGGGAGCCGGCGGCGGAGCTATTTCGGTTAATTCAAGACGTTTGTCGTCAAGCAATTGCAATGCGCGCATGACTATTCCTTCTTAAAAAAAATTTGCCGGAAAATACTGCTAAACTGCGAGTTATCCGTTATACGCTCTGACAACAAGACTTTCGTTCTGTCCACCAAATCCGAATGAGTTCGAAAGCACGGACGTTACCTTCGCTTTTCGGCATTTGTTCGGCACCACATCAAGTGGAATTGCCGGATCCGGTTCGTCATAATTGATTGTCGGAGGCATGATCCCTGTTCTGATAGTCAGGAGTGAAAACACAGCTTCGATTGCTCCGGCGGCGGTCAAGGTATGACCGATCATCGACTTGTTTGATGAAACAGGAACTTTTTCAATATGGTCGCCAAACACATTTGATAAGGCCAGATATTCCATCTTTTCATTTTCTGGCGTCGAGGTTCCATGAGCGTTGATATAATCAACGTCATCAATACCGATGCCCGCATCTTCCAATGCTTTGCGCATAGATGCAGTAGCAGGAGACGCATCAGGTTTTGAACGTGTACGGTGAAAGTCGTCAGCAGTTTCACCACATCCAGCAAGAAATCCCAAAACCTTCGCTCCGCGTTTCAATGCACTTTCAAGCGATTCAAGAACGAGTGCTCCCGAACCTTCTGCCATGACAAAACCGTCACGGCCTTTGCTAAACGGTTTTGACGCTTTTTCCGGAATCTGGTTTTGAGTAGACAGGGCAGACAACAACGAAAACCGTATCAGTGCTTCAGCCGAAACCGAACCATCTGTACCGATTGTCAGTGCACGATCGGTTTCACCACGTCTTATTGCTTCGACGCCGAGTTGTATCGCCGTTGCACCTGAGGCACAAGCTGTTGACAAGGTAACCGGAAGGCCAACGGTTCCGAACCGGTCTTTCAAGCGTTCCGCAATATATCCGAATTGTGTTGTTTCAAAAAAACGTTGATGAAGATTTTTTGCACAGACTTCCAGAAATGCTTGATAAGACGGACTTTTTTGGCGATCAACTTCGTCATCAAGCGCAAAACGCGATTTCCAGTCAAGTTCAACGGGCGGTGCTGCCAGAAACAATGGCCCATTAAAGGCAGTTTCATCAAGTCCTGCTTCGCTGATTGCTTCATTTGCAGCAATGGTCGCGAGTTTCTCCGATAATGCCGAAGCACCAATGTGACTTTCTTCAAGAAAATCTACTGTACCGGCAATTTGCGTTGTCAAACCTTCAACCGGAAAGCGTGTGATGCGATGAATACCGCTCACACCATTAACAAGTTTTTCCCAGTTTTCTTTCTTTCCCTGACCGAGAGAGCTGATGACACCAGCTCCTGTAATTGCGACAAGTGGCCGCCCCAGATGATCGGTATATTTGTCCATTACAAATCCTTTAGCCAGCTATAAGTCTTGCCATGCCTTCGGCTCTTGTCGCACCGACAGTTGAAACGATAACGCTATCAATATCGTTGACCGGTTTCTCATCATCGCTCAATGCTTTGAAAGCTTGTCTTTTCTTTACTGCCATTGCACCCAATGCTAACGCGAGCGGAAATTGCGCTTCACGCCAATGGCCAAACAAAGTTGATACACCACGATAGGCAAGCTTGCTTTTATCCCAAAAGGCTTTTTCCGTTCCGGTTATGCCTTTTACGCCAGAAGCACCCGATACAACCAAGTTGTTTCTTTCTGAATTGGCTGTTTCGCCGGTTGTTCCATTGACATGTTCCAACATTGTTTCCAATGTCTTTTCGAGAGCTATCTTTTTACGGTTCGTCTGGTCTGCCACAAAATCCGAAATAATAGCGTAGATTTTTGCACCGCGTTTTTTGGCATATTCCAAACTCTCGAGCACCAGGAAAACGCCACCTGAGCCGGTTATAAGACCACCACCCTCACAGTTCTCACGCTGCCAGACAGGCGACCAGCCGTCCTGCTTCAAAAGTTGCCCTAATCCTTGTCCCAAAAGCATATCATAATGCTGGGCATTGTAAGAACCGCCGACAAGAGCATGTGTGCTTTGACCAGACCGAATCCTTGCAATTGCCACCATTAAAGCAGCAAGGCCGCTTCCTTCTTCCCCCATGAAACTGCGGGAAGAACCGATGACTTTGTGGACAATCGAAATATTTCCGGCCAAAAGATTGGATAATTGAGCAAGAAAAAGTGTCGGACGCAACTCAGTTGATAGAGTTTCATTCAGCATGACGCCACGATCTTTTGTTGTGCGACCTTTGTTGAGTATTTCGACATCAACATTGATATCACGCTCACCGCCGCCTGCACCAACGATCATATCCATGGTCGAGGTTACATCCAGATCACCTTTGACTCCCGCATCTTCAAGAGCAAGACCGGCAGCATAAGTTCCTAACCTTTGCCAGGTTTCCATCTGTCGCTGATCGCTCCGCTTCGGGATTTGCTGACTCCAGTCAACTTCCCCCAGAGCATGAACAGTGTAAGGGGCAAAGTTCTCTGCATCAATATGCGGGGCAAGAGGAGATGTATTTAATAGCTCCCAATGCTTTTCAACACCTTCACCCAGAGAACTTATGAGACCTATACCGGTGATGACGACAGAATGGTTTTTTTGCATTATACAGGATTATCCGGCGTTATTTTTGGCGGCAACAAGTTCGTCAATTTTGGCACAAAGATTTTTAAGGACAAAATATTCATCTGTCTCGACTTTGCCTTCGTTAACTTCCTGTGTCCATTGCTCTAGCGGTATTTTTATACCGAAAGCTTTATCTATAGCAAAAACAATATCCAGAAAGTCCAGACTATCAATACCCAGATCGTCGATGGTGTGGCTTTCCGGCGTAATTGTATTGCGATCAATCTCGCTTGTTTCAGCGATGATGTCGGCAACTTTGTCAAACGTAGAGGACAATGTGCAATTCCTTTTACTAGTTACGGCCATCAAGCGGCCTTCAGCGAATCTATCTAGCGTCTTTCTTGGTTAAAAAAAAGACTTAAAGCAGAATTAGCATTTCTTAATGCTTCCCGGAAACAATATTCCGTCTCTTCCACTGCTAAGCCGGTTCTATTTTGGCTTGTTTTTGGAAAAAGAGGCAAAATAACAACAAAAACAGATAAATCGGTTAAAAATCGACCGGTTTACCGCTGTTTTCCGGTTCATCCTTTTTTAATGCGTTTCTGATTCTTTTTTGTATTCGCTTCAAGAACCGCCAATGCTGTCATATTGACCACACCACGAGACGTAACCGATGTGGTCAGGATATGTGCCGGTTTCGCCGGACCTAACAATATCGGACCGACGTGAAGAGCATCAGTCAGGTTTTTTACGACATTGAGTGTGATGTTGGCTGCGTCAAGATTCGGGAATACGAGAAGATTTGCTTCGCCCTTCAAGCGGGAGCCCGGGAAAACACGGTCGCGCAAAATTTGCGAAAGGGCTGCGTCACCGTGCATTTCTCCATCCGATTCAAGATCGGGATAACGTTCGGCAAGAAGTTCGGAAGCTCGGCGCATTTTCTTCGCCGACTCTGTGTCTTTCGAGCCAAAATTGGAATGCGAGAGAAGAGCAACTTTCGGTTCAATCCCGAATCCACGAACCTCTTCGGCTGCGAGAGCTGCCATTTCTACGATCTGTTCGGCGGTGGGGTCGGTGTTAACATAAGTATCAGTCAGGAACAGTGTTCCACGCTGCGAGATCAACAGGCTCAAAGCAGAAAATTGGCCAATATTTTTTTCAAGCCCGATAACCTGTTGTACAAGTTGGAGGTTCCTTCCGAATCTGCCGCCAAGCCCGCATATCATTGCGTCTGCCTCGTCGCGCATCACGGCAAGGGCTGCAATTGCTGTCGTGGAGGTGCGAACAATTGTTTTGGCCGCTTCCGGAGTAACACCACGTCGGCCGGTATAGTGAAGAAATAGATCCACATAATCACGATAACGGGGGTCATCTTGCGGATTGATAAGTTCGAAATCGACATTCGGTCTGATACGCAAACCGAAACGTTTCAATCTCGCCTCGACAACATCAGGTCGGCCAATCAGAATTGGCGTTGCGGTTTGGTCTTCAAGAACAATTTGTGCAGCACGAAGTACGCGCTCGTCTTCACCATCTGCATAGATAACGCGTTTATGCTCGGCAGATTTTGCAGCGGCGAAAACCGGCTTCATAATAAGTCCGGAGCGGAAAACGAAACGGTTCAACTTATCAAGATAAGCATTCATATCGGTGATTGGCCGTGTCGCGACACCCGATTTCATCGCCGCTTTTGCAACCGCCGGCGCAATGCGTAGGATGAGACGCGGATCAAAAGGAGAGGGGATAAGATAATTCGGGCCAAAGCTTAAAGCCTCGCCGGAATAGGCGCGGGCAGCGACATCGGAAGGTTCTTCTTTTGCCAAAGCAGCAATCGCATAAACAGCCGCTGCCTTCATCTCTTCATTGATAGCTGTGGCACCAACATCAAGTGCTCCGCGAAAAATATAGGGAAAGCACAACACATTATTGACCTGATTAGGATAGTCCGAACGACCCGTGCAGATCATCGCATCAGGCCGCGCTTTTCGGGCGTCTTCAGGCATAATTTCCGGCGTTGGATTGGCAAGAGCAAGGATGAGTGGCGTTTTAGCCATTTTTGCTACCATTTCTGGCTTTAGAACATTACCTGCAGATACACCCAGAAATATGTTCGCGCCGCCAATGATGTCGTCAAGCTTGCGGGCATCGGTTTTTTGCGCGTAGACGCTTTTCCAGCGATCCATTAAGGCTTCACGCCCTTCATAAACCACTCCTTCGAGATCGCTTACCCAGATATTTTCTTTTTTTGCTCCAAGGCGGACAAGCAGATTAAGACAGGCAAGGGCAGCGGCTCCTGCACCGGAAGCAACGATTTTTACGTCTTCAATTTTTTTATGTGCAAGTTCAAGGCCGTTGATAACAGCAGCTCCCACGATAATGGCGGTGCCATGCTGATCATCGTGGAATACAGGAATATTCATTTTTGCTCTGAGTTGTTCTTCAACCTCGAAGCATTCAGGCGCTTTTATATCTTCCAGATTGATTCCGCCGAATGTCGGCTCCAAAGCGGCCACTGTGTTGACGATATGGGGGATGTCGTTCGCTTTGATCTCGATATCGAAAACATCAATATTTGCGAATTTTTTGAATAGAACGGCTTTTCCTTCCATGACGGGTTTTGCAGCAAGTGGCCCGATATTGCCGAGCCCCAGAACCGCCGTACCGTTCGAGACTACGGCAACAAGATTGGAACGCGCAGTGTATTCGGCCGCAGTTTTTTGATCATCATGGATTGCTTCGCATGGAGCCGCCACCCCCGGAGAATAGGCAAGTGCGAGATCACGCTGGTTTCCAAGCGGGGTTGTGGGGTGTATCTCCAGTTTTCCTGGGCTTGGATAACGGTGATAAAAGAGTGCAGCTTCTTCGAGTTCTTCCTGACGGGGAGATTTAATTTTCTTTACCATTTTGCTAACCCAAATTTTAAAAAGCGCTTAAATAAGCACCGCCATCAATGATCAAATTTTGTCCGGTAATAAAGCCGGATTTTTCAGAGCATAAAAAAGCACAAGCCTGCCCGAATTCATCGGGATTGCCAAATCGTTTTGCCGGATTCCGATTTTGTCTTTCTTTCATAATATCGTCTATTGAAGCACCATTATGTTTTGAAGCAGCTTCAAAACTTTGTTTCAGCCGGTCGGTTAAAAACGGTCCGGGCAGCAGATTGTTAATTGTGACATTGTCAGCAACAACTGTTCGCGCAATTCCGGCAAGAAATGATGTTAAACCGGCACGTGCTCCGGACGAAAGATCAAGGCCTGCAATGGGAACATAGACAGACGTCGACGTGATATTGACAATACGTCCGAATTTTTTATCAACCATCTTGTCGATTACAGCCTTTATCAGTTCAATCGGCGTTACCATATTCTGCGTAACAGCGTCGATAATTGCTTTGCGATCAAGCTCGCGAAAATCGCGAAATTGTGGCCCGTGATTATTGGTAACGAGGATATCCGGATCAGGGCATTTATCGAGGATTCGTTGCTGTCCATCCGGCGTTGAAATATCACCGGTAACTTCAACTACTTTTGCACTTGTAAGTTTTTCAATTTCCAATGCTGTTTTATGAAGTTCATCAGCGTGTCGACCATTAATGACGACATCACATCCCTCGCGGGCCAGAGCTATTGCGCAAGCTTTTCCAAGACCTTTGCTGGAAGCACATATTATTGCTTTACGTTTGTTAAGTCCGAGATCCATGTTAAACTTTCATACAAATTAAAACGGTCAAATTAAAACGGAAAAAACAAATTTTTATATTTGTTTCGTTTCTTGCTTTAAATGCCCACGTTTTCTTTCGTCATATTTCGACTATAATCCAACGAAATGCTTGTGTCATGATTCACAGGAAGATGCATCTTACACGAATGTGTTATAGGCAAATATTTTATGGTTAATGACACATTAATCTTTCTGAATGATATTTATGATTGTAATGAAATGAATCGACGTTTCAACGGGTGACGGACGGGTTGGATGAGTGATCGCATAAAGTCGAAGGAAAAAGCACAGAAAAAACCGGCCATTGTGAAACACGATATTCACGATGGCATTTTGTCGGTTCTGTGTGGCGGCGTGTGGAACACTCATACCGTCTATTTAATCGACGATGATTTACGTGAGCTCGAAAGTGTCCAATGTAGCAAGGCAGTTCTCGACGCTTCCAGCCTTGATTCTCTTGATACTGCTGGCGCTTGGGTTTTGGAACGACTTTATGTCAAATTGAAAGAGCGCAACATTGACGTTGAACTGACAGGCACAAAAGAATCCTGGCATTCACTTCTGATCACCGTTGGAAAAAGTTTTTCTAACAAAGATGATACAATTAACGAACCGAAGCTTCCTGCATATATCCGCTTTTTTTCTACCTTGGGTGAACGGGTAATCAATAGTTACCACGATTTTTTGCTTGCGATGGATATTCTGGGTGCAACGATTCGTGGCTCACAGATGAAAAAGGGGCGGGGTTCCGGTGTAAGTTTACCGGCAGTTGTGACGCAGATTGACAGGATGGGCGTTGGTGCGGTTCCGATCATCGTTTTAATGTCTTTCATTGTCGGTGCCATTATTGCCCAACAAGGGGCATTCCAGTTGCGGCTTTTCGGAGCAGAAATCTTTGTTGTTGATCTGGTCGGTATTCTGGTTTTTCGTGAACTTGGTGTGCTTTTAACCGCAATTATGATCGCGGGTCGCTCGGGAAGTGCCATAACGGCCGAAATCGGTTCCATGAAAATGCGTGAAGAAACCGATGCATTGAAAGTTATGGGCCTAAACCCGATAGGTGTTCTAATTTTCCCGCGTCTTGTTGCTTTGGCAATTATTTTGCCATTGTTGACAGTGATTTCCGATCTTGCTGCATTGGTGGGAGCGGGAGTTGTTGCCAATCTTTATTCCAATATTTCTTATGAAGCTTTTATAACACGCTTGAACGACGCGGTTTATACAACCACTTATTTTGCGGGCCTTATCAAAGCTCCGTTCATGGCATTGATCATCGGCATTATTGCATCGGTTGAAGGTATGAAAGTTGGTGGAAGTGCCGAGTCGTTGGGACAGCGTGTGACGAGTTCCGTGGTGAAATCGATTTTCGTTGTCATTGTTATTGATGGCTTTTTCGCCATCTTTTATGCTTCAATCAATTTTTAAGAGGTTTTCAAGGTGAGAAGAGCCAAACAAAACCACTCGACACTGGACCTTACAACCAACGAAATCATCTCGGTTCGGGATGTTACCGTGCAGTTTGGCAGCAAAAAAGTTCTCGATGGACTAAATCTTGATATCCACCGTGGTGAAATTTTGGGTTTCATCGGGCCGTCAGGTGCAGGCAAATCGGTTTTGATGCGCACGATATTGGGACTCAATAAAAAAGTTTCCGGCCATATAAAAATTCTGGGGCAGGATATTGATGAAATATCTGATCAGGAAAAGGTCGAAATTGACATGCGCATGGGAGTGCTGTTCCAGCACGGTGCGTTGTTTTCTGCATTAAATGTATTGGAAAATATTCAGGTTCCAATGCGTGAATATCTTGATTTGTCGCCAAAACTGATGGACGAACTGGCACGGTTAAAAATCTCGTTGGTCGGTCTTGAAGCCGATACCGCAGAAAAATACCCATCGGAACTTTCGGGTGGCATGATTAAACGCGCTGCTCTTGCACGCGCATTGGCTCTTGACCCGCATATTGTCTTTCTTGATGAACCGACGTCCGGTCTTGATCCGATTGGTGCAGCCGATTTTGATCTTTTGATTGAAGATTTACGCGACACAATGGGTTTAACCGTATATATGGTGACACACGACCTTGATAGTCTTTATGCAGTTTGTGATAGAATAGCAGTCCTCGGGCATAAGAAAGTTATGGTAGAGGGAACGATCGAGGAGATGTTGAAGTTTGACGATCCATGGGTTCAATCGTATTTTCGCGGCAAACGCGCGAGACAAATTGTTCCGCGTAATCGTCATCCAAAAACGTTAACAAAAGAGACGGCGGAGTAAGATGGAAACCAGAGCAGATTATGTGACAGTCGGTATCTTTACTGTGGTGACACTTATCGCCGCTTTTATGATCGTCTATTTCATTGCCAGAATGGGAGATTCGCACCAGCTTGAGCCATTGGATGTGCGTATTCCCGGTTCTGTCACCGGACTTGGTGAAAGCAGTCAGGTATTTTTTAACGGTATTCGCGTCGGAACAGTGCGCCGGCTTGTTCTTGATGACACAAACCCTAACATGGTTATTGCCAAAACGGAAATTAACGGCACGACACCGATAACCCGTTCAACAGTTGCAACGCTTGGTTTTCAGGGGCTAACCGGTCTTGCTTTTATTGAACTGAAAGGTGGCAGCCTTAAAGAGCCGAACCTTCTTGAAGAAGCAAAGAAAGAAGATACAGTCGCTCGGATTGATGCTGATCCGTCAACGTTCAATAACTTGCTTGCAACGGCACAGGATATTTTTGCGCGTGCCAATTCGACCTTGGGCGAGATGGAACAATTCATGAAAGATTCCCGTCAACCGCTTACCGAAACAATTAAAAACGCGCGGAATTTTTCGAATACTTTGAACAATAATACCGATAACATACAAAAAATTCTTGATGATACGCGACAGATGATGTCACGTCTCAATACAGCATCCGAAAAAGCCGATTCTATAATGGCCAAGCTTGACAATATGCTTTCTCCTGATAACCGGAACAGTGTGATTGTGCAGGCGCAACAGACATTGGCATCTATCCAGAAGGCTGCTGATACGATAAATGAGCATATCGGGCCGATTGCCAATAATCTTGAAAAATTTTCCGGGCAAGGCTTGAGAAATGTCGAGGCTCTTGTAAGCGATAGTCGCCGCTCGGTGGATCGCATTGAAAGAGCAATTTCAGATCTGGAACGTGACCCTCAGCGACTGATTTTTGGCGGGTCGGGGACTGTTCCGCAATATGATGGGAGAACTCGTCGATGATAGCCGAAAAGAACAAAGTGAGCAGAATTTTAGCTGCATCTTTCGGGCTTCTTTTTGCCTCAACTCTTCTTTCGGCTTGTGGAGCTCCGGCACGTGACACTTATGATCTGTCCATTACAAATGTTACAGCAGCAGGAGCACCAAAACATCAAAAGATTCAAATTCTGGTAGAACAACCTGATGCGGTGAAGGCACTTGACGGACAAGACATTGTAATCAAGCAGGGCGGATCCATCGCCTATCTTAAAAAGGCCCAGTGGAGTGATCGTCTCCCTGATCTTGTGCAGGCACGCCTTGTACAGGCGTTTGATAACAGCAATCATTTTGGTGGCGTTGGCCGGCCTGGTGATGGACTGGCAATCAATTATCGAATTTTAACCGACATCAGATCGTTTGATGTGGCTATCGTCAATGGACATAATATAGCGTCGCTCGAAATAGCCGTAAAAATTATGGATGACCGGAACGGTAACATAACAGCATCCAAGGTCTTTGTAGCAGAGGCGCCTGTTTCCGGCACAGATAACAACCATTATGCTGCAGCATTGGATAACGCCTTCAAAAAAATAACTAATGATATTGTCAGTTGGACAGTTTCATCTATTTAAACTGCAATTCTTGTTTGATTTTGAAAATTATAACGTTGCGAACTTTTCAACCTGAAGAACGTTGTTGTTTGCATGATATAATTTTAAACAAGCAGCTTGAAAATATTCCATTGAGATAGGTTGTAACAGTTCCCTCACTAAGCGGTTATAGTAAATACTATCAAGGCGATGCGGACAAATTCCGGCATTTCAATCCGAATAACGGGATTCGCGGCAGCTGTTTATCCCCAGATATGCTCCGGGACATTAACAATGTGGATTAGCCGATAAAGGCATCAACTTAGGAACACCAAATTGTCTATTAGAAGGAAGAACATCCTTCTTCATAGAAATTCGATTTGAACGTCAGATATAACTGGAATATATCTTTAAAAATACACCCCATTTTTCATGTCTATTCACATGCTTGCAAAATAGCAGACAGAGTCCGGATGCATCGGAGTTGAACGGTGTAGCAAAACCGGAGAAAATAAGTTTATTATTTTCGAGAGCTGCGAAGAGTTTGACATTGCGGCTGAATGACGGAAGACGTCTATTACCGTTTTTCGGAATAGCGATGAAAGCTTATTTTGATAAGTGTCTCAAGATAAGGAAAAGGGAGCTTCAAGCTCCCTTTTTGTTAACTTACTGGATACGGCCGCTTGCGTGGGCGAGCATTGTATAAACTTTACCTGTATCCGAGGTCAGATATCTGCGGATTGTCTCTCGGTCTCCGGTTTCACGAGAGACATCCCTCAACAATTTTTCAAAATCGGCAATATATTGGTTGACCGAACGGCGGAATTCACTGTCCGAAAGATATTTCTGCCGGATTTTTTCGAATGTTTTCTGGCCACTGATTGTGTAAAGGCGTTGAGTATAAATATTCCGTTGACCGCGGCGATAATGATCCCAGAGCTGAACGGCTGCGTTATGATCAATTGCGCGGACAATATCGACCGACAACGAATTCAACGAATCGATAACGTGATTTGCCGGGCGAGGCTGCTCGACCTTCGTAAGCGTTGCAACATCCGGTTCATCACCGCGAGAGGCGCGTGCCAAAAGGTTTGATACCCATCCATCTCTCGATGCAGGTGTGGCCGCTTTTGCCGTTGCCACAGGTTTTACGGTAAACTCCGGCTTATAGGCGGGCGTCGTGCGTGGTCGTTCCGCATAAGATTGAGAAGCTGACAACGGGCGTGAAAAATTGTTGGTTTGTGCGCTTTGTTGCATCAAAACCGACAGTTCTTGCAAAGCCTTTATCTGATCGGAAACCGCGTGGCGCATTTGGTCGGCAGATTCTTTTGTCTGCATCGGCAGTTGACGGATAGTCGAATTGAGGCTCTGGCTTGTCTTTTCAAGTTCGGCTTTTATTGACTGCGTTGCATGTCGAATTTCATCTGTCGCATTGGAGAATTTGGAAGAGGCGACACCTACCATTTCATTCAGGCTCTGCTGGAGACGGAAAGCAGAATCACGAGCACTCTCGTCTGTTTCCTTCAAGGCAGATCCAATGGCTTGTTCATAATGAGCGATAACCTGATTGATTTCTTCCGATTTTGCCATCAATGCATTGCTTAACTGAGCCAATGCATTTTGTTTTTCTTCAACCGTGCCACTGAACGAATTTTGTGACTGTTCGAGCATCTGGACAGCCTGATTAAGGACGTTGGCATGCTGATTAAGGCTTTGGGACATCTGATTGATCTGTTCCAAAGTATTGCCGGATAGCCCCTGCAATAATTCAAAATTGCTGCTCAGCATTTGATTGGAATTATTCAGATTTTCAGCAAGCTGGTTGGTGTTCTGATAAAACGCGTTGGCCGTTTCGCTAAATTGGCCGTCAATATTCTGGATTGATGTGATCAACGTGTTGGCATTGGCATTAATATTTTGCACCGATTGTTCCATTTGACCAAGCAATCCGGTTACATTGCCGACAAAATCATCCTTGACACCGGAAACTGCTTGCAAGGTTTCCGAAGTACGTTGTGCCAATGCATTCAACAATGCATCATTTTGTTCCTGCATACGTTGTCCGGCATCTTGCGTTGCGGCATTTAACTGGTCATTGAACTGGGTGGCAAGACTGCCAAGTGATTGAGTGGCTTGTTGTGCCGCTTGACCGAGATTTTCGGTAACACTTGTAAGTTGTTGAACGTCGCTCGCTATCTGGTTTGAAGCGTTACCGACAACGTTATTGACGTTTTCACCAATGCTATTCAGCTGGTTACCGATGTTATCCTGCAATTGCTGCATTGTTTCATTGAGCAAGTTCGAACGGTCAGCCAAAGATTGTTCAATTGCCTGAGCCGATGTTTCAATAACGGAATTGAAGCGCTCTGCCTGTTGGTTGATTACGCCTTCGACTCTCGATATTTCGCTATCAAAGGACGTTGTAAGCGTCTGACCAGCTTCATTGAAGCGGGTCGCAGCTTCGTTGACCTTGTTATTGAGCGAAGAGAGAATATTATCGCCGGCGGTGGTCAACGCCTTGCCGATATTTTCCGATTGTGCAGTCAAGTTGGCGACAGCGCGTTGTCCGGAAGCTGATAGGACGCCTTCTGCTTTCACCGCAACATCGGCAAATGACGTTACGACTTCCTGACCGACGCCCATAATCTTTTCATGGACTTTATCGGTCTCGCTATTCAGTCTGGAAAGTATGCCTTCGCTGATATCGGAAAGTGTGGATTGCAATTTGGTCGACTCGTCATTAAACGACGACAAAACGCGGTTTCCGGATTGAGAGAGCAGGGCAGAGGCTTTGTCAGCAACATCATTAAGGGAAACTTTCAACTCTTCATTGGAGTTTTCTAGAACCGATCGTGTTTTGCTGACCTCATCTGCAAGCGAAGTTGTCAAACCATTGCCGGTTGTTGAAATAATTTCCGAAGCTTTTTCGGTTGCGCTGTTCAATCCGGAAATGAGTTTGTCACTTGTTTCGTTCAATAAAGAGGTTGCCCTATCCGTTTCTGTAGAAAGATTTGTAACAAGGTTACCACTCGACTGAGAAATCAGTTCGGCGGCCTTTTTCGCTTCATCACTGAAAATCTCGGATGCAGCGGTGATATTGGTTCTAAGGTCGCCGGCAATTGAAACAGCTGAGTCTTCCAGTGCCGACTTTACATTATGAACACCGACTTCCAGTGCCTTTTGCATCGTCTGGGTGCGTTCATCCAATATGGCGGTCTGTTCAGAAAATGAGCGCTTTATGCCTTCGTTGTTTTCGGTAACAATATTTTTCAATTCGTTTGAACGTTGTCCGAGCAAATTGCTTTGAACTTCAAGGGAGCGTGTTACTTCACCTAATGTATTTGTAAGGCTATTTTCCAGCTCTTTGGCTTGTTCGGTTATGGTATTGGAGCTTGTAGTCAAGCTTTCATTCATTGATCCGATACGTTCGTCGACAGATGCCAATAATGAATCATTCGAGGCTGTCAGCGCTTTCTCGAGCAGTTCCGTATGGTTTCTTAGTGTATCCAGATGGTTGGTAAACGTTGATTTCAGCGATTCGCTGTTGCTCGTAACAGCTTCTTTAACAATTGCAACCTGATTGCCGACTGTTTCACTGAATGTCGCGTCTCCCTTTGCAATAACTTCTTTGATATAATCAATGCGTTCTTCAAGGACGCGTGCCTGATCTGCCAGAACTTCATTCAATGCCGAACTGTTAACAGTGAGCGAGTCTCTCAGTGCATCCGCTCTTGTTTCGATATTCTTTGTCTGGGTATCCATCAGCTCGTTAGCAGTTTCGAAGCTCTTTTCGATGGCTGCTTGCAATGAACCGGTGCGTTTCTCAATCCCTTCAACATAATTTTGAGAACGCTGATCAAGCATTTCGACGTTCTTGACGAGTACCTGTTCGATATTGCTTACATGCTCTGACAGGACATCAATTTGCCCCTTGACGGTTGCGGTAAGTTTATCGGTTTCGCCATCCAGCATGTTGGTGATGAGTTCACGACCTTCAGCGATCTGCGCTCTGAAATCTTCAGCCCGGTTTTTGAGCATATCATTGAGCGAGATATCAAGACCGTTGACCTGATCGGCAAGCAGCTTCTTGCCATCATCAACAGTCGTCAGTAAATTATTGCGACCTGCAGTGAATGTATTGGCAATTTCAATCGTCCGCGCTTTAAGCGTTTCGTTGATTTGCGTTGCTCTTGCATCAAGTATGCCACCGAGTTTTTCGGTGTTGTCTTCAAGCTCCTGAGCGCGCTTGATAAACGCATCTATAACTGTGTTGCCTCGTTCGTCCAATGATTTATCAACATCGGCGAGACGCTTTTCGAATGCAGCAATTGCGGCTGTGGTCGCATTGTCAAAATGAGCCGATAATGTATTGGCATGATCGCCCAGTTTGGACATTTTTGCGTCGAAATCCGATAGTGCACGTTCAGTTGCCGCCTGCATACGCTGGCTAAGCTCTTCGGCCCGTTGTTCGGCTTCCTCAGCCCCTTGATTAAAGCTTGTTGAAATTTTCGCGCTGTTATTTTCCAGACGCTCGGTTGCAACATTCACACTTTGTTCAAGGTTGTTGTACAGTTCCGAATTTTGCCTCTGCAATTCTTCAGCTGTTTGACGGAATTTTTCTGCAAGATCGCCACTTACACCTTCACCGACTTTACCAAGACGTTGAACCAGTTCTTCACCTTGTTGTTCAAGAGTTTTTGTAAGCGTTTTTGTGACGTTTTCGACGTTCGCAGAAATATTGGAGGTAATAGCCCCGAATTCTTTACTTAATTCGTTTTGAGTTCCGCGGATAGTCGACTGGACGCGGTCGGCGTGACCAAGGATCGCTTCGCGTTCGGTGCTCAATTCGCTGATAAGATTACGAATGCGTGTTTCATTCTCGCTATAAGCCCGATCAAGATTTTGAACTTCACCTTGGATAAGGGCCTCAAGTTCGACAGCTCGCGAAAGGGTACGTTCAATACCTTCGTTCATGGCCGACACTTCCTGACGGATTGTCTTGCCAAGCGAAGCAGCATGTTCTGCCGAGGATTGAGGGTGGCTTAGACGTGAAGCAGCATCACTGACAGCCGCAGCAATATTTTTGAGTTCGGTTGACCGTTTTGATAGTTGTGCAAACCCCCAGAACATTAAAATCGGAACAGCTGTTCCGGCGGCCACTGCCAAACCGGCCGGTGTCGCGGCAAAAGCGGCGAGGCTTGCCGGTGCCAATGTGTTTGCAACATAAGCACCACCTGCTGCCCAAAGTGCACTTAAAGCAGTTGTGCTCCAGTAAATACGTGAAGGTTTGTTTTTGTAGTTACCTGATGCATTAATCAGATTGAGGTCATCATTGGCGGGACGAGGCTGTTTTGCAATGAGGGTATCGTGAACCGTACCACCCGTCGATTCTCTAACCGGCTTTTTGCCGAATAGGCTTTCGGCCACCGATTCATCAACAGCAGGACCTTTGAGTTCGTCGCGCTTTGCTACCGGAGCGTTTTCGGCTGCAAGTTCTTCGGTTGCTTGTGCAATCTGTTCGGCAAGCTCGTCCAGATCTATCAGGCCATTAGTCGATTGTGCAGCACTGTCTTTTGTCGTGGCATTATCGAAATTAAAGTCCAAAGCCTGCTCGAGCGCTTCTTCAACTTCAACATCAATTTTTTCTGCCTTGGTTCTACGTGCCATCTTAGCCTCTTTACTCTATACACATTGAAAGACGGTGGTACTTTCAATAAAAGCGTGCCTATCCTAACCTTTAAGGAATTAGAAAGGAATACGTTCTTGGCTAAAGTTTGAAAAGTTTTAAGATAAAGTTAACGGCGCTTTGCCAAAGATGGAACATGTTCCATAAAAGTAATAAAAAACAATAAGATAGGGTGAAACAAGTGGTAAATGTCTTATTCAAAAGTGAACGTGATAACCGGCAATTTGCTGTGGATAGCCCCTCAGGTATGACACTGATGGAGGCAGCATTGGACAATAATGTCCCCGGTATCGTTGCCGAATGTGGCGGCGCATGTTCTTGCGCTACATGTCATGTTTACATTGATGAGAAATGGCAATCTGCTGTCGGAGAGCCTAATCCGATGGAAGATGATATGCTCGATTTTGCTTATGATAGACGGGAAAATTCAAGACTTTCATGCCAGATTGTACTGGATGAAAGTCTGAATGGCCTTGTTGTCCATATTCCCGAACGCCAAAGCTGACAGTTAGTGTTTTGCCTGTTCAAGCCTTTGCAATCGTGCGACCAGCAAGTTGATAAACCGGTGATCGAAATTGACAGCTTCCGCCCGGTCGAACTGCTTTTGCGCATTTTCGTGGTCGGTCAATATATTATAGGTTGTTTTTTCGATATCCTGTTTTAACAGGTTGCAATCGGTTCTGTAGGGCAGGCTCTTGACTGCTCTCTCAATTTTCGATGCGTGGGCTCTTGCAATCACAATGTGGCTTTCTTCATGGCGCTGGATGTCGCGCGACAATGTATCCCAAACGAGTGCCATCTCGATTGATTTTGTAGTTGCACGTTGTTTCCAGCGCGGCAGAGACATTTTTGCGTGCACGTCGACGCTAACAGAATCGACCTTGCAATAGCGGCCGTTCTGTACAAGCTTTAGCCGCGGATCAAAAGAAATAGTTGTGGCGCCGGGATGATGGCTTCCTGTGCTTTTCAGGTAGGGCCCCTTATGTGCAAGTGCTTTGTCGAGCTGGGCTGGAGTTGTACCCGACAAAGTGTAATAGCTGACAGTTTTGTAGATTTTTGCTGCATTGGCCGTCATAGAAAACGGGCTCAAGGAAAACGGTATCAAGAAAAAACATGTAGCAGCTAAAGTACTGATCGTTTTTTTGAACATTTTAATCTCTGTCGTTGGATATTGTAAGTTATTCTAGACATTTACATGAATATGCTAAAAAAACGTCTACAAAATCGGATAATCTGGGTAGAAGCGAATTTTAACATGGAACGTTCCTGGTCGGTTGGCCATAATAAATCTATTTCTCTCGGCAAAACAGCAGTTTTAATGGGAATTTTGAATGTAACGCCGGACTCTTTTTCAGATGGGGGGGAACACAGTTCTTTACAAGATGCCATCTCGCATGCACAGAAAATGTTCAGTGAAGGCGCAAAAATTATCGACATAGGGGGCGAGTCAACCCGCCCCGGATTTGACGAAATTACACTTAAAGATGAACAAGATCGCGTGTTGCCGGTTGTCAAACAATTGAATTTGATGGAAAACGTTCTTTTGTCAATCGATACTTACCATGTAGAGACGGCACGTCTTGCTCTGATGGAAGGTGCCAATATTATCAATGATATATGGGGGTTGCAGAAAGAACCGGAAATGGCAGCTCTCGTCGCCGAGGAGAGGGCCGGCATCATCATCATGCATAATTCACGTCACCGGAATATTCACCCCGATATTATCGAAGACCAGAAGTTCTTTTTTGATAAGTCTCTGGAAATAGCTAAAAAATCCGGAATTCCAGATGACAACATCGTACTTGATCCCGGATTCGGTTTTGGCAAGGATTTTCGAACAAACCTTGCACTCCTTGATCGCGCTTCAGAGCTTGCTATGTTCGGCTTTCCAATGTTGGCCGCAACCTCGCGTAAACGATTTCTCGGGACTATAACGGGGCATAGTGAACCAAAAATGCGAGATATAGCGACATCGGCAACTTCGGTTCTTTTGAGAAAAGCCGGTTTTTCGATTTTTCGGGTGCACAACATCGCAGCCAATAGAGATGCATTGGCTGTTGTTGATGCACTTTCGGATGTTGAAAATAGTGTTATTGAAGGAAAGAAATGAACCGTAAAGAAGCCCTAAACGGGGTATGGAAAAAAGCCTGGCTAGGAATGGGGGGAAATGTCGGAGATGTCATCGGAACGCTTGAGCATGCATTAAAAGATATCGAAAATTCGGCTGATGTCGAGCTCATTCGCGTGTCTTCATTTTATCGCACGCCACCGTGGGGAAAAACCGATCAGAATGAATTCGTGAATATCTGTTGCGAAATCAAAACCCGATTGTCTCCTGAAAAGCTGCTGCAAATCTGTTTAGCTATCGAGCAGAATTATGGACGTTTACGAAAAATCAAATGGGGCCCCAGAACCCTTGATATCGACTTACTGGCATTTGAAGATATTGATCAATATCATTCTCGGACTCTGACACTTCCACATCCTTTGATGACCGAACGTGCCTTTGTATTGGATCCTTTAAACGAAATAGCACCCGACCTCAAGATTAATGGAAGCACGGTCAAAGATTGGAAAAAAGACTGCAACGACGATGGTATTGTGGTACTTCCGACACACTTCGGGATCAGATGATGCCGATTTTTCATTATAGTGATGACGTGAGGGAAAAAAATCGTTAAAGGGCATTATAATTTGATAACTTTGCGAGCGTTGTCGAGAAGTCTAGCTGAGGTGGTCGTATGTCACGCGTTTTACTAAAATCCTTTTTTGCCGTTTCCGGTCTGGCACTTGTTTTGTCCGGTTGCACGACGACAACATCGACAAAACCGGCAACTGCGAATGCTTTGACAACTCCTGCGGCAAGCAATCCGGCGCCTAAGTTTCCTTCGTTTACCACACCCGCCCGCAGTGTCGCACCGGACCTTGCACAAGCATGTATCAACAGCGCCGCAAATAAATACTTTTTGCCGACAAGGGTTATCAAAGCGGTTGATTCTCGTAAACCCGGAGATGGTTCAACACAGGTTATTCTGAAAGTTGATTTACGTGACGCTGTCTGCACAGTCAGTGCAGGAGGTGTCGTGAAATCGGTTATTGATACGTCCCCGAAAAGTGCTGACCAGATAGCCGCAGAAGCACAAGCTGCTGCAGCTCCTAAAACAACATCACAAACAGCTACAGCAAATCCGGTTGCAAGAGCAACGCGGAAATCGGCATCTACAACCAAAACATCAAGTGGCGTTAAAAAGCGTTCACAAGCGACGGCTTCTTCAGGTCAATCGCTCTACTGACATTTTACTCAATAGTGTGATTAAGCGAATTGCGCGCTTATGAATTAGCGCCATCAGGATAAGAACGGGGCGTGTAGCACCATGATTTACCTGACTGTTGGAATGTGCGGGTTTGGCTCGAACCGATTATGACTACAGACCGGCTCGTCACGTCTTGAATATTGAAATCGGTAATTGTTGTCACCACTGTTTTCTCTCCAATTCGCCCGATATCTGTA
This sequence comes from Bartonella sp. W8151, assembly GCF_016100385.1. Lineage (NCBI taxonomy): Bacteria > Pseudomonadati > Pseudomonadota > Alphaproteobacteria > Hyphomicrobiales > Bartonellaceae > Bartonella > Bartonella sp. W8151. Next base: position 123,698 of record NZ_JACFSO010000004.1, read on the forward strand.
CCAATCATGATGATCCTGTCAGAAGGGCAAAATCGCTTTGCGATTTCGATTGCGTCCATAATTTTTGTGGGGCGCGCACGAGACACCGGATTATAGAGAGCTAAAACCATATCTGATGTTATTGCGGCGATTAATCGTTTTTCGATGATTGCCCAGGGTTTCAGATTATCAGATAACGAAATAATCGCGAAATCATGTCCCAAAGGTGCGCCAAGACGTGCTGCGGCGGACTGGGCAGCGGTGATGCCTGCTTCGACTCTGATTTCTACTTTGTCCCAGAGTGGCGAGTAATGTTGATCCAAAGTTTCGAAAATCGCGGCTGCCATAGCAAATATTCCGGGATCGCCCGAAGAGATCATCGCTACTCTTTTGCCGGATGCAGCCAGATCAAGCGCTTCCTTTGCTCTCGAGATTTCCTGCCGGTTGTCGCTGGGGTGCAAAACCTGATCATCCAGCAAAGGTGACGCCAATTTGATATAATAGTCATAGCCAAAAATATCGGTTGCCTCGGCCAAAGCATGTCGTGCAGAAAGAGTAATATTTTCTTCGTTACCAGGCCCCAGTCCGATAATGGTCAGAAGTCCCGTTTTCCCTGCGTTTCTATCATCATGTGTGTCGCGCTTCCGGTAAATCAGACAGGTTGCAGAACCTTTTATATGTCCGACATTGTCGTTGACTATAATTTTTAGTCTTGAATCGTGGTCCAAAGGAAGGGATCCGGTATGGAACCATCGATGGTCTCCTACCAGTTCGACTTTTTCTCCGTTCAAAAGCGCAGAAATGAAAGCTGAAGCATCTTCTTTATTAATGAGTTCCAGATCATCTGGAGGCAAAAGCAGATTTATTCCGAACCGTAAATATCCACTTGTGGTAATGGCGGCGTGCCCGTGAAGAATATCGGCGATTTCCACAGCAAGTTCGTTTGCACCCGCATTGCCACCTAATAGTGGCACAATAGATGAACCGTCATCGGCAATACACAAAACAGGAGGCTCATTAAATTTATTTTTCAACAATGGTGCAAGAATGCGAATAACGATGCCGGAAGAACAAAATGCGATAATTGGTCGGCCAGACTTGAATGCATTTTTCATCGCTTCGGATACTTCATCCACAATTATGAAGTCTTCACAGGCAACCCGATTTGTACGATATATTGTGGCAGCCTTACAATGCTTACTTAAAGCAATCGCAAATTCAGAACAAAAATTTGAAAACACAAATATTGCAATATGTTGAGAAGAAATATTTAACAATCACATTAACCTTTCTTCCCGTGAGGTTCACCGGGTATCAATATCAGCGAAAAATATGGCGATTGGTCGCTAACAACTTCGTCTATCGGAAGAATTTTCTGTTCTTCCATTGTCGCCCGCTCAATGTATAGAGCGCGTCCAAGAAGGCCGGTTATTTCAAGCGCGTCTCTGATCTTATCGAGATTACGGCCAACTTTGAGTATCGCGAAAGCATCGCCGTTTTTAAGACGTTCAACAAGTTCAGGCTTTTCCAAAACGCCGGATAGAACGGTAAAACTCTGGTTTCGATAGCATAATGGAGCCTGAAGAGTAGATGCAGCGCCGAAAATTGACGAAATACCGGGGATAATTTCAGTGTCATACAGTTTTCCAAGCCGGTCATAAATATACATAAACGAACTGTAAAAAAGGGGATCTCCTTCCGCTAAAACGACAACATATTTTCCATTTTTTAAAAACGAATCAATGAGTTGTTCCGAATTGTTGTAGAATTCCTTTAACCTATCCCTATATTTCTCCGATCGACTATCGGATTGCATCGTTACAGGATAGGTAAGTGGTTGCAGCCGTGCAGTTTCAGAGATCCACTGGCGTGCTATTTTCAGTGCATTGCTATTGTGTGTTTCTGTTTCGTGATAAACAATCACATCGGCAGACTTTATGGCCTTTACCCCTTTGACAGTGACAAGTTCGGGATCTCCCGGGCCAACACCGACGCCTGTGAGCTTTGCTTTTTTCCTGTTCATTCTTGTTCACTCGCTAGAGCATTGATCGCTGCTGCTGCCATAGCACTGCCACCGCGTCTTCCGTGAACAACGATATAGGGAATTGAAAATTGATTGTTTGAAAGCGCGAGTTTGGATTCTTTTGCACCGACAAAACCCACCGGACAGCCAATAATTAATCGTGGTTTTTCAAAACCTTGCTCGATCAAATCAAGAAGATGAAAGAGGGCGGTTGGCGCATTTCCGATTACCACAACAGAATTTTTGATGTAAGGCTTCCAGAATTCAACGGCGGCGGCTGAACGTGTGTTATGAATTTTCTTGGCGTAAGCCGGAACAGTTTCATTATTAAGTGTACAGATTACCTGATTGTTTGCTGGTAAGCGTTTTTTAGTAATTCCTTCGGCGACCATCTTTGCGTCGCATAATATTGCCGCGCCTTCTGCGAGGGCTGTACGCCCGATTGTTCCGGCACTATCGGAAAATGCCAGATCTTTGACAATGTCAATCATACCGCAAGCATGTATGACACGAACAGCAAGTTTTTCGAGGTCAGCCGGTATGTTACGTAAATCGGCCTCCGAGCGGATCGTGGCAAAAGACCGGTTATAAATCTCTTGACCGTCTTTGATATAATCGAACATTCATTCGCGCCTTTTATCTGATTGGTTGTTGTAGTTCTTCTATATAGCGCATGACGTCCGATATGCCGACGTTCTCGCATAAAAGTTGGCCGAATTTGTTTTTTTCTGCCGGATTTTTACGATAAAGATTATAAACGCCATCTTTGATTGCAAGAACGGTAAAAGGAAAAGGGACTGTTGCAACGCAAGATTTCGGGCAGCCTGTCAGATGAATGAGGGCTTTTGGTGGTGATGCAAAGTGATTGACAAGATATTTTCCATCACGTTGAACGTTTGAAAGTGCCGAATGACAAAGTGGAGCGCCGGCACAACAAAAAACATAAAAGGCCGGAGCATTTTTATCAGTTACCAAACCAAATTCGTGCAGTCTATCGCGGATAAATACTGCTTTTTCTTTTGTACAATCCGGTATAATCAATCCCTGATGATGGGTAAGCCGTATCGGCGTTTTGATAGCACGAGTTTTAATCAGTTTTGCAATGCCGTACAACACTTTCGACGATAATCGCCCGAGTTCCGGTCGTGCGCCGACGTAAAAAAGTCCCTTCCGTTTTTGTGCAAAAATGCCAGCAAGCGGTGACTCTTTTTGATGCATTCCGGACGACAATAATGGTTTCGAGATTTTGTGGTTAAAGCGCTTTTTCAATTCAGCCAGAAATTCATCAAATCTCTGATGGCTGCGAAGATGTTTCATGCGTGTTATCGTTGGATCAGACTTCGATAAAAAGATAAATGCATCGAGACAACATCTGATAAATTCCAGCGCTTCTTGAGCCGGTATGCTGCCTATCGCATTGTTTCCGTTGTCGGGAGTATCAAGGGCTGGAGAGGCGAAACCGAAATTATAAGCTACTCCGCCCGGCACAGCGGAAAACCAGATATCAGCAACATGGTCGAGAACGCGGGTGGTTTCACCACCATTGATAAGAAAAGAAAATTTGGGAGATAAAGAGGCAAACTCCTTATTCAGTTGTAACATTTCAAGAAGCTTGTTTCCCAGTAGTGTTGTATCGCACGACATATTCACATCTATACCGGCTGTCGGTGCAACCATCACATTTCTTATATCATCACCTTCAGGATTGAGAGGGCCGAGGCCGAGCTTCAAAAGCTTGTTTATCAACTTTTGTTCACTGGTCTTTTCAACCGCCCGTATTTGCAAATTAGCCCGTGTTGTAAGCTCGACATAGCCAGTCGAAAAATTTTGGGCAGCTTCTGCTATACCTTCTATTTGTTCGCCTGTGAGGCAACCAAGAGAAAGTTTTATCCGACAAATACCGCCATCATTCGCTAGAGGCATACGGAACAACCCCGGGCAGGCAAAACGTCTGTCCTGAACGGCTTTGATCTGGCGTTTATTTTCTGTGGCAGGAAGAGTCATCATTTTGCTTGCTCTCGGAGTAGGCGGATTCTAATAGTTCAACATAGGTACAAACAGCTTACTGATCAACTTGAATGAACAAAAAACCTTGGCTCACAATTATCGGTATCGGGGATGATGGCTGGAATGGCCTCACTCGCCGTCAGCAGGACATTATAACTGCCGCAAAATATATTTTCGGAGGAAAGAGGCATCTCGATTTCCTGCCTGAAACTTTGCAAGCGAAGTTAAAGCCTTGGCCCACTCCATTTTCGGAAGGTGTAAGCGAGATCATAGCGTTAAAAGGTCAAAGCATTGTTGCGCTCGTCAGTGGAGATCCTATGTTTTTCGGGGCAGGTGTAACGCTTCTTCGTTATTTACCAGTTGATGAAGTGCTGGTTCTACCGCATCCATCTTCATTTTCGCTCGCGGCTGCACGCCTCGGTTGGGCGTTGCAAGACGTTGATTGTCTTTCAATCAATGGTCGTCCTATCCGCACGGTTATCGGTCACTTGCAGCCATCAAGCCGGCTTATTATTCTTTGCGAAAACAAAGATAGTCCGGCCTTGCTTGCCAAAATTTTGACCGAGCAAGGGTTTGGCGCAAGCAAAATGATAGTTATGGAACATTTGGGCGGAGAAAAAGAAAAGATCCGTACGCAAAACGCCGATACTTTTCATCTCGATGAATGTGAGAATCTCGTTCTTGTAGCTGTCCAGTGTGTAGCTGATAATTGTGATGCCGGATATCCTTGCTATGCCGCTTTGGCGGACAAAAACTTTTTAAATGACGGGCAATTGACGAAGCAGGACATTCGGGCTGTCACAATGGCACATCTTGCGCCAAAGTGGGGTGAGGTCCTATGGGATGTCGGTGCAGGTAGCGGTTCGATATCAATCGAATGGTTGCGCGCAACGAAAGGTGCGCGTGCCTATGCGATTGAAAAAAATTCTGAACGACAGGATATTATTTCAAAAAATTCCGATCACTTTGGCGTTATCGGCCTTCATTTGATAAAGGGCGAGGCGCCGCTCTGTTTGAGCGGACTTGAAAGACCTGATGCCATATTCATCGGTGGTGGATTTACCCGACCCGATTTATTCGATTGCTGTTGGCAAAGTTTGAAGAGCGGCGGGCGGCTTGTTGTGAATGCTGTGACGCTTGAGACCAATGCCATCCTTCAATCGGAAGCGCGTAAAATCGGGGCCCGGCTTATACATATTTCACTTGCCGAAGCAGAACCGTTGGGAAATTTCCATGTATGGCGTGGTGCGTTACCAATCACGATGATGATTGCTCGCAAGACGTGAATGAAGCTTGATTTTCCGCTACTTAAAGCTGTGGGTGCGCTGGTAGTTACACATTGACAATCGATAGTTTTTTGTTCGATATGGACAGAACAGAATTTTATGCGGTTCGAAATATAGGTATAAGAACAATGACAGAACGATCGCAGCATCTGCAGGATCTCTTTCTGAATGCAGTACGTAAACAGAAAATTTCTCTGACAATCTTTTTGGTAAACGGGGTCAAGCTTACCGGTATTGTAACATCATTTGACAATTTTTGTGTTTTACTCCGGCGAGACGGGCACTCCCAATTGGTTTATAAACATGCAATATCAACCATAATGCCAAGCCAGCCGGTGCAAATGTTGGATGATGAAGAGGATATCGAGACAGACGACGAATGATTTTGCTCGACAAAGGTATTTGCTGTTGGAAAAGAGTTTTTGCCGGGGAAAGAGCGGAGAGATCAGGTCGTTGTCCTTTACTGTTTAGCTTCACGGTTTGTTTGCCATGATGGACGATGATGACAAGGCTCATAAACTGATTTCGAGACAGACAGTTAAAACACGAGCAATCGTAATTGTTCCTATTATTTATGACAGGGAGAGCTCGCAAAAGAATTACGAGGCATCATCCCGTTCGCGGATCGAAGAAGCTGTAGGACTTGCTGAAGCTATCCGGTTGGATGTTATTGAAAAATTATCGGTCAATATCGAGAAGCCGCGTCCGGCAACGCTGTTAGGTCAGGGCAAAGTTGAAGAAATCGGCAAGATTATAGCGGATGAGAAGATTGATCTTGCGATCATTGATTCATCTGTAACGCCAATTCAGCAAAGAAATCTTGAAAAAGCCTGGAGCTGCAAAGTTATTGATCGTACAGCGCTCATACTCGAGATTTTTGGCGATAGAGCAAGGACAAAAGAAGGTGTCCTTCAGGTCGAGCTTGCGCATCTCAATTATCAAAAAGGTAGACTGGTCAGAAGCTGGACACACTTGGAAAGACAACGTGGCGGTAGCGGCTTTCTCGGCGGACCGGGTGAAACCCAGATAGAAGCCGATAGGCGTATTTTACAGGCGAAAATTGTCCGCATCAAACGTGAACTGGAAACGGTGGTGAGAACGAGAGCTCTCCACAGGGCAAAAAGGAAAAAGGTCCCTTATCCGGTTATTGCACTTGTTGGCTATACAAATGCCGGTAAATCAACATTATTCAACCGTTTGACAGGTGCAGACGTGCTTGCAAAAGACATGCTGTTTGCAACACTCGATCCGACACTGCGCAAGATCGTTTTGCCACGTGGGCAAACGGTTATGTTGTCGGATACAGTAGGTTTTATTTCCGATCTCCCAACTCATTTGGTCGCGGCGTTCAGAGCAACTCTGGAAGAGGTTGTCGAGGCGGATATCATTCTTCATGTTCGGGATATGTCGGACGCAGAAAACCATGCCCATGCGCAGGATGTATTGAACATTTTATCAAGTCTCGGAGTGAATGTTGACGATCCGGATCATATCATTGAGGTTTGGAACAAGGTCGATTTGCTTGATGACGTTTCGCTTGTTGCCTTACACGATTCAGCTCGTGCTTCTCTTAATCCGGTGGTCGCGGTTTCTGCTTTGACCGGTGAGGGCGTTGATAAACTTCTAGGAATTATTGAAAAACAAATATCCGGCGAAATGGTCAAACGTCAGATAACTCTTAAGCCGGATGAATACGGGCTTCTTGATTGGCTTTATAAAAATGGTGAGGTCATCAACAAGGCGTCAAAAGATGACGGTTCGGTTATTGTTTCGGCAAACTTGACCGGTCAGGCGAACGACCGCTTCGATAATATCATCAAGACAAAACATCACGATTAACAGATATCTAACTGCGGAGTGGAACGGGAATGGCTTTTTATCGACTTGATGGTATTGATCCCGTTATTGAAGATACAGCCGAAATCTGGGTTGCAGAGAGTGCTGAAATTATTGGGAAAGTGACCTTGAAACCGCGTTCGAGTGTTTGGTTCGGAAGCGTTTTGCGCGGGGACAATGAAATGATCACTATTGGTGAGGGCACGAATATTCAGGATATGACCGTTGTTCATACAGATGCCGGCATTGATGTCTCTATTGGCAAAAATTGCACTATCGGGCACAGGGTTATCCTTCACGGTTGCACTATTGGCAACACCACTTTGATAGGAATGGGAGCCATTATCATGAACCATGCTATGATAGGAGAAGAATCTATCGTTGGTGCCGGTGCGGTGGTAACACAAGGAAAACAATTTCCGAGCCGGTCACTCCTTCTTGGAAATCCTGCCCGTTTTGTCAGAAAAGTGAGTGATGAGGAAGTCGGGAACATCAATAAATCTGCTGCCCATTATTATGCCAATGCCCGGAGATTTAAAAATAGTCTTACCCACCTTTCATTGCCTGAACAATTATAATGATAGTGTAAATTCCTGCATTTTAGCCGGATTGTTTCTTTTAAACTCCTGAAGAAGAATAACGACGATGAAGTTTTTGCCAGATAAGTTTTTATGTGCGCTCATCATTGCAATTATCATTGCAAGCGTCGCTCCTATATCCGGCAAAGCGGCAGAGTGGTTTTCTTTGCTTACGCAGATATTTGTCGGGTTATTGTTCTTTTTGCACGGTGCAAAATTGCCTTGGCAGGCGGTGGTTGCCGGTATTGTTCACTGGCGACTGCATTTGACAGTGTTTCTCGCAACCTTTGTTCTGTTCCCGGTTCTGGGTGTCCTTGCAGGTGCTATTGTTCCGGGATTAAAAGAATCCGCATTCTATGCAGGCATTCTCTATTTGTGTGTTTTGCCATCAACCGTACAATCATCGATTGCGTTTACGTCTATTGCTTCTGGTAATATACCTGCCGCAATTGTCTCGGCCTCTGCATCCAATATTTTTGGCATGTTTTTAACGCCGCTCCTTGTTGGGCTATTATTTTCCACAGGAGGCGGTAAAGCAGTCATATCAGCGACTGCGTTCGAAAGCATTCTTGTGCAGTTGCTTATTCCGTTTGTTCTCGGTCAATTATGCCAGCGCTTTATAGGAAATTTTATAATCCGCCACAAAGCTTTAACCTCTATTGTTGATCGGGGATCAATCATTCTGGTCGTTTATCTCGCATTCAGCGAGGCCACGACTAGCGGGTTGTGGCATACTACAAGCTGGCATGACCTGATTGTGATGATTGTGATTGATGTGGTTCTGCTTGCAATTGTGCTCGCTGTAACATGGTATGGATCAAAGCTTTTGGGTTTCAATGAAAAAGACTGCATAACAATTATGTTTTGCGGTTCGAAAAAAAGCCTTGCAAGCGGTGCACCGATGGCAAATGCAATTTTTGCTGGCTCGGGTGGTGCAATTGGTGCAATCGTGTTGCCACTTATGTTGTTTCACCAAATACAATTGATGGTATGTACGATTATTGCCCGTCATTTATCAGAAAGAAGAAAACAAAGTGGCGAAGACGAATAAAGCCAAGTTGGAACAGTTCTATAATCTAGGATTGTCACTCGAAAAGGAAGGCAAGTTCGATGAGGCTGCCGAAGCTTATCGGCAGGCACTCGAAGCAGATCCTGACGACTTTGGCGGTATAAAAATAAGGCTTGCCTCTATCAATCGCGGTGAAACGCCGAAAACTGCTTCCAAAGCTTATGTGGCAACCTTGTTTGATCAGAACGCCGATATGTTCGATTATATTCTCATTGATCAACTGGGCTATGATGTTCCGTTGCAGTTACGCGACCAGCTTTTAAAAGTTTTTCCTGATGTGACTTATGAGAAGATGCTTGATTTAGGCTGCGGTACTGGTCTTTCAGCAGATGCCCTTGATGACTTGACAAGCGACAAGACGGGTGTCGATCTTTCCGAGAATATGATAGAGATTGCCCATGAAAAGGGCGATTACCAGCATTTGTTTGTGGGCGATGCCGTAGAATTTGTTACACGTTCTAATGAAGAGTGGAATTTGATTATTGCAACCGATGTTCTGCCTTATATGGGCGATATCAATGTGTTTTTTGACAAACTATCCCACCGCCTTGCCCCCAAAGGCATTTTCGGCTTTTCGACAGAAACACTCACTGACAGAGCCTTTGACGGGAGCGACTACAAAGTAGGACCGCACCAACGTTTTGCACATCATGAAAATTACATCAGAAAAGAACTGGTAAAAAACGGTATGGAATGCGTGAGCGTTAATAACATTGTTGTTCGCGCCGAGCAGGGAGAACCTGTACACGGGCAATTGTTTGTGGCGCAAAAGAGATCATGAGCTTCATCATTCTTAAGGCTCTTCATAAGCTATTATGCCCTTGTCACGAATGATGCATGATTGATGATGGGGTGAGGCCGGAATTTGATTTTCGCAAATGTCAATTTTGCAGGCATCAGTGTTTTCTTGGGCATGATCGTTGAATTATTGGTTATTGTCTTGAATGAATGCGGGCGATAAACCGGCGAACATTAAAAGATTTGATTAAAACAAAAGAACCCGAACTTTTCTCACATAGGTTTCCGAATGTAGTGGGCAAGAAAATCCACGACTACTGCAAAGCACCGAAATGTTCCAATGTCTAAAACGGCGTTTGGAGCGAATTGTCGGATCGGGGTGACGGCTTTCTATTTCGTTACGGTTTTGAGTTTTACAAATTTGCGTTCGAAGTATCTTGATCAATATTTCAAAGTTACAATTCTAAACTTTTCTCATTGAATTTTAAAATTTTTGGATTGACGATGTCTCTTCAGCATAATAATGTTGCCGCCATGAAACAGATTATTCTAGTAGTGCGAACGCGTATGGGGCAAATGGTATAACCATTCGGCTAATAGCCACTCATACGCGAAACAGGCTCCCTCGGGGGCCTTTTTTATTACCTTATTGAATGCAGTCGACGAGTAGGAAAAATGAAAGAAGAACCAAAACCAAAAGACAGTTTCGATGGAAAAGCAATGTCTGGTGCGGAAATAGTAGTGCAAGCGCTTATTGATCAAGGCGTCAAGCATGTTTTCGGCTATCCGGGCGGAGCCGTTCTTCCGATTTTCGACGAGATTTATCAGCAAAATTCATTTAGACATATTCTTGTTCGCCATGAACAAGCCGCTGGTCATGCAGCAGAGGGCTACGCCCGCAGTACCGGTAGAGTCGGTGTTATGTTGGTGACTTCCGGTCCGGGCGCTACAAATACCGTTACGGCATTGCAAGATGCTTTGATGGATTCTATTCCGCTTGTCTGTTTTTCGGGGCAAGTGCCCACAACGCTGATCGGTACAGATGGTTTTCAGGAAGCCGACACTGTCGGAATTACTCGCCCGTGCACGAAACATAACTGGTTGGTAAAAGACGTAAACGACCTTGCCCGCATCATTCATGAAGCTTTCTATATTGCCCAAACGGGACGGCCTGGACCGGTTCTCATTGATATTCCGAAGGATGTTCAATTTGCATCGGGAATTTATACCGCACCGCGTTCTATGCCACGTCAGAGCTATCGTCCTCAGCTTGATGGAAATAGAAAAGCAATTGAATACGCCGTATCGTTGCTTGCTGAAGCGAAGAAGCCGGTTATCTATACCGGTGGCGGGGTTATTTCTTCAGGAAATGATGCTGTAAAATTTCTCCGTGAGCTTGTTGCTCTTGGAGATTTCCCTATTACATCAACGCTTATGGGGCTGGGAGCCTATCCTGCATCAGGAAAGAACTGGCTTGGCATGCTTGGCATGCACGGAACCTATGAAGCCAATATGACAATGCATGATTGCGATGTAATGTTGGCAATCGGTGCACGTTTTGATGACCGTATTACCGGTCGTCTTGATGCTTTTGCACCAAATGCAAGGATTATTCATATTGATATCGATCCTTCATCAATCAACAAAACCGTGCAGGTCGAAGTGCCGATTGTTGGTGATGTCGCACATGTTCTGGAAAATATGGTAATCGGTTTGCGTGCTGTAAAGCCGGTGCCAGACGAACAGGCAAGAAAAGCATGGTGGGATGAAATCAACCACTGGAGGGCACGCAATTGCCTGGCTTATAAGCACAGGTCCGATGTCATCATGCCGCAATATGCGATAAAGCGGCTTTATGAACTGACAAAAGACAAGAAGGCATATATCACTACAGAAGTTGGCCAACACCAGATGTGGACAGCGCAGTATTATGGTTTTGAGGAACCCCGCCACTTCATGACATCCGGTGGATCTGGTACTATGGGTTACGGTTTTCCCGCTTCGATCGGTGTGCAAATTGCCCACCCCGACGCATTGGTTGTTTGTGTTGCGGGCGATGCGTCAATTCAGATGAACATTCAGGAATTGGCAACGGCAATGCAACATAAAACACCCGTCAAAGTGTTCATACTGAACAACCATTATATGGGAATGGTGCGTCAATGGCAGCAACTTCTCCATGGAAACAGGTTGTCGAATTCCTACACGGATGCCATGCCGGATTTTGTGAAACTCGCCGAGGCTTATGGAGCCGTCGGTATCAGATGTTCAAAACCGGAAGAACTTGATGGGAAAATCAAAGAAATGCTTGAATGCGATAAGCCGGTTTTCTTCGACTGTGTGGTTGCCAAGCAGGAAAATTGTTTCCCGATGATTCCATCGGGTAGGGCCCATAACGATATGCTTCTTCCTGATGAAGCCAATGATGAATCAATTCAGAATGCCATTGATGCAAAAGGTCGCTCGCTCGTATAAGGGATAAGATGATGAACGCACAGAATTTAAGTTTTGGCTCGGCTTATTTTATCGAGCCGAATAATGACCCGATGGAAACGCATATGCTTGCAGTTCTCGTTGATAACGAACCGGGCGTGCTTGCCCGTGTTATCGGGATGTTTTCGGGACGCGGCTATAATATTGAAAGCTTGACAGTTTCCGAAACGGAACACGCAGAGAAGCTCTCTCGTATTACGGTTGTGACACGGGCAACGCCGCAGGTCCTTAACCAAATTCGTCATCAATTGGAGCGCATTATACCGGTTCATCGTGTGGTCGATTTGACTGTTCGTGCACGCGAACAGGGGCAAGACGGGCCTATCGAGCGGGAATTGGCGCTTATCAAAGTGGCGGGAGAAGGTGCCGATCGTGTGGAAGCTTTGCGTTTGGCCGAAGCCTTTCATGCCAAGGTGATTGATGCGACAGTTGAACATTTTATTTTCGAAATTACCGGCCGTTCCGCAAAGGTTGATCAATTTATCTCGATTATGGAACCCTTGGGATTGGTTGAAATATGCCGTACCGGTGTTTCGGCTATGAACCGTGGTCCGGAAGGTATGTGATAACGAAAAGCCAACCGATAAATGAAATTTAAGGTCGCTACCGCAAGGTGGCGGCCTTTTTTGTTTTTTAAAACGTGATCTTTATGACAATTGCATAGCCTGACGAAATTCTTTTCTGAGGCAAGCAAGTAATTTCTTTGCGTCCATCGGTCGGGAAAAAGGAGCACCTTGTCCTGCCCAATAGGCACCGAATCCGAAGTCGTGTTTTTCTTTGGCAAGACCGGCAATTTGTTTTGCCGCGTCATAGGCATAAGGATATGGAGGCACGTCTTTATCCGGCAGATGTCGGGTAAAATCGACAAAAGAATTATAAAGTGCACGCGCTGGCCGTCCCGAGAAAGTACGGGTCATGACGGTATGATATGCGGATTGACTGACGAGAGTTTGTTTGTACCCTTTATCTGCTTGTGATTGGGGGCAAGCAATAAAAGCTGTTCCCATTTGCACGGCGCTTGCACCTGCTCTGATGCATTCTGCAATATCCTGGCCATCCATTAATCCCCCGGCTGCAATGACAGGGATAGAAAGATTTTCCAAAATTATCTTTAAAAGTTGTTTGAGCGAAAGACCCGAGTCCGCTAAATTTTCATCAAACACCCCGCGGTGCCCGCCGGCTTCATATCCTTGGGCGATAATTGCATCAAAACCGGCTTTTTTAATTGCGACAGCTTCATCAAGATTGGTTGCTGTTGCTATGAGATATATTCCGGCTTGCTTCATTGCCGAGATTTTATCCGGTTCAGGAAGTCCAAAATGGAAACTGACGATTGCCGGTTTTTCTTTTATAACGAGCTGAAACAGTTCGTCGTTCATATAAAAGCTGCTATAAATTTCCCTTAAGTTTCGAGGTGGCTCGGCATCGAAACGGTGGAATAGGGGGCCTAACTTCAAGAGCCAAGCGTCATCAATTTGTTTGTCGGGTTTAATAGGCTTATGGCAAAAAAAATTGATATTAAAAGGTCGCTTGGTTACTTTTTTCAATGCTTCGATTGCATGAGATGCAGTCTCTGGCGAGGATGCGCCCAAGCCCAGAGAGCCGATTGCACCATTGTTGCAGACTTCTGCGGCAAGCTCGGGCGTAGAAACTCCGGCCATGGGAGCTTGAATAAGCGGCATGTTGATATTGAAACGATGACAAAAATCGGTATAGGACATGTCTTCCTCCCTAAAAACACGAGCTTTGTTTTTAAAAGGACTATAATGGACTTGCTCTGAACCGTCGAATCCTGTTTGGATAAATTATGCAATTCTCACCACAACAAGATAAAGCACTGACCAGCGTAGCAACGTGGCTTAAAAATGGTCAGTCTCAAGTTTTTCGTTTGTTTGGCTATGCGGGCACGGGGAAAACGACCTTGGCACGCTATTTTGCTGAAAGCGTTGACGGCACGGTTCAATTTGCTGCTTTCACCGGTAAAGCGGCGCAGGTGTTACGCTCGAAAGGCGCAAGTAATGCGCGAACTATTCACTCTTTGATATATCGCCCAAGGGGTGAAGAAGAAGTTGCCGACGAAAATACGGGAAAAACATCAATGGCGCCGATGTTTTCACTCAATCGCCAAAGTCCGATTGCGCAGGCAAAACTTGTGGTCATTGATGAATGTTCAATGGTCGATGAACAACTCGGGCGCGATCTCATGAGTTTTGGAACTCCGATTCTTGTGTTGGGCGACCCGGGGCAATTGCCGCCGATATCAGGGGGAGGATTTTTTACCGAACATGAACCGGATTTTCTTTTGACGGAAATTCATCGTCAGGCGCGGGATAATCCGATTATCCGTCTTGCAATGGATGTTCGTGAAGGGCGCGATATTGATTATGGCGATTATGGTGCGGCCAAAGTCATAACAAGAAAACAGGTTGACCAGAAGCTGGTTCTCGAAGCTGATCAGGTTCTCGTGGGCATCAACAGAACACGGCGCCTTTATAATAAAAGGCTACGGGAGCTTAAAGGATTTACAGCTGACTATCCTCAATCGGGCGATAAACTTGTCTGCTTGCGCAATGATCCTGCAAAAGGCCTGTTGAACGGGTCGTTGTGGAAAGTGATGACTGCATCCAAGGAAACTGTAAAACCCGGAATCAGTTTGCTCGTAACTCCGGAAGATGACGATCGTGGTGTTGCAAAGATAAAGTTGTTGAAAGCGGTTTTTGATGATCCTGAAAGCGAAATATCATGGCAAATGAAGCGCCGTTATGATGATTTTGACTATGGCTATGCATTGACCGTTCATAAAGCCCAAGGTTCTCAATGGGATAATGTTGTATTGTTTGACGAAAGTTTTGCCTTTCGTGATACACGCGAACGTTGGCTCTACACGGCAATTACCCGTGCAGCAGAACAATTAACAATTGTAAGATAATCACTTCTTCTGATAAATATTAAGTGCTGTTATTTGAAATAAAATAACAAGTTATGGATGGCTATGAGGAGAATAATCATGCGGGTGAAAGACAAAGTTGCAATCGTCACCGGTGGTGCAAAAGGTTTAGGCGAGGCGACATCACGTCTTCTTGCCAAAGAAGGTGCAAAGGTTGTTTTAACCGATCTTGATGAAGTTCAAGGCTTGAAGGTTGAACAGGCAATCAAAAAAGCCGGCGGTACCGCGAAATATATGAAGCACGACGTTTCCAAGGAAGAACAATGGAAAAAGGTCGTTGACGACACAGTCAGTCTCTTCGGTCGGTTAGATATTCTGGTAAATAACGCCGGTGTCGGGCATTCTGCTTCAGCAGAAGATGAAACACTCGAAAAATGGCGGTTTCTGCAGTCGATCAATCTTGATGCGGTTTTTCTTGGCACCCGTGAAGCTATACGCGTAATGAAATCTCAAAAGAGCGGTTCGATTATTAATTTGTCGTCGATCGAAGGCCTGGTAGGAGATCCGACGCTTGCTGCTTATAATGCAAGTAAAGGCGGGGTTCGATTGTTCACCAAGTCTGCAGCATTACACTGCGCAAAGTCCGGTTACGGCATACGCGTTAATTCCGTCCATCCGGGTTATATCTGGACGCCGATGGTAGAAGAAAATGCCAAAGAAAGTGGCGACGTTGAGGAAAGAAAAGCAGCCTTGACCGCTCTTCACCCGATCGGAAAATTGGGTACGCCTGATGATATTGCTTATGGCATTCTTTATCTTGCTTCAGATGAATCGGGTTTTGTTACCGGTTCGGAACTGGTTATTGATGGCGGCTATACTGCTCAATAAAATAGTCTGTCGCGTGGCGAGAATTCTATGCTTATTTTGATGGAGCAGCGTCCAAGGCTGATGACAAGGACATCGAGGACTTTTCGACATGCGTCCGATTTAGAGTTTAGAGGTTTTTACGAATAGAAGTATAGTTACTTATCAATTTTTATATTACTCAGATTGCGATTATTGATCGCCAAAAAAAACGCCCATCGCAAAACATTGCGACGGGCGTTTAATTTTTAACTCAACGGCTATTTCGTTAGAAACTATTTGCGTTCGTTGATAGGAACATAGTCGCGGCGTGCAGCACCGGTATAAAGCTGACGCGGACGGCCAATTTTCTGTGCCGGATCCTCGATCATTTCTTTCCATTGAGCAACCCAGCCGACGCAGCGTGCCAAGGCAAACAGAACCGTGAACATATCGGTCGGGAATCCCAAAGCTTTCAATGTAATGCCGGAATAGAAATCAACATTCGGATAGAGCTTCTTCTCGATGAAATATTCGTCGTTAAGAGCGATGTGTTCGAGTTCCATAGCGATGTCGAGAAGCGGATCGTCTTTGATACCAAGTTCGGTCAAAACTTCATGACATGTTTTCTGCATGATTTTGGCGCGCGGATCATAGTTTTTATAGACGCGGTGCCCGAATCCCATCAGGCGGAAAGGATCATTTTTATCCTTGGCGCGGGCAATAAATTCCGGAATTCTATCAACCGAACCGATTTCCTGAAGCATTTTCAGGCAGGCTTCGTTCGCACCGCCATGAGCAGGGCCCCATAAACAGGCAACGCCTGCGGCGATACATGCAAACGGGTTGGCACCCGAAGAACCGGCAAGACGAACAGTCGATGTCGAAGCGTTCTGTTCATGGTCGGCATGAAGAATGAAGATGCGGTCCATGGCGCGTGCCAGTACCGGATTAACTTTATATTCCTCACAAGGAACAGCAAAACACATGCGCAGGAAGTTGGCCGCATAGCCCAAATCGTTGCGCGGGTATACAAACGGTTGGCCGATTGAATATTTATAAGCCATTGCAGCCAATGTTGGCACTTTCGAGATCAACCGGATTGATGCGATCATCCTTTGACGCGGATCAGAGATATCAAGTGAATCATGATAGAAGGCCGACATCGCACCAAGGCATGCAACCATCACAGCCATCGGGTGTGAATCACGACGAAAACCATGAAAGAAGCGCGAAAACTGTTCATGAACCATAGTGTGTTCGCGTACCGTACGGTCGAAATCTTCTTTTTGTTTTTTACTCGGAAGTTCACCATAAAGAAGCAGGTAACAGGTTTCCAAGAAGTCGCCCTGGTCGGCGAGCTGGTCAATCGGATAGCCACGGTAAAGCAATACGCCTGCATTACCATCAATATAGGTGATTTTGGATTCACAAGAAGCTGTTGATGTAAAACCGGGATCGTAAGTGAATGTTCCGGTTTCTTTATAGAGCGGAGCAATTTCGATGACATCCGGTCCCATAGTACCTTTACGAACTGGAAGTTCGATGCTTTTACCATCAACGGTTATATGTGCTTTATTATCTTTCATGTGTCTTCCCTTTCAGACCCTCCACCCCACAAACGATGAGGTACCGCGTTCACATTACAGGTAATGACTGCGGCTCATGTCCAATGCCTGTGTTGTTTTCCAGATTATCCGAAAAGCACAGTCTTGCAATCGTTAAGTTGTCTATTTTTGCGTTACCGGTGTCAATCTTGTGTGATTCAGGCTTGTGTGATTCAAACGTACTGACGTGATCAAGCAGGAAAGTATTGCGGTTGACAGGCAGTCTTGTTGAAGAGAGTTCGCCGGCATTCAAACTTTTTTGATAAAAAATGCCACAGCTTATTCAGAAAAAGCTGTGGCACCTAATCGAAATTCTCAGGCAGGCTTATTCAGCTGCGTTTTTCAATCAATCTGGTCATGAATTCGCCCGAGCGACTCTTGACGTCCGAGAATAACGAGAACGTCAAAAACACCGGGTGAGACTGCTCTGCCCGTTAATGCCGCGCGTAACGGTTGGGCAACTTTGCCAAGCTTTAGTTGGGCATCTTCGGCATACTGTCTGATGATTTTATCAAGCTGTTCCTTGTTCCAGTCGGTACAATTTTCAAGGGTCGGATACAGAGCTTTTAAAACGGCTTTACCGTCTTCATTCAAAAGATTTGCGGCCTTTTCATCAAGCTTCAATGGCCGTTTGGCAAAAATGAACGCTGCATTATCAATAAGCTCGACAAGGGTTTTTGCGCGCTCTTTCAGTTCCGGCATTGCCTTCAGGAATTCAGCACGATTTTTCTCATCAAGTTTTGCTAAAACTTCTTTGCCACCTTCAATTTCAGGCAGAATAGAGAGTGCTGCGTCGAAAAGCTCTTTATCATCGCTCATGCGCATATATTGACCATTGATCGCTTCAAGCTTTTTAAAATCAAACCGTGCTGCACCCTTATTGATGTCGTCAATATCAAACCAAGAGATCATATCTTCTGTCGACATGATTTCGTCGTCGCCATGGCTCCAGCCGAGGCGGACAAGATAATTCCGCAATGCAATAGGTAAATACCCCATAGCCCGATAGGCATCAACGCCAAGGGCGCCGTGCCGCTTTGAAAGTTTTGCACCGTCTGCGCCGTGGATAAGCGGAATATGGGCCATAACAGGAACATCCCACCCCATAGCCTTGAAAAGGATTGTTTGGCGCGCTGCATTGGTCAAGTGGTCATCGCCACGAATGACATGGGTGACTCCCATGTCATGATCATCGACGACAACGGCAAGCATATAAGTGGGGGTTCCATCCGAACGGAGAATAATAAAATCGTCCAGATCTTTATTCGGGAAATGAACATCCCCTTGAACACGGTCATGAACAACCGTTTCTCCCTGCTGCGGGGCTTTGATACGGATAACCGGTTTCACACCTTTTGGAGCTTCGGAAGGGTCGCGATCGCGCCATATACCGTTATAACGCGGCGGCTTTCCTTCAGCGCGCGCTTTTTCGCGCATTTCAGTCAATTCTTCCGGCGTTGCATAGCAATAATAAGCCTGACCTTTCTTGACAAGTTCTTCCGCAACCTCACGGTGGCGATCAACACGTGAAAATTGGGAAATGGGGTCACCATCCCATGTCAATCCCAACCATTTTAATCCGTCAATGATGGCATCGACTGCTGCTTTTGTTGATCTTTCGCGATCAGTGTCTTCAATGCGCAGCAGCATTTTGCCGCCAGTGTGTTTGGCATAAAGCCAGTTAAAAAGAGCGGTACGTGCCCCCCCGATATGGAGAAAACCGGTTGGTGAAGGGGCGAAACGTGTAACTACGGGCGTGGACATAATGTCTCCAGATTTCTACAAGTATTCCATTGTCAGCATGGCGTCGAACCATTAGCATAGACTCAGTTTCATGCGCTAGCCATGCCAACGGGGACAGATAGAATTATAAAGCAGAGAAATGCATTAGAAAGCAAATCAAAAGCGCAAGGGTTGATCAGCCAATCCAGAAATTTCAAGACGACGTCTGCTGCGCAGCTTTACAGTCCGCTTGAACGGCATGTTGTGAGTCTGCCGGATGATATACCATTTATCGATCCTTATAGAACAGGGATAAAACGGTTTTACAAAAAACTCTCCGATGTATTTTTTAACGCCCACGCGTCATTTGTTTTCGAGTTTGAACAAGGATTATTGTTTTTATTAATCCCCGTCTTCATGACCATTGGTGCGGTGATTTATTTTACCCTTGATTATGAACCGGACGGTTTAAGAATCTCAGCCTATTGCGGTTTGATGACTGGTCTTCTTATTTTATCGCGCCATTATAGACCGGTCTTCTATTCGACAGGTTTGGTGACCTGTATTTTCCTTGGTGCTTTTTGTTCAAAGGTAGAAACATGGCGAACCGCCACCCCAATGCTTGGCAGCGATATTTCCACAACAATCAAAGGCCGCGTCGTTTCGATTGAAAAAGCAACAAAAGGGAAATCTGTTCTTGTTGTCGATTTGTTGTCGACGGAAAAACCACATTTGAATTACGCTCCGGATCGGGTAAAATTGAGCGCCCTGATAAACAATATCATATTGGAACCTGGAGACGGCATCGAAGGCCGAGCAAAATTGCGCGCATCGTCGGGGCCAATTCGTCCTGACAGCTATGATTTCAGCTTTGCCAATTATTTTCAATCAATCGGTGCACAAGGATATTTTGTTGGGAAACCCACAAAAATCCGCGTTGAACAGCCGTCTTCGTTGACAGAGCGTTTTTCTCTTGCTGTTTCGCGTCTGCGTCTGGCGATGACGACAAGAATAACCGATGCAATAAGCGGGGAAACAGGTAGCATCGCTTCTGCGCTTATTACCGGTCAAAGGGGCGGAATTCTTCCGCAAACCAACAATGCGTTACGTGTGGCAGGACTATCCCATATATTGTCAATTTCCGGTTTGCACATGGCAATGGTCGCCGCCATGGTGTTGATTGTTATCCGAACAATGCTTGCATTATTCCCGTCATTAGCTTCACTTTATCAATCGAAGAAAATCGCTGCCGCAGCTGCATTGGCCGTATCTGCCTTCTATCTCTTATTGTCCGGTTCGGACGTGGCCGCACAACGCAGTTTTGTAATGGTTGCCGTTATGCTCATTGCAATCATTTTTGACCGTTCAGCAATCACCATGCGTAATCTTGCTATCGCGGCAATTATCACTTTGGTTGTGGTTCCCCATGAAGTGTTGGGACCAAGTTTCCAGATGTCGTTTTCAGCAACTGCCGCTCTGGTAGCTGTGTTCGGTTGGTGGAGCAGGAGGCACAAATCCCATTCGCAAACTACACCGATGTTTTTTGGCGCTGGAATTATCCGCGTCATTTTGTTTCCCGTTATCTCGACGGCAGTTGCTTCCCTTGTTGCCGGACTTGCAAGCGGAATTTTTTCTGCCTACCATTTTTCAAATACGGCTCCGCTTGGCATTATCAGTAATGCTTTGGCATTTCCTGTAATGTCTATAGCCGTCATGCCTTTTGCCTTGGTGGCGGTATTGGCGATGCCTTTTGGTCTCGAATGGTGGCCATTGCAAATTATGGGGGCAGGGGTCAAAATAGTCGAGAAAATTGCTTATGATGTTGCCGCTATTTCTCCAGACATTAATCCTGGCTTGATGCCTCCTATCGCGTTGATTTTTTTCTCGCTCGGGCTTGTTATCCTCTTATTTTGCAAAACGAGATGGTGTCTGTGCTCAATAATTTTCTTCTCAATGGGGGTATTTTCTATCGCGGTTCAAAAAACGCCTTTTCTGCTTATCTCCGAAGATAAAGGCGCAGTCGGATTGGTGAGCGATAGAACACTTTATATAACTGATAATAAACCCACACAATTTACTGCGACAGTCTGGATGCGTTCCTATCAATTAGACCAAATCGTCGGCCCTGCCGAAGCCGGTCAGCAAAGAGACGGGCAATTTCTCTGCGATAACGGCATTTGTGTGGCGCAAAAGACCAATGGTTTGAAAGTAGCTGTTATTGAAAAACAGGTGAATGGTGATCTTTCTTGTCCGGATGGCGATATTATCGTGTTGTCACCCAATATCCATATAGCCAATTGTCATCCGAGACAAAAAATTATCAATGAAAGTCTGTTGGCATGGAAGGGAAGTATACTGGTAACCGAGGATGGGAGAATTATATCGTCGATAAAATCCGGATCGTCACGTCCATGGAATGAACATCGAAGATATTTGCAAGCTTTAAGATGAGCATTTAAAAAAATCGAATTGAATTCAATTGATGTGTCTTGCTATATAACTCTTTGATTGGTCATGCGAACCTGTGTTAAGTCGCATAAAATGCGACGAATGCCATAGCGGCGATTTTGTAAATCGCAGTTCAGGTTTATTCACGTGACGAGGTAATCAAGGCCTCAATTTCCGTTAACAATGCGTCATGTGAGAAACGACAAAAGTTCACACGCAGAATTCAATATTAAGAATGCAAATTGCAGCTTGAGTTTTTACTCATCGGATGAAATATCAGCCTGCATGTATTTTCAGATGTTAGAAGTCAATATTTTAAAATTTCGAATCTCGGTATCTTTAGATGAAAAGGTAAAAACCTGTCTTCAAAATATCTGCGAAACTTAAATTCATACACAAAATCAAAATATTAGAAAATAAAATAGCCAGCGCAGGATTGCGGTTCCCGCTCTGGCTCACGAAATAAAAAGTTATTCTTTGGCTTCTGCATGCTCTGCCGATCCGGCGTTGAGCTGGCCATATTTTTCTTCGCCGATCTTATTAAGAAGAGCAAGTTGTGTTTCCAGAAAATCGATATGCCCTTCTTCGTCTTCCAACAATTCGTCAAACAATTTTTTCGAAATATGGTCGGAAAGTTCCGCACAAAGCTCACGGGCAACACGGTAAGCTTCTCTTGCCTCGTATTCACCAGCCAAGTCGCACTCAAGAACTTCCTTGATATTCTGCCCGATGCGCAAAGGTGCAAGCGTTTGTAGATTGGGGTGACCTTCAAGAAAAACGATACGTTTTACGAGCTTGTCAACGTGTCCCATTTCTTCAATGGATTCCTCACGTTCCTTATTGGCCAGTTTCGTATATCCCCAATCTTCAGTCAGGCGATAATGAATCCAGTATTGATTGACTGCCCCGAGTTCCAGAAAGAGTGCTTGATTAAGCCGCTCTATGACCTTTTCGTGACCTTTCATGTTGACCTATTCTCCTATATTTCAATCGCAATGCGCGCACACGATCAAGATAGGAGATAATTTCAGCCTCGTCCCGATTATGTAGGCGGTGATAGTTTTCCGATACCCGAATAATGGTTTCAAGTATATTCGGAAAGCAACAGCAACATTTGCCGCGCTTGGCAAGAACCTTATAAATTTTTCCGGGAACAATCAATTGCCAACAATCCTCTTCCAACAGAGAATTGATAACGTCTTCGATCTCTGATTGAGTTATCACGTTACACGAACAAACAATCATTATCGATAACCAAATGCAATTAATCCATACGACTCATATAAAACATGACAAACATATGAAGCTTTAAACTAAAAATCAACCTGAAACTGGATATTTTTTATCAACTATAAAATCAGGGTATAAAGCTATAATTCTGGTAAAAATGTCGGTTTTTACGCATATGACAATTGCAATTTATTAGCCAACACGTAAGAGGTAGGAACATTTTTCTTGGAAAACAGATCACGATGGATTCATTGGAGTTAAAAAAAGCCGCCGCAGCGAAAGCTGTCGAATTTGTCGAAGACGGGATGAAATTGGGAATTGGTACGGGGTCTACTGCCAATGAATTTATCCGTCTTCTAGCAGAGCGTGTCAAAGCTGGATTGCACATTACGGGCGTTGCAACCTCGAAACGCTCCGAAAAATTGTGTCGTGACCTTGGAATACCTGTTGCCACACTTGATGAAACACCTCATCTTGATCTCGATATTGACGGCGCTGATGAAATCGACCCTCATCTTGCCCTTATTAAAGGCGGTGGTGGGGCATTGCTCAGAGAGAAGATTGTGGCATTTGCCTCTTCACAAATGTTGGTTATTGCCGACAGCTCGAAGTTGGTGAAAACACTTGGCGCTTTTCCTCTGCCGATCGAGATTAATCCTTTCGGGCTTGAAGCAACTAAAGAAGCAATTATAAAAGTAGCAGACCGTCTTGAGCTTCCGGCAAATATTAAGCTACGCGTAAGAGATGACAAAACTTTTGTAACCGATGGTGGACATTTTATTCTTGATGCATCATTTGGCCGCATTTCTGATCCAGAAAGACTTTCCGAAGCACTTTTTTCGATACCGGGTGTCGTCGAACACGGTTTGTTTTTGAATTTGGCAAAGAAATCGGTGGTTGCTATGGCTAATGGTGAAATAAAAGTTTTGGAACCGTCGGATTTTTAGAGTAAATGTCTTTTTATCGGTATATTCTTGACGACAAAAAGGGCTAAGAATAATTGACCACAATTATGGAGTAATCACTGAATGAACACGGCATTTTCCATCCGCCGCCTTGCTGCAACCTTGGGAACAGTCGCAATTTTTAGTATGGGCGTCAATATGGCCTATGCTGATGATATTAGCGATGCCCAGTTGCAATCAGCTCAAAAAGCAATTGCAGCAATCCACGCAACCGACCAATTTGACGAATTTTTGCCAAGTACGGCTCGTGATCTCAAGGACGAATTGATGCGCAAAGATCCTAATCTTGCGAATGTCATTTCTGATACCGTCGACGAACAGGCAATGGCCTTGGTTAAACGTCGCGCTGATCTTGAAAAAGAAGCTGCACGTGCATACGCCAAGCACTTCTCTCAGGCCGAACTTGACCAGATTACCGCTTTCTATTCATCGGAAACCGGTAAAAAACTGCTGACAGAAGGTCCGGTTGCTGCGCGCGATATCCTTTCGGCCTATGATGTATGGCGTCAGGGAGTTGCCCAGGACCTGGCAACAAACGTTGGTAAAGCAATGGCACAAAAGGTTGGCCCTCAAAAGCATGCTGCTCCGGCCGCACCGGCAGCGCCTTCAAGTGCAAAACCGAAAGCACCGGTTCCTGCACAATAATAACGTTTTGGTGATTTTTAGAAATGGCGGCATAGTGAGCCGCCATTTTTTTTGCAAAATTTTTAAATTCGAGTATTCCTTCAATCGTTGAAAGTGGATCACGTTTTATTGGCTTAAAATTCGGTTAGGCTTTCACCATATTGAAGTTTGAACGGTTAAAATAAAATAAGTGTCTGAGAATTCAAAGCGAAAGGAACAGCCTGTGTCATCATATGATTTTGATTTATTTGTAATAGGTGGTGGTTCGGGTGGCGTTCGTGCAGCGCGCTTGGCAGGTGCCCTCGGGAAAAAAGTGGCTATTGCTGAAGAATACAGAATGGGGGGGACCTGCGTCATTCGCGGTTGCGTGCCCAAGAAGCTCTTTGTTTATGCGTCCCAATATTCTGAAGAATTCAAGGATAGCAAAGGATTTGGCTGGAGCGTTGATAAGATTCGGTTCGATTGGAAAAAACTTCTGGACGCAAAAAACAAGGAAATATCAAGACTCGAGGGACTGTATCGGAAGGGTCTTGATAATAATCATGTTAAAGTGTTTGAAAGCCGCGTTGTTTTCGTTGACGGACACACATTGAAGATCGAAAAAACCGGCGAGCATGTAACGGCGGACAAAATACTTATCGCAACAGGTGGACATGTTGCGAGTCATTCGGAAATCGTCGGACATGAATTCTGTATCAGCTCGAACGAGGCTTTCAATCTTGATGAATTGCCGGAATCGATTGTAATTGCTGGCGGGGGGTATATTGCAGTCGAATTTGCCAATATTTTTCATGGACTCGGTGTGAATACGACGCTCGTTTATCGTGGCGATCTTATCTTGCGTAAGTTTGATGCCGATTTGCGACAATTGTTGAATGATGCCATGCAGGAAAAAGGTATCCGCATCATCTATAATTCAACAATCGAGAGCGTGGAAAAACAAGGTGACGCGTTCAGTGTAAAACTGAACTCCGGTGAGATATTGAAGGCAGGCAAAGTGATGTTGGCTTTGGGGCGTTCACCTAATACTGAAGGGCTAAATCTCGACGAAGCCGGAGTGAACTGCAATTCCCGTCATGCGGTTATTGTTGACCAATTTATGAAAACCACAGCAGATAATATCTGGGCGGTGGGCGATGTAACAGATCGCATACAATTGACCCCGGTCGCTATCCATGAAGCGATGTGTTTTATCGAAACAGTCTTCAAAAATAATCCTGTTGCACCTGATCATGAACTGATTGCAACGGCTGTATTCTCTCAGCCGGAAATTGGCACGGTAGGGGTGACCGAAGAAGACGCGGTAAAGAAATTTCAACGCGTTGAAGTCTATCGGGCTCTTTTCAGGCCGATGCGCAATACGCTTTCGGGAAACAGTGAAAAAATGCTCACAAAGCTTATTGTCGATGGCGAGTCCCGGATTGTTGTGGGGGCGCACATATTAGGTCACGGTGCCGCCGAAATGGCTCAACTTCTCGGCGTTTCGCTGAAAGGCAAATTGACAAAAGATGTGTTTGACAGAACCATGGCACTTCACCCGACTGCTTCGGAAGAACTGGTCACCATGTATCAGCCGAGTTATGTCTATGAAAATGGGAAAAAGTTGAATTAAAATATGAAATTCATGGGCCGAAAGTTGTATAATTTTTCAAGCACATTTATTGTGTCGTGTTTGAAAGCAGCAACTTGGCTTTGAATAGCATTTCTGTTTATATCAGAACCGGTTGGGTGAATTTCATGCCGAATGACCATTGTTCTGCATGAACAAAGCACCGGAACTATATTTTATACTGTGAAGTGAGATAATAATGACTAAAAACTGGACACCTGCATCTTGGAGATCAAAACCGATCAAGCAGGTACCGACCTATCCCGATCCTGTCGCGTTGGCTCATGTCGAGGGCGAACTGCGCCGTTATCCACCTTTGGTATTTGCCGGTGAAGCACGTAATCTGAAACATGAACTGGCTCAAGTTGCAGAAGGTAAGGCATTTCTGTTGCAGGGCGGTGATTGTGCGGAAAGCTTCGCAGAACATGAAGCGGATAATATCCGCGATTTCTTCCGTGTCTTTTTACAAATGGCAATTGCTTTGACATTCGGCGCCTCGAAGCCGGTTGTGAAAGTGGGACGCATTGCCGGCCAGTTTGCAAAGCCGCGGTCTTCTGATACGGAAACAAAGAATGGCGTAACGCTGCCGTCATATCGCGGCGATATTATCAACGGGATAGAATTCAATGCAGAATCCCGTACGCCCGATCCGCAGCGTATGTCAGAAGTCTACAGGCAATCGGCTGCAACATTGAATTTGTTGCGTGCTTTTGCGCAAGGCGGTTATGCCAATCTCGACAATGTTCACAAATGGATGTTGGGCTTTATTGCCAATAGCCCGCAGGGTGAACGCTATAGCAAGCTTGCACAACGTATTTCCGAAACCATGGATTTTATGAGGGCGATCGGTATAACAGCCAAAACAAATCCTTCGTTACGCGAAACATCATTCTATACAAGCCATGAAGGACTTCTTCTTGGCTACGAAGAGGCTTTGACCCGTGTCGATTCAACATCCGGCGATTGGTATGCAACGTCGGGACATATGCTGTGGATTGGAGATCGGACCCGTCAAGCCGATTATGCCCATGTCGAATATTGTCGGGGCATCAAAAATCCGATCGGTCTGAAATGCGGACCATCACTTGACCCTGATGATCTATTGAAGCTGATCGATATTCTTAATCCCGAAAACGAGCCGGGAAGACTCACCCTGATTGCACGGTTCGGGTATGATAAAGTTGAAGAACACTTGCCACAACTTATTCGCGCTGTCGAACGCGAAGGTAAAAAAGTGGTTTGGTCATGTGATCCTATGCATGGGAACACAATAACGGCGAACGGTTACAAAACTCGTCCGTTCGAACGGATACTGAAAGAAGTTGAAAATTTCTTTGCTGTTCACCATGCTGAAGGAACATATCCTGGTGGTATCCATATCGAAATGACCGGTCGCGATGTGACCGAATGTACAGGCGGAGCGCACGCTATTTCGGCTGATCACCTCTCTGACCGTTATCATACACATTGTGACCCGAGACTGAATGCCGATCAGGCTCTTGAATTAGCATTTCTTGTTGCAGAATTATTGAAAAAAGAACGGGATGCCGAGACAAAACAAGCTTCCACTCATAATTGAGAGTGAAAGCAGTTTTTAAAACTGAATGGTGAGCGCATGGAGAGAATATTCAAAGCATTTCTGAATTCCCTTCATGCGCTTGAATATTTATTGACGCATGAAAAGGCGGTTATTCAAGAAGCCGCTTTTTTTGTCATTTCTATTCCAGTTGCGTTTTTCGTAACAAAAGATTGGGGAAGCTTTCTTCTGCTGATCGGATCTATCCTTTTTGTTATTATTGTAGAAGTGCTTAATACAGCTATCGAAGCTTGTTGCAATGCTGTTACTCGAGATTATAGGGAAGATATCAAAATTGCCAAGGATGCAGGCTCATTGGCAGTGCTTCTATCTATAGTTTTAACGATATGTATATGGATAGCTGTCATTTTAAAAACGTTGTTTTTCATTTAATATATGACGTTGCAAGTAGAACCGTGACAGGTTAAATCAGGAACATGACCAAAAAGCTGATAGAAAATGATCTGACGCTCGCTGTGGCACAATTTAATCCTGTTGTTGGCGACATAGAAGGCAATTTGAATCTTGCCTTACGTGCACATGAACAGGCTAGTGTGGAGGGCGCCGATCTTCTGCTTTTCACCGAGCTTTTTATCAGCGGTTATCCTCCGGAAGATCTGGTTTTAAAGCCGTCTTTCATTGAAGCTTGTGAAAATGCATTGGCTAAACTTGCCATGGCGACGACCACGGGGAGCGGCATTATCGTCGGTGTACCTATATGTCGGAAAGGCTGGATCTACAACGCGGCTGTTGTGCTTGACGCTGGAAAGATCGTTGCGGAATGCTTGAAATTCGATCTTCCGAATTATAACGAATTTGATGAAAAGCGTGTTTTTTCGGCGGGGCCTCGTCCGAAACCGGTAGAGTTTCGCGGGGTTAGGATCGGTTTGCCAATCTGCGAAGATATCTGGAATGACGACGAAGTTGCAGCACGACTTGCCGAAAACGGGGCCGAAATTATACTTGTTCCCAACGGTTCTCCTTATGATCGTGAAAAACCGGAATTGAGATATGAAGTTGTTAAAAAACAAGTGCTGAAATCATCTTTACCGATTGTCTATGCAAATGAAGTAGGCGGTCAGGATGAACTTGTTTTTGATGGTGGATCTTTTGCACTTAATGCAAACGGCGCACCCGCTTTTCAAATGAAACATTTCCAAAGCGAGTTGGCATTCAGCCATTGGCAGAAACAGAACGGAAAATGGTCTTGTGTTTCAGGTCCGCAAGAAAAGTTGCTTCATGACACCGCAGCCGAC
Source organism: Bartonella sp. W8151 (assembly GCF_016100385.1). NCBI lineage: Bacteria > Pseudomonadati > Pseudomonadota > Alphaproteobacteria > Hyphomicrobiales > Bartonellaceae > Bartonella > Bartonella sp. W8151. The sequence continues at coordinate 152,474 of NZ_JACFSO010000004.1, forward strand.
TATCAGGCTTGTGTCTTGGGATTTGGCGATTATGTCAATAAAAATCGTTTTAAAAGCGTGGTGCTAGGCCTTTCGGGCGGCATCGATTCAGCCTTATGCGCTGCTATCGCAACGGATGCACTTGGACCAGAACGGGTACATGCTATCATGCTTCCCTATAATTATACGTCTTCTCAGTCTATAAAAGATGCGGAAGAATGTGCAAAATTGCTTGGCTGTCGATATGACACGGTGCCTATTGCGAAACCTGTCGAAGGGTTCGAACAAGCCTTGAAGCCGCTCTTTCAAGGAACTGCAGCTGACACTACCGAAGAAAACTTGCAAAGTCGCGCACGCGGCACCATTTTGATGGCTATATCCAACAAATTTGGCGCAATGGTTGTTACAACCGGAAATAAATCCGAAATGTCTGTCGGCTACGCTACGCTTTACGGTGATATGAATGGCGGGTTCAATCCGATAAAAGATATCTATAAAATGCAGGTTTATGGGCTTTCAAACTGGCGCAATAATCATTTTCCTGCAAATGGCTTGGGGCCGAAAGCAGCGGTTATCCCTCAAAATATCATAGATAAGGCTCCTACGGCTGAATTGCGTGAAAACCAAAAAGACGAAGATTCACTTCCGCCATATCCGGTACTGGATGATATTTTGCGTTGTCTTGTTGATGAAGAGATGAGTATTTCAGAGATCGTTAAACGTGGACATCCAAGGGATTTGGTCCAAAAGGTTGAACATCTTCTTTATGTATCCGAATATAAAAGACGCCAATCGGCCCCTGGTGTGAAAATCAGTCACAAGAATTTCGGTCGTGATCGCCGCTATCCTATTACCAATCGTTTCCGCGATAAAAATTGAGTTATATTTATGATAAAAGTTCGTTTCGCACCATCACCAACAGGTTACATACACATCGGAAATACGAGAATTGCCTTGTTCAATTGGTTGTTTGCAAAAGCAAAAAAAGGCAAATATGTTCTACGTTTCGATGACACGGATATCGAACGGTCCAAGCAGGAATATATTGATGGAATAGGCGTTGATCTTGATTGGTTGATGATCAAACCGGACGAGATCTATTATCAATCCAAAAGATTTGATCGCTATAATGACGTGGTTAAAAATTTGAAACAACAAGGTCTGCTTTATCCTTGTTATGAAACGCAGGACGAACTTGAAAGACGACGTAAAATTCGGCTGTCACGTAAACTTCCTCCGATTTATGGACGTGAATCTTTAAAACTTACGCCGGAGGAAATTAAAGCTTTTGAAGCGGAAGGACGTAAGCCCCATTGGCGCTTCAAGCTTCCCAATTTTGATACTGATCCGTTCAAAACAAAACGTACGGATGTCCATTGGGACGATGTGGTTCGCGGGCCTCAAACAATTGATCTTGCCTCAATGTCGGATCCGATTCTTATTCGCGAGGATGGCAGTTACCTTTATACATTACCGTCTGTAGTTGATGATATTGATATGGGAATCACCCATATTATCCGCGGCGACGACCATGTCACCAATACCGGTGTACAAATTGCGATTTTCGAGGCTCTTGGTGCGAAAGCACCGACATTCGGCCATATCAATCTTCTCACGACGATTTCGGGTGAGGGGCTCTCAAAGCGTAAAGGTGATTTGTCTATACGTTCGTTGCGAGAAGAAGGTTTCGAATCTATGGCTGTCGAATCGCTCGCCGTTTTGATAGGTACTTCGGAAAATGTGACAGCATGCCGGAATCAACAAGAGCTCCTTCAACATTTTGATCTTGCATCCGCATCAAAGTCTTCTGCAAAATTCGATCCGGCCGATTTGTTGACGCTAAACAAGCATATTGTGCATACGCTTGAATTTGACGAAGTAAAAGACCGGCTGGATAAGTTGGGAATCAAGGGAAAGGATGCGTCACCATTCTGGTATGCGGTAAGAGGCAATATCGATAAAGTCAACGACACCAAAGATTGGTGGTGCAGACTGGAAAAAGACGAAGCCTTCAACCCCGTTCCAGCTGAAGACCGGGATTACGTCCGGCAATCTGCTAAATTATTGCCGGAGGGTGAATTTGATGAGGCAAGCTGGAAAGTCTGGACCGACGCATTGAAAAAAGCCACCGGCCGAAAGGGCAGGGCACTTTTTATGCCCTTGCGTCAGGCATTAACAGGGTTAGATCATGGGCCTGAAATGGCAGCATTATTGCCGCTTTTGGGTAGATCCAAGGTTCTTCAGCGTTTGCAATCGTGAATTTTTATTCACTGAGAAACTGCTAAAAAAGGCAGGTCGCAAGATGGTGGCCTGCCTTTTGTTCATAAAAAAATGCGAACATTGCTCGATAATTTACCCGTCTGACCGGAGATTAGCTATTGCGACACCGCTGCGTTATCCTACGAATTCTTGATGAATGAACCGGCGATGATCTTCGTGAGTTAGCCTCTCGTATCAATCAGCATAAAAGCAGGGATGTCATTTCCAAAGCCTTTTGGTGAAGGCTGTTCCTTGGCATATTTGTCTGGATATTTCTTTTGAGGCTCTAACGAACGATCGGCAACAGTAGAAGGACGCCGGCCTTCCGAGCCTTTGTTCTTTATTTTGTCGGCAAGTGCGTTCCCGGGGTTTTTACGAACTTGTTTGCTATCCGAAGATGCTGCAAGCTCGTTGTCACTGTTTCCGGATCGAGAAGATGAAGATTTTGTATTCTTTCTTTGAGGTTTTGTATCACCTTCTACGGTGTCACGTTGAAGCGAAGAAAGATCTCCATTATACCAATCGATTTTCTGGTTGCTCATCTTCTCGATAGCATCGACATATTTTTTATCTGCCGTTGTAACAATCGTAAAAGCTCTCCCAGATTTTCCCGCGCGACCGGTGCGCCCGATACGATGTACGTAATCTTCCGCATGAGTGGGGACATCATAATTAAAAACGTGACTTACATCTGGAATATCAAGACCGCGGGCTGCAACATCCGATGCAACCAGTAAAGCAATTTTTCCGTCCTTGAAATTTGCAAGCATCGTCATGCGGGAACGTTGATCCATATCCCCATGAAGTGCACCGACACTGAAATTGTGCCGCTCAAGCGAACGGAAGAGTTCCGAAATATCTTTTTTCCGGTTACAAAATATGATCGCGTTTTTTAAGTCATCGCCCTCATTATGAATGACTTCACGTAATACGGCACGCTTTTCCCACGGCTTTCGGCCGGAAGCAACAAGCTTTTGCGTAATGGTGGTCGCAGTCGAAGAAGCTTTGGCAATTTCAATCCTGACCGGATTGTGTAAGAACTGTTCGGTCAATTTTGTAATTTCCGGTGCCATTGTTGCAGAGAAAAACAAAGTTTGGCGAGTAAACGGAATAAGCTTACAAATATGCTCGATATCAGGAATAAACCCCATATCAAGCATCCGGTCTGCTTCATCGATAACCAGAATTTCGACGCCTGTCAGCAATAGTTTGCCACGCTCAAAATGATCAAGAAGACGTCCGGGTGTGGCAATCAGAACATCCGCGCCGCGATCAAGGTTGCGGTCTTGATCGTCAAATGAGACACCGCCGATGAGTAGTGCCACGCTCAGGTGATGATTGACACCATATTGATCGAAATTCTCCTTAACTTGCGCTGCAAGTTCCCGTGTCGGCTCAAGGATAAGAGTTCGCGGCATCCGCGCCCTTGCACGTCCTTTTTCGAGTAATGTCAGCATGGGGAGCACAAAAGACGCCGTCTTTCCGGTGCCGGTTTGGGCAATACCCAACACATCTTCACGCTTCAAGACGTGAGGAATGGCTCCAAGTTGAATTGGTGTCGGTTCTTTATATCCAACGGATTTTACTGCTTTGAGAACCTTTTCAGAAAGGCCCAAATCACTGAAACTGGTCAAAGGCGCTATCACTCTTTCTCTATTTCGCCCAACTTTTATGACTATGGTCAGGACAAGTCAGCCAATTTTCACCACTCATAAAGGCGTTAAGGTGCATTGACAAAAAAGTCAACAAAAACCGTCTTTTGATAGGTGTTTTCACCTGTATTGCCCTCAATAACGGAATTGTTCCGACAATATACGTTCATCCCATGAATGGTTGGAATCAAATAAAATGGAGGCTTTTACGCCGTGCGCCAAGGAAATAATGACTGAACTTACAGACTTTACTTCAACGTTATCTGCTGCAGCATTCACGGGACGCTTATCCAATTCAAGCATATCAAAACGGACGGTAACCGAATTCGGCAATAAAGCACCGTGCCAACGTCTGGGGCGGAACGGACTGACAGGCGTCAGTGCCAATAACGGTGCAAGAAGCGGCAAAATAGGCCCTTGTGCAGAAAGGTTATAAGCAGTCGACCCAGCGGGGGTTGCAACCATCACCCCGTCACAATTGAGCTCCTCCATTCGAACCTTGTCATCAATACTGATCTTGATTTTTGCAGCCTGATAGGATTGACGAAACAGCGATACTTCATTGATTGCCAATGCTTCGACATGGCCTTCGCAGGTGGAATCTGCAATCATTCTAAGCGGCTTTATATCTTCCTTATGTGCCTTGGCGATACGTTGTGGCAAATTGGCAATTCGATATTCATTCATAAGAAAACCGACGGAACCGCGGTTCATACCATAAATTGGTTTACCGGAATTCATGAAGTTATGAAGGACTTCAAGCATCGTCCCGTCGCCACCAAGAACAACAATGACATCAGCTTCATCAACAGTCGATTGCCCATAACGGTCGGTCAGTGCTTGTAAAGAGTTTCGGGCTTGTTCGGTCTTGGAAGCAATAAAATGAAACCGCTCGATAGACGTATTTACAAAGTCGTCCCGCTTTTCAGGGGAACCGCTTTTCGAAGTGTATGAATTGGAAGTTCGCACGTTATTATCCAACGTTAAAAATAAAACATCCAATATCTAATCTTTAACAAGGCTTTTTTCAATCATTGAAGATTTTTGCTGACAAAGATTATGAATAATGGCAGGTTTTAATTAATGTCCGTTGAAACATCCGGTCGTGCAAGGTATTCGGACCAGTTATTGTGGAGGTGTATTCATGAAAAAGACGCTTTGTTTAATTTTACCTATCGTATTTTTTTCTTTTTCATCTGCCTATGCAGAATCGACATTGAAAGGTTGTGCCGCTAAAAAACATAGCATCGAAACACAGCTCGAATATGCCCGAAAATATAATAACAATGGTCAAATAAAAGGATTAGAAAAAGCACTTCAAGACAATATCAAAAATTGCGATGACGAAAAACTTGCATCCGAGCGTAAACAAAAAATAGAAGAAAAAATGAAGAAGGTCTCTGAAAGGGAAGGGGAACTTAACGACGCCAAAGCTAAAGGCGATCAGAATAAAATAGCCCGTAAGAAAGAGAAGTTGGAGAAGGCAAAACAAGAGCTGAAGGACGCTCAAGACGAATTGAGAAAATAGCCGAGTAGGAGAATTGGTCTTCTCTTATTTTGTTACTTGCGAAAAACGTAACTTCGGAATCTACCTATGATTTGTCATCAGGGCAAACTGGCAACGTGCTGGCATAACAACTAAAAAGTTATTATTGAACGGAATATCGGCAATTTGGATAAAACCCGCATAAATAGTGAGGTATTTCTGCGGCTTGGAAAGGCGAGATTTTTTAGCCGGTCGACTACAGATTTTTTACACAATTCAACAGATGAAATCCAAAAATGCCAATCAATTTTGTTTTTCGTGATTTCACTTGGTTATTCAGCAGGAACATTTTAACAAGCTCTGCAAAAAATCCGGATAGATGTAAGTGCCGGCACGTTGAGGCAATTAAAAACGGCGTTTGAACTATAATTTTTTCCACTGTTGTCAATCCGCTCTATATTTACCCCATCATAATTGTGTGACGCTGCCAATTTCTTTTGTTGTTGACATTATTCCGAACCCAAACATGCTTCAAAATTGGCCGATTATTAATCGAGCCTCGTGCGTGGTAGGCTACTGATGGACATATTGCTTGTTGTAAGCAATTCGTCTGCCCTTAAAAATTCATGAGTTTTTTAAAAGCAAAAGCTGGAATGATGGATAAGGCTTAATCGGACGTGCAGAGGCGTCCCGATCAATCCGTTAAGAAAAATTCTTTTTCTCATTTTCTTTTATTTTTCCGTTTATTGAATGCAAAAAACATTTTTCACCATTGAACCATTCATTGTGATCGGCTAGAAAACTCACAATTAAATCGAATTTTATTCAATTCAGGTTTGCACCCGTAGCTCAGCTGGATAGAGCGCTGCCCTCCGAAGGCAGAGGTCAAGAGTTCGAATCTCTTCGGGTGCGCCAATATATTTCCGGATTAATAATTTTATTTTCAATAAACGCACCAATTTTTGAAATCGAAACATGTTGGAAACCATTCGACCTTTGTAAAAACCGAATGGCGTATGACATAACCGCTAGGGCTGGGATTAGTCGGGCCGACTCTTGTTCAGATTTGATTAGGAGTGTTTTTTATCTCGAAAATTTCGCTAGCTGTTACACTCAGAATTCAAAATACTCGTATCAACGCGTCAAAAGGCAAAAGGAGTATGACGAAGTGTATCTGTGCGTTTAGGTCCAGTGATAATGATTCACGGAATTTGGCTAAAAACTTTTAATAAAATAGCCTGATGGGCGGAAGGGCATATTGGCGAAAATTGATAGACTACAAATGCAGGAATGAAGACCAGATCGCTGATTGCCGGTGCGAGCGGGTTTTAATAATTACATAAAAGCCCCAAACGCAAATATTTTTTGCATTTTGGGGCTCGACATTAAATTTGAAGAATTTCAGTTTTCAAGGTATCAAAAAAATCCTTTTCTTTGCCACCAACCGACGCGTTTCGGTTTTTTATCTTCATTTTCATCCGAAGATGTCACGACCGGTTCTGTCGTAGCCGTTTCGTTATTTTTTGCTGTTGTTGTTTTTACCCGGGTTGTTTTACGCGTAGATTTTCTTGCCGGTTTTTCCGCTTTGACCGCTGCATTTCCACTCGCCGTTTCGTTTGATTGTTCTTCGACTTTAGCTTTCCGTGAGCGCCTTGTAGTCTTTTTAGCGGGTTTTTCAGCTTCTTGCGGCATATCAATTTCTGTCGAAATTACAACATTTTCTGTATCATCCGAACCGGTTTCAATTGTTTTTTCTGCCGTTTTTGTTTTCCGCTTGCGTCCACGTGAAGCAGGTTTTGCCGGTTTCTCAACTTCTGTACTTTCGACATTTGTGTCCACATTCGTTTCGGAAACTGCTTTGTCTTCCTCGGTAGAAGCTTTTTTCGTCCGTCTCTTGCGAGTTTTTGCGGGCTTTTTTTGCTCTATCTTTTGTTCTTCGTTAGAAACTTCCGGTTCCGAAGAAGTTTCTGGTTCCTGCTGCTCTTTTATCGCAACGGGCGTGACCTGAACCGCAATTTCCGTTGCTGAGAAACCGACCGGTTCTGCATGAGGAACACGGCGTTGGCGCCTTGCAGCAATGACTTCGGCCAATGCGCGTTCAGCAAAATCACCTACCGGTTCAGCATAGGGAATTCTACGGCGTTCGAAATCGTTATCACGATAGCGGCGGCCGCCACGACGGCCGCGACGGCGCCGACGTCTGTTGTCTTCCTCGCCATGTACAACTTCATCATCATTACGGACACGTTGAGGCTTTTCTTCATTGCGGTCGTTTGATCTACCGCGGTTACGCCTTCTGCGTCTTTGATTGTTCTCGTTATTATTGTCGTCTTTCGTTTCGTTGTCTGTCTCTGCAACAACTTCATCTTCGGCAATGTCGTCTTCTTCAGTCTCCTCAACGGGTGGCAACTGAGGAATAATAGCAGGAGTTCCTTCTGCGGCTGTACCTTTATAGATAGCCAGATTTTGTGCGCCAACTTCGTCATCAGCCTCAATGTTGATTGTGAGACCGAAACGATTTTCCAAATCCGATAAAGCTTGTCGTTTGTGGTTGAGCACATATAACGCAGTTGCAACCGATGTCCGCACAATGATGTTGAAATGCGGGTTACGCAAAAGATATTCCTCGATTGAACGCAGAACATGGAGCGCTAACGAAGAGTCGGAGCGTATATAACCCGTCCCGTTACAGTGCGGGCAGGGCTGCATCGTGCTTTCCAGAACGGAAGCGCGAATACGCTGCCTGCTCATTTCCATAAGCCCAAAATGCGAAATACGTCCGACCTGTATGCGTGCTCGATCGTCTTTCAGACAATCTTTGAGTTTTTTCTCGACCAGTCTGTTATTGCGTTTTTCTTCCATATCAATGAAATCAATGACAACAAGACCGGCAAGATCGCGTAATCGCAATTGTCTGGCCACTTCTTCTGCTGCCTCAAGATTGGTTTGGCAGGCAGTCTCTTCAATGGAATGTTCTTTGGTCGAGCGACCCGAGTTCACGTCGATCGCAACGAGAGCCTCGGTTTGGTTTATGACGAGGTATCCGCCGGATTTCAGTGTAACTTCAGGTTGAAGCATTGCGTCAAGTTGGCCTTCAATGCCGTTATGCGCAAAAATTGGCAACTGCTCACGATATGGCTGCACAACTTTTGCATGACTGGGCATTAACATACGCATAAAATCTTTGGCTTCACGGTAGCCTTGCTCGCCTGAAACCAGTATCTCGCTAATGTCTTTGTTATAGAGATCGCGGATGGACCGCTTGATGAGGCTACCTTCTTCATAAACAAGACAAGGTGCCACTGATTCAAGCGTCAGCGCACGGACATTTTCCCAAAGACGCATCAAATATTCATAATCACGCTTGATTTCAGCTTTTGTGCGATTTGCACCGGCAGTGCGTAAAATTACGCCCATGCCTTTTGGAACGTGAAGGTCTTTGACAACTTCCTTGAGGCGTTTGCGATCCTGAATATTGGTAATTTTACGGGAAATACCGCCTCCACGCGCTGTATTCGGCATAAGTACGGAATATCGGCCCGCAAGAGACAGATAGGTTGTCATCGCAGCGCCCTTGTTGCCACGCTCTTCTTTTACAACCTGAACAAGAAGAATTTGGCGACGTTTGATGACTTCCTGAATCTTATATTGGCGACGAGGCGAACGTTCGCGAGTTGGCACCTCTTCCAATGCATCTTCAGCACCGACGAGCTCTACACTATCTTCAGTGTCTTCTACGGCTTGCTCTACATCATCTTCATCATCGGCCGCCTCGGCGGTCGTTTCATTTTCGACATTTGCTGGTGCCGATTTAACTTTTTTTCGACGGTTGTTTTTGGAAGTTTTCTCGCTTTCCTGATCTTCTTCTTCGTCAACGAGAGCCGCTTTTTCTTCTTCCTCTAACAGAGCTTGCCTGTCAGCAACAGGAATTTGATAATAATCTGGGTGGATTTCGGAAAACGCGAGAAAACCATGACGATTGCCGCCATATTCCACAAAAGCTGCTTGCAGCGACGGCTCTACCCTGGTTACACGGGCGAGATAAATATTCCCCTTCAACAGCTTTTTGTGTTCGGATTCGAAATCGAATTCTTCAATACGATTACCGCGAACAACGACAACTCGCGTTTCCTCCGGGTGGGAGGCATCGATAAGCATTTTGTTTGACATTATAGAAAATCCTGCAGGCGACACGTATCGTAGAGCCGATAAGAAGCTTTGAAAGCCCTCCGGAAGTCGAAAAATACTGTCTGCCGATGAAAATAGGTTTTGCCAACGAACTATAAGTGGAATGGGCGCGCATATTCCCGCTTGCATGTGCCGCTATTGAAATATTTTCCATTGTCAGTTTTGTTTGACTCATATTCATCGAGTCTCCGGCAAAACGTTTTTGAAATAGTCCGGATGACCGAACCAGCGAAACTTAACTGTTACAAGCTCGTTTCCACTCCATTTTTCTCATGTGTAAAATGATGTAGAAAGCGCATCGCTTGTAGACTTTTTGGACAGAAATTTTTGAATGAACCTGTTTATAAGAACTTTTGTCCATTTTCTTTTCTGACCATTTAAGACATTTACGCTTTTAAGTCGATATTGTGTCTAACACAAGTAACTTTATAGGGGCACTTGACTTATTCGCTTGAAAAAGACGATTTTGCCGGTTTATGCGGATATCCATCATGTGGCATTTATGCAATCTTAAAATTGCCAAACAACCATTTTACCGCTCAGCAGGTTGGTGAATTTAAAATCACTGGAAAACGAGGATTTTTTTGCAATGAATCAACAAAGACAAAATATAAGGTTCATTGCCGCAATACGTAATACAAGATGGATTGTTTTTCTCGTTTCGCTATTTATGTGTATTTCGGGTTTTGTTGCTTCACATGTTGAAGCAGCCGGTACCTTGGAACTCATAAATATACGGGCGATCGGGGACAACACCCGTACAAGGCTCGTTGCCGTATTTTCAGCAAATCCTGCTTATTCTATCCAATTTCTTGATCGACCGTATCGCCTGGTCATTAATCTTCCAAGTGTCGATTTTTCTTCTCAAAAACAGCAGCCGCAAACGTTCGGAATGGTTTCCGATTTGCGCTATGGTACATCCGGTCCAGGCTCATCAAGAATTATCCTCACAGCCAAGGTTCCTTTTTTGATCGAAAAGAACAACGTTGAACAATTGGATAGTGGACTTTGGCAACTGGTTATCGACCTCACAAAAGACAATGAACAGAATTTTAAAAAAACAATAAATAATCAGAACGTAGATAACACGCGAAAAACAGACACTAAACCAATCGCACAAAAACCTTTCCGTGTTGTGATTGATGCCGGACACGGTGGCATTGACAGCGGGGCGGAAAGTATTTCCGGAGTATTCGAGAAAAATGTCACTTTGGCATTTGCCCGTTCATTGCGCGATGAACTGGAAAAAAATGTTAATCTTGAGGTATTTCTGACGCGTGATTCCGATGTCTTTTTAAGACTTAACGAACGTGTGCAAAAAGCGCGCGGTTATGGTGCGGATCTGTTTATTTCAATTCATGCCGACACAATCAATATGGCTGCAATGCGTGGTGCGACAGTCTATACAATTTCCGATCAGGCGTCGGATGATCTGGCAAAGGCTTTGGCCGATCGCGAAAACAAGGCTGATCTTGTTGATGGGTTACCTCCTGATGAATCGCCGGAAGTTACAGACATTCTGATTGATCTTGCTCGCAGAGAAACTCTGTCTTTCTCGGTTAATTTTGCCGATAGAGTGATTTCCAGCCTTCTTCAAGGTGACATCAATCTCATCAAAAATCCGCATCGCTACGCCGGTTTTCAGGTCTTGAAAGCACCGGACATTCCTTCTGTGCTTATCGAAATCGGATATTTATCGAACAAAGAGGACGAACGGCTTGTTACCGATCCGTTATGGCGTAAAAAAGCCGCGATGGCGATTTCAAATGCGGTGCAGCAATTTGCAAAATACCGGAATGGAAGTGGAAGTAATCCACAGCCTTGAAAAATGTATGAGAAAAACTGTATCGCCAGTCTTAACTTTGACATTAAAATACTAAATATTGCAATTTAGCCTTGTTTCTATCGCAATTCCGGTGCACACGCAACGAGGCTCACCATTGGAATCTCTCGCATTGTGCGAGTTCGGGAGAAAGCGATATCCGGGTATTATGATGAAGTTTTTTAATTTTTTTCTAGCCGCCGGCGTTGCTGTTGGTTTTGGTGTAACCCTGATGGGGTCGGCAATAGCCGAAAATGAACAGCAGGATGATGAACTTCCGGATTATCAGGTGCTCGCTGATTATGAACCACCGGTGATGACTCGTATTCACGCCGCCGACGGTGGTCTCATGGCAGAATTTGCGACCAATCGTCGTCTCTATTTGCCTATCCAATCTGTTCCGGATCTCGTAAAATCAGCATTTATTTCAGCTGAAGATAAAAATTTTTATAGCCATTTCGGGCTTGATCCGGAAGGCCTTGCCCGTGCATTGGTGAGCAACGTCAAAAATATTGGCTCGGGGCGCCGTCCCGAGGGGGCTTCAACAATTACCCAACAGGTTGCAAAGAACTTTCTTTTGAGTTCCGATGCAACAATGGAACGCAAAATCAAAGAAGCAATTCTGGCGATGCGTATCGAGAGGGCTTACTCGAAGGATCGCATTCTCGAACTTTATCTGAACGAAATTTACCTCGGGCGCGGCGCTTACGGCATTGCTGCCGCTGCTCTTACATATTTCAATAAGTCCGTAAATGAACTTACATTGGAAGAATGTGCTTACCTTGCATCTCTCCCGAAGGGACCAAGCAACTATGATCCGTTCAAACACACACAACGTGCACTGGACCGGCGTAATTGGGTGATAGACCGGATGGTCGAAAACGGTTATGCAACGCAAATTCAGGGCGAGCAGGCAAAAGTCAAGCCCCTCGGCGTAACTTTGCGTGGTGATGATACCTATATTTTTGCTGCCGACTATTTTACGGAGGAAGTCCGTCGCCAGCTTATCAATCGCTATGGCTCGAAAACACTTTATGAAGGCGGCTTGTCGGTTCGCACCACGCTTGACCCGAATTTACAAGTTATGGCTCGCCGGTCCTTGCAAGACGGTCTGGTCAAATACGACCAGAATCACGGCTGGCGTGGAGCGTATAAACACATCGATATTGCAGATGATTGGGGTGTTGCACTTGGTGATGTTAGCGGATTTAGCGATGTTCCGGAATGGCGTTTGGCTGTTGTGCTCAACGTTGCGTCGGATAAAGTGAAAATCGGCTTACAACCGAAGCGGGAAGTTTCCGGTGCACTCTCGGCGGAACGTGATGTTGCAACAATTAATGCTAGCGATATGCGATGGGCCTATCGCATGGTTGGTAAAAATGACAGACATTCTTCGGCGACAAGTCCCGCTGGCGTTTTGCAAGTTGGCGATGTTGTTTTTGTCGAAAAGAAAGCCGGCAGCGAGGGTAGCTATTTGTTACGTCAACCGCCGAAGATCGAAGGGGCGATGGTGGTCATGGAACCACGAACCGGCCGCGTTCTTGCTATGGTTGGCGGATTTTCATTTTCCGAATCGGAATTCAATCGCGCAACCCAAGCTTATAGACAACCGGGTTCTTCATTCAAACCGTTTGTTTATGCGGCAGCACTTGATAATGGCTATACGCCTGCTTCGGTTGTCCTTGACGGGCCTGTGGAAATCAAACAGCCGAACGGGGAAGTCTGGCGGCCGAAAAATTACGGCGGGACTTTTGCCGGACCGTCGACTTTACGTTACGGTATCGAACATTCGCGTAATTTGATGACAGTACGTTTGGCAAACGATCTTGGTATGCCGATTGTGTCCGAATATGCTGAACGTTTCGGAATTTATGATAAATTGCAACCGTATCTTCCTATGGCATTAGGAGCAGGCGAAACAACAGTTTTGCGCATGGTGACCGCTTACTCGGTTATTGCAAATGGTGGTCGCTCCATCTCACCGTCGTTGATTGACCGAATTCAGGATCGCTATGGCAGAACGATTTATCGTCACGACCAGCGTAAATGCGACGGTTGCAATGTCAAAGCATGGGATAACCAACCCGAGCCGACATTGATAGACGAGCGCGATCAAGTGCTTGATCCGATGACAGCCTATCAGATTACGTCCATGATGGAAGGTGTGGTTCAGCGAGGTACAGCTGCACGACTTTCATATCTGAACCGTCATATTGCCGGCAAAACGGGTACGACAAATGATTCAAAAGATGCATGGTTCATGGGATTTACACCCAATATCGTTGTTGGTGTCTTTATCGGATATGACCAACCGGCAACTTTGGGATATGGCGGCACTGGTAGTTCACTTGCAGTCCCGGTCTTCGGAGAGTTTATGGAAAATGCCATGAAAGGCGTTCCGGATGTCGACTTCAAAATTCCTGATGGTATGATGCAGATTGCAATTGACCGGAAAACCGGTATGCGGGCAGAACCCGGAAATAGCAATGTAATTGTAGAGGCTTTTAAACCCGGCACCGGACCGGCCGACGTTTATCAGGTTATCGGTGGAACAACTTCATTCAAAGAAGGTGTACCAACTGCACCGACCTCTCCTCAGGTTAACAAAGCCATTCAAAGCGGTTCCAGTGGCCTTTATTAAAATTCGAGTTTCGTCAAAAAAATGAGAAGTGAATATTGCAACAAAATTATAGATTGATAAAAGGCCTTTTGACAGAAATTGGAAACGTTACACGACGCGAAAATTTCCATGTCAACTATGAGAATTTAGATAAGTAAAATCGGAAAAAGATACAGTTATGCGAGCAGAAATTGAAACTTTGGTCGAAGAAATCAAGCAAGCTATTGCCTTGCTGAGGAGGCATCTTTGACTGGGATCAGTCGATAAAACGTCTGGAATATCTCAATGAAAAGGCTGAAGATCCAAGCCTCTGGAATGACGCTGCGAAAGCACAGGAATTGATGCGCGAACGTCAGCAGCTGGATGACGGGATTAATAATATCAAGCATTTGACGCAAACACTTAATGATAGTGTCGAGCTCATTGCAATGGGAGAAGAAGAGGGGGATGATGATATCGTCAGAGATGCGGAAGCCTCTATCCATGCATTGAAGGGTGAACTTGATAAACGCCAGATTGAAATGCTGTTATCGGGCGAAGTCGACGGTAACGATACCTATCTTGAAATTCATGCCGGTGCCGGTGGCACGGAAAGTCAGGATTGGGCGTCGATGCTCTTGCGCATGTATATAAGATGGGCGGAAAAACATTCAATGAAAGTGGAAGTGTTGGAAGTCCATGACGGTGAAGAAGCCGGGATAAAATCGGCTACGATACTGGTTAAAGGGCACAATGCTTATGGCATGTTGAAAACGGAATCCGGAGTGCATCGTCTGGTTCGAATTTCGCCTTATGATTCTAACGCGAGGCGTCACACTTCCTTCGCCAGTGTCTGGGTCTATCCGGTGATTGATGATAATATCAAAGTCGACGTTTCGGAAGCGGATGTGAGAATTGATACTTACCGTTCGTCGGGTGCGGGTGGTCAGCACATTAACACCACCGACTCTGCAGTAAGAATCACGCACCTTAAAACGGGCATCGTTGTTCAATGTCAGGCGGAACGATCGCAACATAAAAACCGCGCAACAGCTTGGGCTATGTTGAGAGCCCGGCTTTACGAGGAAGAATTGAAGCGTCGCGAAGATGAAGCCAATGCGCTTGAAGCTTCAAAAACCGAAATAGGTTGGGGACACCAGATACGCTCCTACGTTTTGCAGCCTTACCAATTGGTGAAGGACTTACGCACGGGAGTCGAAAATACAGATCCGCAAGCAGTTCTTGATGGTGATCTTGATCAATTCATGGAGGCAGCTCTTGCTCAAAAGATTAAAGGCGGCGTTGAACACGTGGAAGATGTCACCTAAGAACTTGAATGTTTTGTGTCGAGCCCGTTACTTTTCGAATTTTAAAGGCTTTCTCACTTATCTTATCAAACAAAATAATAAATTGCTTCACCCTTTGTACATCTCCGATGGCGGCTTTGGGGTGAAGCTTAAAACCGGGCTGATTATTCGCGGTCAAAGTGACCTTCAAAAAACTGTTTTGACTAAGATTAACCGCGAGGACCTGTTACAATCGGGTCAATGCCTGCATAGGGTTTGAAGACGATGTTTTCTGTTTTTGGAGCAGACAATTTAGGCATAGAAGGAAGCGTTTGACGAACAGATGATGTGCTAAGGGCGTGTGTGTTGACAGTATCCTTGGCAAAAGGTGCAGCCGTGCCACCAGCTATACAAACAAATGATAAAATAAAAATTTTTACCAGATTTTTCATTTTGCCATACGTCCTTTATGGCGACTATTAGCACACCAAAAAGTTAACAAATTCCTAACCACGTAAAATCAAGCTATTGCTTTTGCGCTTTCCAACACAATTTTTGCGTGCCCCGGCACCTTAACTTTTTGCCAGATTTCAGCAATTTTACCGTTTTTGTCGATCAGAAATGTACTTCTCTCGACCCCCATATATTTTCGGCCATACATCGACTTTTCTACCCATACCCCATATTGCTGCAAAGTCGTTTTTTCTTCGTCGGAAACCAGAATGATGCTTAGATCATGTTTGGATTTGAATTTGTCGTGTTTTTCCGGTTTATCAGGGGACATTCCGATGATTGTAACATTGATCTTGTCGAATTCGGGCTTCAACTCTGAAAAATCATGAGCTTCAAGAGTGCAGCCGCTTGTATCGTCCTTCGGGTAGAAATAGAGAACAACAGGGTGTCCGCGAAGTTCGGACAGTGTTTGTGTTTTTCCACTATCGCCCGGTAATTTGAAATCGGGAGCGATATCCCCTTTATTTAACATGGTCATTGAAATACCTTTCTTCTGTGGGAACAAATAAAATGACATCATAAAGCACAGGAATCAATATTGATTGGTGCTATAACGAGTCTCATATTATTCAACTTACGGCGCTTGATGCAGCGAGCAAAACGGGATTGGTTGTAATTTGACAGATCCGCATGAAGAGATTCGCTTTAAAAAAAGCGAAATAAAAAGCCTCGACCAATTTCCGTCATCCCGAGACGGGAACGGGGTGAAAGTTGATACCCCGCGTCGGCGTAAAAGACTGCTAAGACATCTGTTCCATATAGTATTCTGGGCAATATTGATTGTCGGCATAGTGTTAGGAGTGTTGTTTTCGCTGTTGAAAGTGGGGATTAGCGGCGAATATCTCACGCGAAAAATGCAGGCGACATTATCCCAACAACTGGGAGATTACGCACGCGTAAAAATTAACGACGCACGACTTTCGCTGGATGAAGACTATCATCTTGCTCTCGAAACCCAGAACGTCATGTTGGACGATATTAAAGATGGCGTGAAAGTCGATCAAATCGGTGTCTTTCGTGTTGGCTTTTCTTCATGGGCTCTGCTTTTTGGAAAACTCCAGATTGCGCAGATCGAACTCCACGATGCGAATGTGTTATTACCTCAGTCGCAAGGGCCAGGCCTGCTCGACCAGCTACCAAAAGATGAATACGGACGGATTGATCCGGATGCGACAGCCAATATTTTATTTCCGGCTTTCGATACTAGCGCGGAAAAATTGCGCTCAATGTCGATCAACGTTCTTGTTTTGAAAAATATTTCGCTCCACATGCCGGGTGAAAATGGAACCATTCTTGGCATAAAAGATCTGGATTTGCGTATGCGCTGGAAAATGGCAACGCTCATATCCTCTTTAACCTGGAACGGCAAGAAAATCGGTGTCGAAGCCAACGCAAATTACGCCAATCGGCGTGCCAATGATATAACACTTAATGTAAAATCATTTCCGCTTCATTTGGGCGCGGCTGATGATGTTTCACCATTTTTGCCAAACGGTCATACAAATAACGGGCATTTCAGATTAAAAGGTAAAGCCAATTTCATTGTCGAAGCACACCGTAGCAATACAGACGATGAACCGATAGTACGTACCCAGCTTACGATGCCTGATGGCATTATGGATTTTGGCACAGAGCAGAATATACCGTCAAAAATTGACTTCAATTTGCTGCACACGCCTCACAGCAACAAGATCGAATTCGAGACTTCGCTTATTCAAATCGGCGGCTTGGTCATTCCTTTTAACGGAGCTCTAGGGTTAACACCGGTAGACCCGAAAATAGGTAGACCGGTTAATGATTATCGTTTTGAAATTGTTGCCCAACATGCGGTGAGTGCTTCGAATGAAGTGCCGGATGTAGCTCTCCGGTTCGAGATGAAACTAGCCGGCCAATATAACCTCGCCGATAAAAAAGCATTAATGGATGAAATCACAATCAACGCGCCACATGGGAATCTGATGGGACAGGGAAGCTTGAAATTTGGTGCAGGGAGTCCGGAAACCATTTTCGTTCTTCATGTTCCGCAAATGGACGTTGCTGAGGCCAAGCAACTATGGCCGGTAAATATTTCCCCTGGCGCGAGAAGATGGGTTGCATCGCATATTTTTGGTGGACAATTAAAAAATGGTTCGATCGAAATTGCCTTGCCGCAAGGTTATTTCCAATCGGGAATTCCTGCAGGCACACTTTCCGGCAATGAAGTAAAAATAAGAACGGATATCGTCAATACGCGTTCGGACCTTGTTGGAGAGTTGCCGGCTTTACGCGACGCATCGGGAAATGTTGCGATAGATGGCATGACAACCACCATAACGCTTGATAGTGGAGCGAGCTATCTTTCCAATGGACGCAAAGTAGAAGCAGTGGAAGGAACTTTGGTGATTCCGTGGGGCCCGCAAAGACCGGTTTTTGCCGATATGGATCTGGTTGCTCGCGGAGAGATAGATGCAGCCGGAGAAATGATCGGATATTCGCCGATAAATGCTCGCCATCGCTTACCTTTCAACACGGATAAGGCGCACGGGAATGTCGAGGCGGATATAAAACTTCGCTTTCCCGTCACCCACGACGAGCCGAAAGGAGAAATTACCTATAGTGCCCACGTTAATTTCAGCGATTTTTCTATGCCGGATCCAATTAAAAACAACATAGTGAGCAACGCTTCTGGTACTGCAGACGTTGATAAATCGGGAATTATCCTGCAAGCAAACGGTTTACTCAATGAGCTTCCAGCGCAGATAAAACTTGTTCAGCCATTCGAAAATTCCGATTTACAAAAAAGCGAGAAAATCACTCTCAATCTCGATGACAGTATTCGCTCGAAACATTTTGCGTTTCTCAACAATTTTCTCACAGGTCCTGTAAATGTCGAGGTTGGTGAAGACAATAACGGTAAACGCCATTTCAACGCCGATTTAACCAATGCAGATCTCGAATTTTCGTGGGCAGGATGGAAAAAGGGTAAGGGCATGGCTGCCCATGCGCAATTCGATATGCCGTCCAATATAAAAGACAAACCTGATTATACGATCGAAAATTTTTCGTTATCAGGGCAAAATCTGGATGTGGCAGGGCAAATCCATATCAAGGATAAGCAACTATTTGGAGCAGAATTTACCAAAGCCAATTTAAGTCGAAACGATGATCTCACACTAAAAGTTATAAGTTCAGGAAAATCATACCATATAGAGGCATCCGGAAAGAGCTATGATGGGCGTGCGCTAATCCAGCAATTGGGTAAAACGCAAAATTCCAATTCAGGTGGAAAAACGGCTATTTCTGTGCATGCGTCGATCGCAAGCCTTGCAGGTTTTTATGGTGAAGAGCTTTCAAATGTAAATGCGACTTACGAAATAACCGAACAGAAAGCAGCACAATTTTCATTAAGCGGTACAACGCATAATCGTGAGTCCGTCAATGTCGAAACGCAAAAAAGTTCAGGGCATCAAACTGTCACGGCGAGAAGTAATGATGCGGGCGCGCTGTTCCGCTTCATGAATTACTATGACAAAATCCGTGGAGGTGTTTTGAAAGCTGATTTAACTTCATCTTCCGGACAACCAATGTCAGGCCGTGTCAGTATTAGAAATTTTGAAGTGGTTGATGAACCCCGTTTGGCTGCAATTGTATCGTCACGCCCCAGAGGCGGTGGCAAAAGTTTGAATGAAGCCGTCAAAGGCAAAATCAATAGCTCCAGTATCGGCTTTGATCTTGCCTATGCTCATATTGCAAAAGGTGACAATTACCTTGTTCTTGATCGCGGTGTGTTGAGAGGGCCAACGGTAGGGGCAACTTTTCAAGGGGTTCTTTATGATGTGTCCGGAAATATGTCGATTACCGGCACCTTCATGCCTGCATATGGTCTGAACCGCCTGTTTGGAGATTTGCCAATTATCGGGCAGGTATTAGGAAATGGCCGCGATAGGGGATTGATAGGAATTACTTTTAAAATTGAAGGTAAGGCGAAGCACCCGCAAGTAATGGTCAATCCGATTTCCGTTATCGCTCCAGGCATTTTCAGGTCGATATTCGAATTCCAATAAACCTAAAAAGAATGGAATTTTTCAATAATTTTCAGTGCGTTTCGATGACTGACCAAATAGGCAGTAGCGTTTTTGACGCGACTTTTATCGTCCTAGTTTACTTATTTAACGACGTGTGAATCAGGCGTTCGCTGTCGCGCCGATTTCAAAATGGAACCAATTTGTATTTCTCTTTATTTAAAGGCGGCGAAAACGGGCGAGTGTGATGAAGCACTGGTGAAAATGAAAGTCATAATGCTTTTTAAGCATGTTACCGGCAACGGAAACGTTGTTGTCGGTAAGAAATCGGGAAATAAGCCTTAAGGCGGAATTAGCCGCGCGACTTCATTAGGATTTGCGTTCCCAAACAGTAAAACAGTTACATTGGCTTGGCGAGAACATGCTTCTTTTTACCGAAAGACAATTTGACAACACCATCGGCGTTGACATCATTTTCGGTGATTAAGCGCTTTTCATCCTCTACCAGCACGTCGTTCACACGTACGCCACCACCTTGTACGTGACGCCGCGCTTCGCCGTTTGATTTGGCAAAACCGGCTTTCACCAGGAGAATGAGCAAACCAATTCCATCTTGAAGCTCGGTTGCCGGAACTTCTATTTTGGGAAGATCGTGACTGACTTCGCCTTCTTCGAATGTTTTACGTGCAGTTTCTGCAGCTTTTTCAGCAGCATCGCGTCCGTGAAGCATGGCGGTTACTTCTGTCGCCAATATCTTTTTCACATCATTGATTTCGGATCCCTGGAGAGCTGAAAGCCGTTTTATCTCATCCATAGGCAAAGTTGTATAAAGTTTTAAAAAACGCGAAACATCGGCATCTTCCGTATTGCGCCAATATTGCCAAAAATCATATGGAGAAAGCATGTCGGCATTCAGCCAGAGAGCGCCATTAAGAGATTTTCCCATTTTGGCGCCTGATGCTGTGGTCAATAAAGGTGAAGTCAAAGCAAAAAGTTGGGGGGTATCCATCCGGTGGCCAAGATCAATGCCGTTTACGATATTTCCCCATTGGTCGGAACCGCCCATTTGCATCCGTAGACCATATCGTTTATTGAGCTCGACAAAATCATAGGCTTGCAAGATCATATAATTGAATTCGAGAAACGACAGAGAATGCTCTCTATCCATCCGCAGTTTCACTGATTCAAAGGACAACATCTTGTTGACCGAAAAAAAGCGCCCAACATCACGCAGAAATTCGATATAGTTCAAATCTCTAAGCCAATCGGCGTTGTTCACCATAATTGCATCTGTGGCACCATCACCGAATTTGATATAGTTTGAAAACACTTTTTTAATACCGGCGATATTCGAGTCGATTTTGTCGACTGTGAGCAGTTTACGTGCCTCGTCTTTAAACGAAGGGTCGCCGATCATACCTGTACCACCGCCCATAAGGGCTATCGGGCGGTGTCCGGTTTGTTGCAACCAATGAAGCATCATAATCTGGATCAAACTGCCTGCATGAAGGCTTGCTGCAGTCGGGTCAAACCCGATATAACCGGTTACAACTTCCTTTGAAAGGAGATCGTCCAACCCCTTTTCGTCGGACATTTGGTGGATAAAGCCACGTTCGCTCATCACATTTAGGAAATCGGATTTAAAACCGGTCATCAAACTTTTCCCTGAAAATTCATGCTTGGAAAGCAATATTCAACTGTTTTGTGGGCTTTATCATAGAATATATGTGATTCACAAGGAAACATCTTACGGGAAGCAAGTAATGGGTGCGATAAAAACGGCAATCGGCCTGATGAGTGGTACGTCAATGGATGGAATTGATGCGGCTGTGCTCAAAAGTGACGGGCAGAACGAGATCGAAATTGTCGATCATTTATCCCATGCTTATCCTGCGGTTTTTCGGAGCAAATTGAAACAGTCGCTTGATAAAGTAGCCGGAGTGACCAAACGGGCAGATCTTCCGGAAACTGTTTTGAGTCTGGAACGTGAACTCACACTTGAACATGCAGCCATTGTTGATCAATTGTTAAAAAAATATGCAATCTTGCCTTCCAAAGTTGATCTCATCGGTTTTCATGGACAAACTATTCTTCATAGACCGGATATCGGATTGACGATCCAATTAGGCGACGGGCCGTTACTCGCCAGAAAATGCGGAATCGATGTGGTTTTTGACTTAAGATCAAATGATATGAAGCACGGGGGCCAGGGCGCTCCGCTGGTGCCGGTCTATCATCTGGCATTGGCGCAAAAATTAAAGGATAAACTTGATTTTCCTGTTGTGTTTATCAATATCGGCGGAATTTCCAACCTGACTTTTGTCGGGATAGATAATGAACTTTATGCTTTTGATTGTGGTCCGGGTAACGGTTTGATCGACCAGTGGATGTTTTTTAAAACCCGAAGCCCGATGGATCGCAATGGCGAAGCCGGTCTAAGCGGAACTGTTGATTACAAGATTGTCAATAGCTACGCAAGTCATCCCTTTTTTAGCGATAAAAAGCCTGGTTCGCTTGATTGGCGGAGTTTCAAGCCTTTGGTGAATGATGCCATTTCAGTCGAAGATGGGGCAGCCTCGCTGAGCTTCATAACGGCCTATGGGATAGTAAATTCTTTCAGACATTTACCGATGTTGCCGAAGACTCTTATCGTTTCCGGAGGAGGCGTTCATAACGGCGCAATTATGAAGACTTTGAAGGAACTTACGCAAAAAAACGGAATCATCACATTAACAGCCCGTTCACTTGGGCTTTGCTCGGATTTCCTGGAAGCAGAGGCGTGGGCCTATCTTGCAATAAGATCAATCTATAACTTGCCTATCACTTTTCCGACAACGACAGGTTGCGATCGACCACGATCAGGCGGTGAATTGGCACGCCATCCGATTCAAGCATGACAATATATGTGAGACAATGGGGCTATGTTAAAAAGCGTTTTGGCAGTCGTGGACGTGGTTCTTTAAATTGTATGCTAGATATTGTTTGCTAGTCTTTTTGGAAAACGCATTGGAGATGTATTGATAAGAGAAACTTGTGATTGAACCTGACGTCTCACAACATTTAAAGCCGCACTATCATTTTAAGGACAGAATATTGCAGATAAAAAAAGGCTTTTGCCGGAATTTTGCAAAAGCCTTTTTAGCTCACAATTTCATATTAAAAGAGACGGTTTAAGATCGCCTACAACTTGAAAATTTATCTCAAACGCTTCATGCGCGGTTCGGCCAATTCGCCATTAAGACGCCGATCAAGATAGTTGGCGCAATCATCAATAAGCTCGTCGACCTGACCGGAAAAAAAGTGGTTTGCACCCTCAAGAATCTGTTGTGTGATTGTAATTCCCTTTTGTGTTTTAAGCTTGTCTACAAGACATTGCACGTCTTTTGCCGGAGCAACACGATCGGCATCGCCGTGAATGATCAGCCCCGAAGAAGGACAAGGCGCAAGAAAAGAAAAATCGTACAGATTAGGCTGAGGGGCAACCGATATGAATCCTTCGATTTCTGGGCGTCGCATCAAAAGCTGCATGCCGATCCATGCGCCGAAAGAGTAACCCGCTACCCAACAATTTTTTGAATCAGGGTGTAGCGCCTGTACCCAATCCAGTGCTGCTGCCGCATCGGATAACTCGCCAGCACCATGATCGAATTCACCTTGACTGCGCCCGATACTGCGGAAGTTGAAACGCAATGTTGTAAAGCCGCGTTGTTGGAACATATAAAAAAGATCGTAAACGATTTTGTTATTCATCGTCCCGCCAAATTGCGGGTGGGGGTGGAGAATAATGGCTATAGGAGCATTTTTTTCCGGCGAGGGTTGATAACGGCCTTCAAGGCGACCCGCAGGACCATTGAAAATGACTTCAGGCATCAAGTACTCCTTACTATATCAGTTTGAACGTTCCATTTTTTGCAGAAATGGATATTGGCAAATTCAAACTGTTTCGATTGTTTGAATGTATCTTGGCTTTAGATAGTCTGTAATGGGTGCACTTTTCAAGGAAATTGCGCTATGGATGCGTTTGAAATAATTAAAAATTACGAGGCTTCATATGTCATCTTCAAGATGCTATCTCGATTATAATGCTACGACACCTTTGTCAGACGCAGCACGCGACGCCCTTGTAAGCGCCCTTGATGTTTATGGTAATCCTTCGTCTGTCCATCAGGAAGGGCGTGCCGCAAAAGCCTTGCTTGAAAAAGCACGGCGTCAGGTTGCCCACCGTCTTCATACCGAGCCGGATCACGTTGTGTTTACTTCCGGTGCAACAGAAGCAGCAATGACACTCCTTACACCCGATTACAAGATGGGACGTTCGGATGTTCATTTTTCAAAAGTTTATATTGGCGCAACCGAACACCCGTGCATTGGCAAGGGTGGGCGTTTTGGAAAAGACCAACAGATAATTATCGGTGTTGATGAAAATGGCATCGTCAATTTAGACGAGCTTCAAAGCAAACTTTCCAATCACAATAAATCGGAAGGTCTGCCGATGGTTGCTATTCAGGCAGCTAATGGCGAAACAGGTGTTATCCAGCCGGTGAGAAAAATAGCAGATATTGTCAAACAAGCTGGTGGCGTTCTTGTTGTCGACATCGTTCAATATATAGGCAAACTTGCTGTTGATGTTGCAAGTTTCGGGGGGGATTTTTTTATCGTTGCAGCGCACAAAATTGGTGGGCCAAAGGGTATCGGTGCCTTTATTGCCACAGGAAGCGCCCTTATGCCACAAGCTCTGATATTGGGTGGAGGGCAGGAAAAGGGATTCCGTTCCGGTACAGAGTCAATTCCGCTTATTGCGGCTTTTGGGGCAGCGATGGAACAAAAACCGACTACTCAGGATTTGGATCATTCGAAAGCGCTTCAAATGCGTCTGGAACATGGGTTGCATCAATTGAGTAACAATCTTGTTATCTTCGGAGAAAAATCA
Source organism: Bartonella sp. W8151 (assembly GCF_016100385.1). Lineage (NCBI taxonomy): Bacteria > Pseudomonadati > Pseudomonadota > Alphaproteobacteria > Hyphomicrobiales > Bartonellaceae > Bartonella > Bartonella sp. W8151. The sequence continues at coordinate 177,189 of NZ_JACFSO010000004.1, forward strand.
CCGCGTTTACCGAACACAACCTATTTTGCTGTCGACGGGTTAAAGGCGGAAACGTTGCAAATCGGCTTCGACCTTGCAGGATTTGCGGTTTCGGCCGGATCGGCCTGTTCATCGGGAAAAGTAAAACAAAGTGGCGTTCTGTCTGCAATGGGCTGTCATGTACCGGATGGAGCAATTCGCGTTTCCACGGGTAAACACACAAGCTTGAAAAACATCGACGATTTTCTTTCGGCTTTTGAAAAAATTATCCGGAATTCGAAAAATTGAAAAACAGCACTTGAAATCCTCTTTAGAACTGTTTTAAACAAAGTCAAATAAGCTTGACTAGATTTATCATGTTTTTCATTGAAGTCCGGCGACTGAAACCCTAAATCAGGTTATGCTTATTTTGGTATAATCGTAACTGCCGGTTTTTGACCCGGCCAGGAGGGAGACGCCCATGCCTGCAGCGCAGGAAACTATAAGTCAGGTCCGTGAAATTGACGTTGACCAGTATAAATATGGCTTTGAAACCAAAATCGAGGCGGATAAGGCCCCGCTAGGGCTTAATGATGATATTATCCGTTTGATCTCGGCAAAAAAGCAAGAGCCGGAATGGATGTTGGAATTGCGGCTCAAAGCATTCCATCATTGGCTGACAATGGAAGAGCCCCACTGGGCAAGGCTGGAAATCCCTAAAATAGATTTTCAGGCTATTTCATATTATTCGGCACCTAAAAGTCAAAATGCTCCCAAGTCGCTCGACGAAGTTGATCCTGCATTGCTCAACACCTACGAGAAGCTCGGGATTCCGTTAAAAGAACAAGAAATTCTCGCGGGTGTACGTAAGCAGGCAGAACCATCGAAATTGGACGATAATGTATATGCATCCGGTCGCGTTGCGGTCGATGCAGTGTTCGATTCGGTTTCTGTGGTCACTACATTCAAGAAAGAATTGATCCGTTCAGGTGTTATATTCTGCTCAATATCGGAAGCGATACGTGAGCATCCTGATCTAATAAAACAATATCTCGGCTCGGTGGTTCCTGCCGGAGACAACTTTTATGCGGCGCTTAATGCGGCAGTTTTTACTGATGGGTCATTTATTTACGTTCCTAAAGGCGTTCGTTGTCCAATGGAGCTGTCGACTTATTTCCGTATTAACGAACGCAATACCGGACAGTTCGAACGTACATTAATTATCGCCGATGAAGGAGCCTACGTATCCTATCTTGAAGGTTGTACAGCACCGCAACGCGACGAGAACCAGCTGCATGCGGCGGTTGTCGAACTCATTGCCCAGAAAGATGCGGAAATAAAATATTCGACCGTTCAGAACTGGTATCCGGGTGATAAAGACGGCAAAGGCGGAATTTTCAATTTTGTTACCAAACGCGGTGATTGTCGCGGCGACAATTCAAAAATCTCCTGGACACAGGTTGAAACCGGCTCGGCGATAACCTGGAAATATCCTTCATGCCTGTTGCGTGGGGATAATACACGCGGTGAATTCTATTCCATTGCAGTTTCCAATGGACACCAGCAGATCGATTCAGGCACAAAAATGATCCATCTTGGAAAAAACACATCAAGCCGTGTTATTTCCAAAGGTATTTCAGCCGGATTTTCCAATAATACTTATCGTGGACAAATCTCGGCCCATCGCAAAGCCACCAATGCCCGTAACTTCACCCAATGTGACAGCCTGTTGATTGGCAATAATTGTGGTGCCCACACAGCTCCTTACATTGAAGCGAAAAACGCGACGGCAAAATTCGAGCACGAGGCTACTACATCGAAGATTTCCGAAGATCAATTGTTCTACGTTATGCAGCGGGGCATTCCGGAAGAAGAAGCGATTGCTCTTATTGTAAATGGCTTTGTCAAAGAAGTTATTCAGGAATTACCGATGGAATTTGCTGTTGAAGCACAAAAGCTTATCGGTATCAGTCTTGAAGGTAGTGTCGGCTAACTGAAGCTGTTGTTTTTGTTGGGGGCCTTATCAGTGTCCGCAAAATAGGATTTAAAAATGTTAGAAATTAAAAATCTTCATGCACGTATAGCCGAAACCAAGACCGAAATTCTGCATGGTCTGGATTTGACAATCCATGATGGCGAAGTTGCAGCAATTATGGGACCGAACGGTTCTGGTAAATCAACGCTTTCATATATCCTTGCCGGCCGCGATGATTATGAGGTGACGGACGGAGAAGTTATTTTTAACGGCAAGTCGCTTCTTGATATGGATCCGGCAGAACGCGCGGCAACCGGTGTGTTTCTGGCTTTCCAGTATCCGATGGAGATACCTGGCGTTGCGACAATGGAATTTTTAAAAGTCGCAATGAATTGCCAGAGAAAAGCGCGCGGCGAAGAAGAATTGAAAGTACCCGAATTCTTGAAAAAAGTAAAAGCGGGCGTTACCGAGCTTGAGATGGATATGAGCATGCTCAAGCGTCCTCTCAATGTCGGTTTTTCCGGTGGTGAAAAGAAGCGCGCAGAAATACTTCAGATGCTATTGCTGGAACCGAAGCTCTGTATTCTTGACGAAACAGATTCAGGCCTTGATATTGATGCGTTAAAAATCGTGGCAAACGGTGTCAATGCTTTGCGCTCTCCGGACCGTTCGTTCATGGTCATCACCCACTATCAAAGACTTCTGGACTATATTGTACCGGATACTGTGCACGTCCTCTATAAAGGTAAAATCGTCAAGACAGGCGATAAGACATTGGCTATGCAGCTTGAACAAACGGGTTATGCCGACATTATCGACAAGGCAGAAGCGGAGGAAGAACATGAGTGAAACCTCCAAAGTCGATAAAAAACCGGAAATGACCGCTGCAGAACAGGCAATAGTCGATATCTTTGGTCAAAAACTGGGTGATTTTCCTGGAAATAGCGAGGTTATGTCAACGCGAGATAGCGTGGTAGAACAGTTCAAACGCGTGGGCATTCCTTCCAGAAAACGTGAATATTGGCATTACACCGATTTGCGTACCTTGTTGAAGACAATTCCGAACTTCAGTGATGAAGGTGACGGATTATCTCGCGACCCGCTTTTGCCAAAGGATTCTGTATTTGCGATTTTTAACGGCAAAACACTCGCTGCTCCTGAAGTAGATTCAGTCACTGTTAGACGCGTGGCCGATGAACTTGCTAACGAGCATTTCACGCTGAAACCGGATATTTCCGACGATGATTTTGTCGGTCAGGTTAATACCGCTTTTGTTAGTGATGGCTGGCTTCTCGAAGTAGCTGACGGCGCAAAAATTCCCGATCCGATTGAATTGCAAATGATCAATCCGGGAGGTCAGGCTCATGCCTATTCCCAAATCAAAGTAGGGAATAATAGCTCCGTTACTTTCATTGAACGACAATTGGGTGGAGAAAAATCCACATTTGTAACTTCCGTGCAAGACCTCAAAATAGGCGAGGGTGCAGATGTAACCTGGATTATCATTCGTGATCGGGGGTTCGATGCAACGCAGTTTTCCAAGTTTCTTGCAAATCTCGACAAGAAAGCAAAACTGACCCTTTACATCGTGAATGTGGCAAGTGAGTTGAACCGGCAGGAAATAGACATCGAGATGCCGGGCGAGGGAGGAAACTTCCAATTGAGGACGATCAATCTCCTTGCAGGGGCTAGCCATAGCGACGTTACAATGTTTGTTCGTCACATTGGCGAAGATACTGTTTCGACCGAAATTGTCCGCAATGTTGTTACTGACAGCGCAAGAGGCGCGTTTCAGGGAATGATCAAGGTTTCCAGAGAAGCTCAGAAAACCGATGCCCGGATGACGTGCAACAGTCTTATCTTGTCAAATGACGCAGAATTCGATTCGAAACCGGAACTTGAAATTTTTGCCGATGATGTTGCTTGCGGACACGGCTCAACTGTTGCAGAGATCGATCACGAACAACTTTTTTATCTGATGGCACGCGGTATTGAAGAATCTGTCGCTCGCGGCTTGCTGGTAAAGGCTTTTGTCTCCCAGTTGATTGATGACGTGGAAAACGATCAAATGAAGGACATCATTGTTGCCCTCATCAATCAATGGTTGGAAAAGCACCTTTAAGAAGGAATAATGATGACAGATCAAACGTCTTCGTCTTTCGATATCGATCAAATACGGCGTGATTTTCCGATTCTTGATCAGAAAATTTACGGTAAACGCTTGGCCTATCTTGATAATGCGGCGTCGGCCCAGAAGCCGAGGCAGGTGCTCGAGGCTATGGACGAGGTCTATCGGACAAGCTACGCCAATGTTCATCGCGGCCTTCATTTTTTGTCGAACACTGCGACCGAACTTTATGAAAAAGCCAGAGAAAGCGTTCGTAAATTCATAAACGCTTCATCGCATGATGAAATTGTCTTTACCAAAAACGCGACTGAAGCAATTAATACTGTGGCATATGGATATGGAATGCCGCGTTTTTCGGAAGGTGACGAAATTGTTTTGACGATTATGGAACATCATTCCAATATCGTTCCCTGGCATTTTATACGCGAAGTCAAGGGCGTAAAACTTGTTTTTGTGCCGGTTGACGACGATGGGGTTCTCCATTTGGAGGATTTCGAAAAGGCATTGACTGAAAAGACGAAACTTGTAGCAGTCACCCATATGTCTAACACCCTCGGCACAGTACCACCGGTCAAAGAGATGATAAGGGCCGCTCATGAGCGGAATATTCCGGTTTTGATCGACGGGGCGCAAGGGTCCGTTCATTTGACCGTTGATGTTCAAGATCTTGATTGCGACTGGTATGTGATGACAGGCCACAAGCTGTATGGGCCGACAGGTATCGGCATTCTTTACGGCAAAAAAGATCGATTGCAAGAAATGCACCCGTTTCAGGGCGGCGGCGAAATGATTGAAGACGTGAGCGTTGATAAGATCACGTATAACGAACCGCCTCATCGCTTTGAAGCAGGAACGCCGCCTATTGTTCAGGCTATCGGTTTGGGTGTTGCTCTCGACTATATTATGTCGAAAGATCGTAAAGCTCTTGAGGCTCACGAGAAAGCATTGACAGCCTATGCCCATGAACGGCTTGGGGCGATCAATTCGTTGCGTATTTTCGGGCGTGCTCCTGATAAAGGCGGCATCATCTCGTTCCAACTCGAGGGAATTCATCCCCACGATGTCTCAATGTATATTGATCGTCAGGGAGTAGCAGTGAGAGCAGGAACGCATTGTGCCCAACCGCTCCTTAATCGCTTTCATGTGACATCGACCTGTCGTGCATCTTTTGCAATGTATAATGATCGCGATGATGTCGATCAGCTTGCCGAAGCGTTGGAAAAGGCAAGGAGGTTTTTTAATGAGTGATCCCGACAACAAAATTCATGCTGCAGAGCCGGTAGGCGATTGGGGCGATAATGTTGTTACGACAAACACTTCAACGATTCCTCCTGCCGAACTTGATCGTATGACGGACGATATCATCAATGCTTTGAAGACAGTTTTCGACCCCGAAATTCCAGCCGATATTTACGAGCTGGGGCTGGTGTACAAGATTGATATCGAGGACGATCGCACCGTAAAAATAGATATGACATTGACTGCACCGGGATGTCCTGTCGCAGGTGATATGCCGAGCTGGGTTGAAAATGCAGTAGGCGCGGTGGAGGGCGTTTCACACGTTGAGGTTAATATGACATTTGATCCACCTTGGACACCGGATCGGATGTCCGAAGAAGCTCAGATTGCACTTGGTTGGTATTAACACTTCCGGCGTGATAAATAATTGTCGCCAAATGAATATAGGCGAAATTTTATCAATGATTATTTGTTCCTGTTATCGGATGGGTAATAAGATGGCTCTTTTATTGTCAAATTCGAAGGAGTGGGGGCGGGTAAACGAAAGTTCAAAAAACCGACGTTCATCTGGCTAAATTGTTTTGATATAGGTCAATGCAAGTCAAGTAATGTTGGTATCTGGGTGGAAGTGGCGGATTTTTTGTCTGATCATCCGGCATGGAGTTTTTGTTCGAGCGAAATGCGCGGCCTTTTATTATTTTGAAAATAATGTTTTTTCTGCATTATCAAGCTTTGTCATCCGGTGCTTTGCGCACGGAAATATTTTTGCCGAATGTATAACCGGTTTCAATAGATTTATCTCCGAATTTGGCACGAAGTTTATCGATCGCGGTTTCAGCTATAGCGCGTTTGTGCTGAAATGGGTCGAGAAGATCATTATTTTGTAAACGAGAAGCCTTCAATAATTGCTGGACACCTATACCGAGTAGGCGGAATTTCGTTCCATCAAGTTCCTTCTGTAACAATCGCAATCCTACCCGAAAAATCCGGTCAGCAGTCTGTGTTGGGTCGTCAAGGCTTTGGTTGCGCGTTCGCGTTTTGAAATCTTTGGTCTTTAATTTCAAAACAACGGTTTGCCCGGCAATTTCACTGGTCTTCAGTCGTGCTGAAACTTTTTCAGACAACATGCGTAAAACCGGTATCAGGTCTTCGGAGTTTGACAAATCGCTCATGAAGGTTGTTTCAGATGATATGCTCTTCATTTCTCGTTCGGGTTGAACAGGGCGATTATCTTTCCCGCGTGACAAGCGATAAAGGCGCTGGCCCATTTGCCCATAGCGTTTGATTAGGAGCGCTTCGTCCAATTGTTGAAGTTCACCCACTGAGGTAATTCCGTCACGGGATAATTTTTGCGCTAATGCTGTACCGACACCCCATATTTTCGTTACAGGTTGTTTTGCGAGAAACGCGAGTGCTTCATGTTCTCCGATGATTGAAAAACCACGCGGTTTATCAAGATCGGAAGCAATTTTGGCCAAGAACTTGCAATATGACAAACCGATAGAAACAGTAACACCAATTTCTTGCTCGATACGCTTCGCAAAGCGTGCGAGTATATATGAAGCCGGCGCTTTATGGAGCTTTTCAGTACCACGCATATCCAGAAATGCCTCGTCAATTGAAATAGGTTCAACCAATGGGGTTAACTCGAACATAAGCTGGCGGATTTCCCGCCCTATGCGGGCATATTTTGTAATATCGGGAGGAATGACTATTGCATCTGGGCAAAGTTCCAGGGCCTTGAACATCGGCATTGCCGAGTGAACACCTGAAATTCTCGCAATATAACAGGCAGTAGAAACCACCCCGCGTTTGCTACCTCCGACAATAACAGGTTTATTGCGTAGCTCCGGATGGTCGCGCTTTTCAACGGAAGCGTAAAATGCATCGCAATCAATATGGGCCAATGTAAGAGAATAAAGTTCCGGATGATAGATAAGACGCGGCGAACCACATTTTTCGCAACGTTTGTTGAACTTGTGCTGAATGGATAAACAATCCCGACAAAAACCAAATTCTGGTTGATTAAACGGGCTTATAGCCATACAGGTTGTTCTCCGCCAGGAAGAAAGTTGACAGCTTCCCCGATTGATTGTGGTGGGTAGCCTGACTGTTCCGAGAAAGACATGAGTGTCGGTTCATGTGCCAATATGAATTGCAATACGCCGGCAAGGAAACCTTTCGAGGCTGCTGCCGTACGAATATCGGAAGCATTTATCCCTGTGATATTTAAAAAACGTGGCATAAGCTCGGGATCGTTCGCGATAAACAATAATGCGGATACCGCCAATTCTTCAGCTTCTTCACGATTGGTTATCAGTTTTTTCATATCATTTAGCCAAGTAGTAACCATAACAAGTTTACTCTTATAGTTACAAAGCTGGAAGAGCGGAGATTGTAGGATGTCAAAAAAAGTTATGATCGTGGAAGATAACGAACTCAATATGAAATTGTTCCACGATCTTGTCGAAGCCTGTGGCTATGAAACGGTTGAAACCCGCAGCGGTTTGGCTGCATTGGATCTGGCTCGACAAAACAAACCCGGTCTTATTTTAATGGATATCCAATTACCAGAGGTTTCCGGAATTGACGTCATCAAACAATTGAAAGCGGATGATGAATTGAAATCTATACCGGTCGTTGCAGTTACTGCCTTTGCTATGAAGGGCGACGAGGAAAGAATCAGAGCTAGTGGTTGTGAAGATTATATGTCGAAGCCGATATCGGTTGTTAATTTCATGGCTATGGTCAAACGATTTCTCGGGTGAGATATACTCATAAAGACTTTTGAATTCGATAGATTACAAAAATAAAAAAGCCCCGTAAAAACGGGGCTTTTTGTAAAATAAAATAGGAATCAACGTTTCGAGAACTGGAAAGAACGACGGGCTTTTGCCTTACCGTATTTCTTACGTTCAACAACGCGGCTATCACGTGTGAGGAAGCCGCCTTTTTTCAGTACCGAACGAAGACCAGGTTCGAAATAGGTCAAAGCCTTGGAAATACCGTGACGAACAGCACCGGCTTGACCAGAAAGACCACCACCGGCAACCGATGCAATAATGTCGAACTGACCATCGCGATTTGCGGCAAGAATTGGCTGACGCAAAATCATCTGCAAAACAGGGCGTGCAAAATATTTGTCAAAATCTTTACCGTTAACGACAATTTTGCCGCTACCCGGTTTTATCCAAACGCGTGCAATAGCGTCTTTACGTTTACCTGTAGCATAGGAACGTCCTTGAGCGTCAAGCTTACGTTCATGAACAGGAGCTTCCGGTGCTGCAGGAGCTACAACCGTTTCGGTTGCCGTACCAAGCTCGGAAAAAGAACTAATCTCGGCCATAATTAAGCAATCCTTTTATTTTTACGGTTGAGTGCACCAACATTGATAACTTCAGGTTGCTGGGCTTCATGAGGATGTTTGGTTCCAGCATAGACGCGCAAATTTTTCATCTGCCGACGGCCAAGAGGACCACGCGGAATCATGCGTTCAACAGCTTTCTCGATAACTCGTTCAGGAAAACGTCCTTCAAGGATTTGACGGGCCGTACGTTCTTTGACGCTGCCGATATATCCGGTATGCCAGTAATATTTTTTGTTATGAAGTTTTTTGCCAGTCAAAACGACTTTGTCGGCATTGATTACGATAACATTATCACCATCATCAACGTGAGGTGTATAAGTTGGTTTGTGTTTACCGCGTAACCGATTGGCTACCAATGTGGCAAGACGACCTAAAACAAGGTTCTCTGCGTCAATAATGACCCATTTCTTGGCCACTTCAGCGGGCTTTTGTGAAAAAGTTGCCATTGAAGCTTTCCTTTTTAAAATCCCATGTTGAACAAGGGCGTTTTTTGTTGCTTAATGTTGTGATGATTTGACCACAACAAATGTGCCATCCATGACACGTGCGAGCTTCTTATAAGCTTAGAGCAATTACGTCAATCAAAAAAATTACATTAATCGAGAAATAAGCCAATATTTCCAATATTTTGCGATAGAGGTAATATTGTACCGCATAGTATTGATATGGCGTTGGCAAAGGAACTTACCCCAATATTCGCGAGGATATTGCCGGTGCGCTGTCTGACAGCGAAAAGGTTTTTATTACCCAGTTACATATATCGTTGAACTGGCCGTTAAAAACATCAGACATCCATCGAAAATATTTGCTGACTTTAGCAGGTTGACAGGTGGCAAAGTTCAAATGAATGGGGCGCACCGAATGCGCACACGAGTTCATAAGTTTCAGTCGGATATATCTTGTGGTATTTAGCGAAGCATTATTGAAAAAGCATAGTTGGGAAAACTTGAACAAATGTATTAAAAAAATATTCCAATATGCTGTTATTAAAGGTAAATCTAAAAAATTCTTGGGCCCGCAATAATTGAAGACAGTCAAAGGATGTTTATCAACGCGTGATCGGAGAATAAGCAATTTACCGCTCTACATTGGACTAATCGATAACAAGATAAGCGTATTTTCGCCTTGAGCAATATCCAAAACAGCTGTTATCAATGATAAATTGCAATACTTGCGGGGGAAAAGCTGGATGATCATACGAGCGGGTAGAGGATCAACCACAAAGTCTAGCGAAAACGTTTCCCGTTAAAAACGTTGAACGACAGTTGGACGGGGAATGAAGTGAAAGACATCAACTCTTTACTGTGGATTGGGAATTTTATGTCGCTCACATACCTCCACCGTTGGTCTTTACCTTTTCAAGCTATGATTTTCATGTATGGCGTGCATTTATCAAATTCAATAAAGGCAGTTTATTCTTATGCATGTGTTGCATTTGATACGATACTAAAAGCAAGTAAATCAGTTTCAATAAAACGATTGAACATTCCCGATCTTAGCAATTCACGTGGTGTTTAGCCACCGCATGACTTTAACAGGCTTGCTCGTTCGGTTATGTAGGTCGAAACGCTGCCGATAAAATCCAACCAAGCATATTATATTGGTTAAAAAATCCAGCTTAAGCGGTTTTGAGAGGAAATATGAGCGATTTTTATTCTGAATGTTCCAGATCAGACAGACTGCAAATGTCGGAGTAAATAAATATCCGGACGAGTTAAATTGCGGGATAAAAATAGTGACAATTCAGGGATTAGAGAAATTGTTTTCTTGTGCCTCTACGCAGGTTCTTCTAGCTTCTTTGTAACAAAGATATTTCAAGATGCTTTATGGAGAAGCAAATGACAAAAGTAAAACCGGGAATAGAAACACTGGCAGTCCATGCGGGAACCGCTCCTGATCCGACAACGGGTGCGCGGATCACCCCAATCTATCAGACCACAGCCTATGTGTTCAAGGATGCCGATCAGGCAGCAAACCGCTTTGCCTTGACTGAACCCGGAAATATTTATGGGCGTATTACAAACCCGACACAAGCGGTATTGGAAGAAAAAGTAGCAGCACTGGAAGGCGGTACGGCTGCCTTGGCAACCGCATCCGGTCATGCTGCAGAATTTCTTACATTTCATACGCTTATGGAACCCGGAGAAAATTTCGTTGCCGGACGGCAGCTTTATGGTGGATCAATCAACCAATTCTCGAATGCATTCAAGTCGTTCAACTGGCAAGTCCGTTGGGCTGACAGCGAAGAACCCGAGACGTTCGAGAAGCAAATCGACGATAAGACGCGCGCTATCTATATTGAAAGTTTTGCCAATCCGGGTGGAATTGTGGTGGATATTGAAGCAATTGCGAAAATTGCTCACGCTCATGGTGTGCCACTCATTGTCGACAATACGCTTGCAACGCCTTACCTACTGCGCCCGATCGAGCATGGAGCCGATATTGTTATCCATTCGCTAACAAAATTTATCGGTGGTCATGGTAATTCTATGGGTGGTCTTCTTGTCGATGGCGGAACTTTTGATTGGGGAAAATCAGGGCACTATAAAAAATTGACCGAACCACGTCCCGATTATGCCGGACTCGTGATCTACGAAGCCACGGGGAATGCCGCTTTTGCAACGGCTGCGCGTGTTTTGGGTATGCGTGATTTTGGACCAACCATTTCGCCATTTAATGCATTTTTAATTTTGACAGGTGCTGAAACTTTGCCGCTGCGTATGCAAAAACATAGTGATAATGCTTTGGCCGTGGCACAATATCTAGAGAAGCAGAAAAAGGTTTCATGGGTAAACTACGCCGGTTTGCCAAGTAATAAATATCATAAGCTTCAGCAATATTACGCGCCAAAAGGTGCGGGTTCTGTTTTCACTTTCGGCGTCAAAGGCGGATATGAGGCTGGTGTGAAATTTGCTTCTTCACTGAAATTGTTCTCGCTTTTGGCAAATATCGGAGACACGCGATCGCTTGTTATCCATCCGGCTTCGACCACTCATCGCCAATTGACCGACAGTCAAAAAACTGCTGCCGGTGCCGGTCCGGACGTTGTTCGTTTGTCTATCGGAATAGAAGACGTGAAGGACATTATTGGCGATATAGAACAGGCATTGGATAAAATTTGACAGTAAAGATAGTATCGTAAAAGGGGGTAATGCCTTCAGAGGTGAAAAACGCTTCTGAAGGTTTTTATTTATGTTGCTACGCGGACGTCTCTGAAAATTAAGGGAAATTTGAATTTGTGCGTCGCTTTGAAAGGCTTTTTGTTGTATCAGATCAATCATGATAGAGACCGAACAGAATTTTTTAGGTGTCGCCCGATCTGCAATCGGACGGAGATGGATTGCAAGCCTTGATCGGGAAGGGGTCAATGATGCTCTCACTATGTCGCAAAAATTCGGTATAGCAGAGCCTCTGGCACGCGTTCTTGCGGCGCGTTCGGTTCCTGAAGAAGAAGTTTTGAATTATCTAGACCCGACTTTGAAGGCATTGACACCTGATCCGGTGACTTTTGTAGACATGGAAAAAGCAACAGAGCGGATTGTTCAAGCTATTGACCACAAAGAAAAAGTTGCGATTTTCGGTGATTATGATGTCGATGGTGCATGTTCTTCGGCTATTCTCTATCGATTTTTGACTTTTTTCGGTCTCAACGTGGATATCTACATACCTGACCGCATCGTTGAAGGTTATGGACCCAATCCGCAAGCTATGAAAATGTTGGCTGATAACGGTGCAAGTTTGGTCGTCACTGTGGATTGTGGAGCAAATAGCGCAGAGGCTATAAAAGCAGTACGGGAGAAAGGTGTTGATGTGGTTGTACTCGACCATCACCAGATGGGAGAAGTCCATAAGGAAGCCTATGCACTCGTTAATCCGAATCGTCCGGACGACCGTTCGGGACAGGGATATCTCTGTGCGGCCGGTCTTGTTTTTATAACAGTTGCATGGACGTTAAAAAAAATCAGACAGCAAAGAAAGCATCGCGATCTTCCGGATATTCTTTGTTATCTTGATCTTGTAGCGCTTGCGACAGTTTGTGATGTTGTGCCACTTGTCGGTGTGAACAGGGCTTTCGTTACAAAGGGGTTAAAAGTTGCGCGTATGATGTCCAATCCCGGTATTGCAGCGCTTTCAAGAGTTGCCAGAATTGGCGAACCACTCAATGTGTTTCATCTCGGTTTTTTACTCGGACCGCGTATAAACGCAGGAGGCAGAATTGGTGATCAGGCGCTTGGAGCGCGCCTGTTGACTACAAAAACCGAGGACGAGGCCAATGCTATCGCGGAAGAGCTCAATACTCTCAATCAGGAGAGACAAGCTATCGAAGCAAAGCAACTTTTGGAAGCAGAAAGCGATCTGCAATCATTAAAACTTGACGAAAGTCCAAGTGTGATCGTTGTTTCACACGAGGGGTGGCACCCCGGTATTGTTGGAATTCTTGCAGCCAGATTGAAAGAAAAATTCAGGTGCCCGGCTTTTGCAATAGCAATCAAAGCAGATGGCAGCGCGACGGGATCGGGGCGCTCGATAGCCGGAGTTAATCTCGGTGAGCTGGTGCGGGAAGCTGTTGAATTGAACCTGCTTGAAAAAGGCGGGGGACATGCTATGGCAGCAGGCGTTACAATTTTAAAGAGCAAAATAGATGAATTCCGGAAATGGCTTGGGCAGAAATTGTCTGCCAAAGTAAATGATTTGCATTCCCATGAAACATTGTCGATAGATGGACTGTTATCGGCTTCGGGAGCTACCAAAGAGCTTTATGAAATGATTGAAAAAGCTGGACCCTTCGGTTCCGGAAATCCGCTGCCAATATTTGTATTACCGTCGCACCGTCTGTCAGATGTCAGAGAAGTGGGCAGCGGACATTTGTTGATGTCACTATCAAATATTGAAGGGAAAAAATTAAAAGCCATAGCATTTCGTGCGGTAGGTACGGATCTCGGGAACTTTTTGATAGCACATCTTGGAAAAAACATTCATATTGCGGGTAATCTGAACCTTAATTATTGGAACGGTCAGGCTTCACCCCAATTGAGGGTGATTGACGCAGCCGAGCCTGAATAAGGCAAAACTTATCGGGATATGTTCCAATGCGAAAATTGTTCAGTTGTCCGGAAATGTGGACTCCAAGATGTGGTTCTCGATAATTTTACATCATCACAGTATTATTACGAATAAATATACGTAAAATCATGTGATAAAAAGAATAATTAATACAATTATACAATTTGAAAAATAGGTAAATTAAAAAAATAATATTTAAATTATTTATAATATTATAAATATTATTAAAAGTATGAATTTTATATCAACAGTATTATATTTTAAAAAAATCTCTGACGAACGGTTATGCGTAAACCTTTCATGTTTTACTGTCATAATTTCAAGTTCAGGTAACAATCAATATTTTTAAATGAGCATTGGATCGAGACAAATCTATCTCATTCACAAAACTAAATGTGTATCCAACAGTTTGATATCGGGAACATGAAAATCAAACCATAATATTTCAATTTTAACGGTGTGAGATTTCAACGACGCTTTACGAGATTTTTTACAGTCAATTTTATTGTTGTGGTTCGCTAAACGTTTAATTTTTCGATAAATTATCAAATATCCAGATTATCGGCGAATTCCGCATTTTCCTGAATGAAATGAAAACGGGCTTCAGGCTTTGATCCCATAAGATCCTCAACGACTTTTTTAGTCACCTGATTGCTTTCGCTATCAATATCGACTCGTAGTAAAGTCCTGTTTTTTGGATCCATGGTCGTTTCTTTAAGCTGATCCGAACGCATTTCTCCTAAACCTTTGAACCGACCGATTTCGATTTTTCCACGGCCGGTAAATTTTGTCTTTAATAGTTCATCCTTATGGGCGTCATCCCGCGCATAGGCAACATTACCGCCTTGCGAAATGCGATAGAGAGGCGGAACCGCTAAAAAAAGATGTCCCTTCTTTATAAGTTCCGGCATCTCCTGATAAAAAAAAGTAATCAGGAGCGAGGCAATGTGCGCACCGTCCACATCGGCATCTGTCATGATGATAATGCGGTCATACCTCAGATCGCTCTCTTTATATTTTGAATGCGTGCCACAACCGAGTGCCAATATAAGATCGGATATTATCTGGTTATTACTCAACTTGTCACGGCCGGCACTGGCAACATTAAGAATCTTTCCGCGTAAGGGTAACACCGCCTGAGTTGCACGATTTCTGGCCTGTTTTGCCGAACCGCCGGCTGAATCACCTTCGACTAGAAATAACTCTGCGCCCGCAGCTGAATTATGCGTACAATCAGCGAGTTTTCCTGGAAGGCGTAACTTCCGCACGGCAGTTTTGCGACTGACTTCTTTCTCCTGACGCCTTTTTAATCGTTCCTCGGCTCTCTCAACAACCCAATCAAGAAGTTTGGTGGCTTCCTGAGGGGAATTGGCGAGCCAATGATCAAACGGGTCACGAATCGCGTTTTCGACGATTCGTTGTGCTTCGACGGTTGCCAAACGATCTTTGGTTTGTCCGACAAATTCCGGTTCACGGATAAAGACCGAAAGCATTACAGCCGCCGATATCATCACATCATCGGTGGTGATAACGGAAGCCCGTTTATTACCCGTCAATTCGGCATAAGCCTTTAATCCGCGTAGAAGAGCCTGTTTCAAACCTGCTTCATGCGTACCACCTTCACCCGTTGGTATAGTATTGCAATAGGAATGCATAAAACCGTCACCACCGTACCACGTGATCGCCCATTCGACAGAACCATGGCCACCGCGCTGTTCGGTTTTTCCGGCAAAAATATCCGAAGTGACTTGATATTCCCCGTCAAGAGATGAACTTAAAAAATCTTTCAACCCGCCCGGAAAATGAAAAACAGCTTTCTCGGGAATATTGTCTTTCCCGATAAGCTTTGCCGGATCGCAACTCCAGCGAATTTCAACACCGCCAAAAAGGTAGGCTTTCGAGCGTGCCATTTTGTAGATCCGTTCAGGATCGAAAGCAGCTTTTGGCCCAAATATTTCTGCATCCGGATGAAAACGGACGCGTGTACCACGGCGATTATGGATTTCGCCTAAATCTTCCAGACCTGACTTGGGAATCCCGCGGGAAAACCGCTGTCGGTAAAGTTTGCGGCCACGCGCTACCTCCACCTCCATGTCATCTGACAAAGCATTGACAACCGATATTCCGACGCCGTGAAGTCCACCTGATGTTTCATATGCCTTTCCGTCGAATTTGCCGCCTGAATGTAATTGGGTCATGATAACTTCAAGAGTCGATTTATCAGGCATTTGCGGATGGTTCTCTACCGGTATACCGCGTCCGTTATCGGTAACTGTTAAATACCCGTCGGCATCAAGCGATACTTCGATAAAATTGGCATAGCCTGCAACAGCCTCGTCCATCGAGTTATCAATAACTTCTGCGAAAAGATGATGAAGTGCTTTACTGTCAGTGCCACCGATATACATTCCCGGACGCAAACGCACCGGTTCCAACCCTTCCAGCACACGGATAGATGAAGCATCATAGCTATCTTCTGCATCGGTTGTTACAGTCAAGGATTTCAACGTTTGTTTATCTTTTTTTTCGAGATTCGCTTTTTTTGAAACGCCATCGGAAAGTTCTTTTGCCGTTTCTGTATTGCTTTGCAAATTTCCAAAAAGATCGTTATGTTTCTCGTCCATCGGTGTCGATTATCTATCCTAGGATTTATCTGAAGTTAAATTTGTACGAATCGTTCTATTTTTGCATATATGATGCGAAAAAGCGAGGATGTTCGTGTTCTGTTCGCAAGACTTTCAATTAAAATGAAATCATGTAAAAGATCTACATCAAGGGGTTTGTTTGCGGAATGCAAAGATGACAACAGTCACAGTAATTAGTCCGGTTTATAATGAAGGAAAAGGAATTGCGATTTTTGTCGAAGAAGTCGCACGAGTATTTTCTAAACTTGAGTATGATTTGACGATTATACTTGTCGACGACGGGTCTAAGGACACAAGCTGGTCGGACTTACAAAAAATTATTCCTGAAAAATTCCGAATTCAGGGTATTCGGCTTGCAAAAAACTTTGGCAAGGAATCGGCAATCGCAGCTGGCCTTTCTTTGGCAGATAGTGACGTTGTCATAACGATTGACTGTGATTTGCAGCATCCACCGGAATTGATGTCCAAAATGCTTGAATTGTGGGAAGAGGGGGCCGAAATTGTTTCGGCTGTGAAAGAGAAGAGACAACAAGAATCGTGTTTGGATCGTTTGGCGGCGGCAAGCTTTTATAAAATTTTTCACTGGATAACCGAAAATGATATTGGAGGAACGAGTGATTTTATTTTGCTTGACCGAAAAGTAGCAGATGCGCTGAAATCACTACCGGAAAAGCTTTTCTTTTATCGAGGTGTTGTGCAATGGCTCGGTTTCAAGCAGGTAAGTGTTTCTTTTGTTCCTAAAAATCGTGAAATTGGGAAAAGCGGTTGGTCATTTTGGAAAAAACTGCATTTAGCCATAGATTCGCTAACGGGTTTTTCAGCAAAGCCTCTCGTTTTCATCTGGTTTATGACTTTCTTGTTTGTGTTATTTTCTTTAGTTGTTGGTGGTGACGCTGTCATCTCTAAAGTTATCGGGAAATCGGTCAGTGGTTTTTCAACTTTGATCCTTGTCATTTTGATTACCGGTGTTGCGGTGCTCTCTTGCTTATGTGTTTTGTCGGCATATATCCGTCAAATTTTTTATGAAGTAAAAAGTCGTCCGCGTTTTCTGATCAGTCAAAAAATAGATCTGGGAGGCGGAGAAGATTCCAAGAACAGGAAAGCGCGAAAATGACACTTTTCTGCTTGTTTAATGCGGACGACTTTGCTGTTGATCGCGGTTGCTCGAGCGCAATCGTTACAGCACTAGAAAAAGGTCGGCTACAGGGCACCAGTGTTCTTGCCGGCGGTGAAGACCAATCAAGCTACGAAGCTTTAGATAAAACAGGTTGCAAGTTTATCAATACACATCTCAACCTTCTTGAGGGACGATCTCTTTCAGAAGGAGGGAGTGCGTTCGGATTGACCAGTGAAGATGGCTTTTTTTGTTTGTCACTGGGGCAATTGATAAAAAAACTTTATTTTTCTTCTAAGAAAAAGTTGTTACAAGAATGGATATTCAAAGAATTTTGCCAGCAAATTGAATTCGTCCATAACTGTTTTAGTGATAGGCAAATAAGGCTCGACGGTCATCTGCATATCCACATATGGCCGCCATTAAGACCAGTGATCGAAGAGCTTTTAAAAAAATATCCGGTTTCCTACATCCGCACACCATTGGAACTTGGATATAAGAGGCGGTCAAATATTGTCGATAATATCAAAGGAAATTTGCGCCGGCAATTATTGGCTTTTTGGGCAAAAGATACGAGAGCTTTAGTGAGTCGCTATCAGGTGCCCACTTCGGACTTTTTTTTAGGAGCGACTGCGAGTTGCAACCTCGCTTTGGATGATATTGATAAGGGGTTGGCGTTGATATCAAGCAAAACGTCAGATCGCGATGTGACTATCGAGATAATGACACACCCGGTTAATAACGAAGTTTCGGAAAGCAATTTTTATAAAGATAGCCGGTATCGTCTGGCTCATATGACAACTGAACGGCAAAAAGAACTTGAATTATTATTATCGGATGATCTTTTGGAGATCATGAGAAAATATAACGCTGTTTTTGTTGAATAATTCAAATAGAAATATCAGCCTATTTCATGCTTTTTTAAAAAATACAAAATGGTTTAAAAAATAATTGGCGAAAAGTCCTGCTAACGATCCGGCCGCAATAGCCAGGAATAAAGTCAATGGCGTAACATTGCCGGAGCTTTTTAACACAGTCATGCTCGCGCAATAATTGAGCACACCGCCGATGGCTGCAAGCCCCATATAACTTCCCCAACCTTTCAGATTTTTGAAACGCGCTTCCCGACCTCGAAATGATATCCGACTGTTGAATATCCAAGTGAAAGTAGCTGCAACAATAAATGCGCACGCTCTGGCAATCCAAAGATTTAGACCAGATGTCTGTAATATCCAAAGAGTAAAAAAATCGATCCAGAATGCGATTGATCCGGAACATAAAAACAGCACAAACGACCTGTGTTTCTTATAAATGTCCAAAACAACTTCATTCACATCCAAGCGTCGGGTCATTGGGGATCATCCCCGGTATTTTCATTATAATCGCTCAGGCACATATTTTTGCGTCCAAGCGAAATAAAAAGAAATTCGTCCAGGTCGAATATTCGATAATTCATAGTGTTGATATCAGGCAGCCGATTTTGGTTACATAATTCCGTAACCAGTTGAGCGGCGAGCCGCGTATTAGATATCATTTTTATGTTGTTATATCCGAATTCTTTTAATTGCGATGATAAGAGCCAGTCACTCCCATGAGGTATCATCACCGCAATAAGGCGCATTCTTTCGGCAGTATCTTTTATGTAAGAAGATGTTCCCAATCCGCCCAGAATGTAAATGGGCTTCTCGGGAGGAAACGATTCTAAAGATGTAGCGATACGGTATAAGTAATAACGGTTCAAATCATTTTGAATCCTGACTGCGCTATTCAAAATATAGCTAAAAACAAGCGGAAATAGCAGGAAAAAGCCGATTATTCCCCAAGTTGCTTTTGTATTTGCAAAAGTAAGAGCACCCCCTTGATTTTCTAGCTTTTGTAAACGCGTGACAAATTGAATGAGAAGAAAAAGAACGCAAACAGAAAAGAAGATAGATTGGGGCATAACCCTCGGTGGGATGCCGCTGTCACCTACGATTCCATACAACACACCAAGCGAAATGGGTAGCATGAATAAATAAGCGATCGAGCAGATTGCCGCTCTCAAAACCGGTTTATCGAAGTGCGTATCGCGATAAAAGTGAAGTTGAATTTGTGCAAAACCGACGCAAATAGCTATGCCATACAATATTTTACCGGTTGTTGACAAAAAGCCGAAATAACGTGAAAAAACATTTTCAGTCGTCACTGCAATGTAGTGAGCTGCACCTTTCGAACTTTGAAAGATAAATTGGCCCTTCACTGCAGCATATTCATCGATAAATATTTTATCAAAAAAATAAAAGAAAACCGTGATTAATGCAGCAAAGATAACTGACTTTATGAAATATCTAATTGCGATGCTGATTTTTCTACCACGGTAAATATCAAATAGTGTTTCTACTAAAACAAGAATAATAAACATATTGATATAGGATTGGTAAAATCCCATAGAAATGAAGCAAAATATCGCAGATTTTATTTTTGAATTTTTGTAGTAGGCCCAACCCAACAAACTGCATGTCAATCCCATCGCCATTATCACACAATCAAAACGATAAAGATATGCAGCGAGTAGAAATGGATTGAAGATATAGGCGACGAGCAGAGCCGCAGTAACCGCGTTAAACGGAATTGAACGGATCTTTAAACATAGACACGCTGATACGATAGTTAAACATAACGCAATGATAAGAAAAAAGGGGGATGAATCCGGCATCCATTGCCAATCAGCAGAAAGAAAGAATGCTAAAACGTCAGCAAATGGTCGTCCATATTCGCTCCATCCCGGAGTTTGACTAACAAGCCTTTCAAAATCATCTCTATAATAATAATTACTTAGTATGAGAGGAAAATAAAATAAAAGCGTGGCAATAATTGCCGTGATATAAAATTTCTTCTGGTCTGTATTCTCGCAGATCATTTTGTTGCAACCTAAGGTTTTACAGAAATTGTGGCGCCAAATATTCTTTCAAACGTTTGTCTCAGGACAATGTCAACATCTGCCATGGTGACGGGCAGACCAAGATCAACAAAACTAGTCACACCATGATCCGATATCCCGCAAGGAACAATTCCAGCATAATGTGACAAATTCGGTTCAACGTTTAACGCAATTCCATGAAAACTTACCCACTTGCGCAAACGTATTCCTATTGCCGCAATCTTGTCTTCCGCCGGCTCGTTTTTAATTGTCGACGGCCGGTCGGGACGAACAACCCACACGCCCACGCGATCTTCCCGACGTTCACCTTTGATATTGAATTCGGCCAGAGTTTGGATGATCCATTCTTCCAACGCCCCTATAAAAGCACGGACATCTTCTTTGCGACGTTTCAGGTCAAGCATGACATAAATTACACGTTGGCCTGGTCCATGATAGGTAAATTCTCCCCCACGTCCGGTTTGATAAACCGGAAACCGGTCAGGTGTTAAAAGATCACTTTTTTTGGCGCTTGTACCGGCCGTGTATACAGGCGGGTGCTCCAATAACCAAATTCGTTCACGAGCGTCTCCGGAAGCTATTCTGGCGATTCTCTTTTCCATTTCTTCGAGAGCAAACGGATATGGAACTAGCTCGTCGCTTATGACCCATTCTACGGGCGGGGAAGCTTTTGTCGGTAAAAAATGGTGATCTAGGTTTTGTCGGATTATATTGTTCATCATATCCAGCCGCGAAAAATTTTTCCACGATAATTTATTAGCCTATGAAACTTAAATCAAGGAATTAGATAGTCGAAGATTGAAGGATTAGGACAATAGAGTGAATTGTAATATGTTAAAAATTATTATTTTTAAAATTTACTCTCTAATTATAACAAGGTATTTTAATAAAATGTAAATAATAGTTCATATAATTTATATTATTGGAAATATTAATAGAATTTAGAATATACCATAGAATATATTTTAAATTCAATAAATACATAAGTTTAAATGTGTTCTTTAACGTTACAGAAAAATATCTGAATTGATCAAACAGTTTTTCCTGTAAAGCATTGTTTCCGGTTTGCAAATCGGATATGGAATACCACAAATGTGAAGCCTGGTTGCTTCAACGGACGAGGTTAGACGAGGAAGGTGCGATATTATAATTAGTGTTACGGTTGGCAAAAAACAAACCGATGGCGTACAACTGCTTAATATTAACTCGTACCGACACTGCGATCTCTGTTTACCAAATTCGGGTTTATTCTATCTATAAATTTAATGAAGAAGTTGGTGTTTTTTATGAATAACGATATAAGAGCCGAGAGCAAAGAATAAGCCCATGACAATGAATAAAATTGGAGTGGGGGTACAGGCTTGATAGCGTAGCAAACCATCTTGAAACAAACATACGGACAATAACGAATATCTGAAAGACAAATAAAGAGTTATAAGAGTTCAACAATATGGTCAGGCAATTCGTTATCTATATGGCTGCTTTCCGGAAAATAGCACGTTAGTATTTCACCGGACTTTTTTATCGCTTCCAAAAAAGCTTCGGTAAGTTCTCTATTTCGTGCCTTTTCCATCATGCCTTTAACGATCGCGTTCCATGTTTCCGGTGGTACTTTTTCCGAAATCTTTGTGTCAGCTATAACCTCGGCATAATGTTCCGCTTCTGAAATAAACAAAAGAATGCCGGTGCGCCTTTTTGTCCGGTTGATATTTTGCGCCAGAAATTGACGCATAGCATTTTCATGACAAATACGATTTTTAATCGAAGCGGGAGTTATTGCCAATCTTAAAGCCGGAATAATGGACAGATAGAATAGGCCTAAAAGATGTATGGTAAGAAAAATTGACGCGAAATAATGAAGCGGAATGTCATACCGCCAAAAATGCAGACAATAAGCAACTATGATCGAACAGAAAAAGACAAAGACAGTCCACACAAAAAACGAAATAATAAAATAGCTGTCGCTTCCTTTTGTAAATACAGCAAAAATTTCACCACTGGTTGTTTTTTCGGCAGAATGAATTGCAGCGCTGATTCTATCGCGTTCAATCACATCCGATAAAGCCTGTTTATCCATTGATATTACCATCTTCCTGATGCGCCTCCGCCGCCAGACGAACCACCGCCGCCTCCGAATCCTCCATCGAAGCCGCCAGATCCCCCGCCGAAACCTCCTCCGAATCCTCCACCGCGACCCGATCCGAGAAACCAAAGTACAAAGACGATACCGAGCCAGCGATAGCGTCCAGGGCCAACTTTCATTCCGAAAATTGAAGCCAGTATCGGAAGTACGACAAAGATGAAAAACACAATGAAAGTTATGGCATTGGCTATTAAATCCTGTTTTTGCTGCTGCTCGATCTTCTCCTGTTCGATTTGCTGGTAAGCTTTTATCCGGGAATCAAAGTCGGCTTTACTCCCTGTCAGAATGTCTTCGATTGCGTTGACGCCTTCACTTATTCCCCTATCAAAATTCCCATTCCTGAAATTTGGTATGATTATCGCATTAATAACAGTTGAAGACAGAGCGTCTGTAAGTATCGCTTCCAGTCCATATCCAACTTCAATTCGTACTTCCCGTTCATTCGGCGCTACTACCAATAGTACGCCGTTGTTTATTTGCTTTTGCCCCAAAGCCCAATGTCTGAATAAGCCGTTTGCATAAGTTTCTATATCGTAGCCGTAAAGGCTAGGAAGAGTGGCTACAACGATCTGGTCACCCGTCTTTTGCTCAAGTGACGCTAGCTTGGTACCAAGAGATGTTTTTGTTTCCGGACTAAGTAAATGCGCATTGTCGACGATGCGATTCGATAGTTCGGGGAAATTCAAGCTACCTGAAGAGGCATTGGATAAAGTCCAAACAGAACTAAAGGCCAATATTATGAAGAAAATTATCCTTATGAAAACTGGCCTAGGTAAAAGAATCATTTGTTGAACTCGACCTTGGGGGCTTTTTCGGCGGCCTCGTCGATTGAAAATGTGGGCATTGGTTTTGCATCACGATACCATAACCACGTCCATATCATAGTCGGCATCGTCTTGAGAGCTGTGTTATAGACACGCACTGCTTCGATATAATCGCGTCTTGCTACTGCAATGCGATTCTCGGTTCCCTCAAGCTGCGATTGTAATGCAAGAAAATTCTGATTCGCTTTTAGATCAGGATAGTTTTCAGCAACAGCCATCAAGCGGGACAATGCTCCCGTCAGATTGGACTGATTATTGATAAATTGTTGCATAGCTTCGGGGTCGTTGAGCATATCGGCGTTGATATTTGTTTGCGTTGCTTTCGCACGCGCCTCTACAACGCCGGTCAACACAGCCTGTTCATGTTGAGCATATCCCTTAACGGTTTCGACAAGGTTTGGAATCAGATCGGACCGCCGTTGATATTGATTTAATACTTCACTCCAAGCGGCATGTGCTTTTTCCTCATTGGTTGGAATTGTATTGAAACCGCAGCCTGCCAATACTGGAAGAAAAAGAGAGATCAATAAAAAGATAAAAGGCAATTTGACCGAATTTCGGTCGTCAACGAGATGAACGGCTTGCATAAAATCTTCTCCGAATATGAACGCCATATTGATGCAGATAGGAAAAACTTCCCCTTCGGAAAGAGCTTTTGAAAAATTTTATGGCTTTTTTTGAGACATTACGAACGACTCGTAAAAATTCACCCTTTAAATTGGTTAAAACCGGAAAATTGTTGAGTCTTACTGCATCACAGTACGAATGGTCCTGACAGAGCGCATTAACTGCAACGGTACCCCTTTGATAGCGAGACAGTCAGGTTATGATTCACCACTTCGTCGTGAATTGAAATGCTATGACTGAGATACGTGGAAACAGCTTACATGCGGAAAAAGTTATCCTGTTGACCTCGCTGTTATTATATCAGTTACCTTCATTAAGGAGTTGGAAAGTCGCCAGAGACCGACAGTCATTACAACATGACGAGGGGGGCCAGGAATTCAATTAGGTGCGACAAACGATACAATTTTCCAAACGTCTGCGCTCAATAGATTTGATAAGCCAGTTAGTAAAAGGATGAAAATGGAGAATGGTAGGCGATGAGAGACTCGAACTCCCGACATCCTCGGTGTAAACGAGGCGCTCTACCAGCTGAGCTAATCGCCCGCCGTTACCGTGGGTTGGTAACAACTGACGCACTCTTTAGGCAAAACTTTTGCTAAACGCAAGAGAAAGATGACACTTAAAATAGATTTTTTGCTTAATTTTTTTTGGCCACGCTGTTTTTCCACGTTTTTCGCGAAAAAAACAATTTTTGTGAAAAAACTATCTGCTTGTCGCTTGACAGATGCAAGCGAACACCTTAAACGACCGCACACAGTCACAATGACTGAACTGAAAAGTGCGCGGGTGTAGCTCAGTTGGTTAGAGCGCCGGCCTGTCACGCCGGAGGTCGCGGGTTCGAGTCCCGTCACTCGCGCCATTTTTCAGATGGCTATTTTAGCTGATCATGGCTAATGTTTGACTTTTTGTTTAGATAGTCAAAGCCTTCGTTTTATTCTTTATTGCCCCCCCCCTGATTTTTGATTAAACTTTTAATAGGTATGAGTTTGTATTTGGCTCTCCTGATAGTGAATCTGATGTCGAATGGCATATGGTGGTATACTTTGTGCCGTTTTGGTCCAAAAGTGACGTAAATATTATCGTTCGCTAAAACGTGACTGAATGAATAAAAGATGAATTGTTTGAATTTTAGAGCGGAATAATCGCTGTAAAAAATATCCCAATATATTGTTTTTCAATTATTTTTTTCAGAATTGATCACTGTTATACAAACCTATGCTTGTAAAACTCGTTCTGGATTTTGCACAACTTACGATTTTATGATAGCGTTTGCTATTGCGTAAGAGCGTTTGGTGGGGTAACGCTTAACGCAGATTTTATCGCACGGCATGCCCTTTAAGCTGCACGGGCGGGATTAACTTACAAGCCGGTTTTGCTACGTTTCAGGTAGACTCCGGTAGTGTTAGTTCAGCACCTTTTAAAGGCAGAAGTGGACCATGACCGATCTGATAAGTTCTTATTTGCCAGTATTGATTTTTATAATCGTGTCGGCGTTGATCGCCGGTATACTGTTGATAATGCCTTATATTGTGGCTTATCGTTCTCCCGATCCGGAAAAACTTTCAGCATATGAGTGCGGATTTAATTCCTTTGATGACGCACGTATGAAGTTTGATATTAGATTTTATCTGGTTTCCATTCTGTTTATTATTTTCGACTTAGAAGTTGCGTTTCTATTTCCTTGGGCCGTGTCATTCGATGCGGTCGGTATGTTCGGTTTTGTTTCTATGTTGGTGTTTTTGGCCGTATTGACCGTCGGCTTTATTTATGAGTGGAAAAAAGGAGCACTTGAATGGGATTGATTCATGACAATTCGACACTGGTTGCTCCCAAACCAAAAGGTATTATAGACCCGAATACGGGGAAATTGATCGGTTCGGATGACGAATTTTTCAATAATATCAGCGGTGAACTTTCGGATAAAGGTTTTCTGGTAACCTCTGTAGATGCACTTGTTACCTGGGCACGTACCGGTTCGTTGATGTGGATGAGCTTTGGTCTTGCATGTTGCGCGATCGAGTTAATGCAATGCTCAATGCCACATTATGATAATGAACGTTTTGGTTACGCTCCACGCGCCTCACCGCGCCAATCAGATGTGATGATGGTGGCAGGAACCTTGACAAACAAAATGGCACCGGCGTTGCGTAAGGTTTACGACCAGATGCCGGAACCTCGCTACGTTATTTCTATGGGCTCATGCGCCAATGGAGGAGGGTATTATCATTACTCGTATTCTGTTGTACGCGGATGTGATCGTATAGTGCCAGTTGATATCTATATTCCTGGTTGTCCTCCAACGGCAGAAGCTCTCCTTTATGGAGTTTTATTGCTGCAAAAAAAGATACGTCGCACCGGTTCTATTGAACGGTGAGGGGAGAGCAAGTGATGAATAGTGAAGCGCTTAAGGAATTGCAGTCTTATCTCGCAGAACGGTTGGAGAGTGTAATTGATGAGTCTGTTTTTGCTTATAATGAATTGACGGTTGTAGCTAAACTTGACGCCATTATTGATGTCCTTTCTTTCCTTAAGGATGATTCACATTGTCAGTTTGTCGGTCTTGTCGACATTTGCGGTGTTGATTTTCCCGAGAGGGAAAAACGTTTCGACGTCGTTTATCATTTATTGTCTCCTCGTCATAATTTACGTCTGCGTGTAAAAGTACGTACCGACGAAGATACTCCTGTACCTTCTGCGTGCAGTGTTTATCCGGGGGCGGAATGGTATGAGAGAGAAGCTTACGACATGTATGGCATCTTGTTTTCGGGGCATCCGGATTTGCGGCGTATTTTGACGGATTATGGCTTTGAAGGACACCCCTTACGCAAGGATTTTCCGACATCGGGTTTTGTCGAATGTAGATATGATAACGAATTAAAACGGGTTATTTATGAGCCGGTTGTGCTTCGTCAGGAAATGCGAAATTTTGATTTCATGTCGCCTTGGGAAGGGACAGACTATGTATTGCCGGGCGACGAGAAGGCCGGGGGAGCAAAATGAAATTGCAGACGTGTTTTCCGGACATAAATGGTCGTGATTTTGGTCGAAAACCTATTACTGTAGTTGAATTGCAGCAAGGCAAAGGAGCGGGTCGTGGCTGAGGTCAATGTCCGTAATTTCAATATAAATTTTGGTCCGCAACATCCTGCTGCGCACGGTGTTTTGCGTATGGTGCTGGAACTTGATGGAGAAATAGTCGAACGCGTCGATCCTCATATCGGGCTTCTCCATCGTGGCACCGAAAAGCTGATGGAAACAAAAACCTATTTGCAAGCGACGCCATATCTTGATCGGTTGGACTATGTTGCTCCCATGAATCAGGAGCACGCGTTTGTGCTTGCAGTCGAAAAATTGCTCGGTATTGAAGTTCCAAAGCGCGGTCAGCTCATTCGTGTACTTTTTTCGGAAATCGGTCGTATTCTCAATCATTTATTGAATGTCACGACGCAGGCTATGGATGTTGGAGCTTTGACGCCGCCGCTCTGGGGGTTCGAACAGCGCGAAAAGCTTATGATTTTTTATGAGCGCGCCTGTGGAGCAAGGTTGCACGCAAATTATTTTCGTCCCGGTGGGGTGCATCAGGATTTGCCGGAAAAACTCGTTGAAGATATCGGAAAATTTATTGATCCCTTTCTAGTCGCTTTGGATAAGCTTGATGCTCTTGTTACGCCGAACCGTATTTTTAAACAACGCAATGTCGACATCGGTGTAGTCAAGATTGAAGATGCATGGGTGCGTGGATTTTCAGGTGTAATGATCCGGAGTGCCGGGGTTCCGTGGGATTTGCGGAAGAGTCAACCCTATGAATGCTATGACGAAATGGACTTTGATATTCCGGTGGGGAAAAATGGCGATTGTTATGATCGTTATTTGATCCGTATGGAAGAAATGCGCCAGTCTGCACGTATAATGCGTCAATGTGTAGAGCGTTTGTTAAGCACTGAAAAAGACGGTCCGGTTTTGGCAGAAGATCATAAAGTTACGCCGCCCAGAAGAGCGGCAATGAAAAGTTCAATGGAGTCTCTTATCCATCATTTCAAACTTTATTCTGAAGGTTTTCATGTTCCCGCGGGTGAGGTCTATGCTGCAGTAGAGGCACCTAAAGGTGAATTTGGCGTGTACCTTGTTTCGGAAGGTAAAAACAAGCCTTATCGTGTGAAATTACGTGCGCCTGGTTATGCGCATTTGCAAGCGATGGATTTTTTAACGCGTGGACATATGCTTGCGGATGTTACAGCAATCTTGGGTTCTATTGATATTGTTTTCGGGGAGGTCGATCGCTGATGACTGTGCGCCGTCTTGCCAATGAAGCCGTCCAACCTGCTTCTTTTTCCTTTAATAAAGAGAACTTGAAATGGGCAGAGAAGACTATTGCCAAATATCCTGAGGGACGACAAAGGTCTGCTGTTATTCCGTTATTGATGCGCGCTCAGGAGCAAGAAGGGTGGGTGACCCGTGCAGCAATAGAATATGTCGCGGATATGCTTTCAATGGCATATATTCGGGTTTTGGAAATAGCGACGTTCTATACGCAGTTCCAACTCAAACCTGTTGGTACAAAGGCGCATGTTCAAGTTTGCGGAACGACACCCTGCATGTTGAGAGGTGCCGGAGAACTAATCAAAGTTTGTAAAAACAAGATCAATGAAGCGCCTTTTGAAACCAACAAAGATGGTACGCTTTCCTGGGAAGAGGTTGAATGTTTGGGTGCTTGTGCAAATGCACCTATGGTTATGATCTTCAAGGATACTTATGAAGATTTAACACCGGAACGTCTGGAAGAAATCATTGATGCATTCGAGGCAGGCAAGGGTGCGTCTATTCCGGTTGGCCCGCAAAATGGTCGAAAAACATCCGAGCCGATTACAGGACTTACTTCGTTGTTGGATGGTGACCAGAAAACAACAAAGAGGAATTCGTCCGCAAAAAAAGCGGACGAGTGAGTTATTGTTTGAGGTTAAACTGAGATATTGAATTAGGAAGACTATTAATAAATCACTTTAAAAAAGTTGAGTAACGTATTGAAACAAAGGAAAAAGGTGAGAAATGCTGGCTGATAGTGATCGCATCTTCACCAATATATACGGTTTAAAGGACAAGTCTCTTAAAGGCGCGATGTCTCGTGGCTGTTGGGACGGTACAAAAGCCATTCTTGAAAAAGGACGCGACTGGATTATCAACGAGATGAAAGCATCCGGTTTGCGTGGGAGAGGTGGTGCCGGTTTTCCGACAGGCATGAAATGGTCGTTCATGCCTAAACAGGATGATGGGCGTCCGCACTATCTGGTTGTCAACGCAGATGAGTCAGAGCCCGGTACCTGTAAGGATCGCGAAATATTGCGTCACGATCCTCATACCTTGATTGAAGGATGCGTAATTGCAACCTTCGCTATGGGGGCGCATACTGCGTTTATTTACGTGCGCGGTGAATATATCCGCGAACGCGAGGCCTTACAGGCAGCAATTGATGAATGCTATGATGCCGGGCTTCTCGGTAAAAAAACAAAACACGGTCATGCTTGCGATATTATCGTTCACCATGGCGCAGGTGCCTACATTTGCGGTGAAGAAACGGCACTTCTTGAAAGTCTGGAAGGTAAGAAAGGACAACCGCGTCTGAAGCCACCTTTTCCTGCGAATATGGGCGTTTACGGCTGCCCCACAACGGTGAACAATGTTGAATCAATTGCGGTTTCGCCGACGATTTTGCGTCGCGGGGCGTCGTGGTTCTCTTCTTTCGGCAGACCTAACAATGTCGGGACGAAGTTGTTTATGTTTTCCGGACATGTCAATACACCATGCGTTGTAGAAGAGAGCTTGGGACTAACCTTTCGCGAATTGATAGAAAAACACGCTGGCGGAATTCGCGGCGGTTGGGATAATCTTTTGGCAGTTATTCCGGGCGGCGCATCCTGCCCCGTTGTTCCGGGCGAGAAAATGCCTGAAGCAATCATGGATTTTGACGGCATGAAAGCCATAGGTTCATCTTTTGGTACCGGTGGCGCAATTGTGATGGATAAATCAACAGATATTATCAAGGCGATCTGGCGTATTTCCGCATTCTTCAAACATGAAAGTTGCGGACAATGCACACCGTGCCGTGAGGGTACCGGCTGGATGATGCGGCTTTTGGGACGTATGGTTGAGGGCAGGGCACAAAAGCGTGAAATCGACCTTTTGTTCGATGTTTCAAAACATGTTGAAGGACATACGATTTGTGCTTTGGGCGATGCTGCGGCTTGGCCGGTTCAAGCGTTGATCAGAAATTTCCGTCCGGAAATTGAAAAACGCATTGATGATTATACTCGTAATGCTGTTCAAAGTAAGAATATTGCTTTGGAAGCAGCCGAATAAAAGACGGATTGAAGTTTTAAGGTTAAGCGGTTTTTCCGCGGACTGGAATAACAATGGCGAAGATCAAAATTAACGGAAAAGAGATCGAAGTACCGGATCACTATACGCTTCTTCAGGCTGCAGAGGCAGCGGGCGCAGAGGTTCCACGGTTCTGCTTTCACGAACGTCTTTCGGTCGCTGGCAATTGCCGCATGTGCCTTGTTGAAGTGAAGGGGGGACCGCCCAAGCCAACAGCATCCTGCGCGATGGGTGTCCGCGATTTGCGTCCGGGTCCTAATGGCGAACCACCGGAAATGTTTACCAATACACCGATGGTAAAAAAAGCTCGTGAAGGAGTTATGGAATTTCTCCTTATCAATCACCCGCTTGATTGTCCTATTTGTGATCAGGGTGGCGAATGTGACCTGCAAGATCAGGCCATGGCTTATGGTCATGATTTTTCGCGTTATAAAGAGGATAAGCGGGCCGTCGAAAACAAGTACATTGGTCCTTTGGTTAAAACGGTGATGAATCGTTGTATTCACTGTACAAGATGTGTTCGTTTTACGACAGAAGTTGCCGGTATATCCGAACTCGGATTAATAGGACGTGGTGAAGACGCGGAGATTACAACCTATCTTCAACAGGCAATGACGTCCGAATTGCAGGGCAATGTCATTGATCTTTGTCCTGTCGGCGCATTGACATCTCGCCCTTACGCATTTCATGCCCGTCCGTGGGAACTCACAAAGACGGAAACGATTGATGTAATGGACGCATTGGGCAGCGCCATTCGTGTAGATACGCGTGGTCGTGAAGTCATGCGTATTATGCCCCGTGTCAACGATGATATTAACGAGGAGTGGATTTCGGATAAAACCCGCTTTATTTGGGATGGTTTGCGTACTCAGCGGCTTGACCGGCCTTATGTTCGTAAAGGCGGAAAATTGGTTGAGGCAAGTTGGGCCGAGGCATTTTCGGCAATAAAATCGGCTATCGATTTTGCGTCTCATGATAAGATCGGTGCTGTTGCAGGAGATTTTGCTACCGTCGAAGAGATGTATGCACTGAAACTGCTGTTGAAATCGCTAGGTTCGTCAGCCGTTGATTGTCGGCAGGACGGAAGTGTTTCCTCAAGCGTGACGGGGCGTTCTTCATATATTTTCAATCCGACAATTGCCGGCATTGAAGATGCTGATGCATTGTTGATCATTGGCTCCAATCCGCGATTTGAGGCGGCCGTAATGAATGCGAGAATCCGCAAGCGTGAACGGCAAGGCAATTTCCCGATTGGTCTTATCGGAGACAAGTTGGATTTGCGTTATCCTTACACCTATCTTGGTGCAGGCTCTGATACGCTATCGCAATTGCTTGATGGTAAGAACGAGTTTTTCGAAGTTTTGAAAAAAGCTGAAAAACCGTTAATTCTAGTCGGACAAGCTGCATTGGTGGGTCAAAACGGCGAAGCAATATTGAACGCGATCTCAAAGCTTTGTGACGAAGTCGGAGCATTGTCGGATACATGGAACGGTTTGGGTATTTTGCAAACCGCAGCGTCACGTGTTGGTGGGCTGGATATCGGCTTTTCATCCAATCTCGGCGCTGAAGATATCGTCAAGTCATCCGAGGTGTTATTCCTTCTTGGAGCAGACGAGATAAATCTTGATCAAAAGAAAGGATTTGTCATCTATATCGGTAGCCATGGTGACAATGGTGCGCAAAACGCCGATGTCATTTTGCCAGCTTCGGCCTATACGGAAAAATCAGGTATTTATGTCAATACCGAGGGCCGTGTGCAGATGACTGCGCGTGCTGCATTTGCACCAGGCGAAGCCAAGGATGATTGGGCGATTATCAGAGCCTTATCAGAAGTTCTGGAACATAAGTTGCCGTTTGATTCACTTGCTGACTTACGCAAAAACCTGTTCGAAAATTATCCGCATATGGCCAATATAAACGCCATCAAAGCGGGTGATTACAAAGAGGTAGAAAAGCTCGGTTCGCATCCTGTCAAACTTGGCAAGCAAGCTTTTTCGTCTTTGATAAAAGATTTTTATTTGACTAACCCTATTGCCCGCGCGTCGGCGGTAATGGCTGAGTGTTCAGCCCTAGCAAAAGCTCGACTGACAGAAGCGGCAGAATGAAAGTAGAGAGGAAAAATAAAGACAATGGGTGATTTCTTTATGACCTGGCTGCTTCCCCTGCTGATTATTGTCGGCAAAGCGCTGCTACTTTTGGTGGTTTTATTGATTATCATTGCCTATCTGCTTTATGCAGATAGAAAAATCTGGGCAGCAGTCCAGTTGCGTCGGGGTCCAAATGTTGTCGGGCCTTGGGGGCTGTTCCAGTCATTTGCAGACTTGATCAAGTTCGTCGTCAAGGAGCCAATTATCCCGGCAGGCGCAAATAAGGGTGTATTTTTGCTTGCACCTTTTATTTCTTCAACATTGGCATTGTCTGCTTGGGCAGTGGTGCCGGTCAGTGAAGGTTGGGCAGTTGCAAGTTTAAACATCGGGCTATTGTATATTTTGGCTATATCATCCCTTGAAGTTTATGGCGTTATCATGGGAGGGTGGGCTTCCAACTCGAAATATCCTTTTCTTGGCGCTTTGCGTTCGACTGCCCAGATGGTTTCATATGAGGTTTCGATAGGCTTCGTTCTGGTTACCGTCATTCTGGTGAGTGGTTCACTTGATCTGACAACTATTGTCAATGGTCAGAAAGCCGGCCTTGGTACAAATATCGGATTGCCGGTCAATACATTCCTTGATTGGAATTGGTTGGCGCTGTTTCCGATGTTCATCATCTTCTTCATCTCTGCCTTGGCTGAGACCAATCGTCCACCGTTCGATCTGGTTGAAGCAGAATCCGAACTTGTTGCCGGCCATATGATTGAATATTCCTCGACGCCTTATATGCTGTTCTTCCTTGGCGAATATGTAGCAATCGTCCTTATGTGCGCATTGACTACAATTCTTTTCCTTGGTGGTTGGCTGCCTCCGCTTGATGTTTGGTGGCTCAATTGGGTTCCGGGAATTATCTGGTTTGTATTGAAGGTTTGCTTCGTTTTCTTCTGGTTCGCCATGGTTAAAGCATTCGTTCCCCGTTATCGCTACGACCAGTTGATGAGATTGGGATGGAAAGTATTTCTTCCGATTTCATTGGCAATGGTGGTTATTACGGCGGCCTATTTGAAATTCGTAAGTTTTAGTTGAGGGTGAGGAATATGTCTGGTCTTTTTCAAGCAGCCAAGTCACTTCTTCTGATAGAATTCTGGAGTGCATTCTGGCTTTCCATGCGCCAGTTCGTCGCTCCGAAGCCGACGATCAACTATCCTTACGAAAAGGGCGTTGTATCTCCACGGTTTCGTGGCGAACATGCTTTGCGCCGTTATCCTAACGGTGAAGAGCGTTGCATTGCTTGCAAGCTTTGCGAGGCTATCTGTCCGGCACAGGCTATTACTATCGAGGCTGGTCCTCGTCGTAATGATGGTACACGCCGGACAGTGCGTTACGATATTGATATGGTAAAATGTATTTACTGCGGGTTTTGTCAGGAAGCTTGTCCGGTGGAAGCTATTGTTGAAGGACCGAACTTCGAATTTGCGACTGAAACCCGGGAGGAGCTTTATTATGACAAAGAAAAATTACTTTCGAATGGTGATCGTTGGGAACGCGAAATAGCAAGAAATATTGCTATGGACGCACCCTATCGGTGAGTTTGGAAAAATCTTGCAGTTGCGTTCATTGACGCGACAAAATTTAAATCGACGTAAATATTTTGCGTCAACGTGTTTGGTTTAACTTAGGGGAAACCAATGTTAACAGGTATAGCAGCGGCATTCTTTTATTTGTTCGCTTTCATTATGCTGGCAAGCGCAGTTCTGGTCGTTGCCGCGCGTAATCCGGTGCATTCGGTCTTGTTCTTAATTCTGGCATTTTTTAATGCGGCAGCGTTGTTTATCCTGACCGGTGCGGAATTTCTTGGTCTAATTCTGCTGGTTGTTTATGTGGGTGCGGTTGCTGTTTTATTCTTGTTCGTCGTAATGATGCTTGATGTGGATTTCGCCGAGCTTAAAAGAGGTGCGCTGAAATATGCACCGATTGGCGCTTTGATCGGAATTATTATCGCTGTCGAATTGATAGTCGTTTTTGCAAGTTCGCATTTTTCACCGAACTTGGCCGAGCACGTAACCGAGCCGATGCCGAGTTTAGCGGAACGTACAAATACGCAGGCGTTGGGTGATATCCTCTATACCGATTACGTTTTCTACTTCCAGCTTGCCGGGCTCGTTTTGCTCGTGGCAATGATCGGAGCGATCGTTTTGACATTACATCATCGCTCGGGCGTAAAAAGGCAGTCGATTGCAAAACAAGTTGCACGGATGCCCGAAGATACACTCGAAATTAAAAAAGTTGAATCTGGTAAAGGTATTTAACGGGAAGAATAATATGCACATTGAAATTGCTCACTATCTGACCGTTTCTGCATTGTTGTTCACAATTGGTGTCTTTGGCATTTTTCTGAACAGAAAAAACGTCATTATTATTTTGATGTCGATTGAGCTCATATTGCTTTCAGTCAATTTGAATTTTGTGGCCTTCTCTTCGGTTTTACACGACCTCGTAGGGCAAGTATTTGCGCTTTTTGTGTTAACCGTCGCCGCAGCGGAAGCCGCGATCGGCTTGGCTATTCTGGTTGTATTCTATCGTAATCGCGGTTCGATTGCGGTTGAAGATGTTAACGTGATGAAAGGCTGACGCGTTATGTTTTACGCTATTGTCTTCCTACCAATTCTGGGCTTTTTTATTGCCGGATTAGGTGGAAAAACGTTGGGTGCTCGCGCCGCCGAACTCGTTACTTGCACCTTTATGGTTATCGTCGCTATTTTGTCATGGATAGCGTTTTTCGATATAGCCTTGGGGACAGGTAAAACTGTTGATATACCGATCTTTCATTGGATTTTGGTCGGAGGATTGCAGTTTGACTGGGCACTTCATATTGATGCTCTCACAGCTGTTATGTTGATTGTCGTCAATTCAGTATCGGCATTGGTTCATATATATTCGATCGGATATATGCATTCCGATCCCTCTCGCCCAAGATTTTTTGCCTATCTGTCGTTTTTCACCTTCATGATGTTGATGCTTGTAACCTCGAACAACCTCGTGCAGTTGTTCTTCGGGTGGGAAGGTGTTGGCCTTGCGTCATATCTGCTCATTGGCTTCTGGTACCAACGGCCTTCTGCATGTGCTGCGGCAATCAAGGCATTTGTGGTCAACAGGGTAGGTGATTTCGGGTTTCTTATCGGTGTCTTCAGTATTTTTGTCCTGTTCAAATCAGTTAATTTCAACACGATTTTTGCAAGAGCGGCCGATCCGAGTTTCGTCGAACATATGACTTTCCTGAGTTGGCCGGTTAACGGCGATACAGCGATAACAGTTGCTTGTATTTTCCTGTTTATCGGTGCAATGGCTAAATCAGCCCAGTTTTTCCTGCATACGTGGTTGCCGGACGCTATGGAAGGCCCGACGCCCGTTTCTGCACTTATTCACGCGGCAACGATGGTTACAGCCGGTATCTTTATGGTATCCCGTATGTCGCCGATTTTCGAACTTGCACCCACCACACAGACACTTATCGTTATAATCGGAGCTACAACAGCATTTTTCGCTGCTACTGTCGGGTTGGTACAAAACGATATCAAGAAGGTCATTGCCTATTCTACATGCTCCCAACTTGGATATATGTTCGTTGCTCTGGGTGTCGGTGCATATAGTGCCGGTGTATTCCACCTCTTCACACACGCATTTTTCAAGGCGCTGCTGTTCCTCGGAGCAGGTTCCGTTATTCATGCGGTCTCAGACGAACAGGACATGCGCAAGATGGGTGGGCTAAGGAAATATATTCCGACAACTTACTGGATGATGGTTATCGGGACATTGGCACTTACGGGTGTGGGTATTCCCGGCACAGTCTTCGGTACGGCCGGTTTCTTCTCGAAAGATGGTATTATCGAAGCTGCATTTGCATCGCATAACGTGGCGAGTGGATATGCCTTCTGGCTTCTGGTTATTGCAGCACTCTTCACCAGTTTCTATTCTTGGCGTTTGATTTTTATGACTTTTCATGGAAAACCGCGGGCAACGGCCGACATCATGCATCACGTGCATGAATCGGGACCTGTGATGATTGTTCCGCTCATTATTTTGGCAATCGGTGCAATTTTCGCGGGTGTAATATTCCAACCGTATTTCTCTGGTGAACTCTATGATGCTTTCTGGAAAGGAGCATTGTTTACAGGATCTGATAACCATATCCTGCATGCAGTTCACTCTGTTCCGGCATGGGTAAAATGGTCTCCATTTATTGTGATGGTTGTCGGTTTCGTATTGGCTTATCTCTTCTACATTGTTTCAACCGCAATACCGAAAGCGTTGGCTAATGCGTTTCCTTTCCTCTACCGTTTTCTACTCAATAAATGGTACTTTGATGAACTCTATAACGTAGTGTTTGTCCGTTCCGCTTTTGCAATCGGTCGTTTCTTCTGGAAGGTCGGTGACGGAAAAATTATTGACGGCCTTGGCCCGAATGGCGTCGCGGCCCGTGTTGTAGACATAACCAATAAGGTGGTTCGTATGCAGACTGGGTATCTGTATCATTACGCATTTGCGATGCTGATCGGTATCGCTGCGCTCATCACCTGGATGATGATCGGGAGCTTAAATTGATGACCGACTGGCCTATTCTTTCTACGGTCACATTTTTGCCGCTTGTTGGCGTTGTTCTGATCCTTTTGATCAAGGACGATGGTGAAACAGCAAAACGCAATATTCGTAATGTGGCGCTTTTTACGACTCTGTTCGTATTTGTATTGTCCCTGATTATCTGGGCAGGTTTCGACAACAGCAATTCTGGCTTCCAGATGGAAGAGAAGATCAGCTGGCTTGGTGGCGGCATCAACTATCATATGGGCGTTGACGGAATTTCGGTTTTATTCGTTGTTCTGTCGGGATTCTTGATGCCGTTCTGTGTTTTGGCAAGCTGGGAAACAGTCAAG
The DNA here is from genome assembly GCF_016100385.1 of Bartonella sp. W8151. Lineage (NCBI taxonomy): Bacteria > Pseudomonadati > Pseudomonadota > Alphaproteobacteria > Hyphomicrobiales > Bartonellaceae > Bartonella > Bartonella sp. W8151. The sequence continues at coordinate 214,586 of NZ_JACFSO010000004.1, forward strand.
GATCGCCTTAAAGCCTATATGATTGCTTTTCTGCTCCTTGAAGTTGCCGTTGTAGGTGTCTTCTGTGCACTTGACGCAGTGTTGTTCTATGTTTTCTTTGAAGGCAGCTTGATACCGATGTTCATTATCATCGGTGTTTGGGGTGGCCCAAGACGCGTTTACGCAAGCTTGAAATTTTTTCTATACACCTTTCTCGGATCGGTGTTGATGCTGGTTGCGATTATGGTGATGTATTGGCAAGCCGGTACACTCGATATTCCAACGCTTTTGCACTATAAATTTCCTGCGCATATGCAATTCTGGCTGTGGTTCGCATTCTTCGCTTCATTTGCTGTGAAGCTACCTATGTGGCCGGTTCATACATGGTTGCCGGATGCACACGTTGAAGCACCGACTGCCGGATCGGTTATTTTGGCAGGCATTCTTTTAAAACTTGGCGGCTATGGTTTTATACGTTTTTCGTTGCCAATGTTTCCGGTTGCTTCTGCAGATTTGGCACCATTTGTTTTCACGCTTTCGCTTATTGCAATTATCTACACCTCGCTCGTTGCTCTTGTTCAGGAAGATATGAAAAAGCTGATTGCTTATTCTTCGGTTGCGCATATGGGCTATGTAACGATGGGTATTTTCGCTGCAAACGAGCAAGGTATTGAGGGTGCCATTTATCAAATGCTTTCTCATGGCATCGTATCTGCCGCACTGTTTCTTTGCGTTGGCGTCATTTATGACCGCATGCATACAAGAGAGATCGCTGCGTTTGGTGGCCTTGCCAACAATATGCCAAAATACGCTGTCGCTTTCATGGTCTTCACAATGGCGAATATAGCACTGCCCGGAACATCCGGTTTTCTCGGTGAATTTCTGACTTTGATCGGCGTATTCCAGGTCAATAGTTGGGTTGCGGTCATTGCAACGACCGGTGTCATTTTGTCGGCGTCTTATGCTCTCTATCTCTATCGTCGTGTTATCTTCGGAAAACTCGACAAAGAAAGCTTGAAGACGCTTCTTGATTTATCGCCGCGGGAGAAATTCATTCTCTATCCGATGATTATTCTTACCGTATTTTTTGGTTTCTATCCGACGCCCATTCTCAACACGACTGCGGCGGCTGTAGAAGCGCTTGTTAACCAGCTGCACTAAAGAGGCGAATGTCCATGCATACTGATTTAATGGCTCAATTGCCGCTGATATTTCCCGAACTCCTCGTTGCTTTGGGGGCTTTGGTGCTGCTTTTGGTCGGCGTATACTCTGGCACACGTTCCTATGTGACGATCACCGGCTTATCTGTCGCACTTTTGGTTGCGACGATATTCGTGATTATTTTGTCGCCAAAAGATAGTGCATTTGCTACCAACGCTCTGATTATTGATGATTTTGCGCGTTACATGAAGGTACTTATGTTGGCGGGTGCAATATTCACGTTGATAATGTCGGTCGGGTTTGCCCGCTCTGACAAGCTCGCAAAATTCGAGTATCCGATTCTCATGCTTTTTGCCGTTCTCGGTATGATGTTCATGATTTCTGCCGGAAACATGCTCACACTCTATATGGGGTTGGAACTCCATTCGCTTGCTCTTTATGTGCTTGCCGCATTCAATCGCGATAATGTCAAATCATCCGAGGCAGGTTTAAAATATTTTGTGCTTGGTGCTTTGTCGTCAGGTATGCTGCTATACGGTATCACGTTGATTTACGGCTTTACCGGTCAGATCGGTTTCCACGAGCTTGCAACTGTTCTTAATGGTCAAGTACCCCAGCTTGGTGTTATATTCGGCATAGTTTTTGTTCTTGCGGGGCTCGCCTTCAAGATTTCGGTTGTTCCTTTCCATATGTGGACACCGGATGTGTATGAAGGGGCGCCAACTCCCATCACTGCGTTTTTTGCAAGTGCTCCGAAAGTTGCAGCGATGGCACTTATTATCCGTGTTATAGTCGAAGCATTTATGCCGCTTTCCGGTGTACATGGAGCATTGTCCGCATGGCAACAAATACTGGTGTTCATGTCGATTGCCTCCATGATTTTAGGTGCTTTTGCTGCAATAGGGCAGGCTAATATCAAGCGTCTGATGGCTTATTCGTCAATCAGCCATATGGGCTACGCACTTGTCGGTCTTTCAGCTGGAACAGCGTTCGGCGTTGAAGGCGTTATCCTCTATATGACGGTTTATGTTGCAATGATCTTGGGATCTTTTGCATTTATACTCGGCATGCGCACGCGTGATGGAAATGTAGAGAGCATATATGATCTTGCAGGGCTTGCAAAAAATAACCCGTTTATGGCTTCGGTTATGACAGTTATGTTGTTCTCGTTGGCAAGTGTTCCACCTATGGCCGGATTTTTCGCTAAGTGGTATACATTTTCCGCTGCTGTTTATGCCGGATTGATACCGCTCGTTGTTATCGGTATGATCGCTTCGGTAATCAGTGCATTCTACTATCTGCGTGTGATAAAAATCATGTGGTTTGATGATGCACAACAAGCGAGCTTCCTGCCATTAACGAGCGAGCTTAAATTTGTTCTCACAATAACCGGCATATTTGTATTGTTTTATATCTTCTTTGGCATCTATCTTTCACCTCTGGCCGAGCAGGCAGCTGCATCGCTTTTTTAAGAAAGATGCGGTTTTCTCTTTCTCGAATTGCTAAAGAACATCAGTATAAGGTGGCGTCCTATGAGAGTGTGGACTCCACCAATCGTGTTGCTTTAGCTAAAGCACAAGATGATGAAGATAGGCTTTGGATTGTTTCCGATGAACAGACGGCGGGTAGAGCCCGGAGAGGCCGCCAATGGAGTAGTCCTAAAGGCGACTTATATGCAAGCTTGCTTCTTACGCGCAATATAGCTCCGGAAAACGCTGCTGAGCTCGGATTTGTAGCGGGTGTTTCTTTAGCCGAAGCAGTTAAAAATGTTCTCGCACATAATAGAGTGGCAAGTGATATCGTAACGCTGAAATGGCCTAATGATATGTTGTTAAAAGATGCAAAAGCATCGGGAATATTGCTTGAACTCCAGCACCTACCCCAATCGCGATACGCTGTGGTTGTTGGTATCGGGGTCAATATAATCCATGTTTACAAGGACGCTCCCTATGCAACTGAAGCGGTAGGAAATATGGGCGTAAAAACCAATAGTGCCGAGGTTTTTGAATTGCTCAGCACATTTTGGGCAGAAAATTATGACTTATACCTCTCACCCAATGGACGCGAAATAATTCGGAAAAAGTGGCTTGGCTATGCAGCCCACTTGGGCGAAGAACTTACAATCACAGGCAATAGCCGCATCATTAAAGGAATTTTTTCCGGACTCGATGAAAAATTTAATTGCATCGTTACAGATTGCCACGGCGTTGAAACAAAAGTCTCCGCGGGCGATGTCCATTTCGGCAACGTTGCATCTTTGAATGCAGAACGTTAATAAGACTATAAGTCGGATAAATAAATATCGGAAAGCCGGATATCAGGGAGTCCCTCATGGCATCGCGTAAAAAAAATGAATTGGTTTTTTTACCTCTTGGGGGTGTAGGCGAGATTGGTATGAATCTCGGCGTCTATGGCTACGGTCCTGAAGACAACCGGCAATGGTTGATAGTTGATCTTGGCGTAAGTTTCGGCGGCCCTGAACTTCCGGGTGTTGACCTTGTGATGCCGGACGTCACGTTTCTTGAAAACGAACGACCCAATATATTGGGATTAGTCGTGACTCACGGGCATGAAGATCATTTTGGCGCGATATTGGATTTATGGCCGAAATTAAAAATTCCGGTCTACTGCACGGCATTTACAGCCGGATTGTTAGATACGAAACGAGAACTCGATTACAGTTCCTATGATGTGCCGATTACAATTTTCAAAGCCGGCGACCAATTTGAACTGGGGCCGTTCTCGCTCGAAGCGATAGCTGTCGCGCATTCTATTCCTGAAGCGGTTTCGTTGGCAATCAAAACACCTCTTGGCACAGTTATTCACACTGGCGACTGGAAGATCGATATTGAACCCTCACTGGGGTTACCGACTGACGAGAAACGTTTTAGAGAACTGGGGGATGATGGCGTACTTGCTCTTGTTTGTGACTCAACAAACGCGATGCGCGAAGGTGTTTCGCCAACAGAGCATGATGTTTCAAACAGTTTGGCCGAGATAATCTCCAACGAAAAAGGGCGCGTTGCAGTTACGACATTTTCGTCCAATGTCGGGAGAATTCTTTCGATAGCGCGCGCAGCCAAAGAGGCAGGACGTCAGGTATTGCTGGTTGGCCGTTCAATAAAACGCAGCGTCAGCGTCGCTCAAGAACTCGGCTATCTTGACGGCATTGATGCGTTTCTCAGTGAAGAAGACTATCCCTATATCCCGCGTGATAAAATTGTTATGGTTCTGACGGGAAGTCAGGGAGAACAAAGAGCAGCCCTATCGAAATTATCGCGTGATGAAATGCGCTCGCTGGCGTTGACTGCCGGTGATACTGTGATCTATTCATCCCGAAGTATTCCCGGAAATGAAAGAGCTATTATTGATACCCAAAATCGCTTGACCGATATGGGCGTAAAAATAATTACCGATCACGACGCCCTCGTTCACGTTTCAGGGCATCCGCGGCGTAGTGACCTTAAGAAAATGTACGAATGGGTGAAACCGGATATTTTGGTTCCCGTTCACGGAGAAGCACTTCATCTTGCCGCACAGACTGCATTGGGCCGTCAGGTTGGTATCAAGCGTGTAGCTGAAATACGCAACGGAGACATGTTGAAATTGGCGCCCGAGCCAGTGGAGGTTATTGATGAAGTTCCGGTTGGTCTAATCTATAAGGATGGAAATCTTATTGGCAATGAAGATGAACTTGGCATTAGTGAGCGTCGTAAATTAAGTTATGTAGGCCAGGTTTCAGCATCATTTCTCCTGGATAAGCACTACAATTTGGCAGATGTACCTGAAGTTGTTAGCTTCGGTTTACCTGAAACAGATGACGAGGGTAATCTCATTGACGAGATTATCACGGATACAATCGAAACCACGATCGATAGTATTCCGAGAGCCAAGCGTAAAGACGATGACTTGCTGCGCGAAGCTGTACGGCGTGCAATCAGGGCGGAAGTAAACGAAATATGGGGCAAAAAGCCGGTTTGCGCAGTCTTCATGAATCGCTTGAAGTGAATGCTCTAATCAAGGAGATCCAAGGGCAAATTTTTCGTCAAATAATAATCGTGTAAGAAATTGCTCTGGCAGTAATATTTTCTACTGCAATCAGAAATATTCCTTAAAGAGGTTGTCGTCGCAATCACAATAATCAAGTTGGCGGATACCTGAAAACACATTTTTAGCAAAAAGCTCTTGATCTGGAATTGTTTCTATTTTCAAGCGTGTTGTTAGCCGCTATGGTTAACAAATACCGATAATCTGCTCCGATTCGAGGAGCAATAGATGGAATTTTTATAGTCGATGCGTCTATCTCGTTATTTTTTGCCTATACTGAAAGAAAATCCAAAAGAAGCTGAAATTGCTTCCCACCGTCTCATGTTGCGTGCCGGTATGATCCGCCAACAGGCTGCAGGCATCTATGCCTGGCTACCGCTTGGGAAAAAAGTACTGGATAAAGTCTGCAACATTATTCGCGAAGAACAAAATCGCGCCGGTGCGCTTGAAATCTGGATGCCAACCATACAGTCGGCTGATTTGTGGCGCGAGAGCGGTCGTTACGACGCTTACGGATTGGAGATGCTGCGCATCAAGGACAGGCAGGAACGTGAACTTCTTTATGGCCCGACCAACGAGGAAGTCATTACAGATATCTTCAGGGCACACATAAAGTCCTATAAAAATCTTCCGCTTAATCTTTATCATATCCAATGGAAATTCCGCGATGAAATCCGTCCTCGTTTCGGGGTCATGCGGTCTCGCGAATTCCTGATGAAAGATGGCTATTCTTTCGATATTGATTATGAGGGCGCAAAAGCCGCTTATAATCGTGTGTTTGTTTCCTATTTACGCACCTTCGCCCGCACAGGGCTTAGAGCAATTCCGATGCGTGCGGATACAGGGCCGATTGGTGGTAATTTGAGCCACGAGTTTATCATTCTGGCCGACACTGGCGAAAGTGCGGTTTATTGCGACAAGCATTTTCTTGATATGGACGTTCCCCCGGCTGATGTTGATTTTTCTGACGATGCCACTATGGCTGATATTGTCAAAAAGTGGACAACACCCTATGCCGCAACCGACGAAATGCATAATGAAGAGCTTTGGGCCAAAGTCCCTCAGTCCGACCGGATAGCTGCAAGAGGAATTGAAGTCGGTCATATCTTCCATTTTGGTACCAAATATTCGCTTCCAATGCACGCCACAGTTATGGGGCCGGACGGTCAAGAACATCCTGTATCAATGGGATCTTATGGAATTGGTCCATCACGATTGGTAGCTGCAGCTATTGAAGCTTCGCATGATGAAAACGGCATCATCTGGCCACGTGCAATGTCACCTTTCGATTTCGGTATCATAAATATGAAACCGGGCGACGCGAATTGCGATAATCTGAGTGAGAAAGTCTATTCATCATTGACCAATGCAGGTTTTGATCCTTTGCTTGACGATACGCAGGAAAGAGCGGGCTCCAAATTTGCAACAATGGATCTTATCGGACTACCGACACAAATTATCATTGGTCCGAAAAATGCTACTCAAAACGAAGTCGAAATAAAAGACCGCAAAACCGGACATAAAGAGGTTCTTCCGTATGATGCGGCTTTGAAACGCTTAACGGAGGCTTGATGACTACGAGAGCCAAGGGTGGTAACCGGTTAGGATTTTCGTCCTATGAATGGATGATTGCGTTCCGCTATATGCTTCCTAACAAGAAACAGATCTTTACATCAGTGATATCGATTATATCGCTGATCGGTATCATGCTTGGTGTTTTTGCGTTGATCGTGGTGATGGCCGTTATGAACGGTTTCAGAACCGAATTGCTTGATCGCATTTTGGGTATGAATGGCCACCTTGTCATTCAGGCAATCGATAGTGATTTTACCGATTACAACACTCTCATTCCGCGTATTGAAGGTGTTGATGGTGTCAAATTTGCGCTTCCTGTTATTGAGGGGCAGGCATTGGCGCAAGGCGATGCAACTGGAGGAACCGGTGCATTGGTTCGCGGGGTACGCAAGCAAGATCTAGATAAACTCACAACAGTTACAAAAAATATAAAATTTGGCAGTCTGGAAGACTTTGATAAGCAGGATGGAGTTGCAATCGGTAGTGGTATGGCTGAAAAGCTGGGACTTTCGGTGGGAAGTGATATCCGGATTATCACACCGGATGGCGATGTAACACCTTTCGGCGTTAATCCGCGTGTTAAAGCCTATAAAGTCTCGGCGATTTTTAATGTCGGTATGTCGGAATATGATACCATTTTTGTCTTTATGCCATTGAAAGAAGCACAAGCTTTCTTCAACTTGGGAAATAAAGTGCAATCTTTGGAAATCTTTTTAAATAATCCCGACGCAGTCTCTTCAATAACACCGGAAATTGAAAAAACTGTCGGAAGGCAAGTTTATTCTATTGATTGGCGGTCTAGAAATCAGGCGTTTTTTTCGGCATTGCAAGTCGAACGCAATGTTATGTTCTTTATCCTATCGTTGATTGTTCTTGTTGCGGCGTTGAATATCATTTCGGGTCTCATCATGTTGGTCAAGGACAAGGGGCACGATATTGCTATTTTGAGGACTATGGGAGCAAAACAGAGCGCCGTCATGCGCATATTTATCATGACGGGCATGGTCATTGGAGTGATAGGAACAATCTTCGGACTTCTCTTAGGTGTGCTGACATGCGAGAATATCGGCCATATTCAGGATTTTGTGTCTTGGCTGTTTAATGTCGATGTCTTCAACCCGCAGCTTTATTTCCTGACAAAACTACCGGCGCGTCTGGAATGGGGACAAACGTTGATGGTTGTATTCATGGCGCTTTTCCTATCCTTTCTAGCAACGTTAATACCGGCTTGGCGTGCTGCAAAGCTCGATCCGGTGCAAGCTTTGAGGTACGAATAATGGCCTCGCTGTTGCAACTTGTGAACATTGACCGACGTTATCTCGATAGTGATAGGCCTCTGGTTATTCTTGATAAAGCCAACTTTTCACTTGAACAGGGGCAGACTGTTGCCCTTGTAGCTCCATCCGGTGCCGGTAAATCCACTTTGCTACATATTGCCGGACTTCTTGAACGGCCTAATGGTGGCGACGTTGTTTTACGCGGGCATTCCTGTTCCAATTTATCTGATAACGACCGTACCTCAATACGTCGCAACGATATCGGTTTTGTTTATCAGTTCCATCATTTGTTGCCGGAATTTACGGCTCTGGAAAATGTGATGATACCACAGATGATCGCCGGACTTAATCGTTCTGAGGCTGCCGATCGAGGATTGAAGTTGCTGACTTACCTGAGGGTCGGCCATCGCGCCAAACATCGCCCATCAGAACTTTCCGGTGGCGAGCAGCAACGTGTGGCCATTGCCCGTGCGGTTGCCAACGCACCGTCAATTCTCTTGGCAGATGAACCAACGGGCAATCTGGATCCTGTCACGTCGGCATATGTTTTTCAGGCACTTGCTGCTTTGGTTCGTCAATCGGGGTTGGCAGCCCTTATTGCGACGCACAATCTGTCACTTGCAAAACAAATGGATCGGCGTATCACGCTGAAGGGCGGAAAAATTATCGAGCTTCCTTAAATTAGGGAGAAAAGCAATACCGGATAACTGGAATAATCCGGAAATTGATGCATTTCCTATACATTCTGGAATAGCAGATAGGCTAATATACTGACGACAACTGTCACAAAAAGGCTTCGCGTCACCATACCTGCAATAAGCGAAACAATTGTGCTTAAAAGCGCAACCGAAATGCCGAAGCTGGTTGTTTCCGGTTTTTCAAGAATTTCGGCAACGATGATTGCCGATAGCACAGCAGCTGGAACGAAATTCAGCCAATAACGAAAAAGTCGTGGAAATGGCCTGTGAGCCAACGCCATGATCGGCACGATTTTGATCAATGCGGTAACTGCTGTTGCGACTGCAATTCCCAATCCGATATGTTCCATCATTATATCTTGTTACTCCTCGACTTGAGAAGCATAAACATACCAATGGTTGCAGCAATGAGAGTGGCTATGATTGACGATGGATTTGCCGCAATGATACCATGTGAAAAAGTAACAATTGCCATTGCGACGATAATCACAACGATATCAATTTTTTTGGTCTGACTAGCATACCACCCAAGCAATAGAAGACCGACAAACATACCGACGAGGCTGAAACTTAAGCTGTCTTTTAACCAATCGGGTAGCGATGCCGCAAATATGGTTCCGACAAATGTTGCAGCAATCCAGCTCAACCATGCTGTGATATTAAGTCCGAATAACCATGAAAATGGAAGAATATTACCGTGAGTTCGGGCATATTGTGACGCAACGCCAAAGGTTTCGTCTGTCATCAGAAAACCACCGACAAGCTTTTCAAGTCGATTGGCATGAGAGAAATATTGCGCCATATAGGTGTTGATTAAAAGATAACGCATATTGATGAATAAAACACCTAATGCGATTTGCACCAGTCCGGCTCCTGTGGAAGCCATTGAATAAAACAGAAATTGCGCAGACCCTGCGTAGACAAATGTGCTCAAACAGAAAATCTGTAAAATCGTAAAGCCGGAAACCGCGCCAATTGCACCGCAAGCAAAACCAATCGCCCAATATCCGAGCAATGTCGGAATGCAGGCAACGACACCTTGTTTGAAAAGACGCCAGTGGCTTTTATCCATCATTCAAAGACTCAATTCATATTCAACGTCTTTTGAAATGACGTCTTCATATACATGTTTACATATTTGGACTATTGTCAAACAACGAATTATTGAAAGCTGATCTCTAGCGTAATATAGAGCAAGCTTCGATATCATGTTGAACCGGAGGATGGGATGACAGGGTCGAAAGTCGATAACAGTAAGCTGAACGCAAGGCAACGCCGGCTTGTGTTTCGTGCGTGGCATCGTGGAATCCGCGAAATGGATCTGGTTTTCGGACAATATGTTGATGCCCATATTATGAAGTTGGACGAAAAAGCCATGGATGAGCTTGAATATATTATGTCCTTTGAAGACAGGGATTTATTGACTTGGGTGACAGGTGAAGTGCCTGTACCTTATGATGTGGATTCGCCACTTTTTCGCGATATTCTGGATTACCGCACGCGCATGGATTTTAACGCTTAAGTTATGTCGATATTCAAAAAAAACTTCGCTACTGAAAATTTACCACAATATCTGAGTTTTGATGGTGTCGTTTCCGGTTACGAACCATTTGCGATATATAAAATTGCGGCTGAAATTGGCGGTAAGAGGCCAATTCTATATATTGCACGTGACGGGCAGAAACTTGATGATCTGACACATGCTTTGAGTTTTATAGAGCCGCAAATGCCGGTTATTCAGCTGCCGTCATGGGATTGCCTCCCCTATGATCGTGTTTCGCCGAATACAGCAATTTTGGCAAAACGGATGTCGGCCCTGGCTAATATTTCAGCTCTATTCAGAAATCCGCATCCGGCAATTATCCTAACAACAGCCAATGCGATTATGCAGAAGCTGCCTCCGCATTCAATGGTTGAAGGCCAGTCGATTACGGCGCGTCCTGGACAAAGCCTTGATATGGATAAACTCGTTCATCACCTTGAGCATAACGGTTTCGAACGCGTGTCAACAGTACGGGAAATTGGCGATTTTGCTGTAAGAGGCGGAATCGTCGATTTATTTGCACCGGGAAGTGACGCGCCTGTACGGCTAGATTTTTTTGGTGATACGCTTGAAACAGTGCGCGCATTTGATCCGGCAAGCCAAAGAACAACAAAAACGCTTAAAGAATTCTCGCTAGAGCCGATGAGCGAGATAACTTTGACGCCCGAATTAATCTGCAAATTCCGCACGAATTATATCAGATCGTTCGGTGCCGCCAGTCCGAATGATGCACTTTATGAAGCAATTTCGGAGGGCCGGAGATTTTCCGGAATGGAACATTGGCTGCCACTTTTTTACGATCATCTTGATACGATTTTCGATTATATTGGCGATATTCCGGTCGTGTTTGATCATCTTGCCGAAGAGGCAATGATAGAACAGAATAAACTCATCGAAGATTATTATCAAGCCCGCTTGGAACAACACGATCCTAAAGATTCTTCCACACCCTATAATCCGGTAAAACCCGAAGAGCTCTATCTAACCCCCGAAGATATTGCTTCATTATCCGAAAAAGTTAAGCATCGGATTGACCTTACGCCGTTTAACAAACCGGAGTCGTCAGGGCATCTGGTACTTCATAGCAATGTCACAATAGGGCGGGATTTCGTTGAAGAACGTACGTCGGAAAACAAGAATTTATTTGAAAGCGTTGTCGATCATGTTGCGGAACTCCGTTCAAAAGGCCACAAGGTGCTCCTTACCGGTTGGAGCGAAGGATCCTTGGAACGCCTGATACAGGTGCTTGATGAACACGGTCTTAAAAAAATAGAAAAGGTTACATCTCTTCACTCCGTAAAAGTTACGCCGCGCGATCATATCACAGCAGCAGTCGTAACAATCGAGCACGGATTTGTTGCCGAAGATCTGGTTGTTGTTGCCGAACAGGATATATTGGGTGACCGGCTTGTGCGGTCTGCACGGCGGCGCAAGCGCAATGCCGATTTCATTTCGGATATGACCACATTGAACAGCGGTGATATCGTTGTTCACGTCGATCACGGTATTGGTCGTTTTGTCGGTTTAAAGACAATCACAGCAGCCGGAGTGCCCAGAGATTGTTTGGAAATTCATTATGCCGATGAAGACCGGCTTTTTCTTCCCGTCGAAAATATCGAACTTTTGTCACGCTACGGCGGTGAAGGTACGAATGTTGTTCTTGATAAACTAGGCGGCGTTGCGTGGCAGGCGCGAAAAGCGAAACTTAAAAAACGTTTGCTTGAAATCGCCGGCCATCTTATTCACATTGCGGCCGAGCGCGAGATGCGTAATGCCCCCGTTCTTGTACCTCCGACCGGTAGCTACGATGAATTTGTTGCCCGTTTCCCTTATGATGAAACGGATGACCAATTGCGCGCTATTGACGCGGTTCTTGGCGATCTTGCGGCGGGAAAACCGATGGATCGGCTGATCTGCGGTGATGTTGGTTTTGGTAAGACAGAAGTTGCAATTCGAGCTGCATTTGTCGCTGCGTTAAATGGCTATCAGGTCGCCGTTGTGGTGCCGACAACGCTTTTGGCACGTCAGCACTTTAAAACATTTCAAGCCCGCTTTCAGGGGTTGCCGGTAAAAATCGGACAAGCATCGCGGCTTGTCGGAGCAAAAGAACTTGCAGCCGTTAAAAATGGTGTGCGTGAAGGTACAATCGATATCGTTATTGGTACGCACGCACTGCTTGGGTCGACAATGCAGTTTTCACGACTTGGCTTGTTGGTTGTCGACGAGGAACAGAACTTTGGCGTTAAACAGAAAGAACGTCTGAAAGAGCTGAAAACCGATATTCATGTGCTTACCCTCTCGGCAACCCCGATTCCACGGACCTTGCAATTGGCTTTGACGGGTGTCAGGGAATTATCCCTTATTACAACGCCACCGGTTGATCGTATGGCGGTAAGAACCTTTGTTTCGCCGTTTGATCCACTGATTGTGCGAGAAACATTGATGCGTGAACATTATCGCGGTGGCCAAAGTTTCTATGTTTGCCCGCGAATATCGGATTTGAAAGACGTTCAGAAGTTTCTCGGCAATCATGTTCCCGAACTAAAGGTCACAGCTGCTCACGGTCAGATGCCGCCGGGCCAGCTTGATGATATCATGAATGCCTTTTATGACGGGCAATATGACGTGTTGCTTTCAACCAGTATCGTTGAATCCGGTCTTGATATTCCTTCGGCCAATACATTGATCGTCCATCGTGCCGATATGTTCGGTCTTGCCGCTCTTTATCAATTGCGCGGGCGGGTAGGGCGTTCGAAGCAAAGAGCCTATGCTTTGTTTACGCTTCCCAACCAGAAAGTTTTGACACCGGGAGCGGATCGCCGTCTTAAAGTATTGCAATCCCTCGATAGCCTTGGGGCCGGATTCCAGCTTGCAAGTCATGACATGGATATAAGGGGTGCCGGCAACCTCCTTGGCGAAGAGCAATCAGGGCATATCAAAGAAGTCGGTTTCGAACTTTATCAACAGATGTTGGAAGAAGCGGTTGCCGAATTGAAAGACGGTACGGCTGTGAATGAAAGCCAATGGTCGCCGCAGATTTCGGTTGGAACAGCAGTTATGATTCCGGATAATTATGTTCCCGACCTTCCATTGCGCCTTTCGCTCTATCGCCGGCTCGCAGAAATTGAAGATTTGAGTGACATTGATGCGTTTGGTGCTGAACTGATCGACAGATTTGGTCCCTTGCCTGTTCCTGTACAGCACTTGCTCAAAGTCGTTTATATCAAGGCTCTATGTCGGCAAGCTAATGTTGAAAAGTTGGATGCCGGTCCGAAAGGTGTCGTTATCCAGTTCAGGGATAACAACTTTGCCAATGGCGTCGGACTCATCAAATGGATTGGCGAGCAAGGAAGCATGGCCAAAATACGTCCCGACCAAAGCGTGGTCTTTATTCGTGATTGGCCGAATGCCGATCAGCGTTTGAATGGCGCTGCAACCGTTATGACACAACTCGTAAAACTTTCAAAAGAAGGCGCAAAGAAATAGGCTTTACGTCTTCATTCGTAAGCTGTTTCTACCGCGATTTTACGGTGCTGTTGATTCCGCATTAAAACGTTTTTTGAATTTTACTTTAATTAAAACGAATTGCGGGATTACAACTGAAACCTGTTTTAACGATCTTCGCTTGCTCCTGGTTCATAGCCGTCGGCAATTTGTTCGATTGTGTCGATTAAAACCTCGGTTGGTTGCGCACCCATAACCACATATTTTTTGTCGATAATGAATGATGGAACACCACGCACACCGATATAATAGGAATGGGCGCTATCCTGTTTGATGGTGTCTTTATCAATGTTCGTCGCAAGTAATTTTTCGACAACGTCGGAGCGCATTCCCACGCTTTTTGCGCCGTCAATTAATACAGTATGATCACCAATATTCTGGCCTTGTTCAAAAAAACGGGAAAAAAGTTCGGCAATGAGCTTTTCCTGTATACCTTTTTTGTCCTGAGAAGCCCAATAAACCACGCGGTGGGCATCAAGAGAATTAGGCTCGGTTTTGATAGCGGCAAAATCGAATTCGATATCTTCCTGTTTGCCGAGGTCGATTAATGTCCGTTCGGTTTCGTCAATTGTGTTCTGGTTGCCTAGAACTTTCTTCATATGAATTGGATAGGGAATGCCTTCCGACTTCATATTTGGGTAAAGCTGGAACGGCGTCCATGAAAGTTTTATCGTGATTTCCGGTAGTGCTGCTATTGCTTTGAAAAGCCTCTTGCGTCCAATGAAACACCAAGGGCAAACAAGATCCGAAATCATATTGATATAAATTGTTGGAGAACTCACGATATTTTTCCTCTAGCGATGCCACCAGGCCGGCAAGCGATATCCATAAAGCGGAGTGTAGGCCGGATATTCTATACGTGACCAATGTGCAACCCATTGGTCAGGCAAATGATAAAGCGGAAGATAGTAACTCCCCGAGATGAGTACGCGATCAAGAGCTCTGACGGCTGCCGTAAAATCTTCATTCGAGCGGGCATCAAGCAATGCTGAAATCATGGCATCAATTGCCGGATCGGATGTCCCCGCAAAATTGAAACTACCTTCAAGGTCGCGGGAAGAAGAGCCCCAACGATTAAGCTGCTCATTACCGGGCGAGAGCGACGCTTTAAGTTTCCCGACAATCATGTCGTAGTCAAAAGACGTTAACCGGTTTTGATATTGTGTGTCATCAACCGTTCGCACGTCCACCCCGACGCCGATTCTCACCAGTGAACGTTGATAGGCGAGTGCGATTTTTTCTTCTTCCAACGACTGGGTCATAATTTCAAAGTGAAGCGGTTGACCGTCAGGTCCAATTGCTTGCCGATTTTGCAGTTTATAACCGGCTTCCCGCAATAATTGCCAGGCTTTTTCCGCAGATGCCCGATCAATGCCCGAACCGTCAGTTTTTACATTATGCCATGTTCCGTCCATGACCTCGGGTAAAACGGCACCAGGGTAGGGGCTTAGCAGCTGTTTTTCTTTGTCTGACGCGGGCCGTCCAACGGCAGAAAGCGTCGAACCACACCAAAAACCTTCTGTTCGGCTATAAACATCGTTGAAAAGGTTATGATTGACCCATTCAAAGTCGAACACAAGTGAAAGTGCTTGCCTTACTTTACGATCTTTAAAAATAGGCTTTCTGGTATTGAACACGAAGCCAATCATATCGGCCGGTGTTCCTTTCTTGAAACTTTCTTTGATAACGTCGCCATGACGCACAGCCGGAAAATTGTAGGATAAACGCCAACGGTTGGGATTGGCCGGTTCTTCAAGAAAAACATCCAAAATTCCCTTTTTAAAGGCCTCGAAACGGGTGTTGTCATTACGGAAATATTCGATCTGCACTGTATCAAAGTTGTTCAAACCGCGATTTACCGCCAAATCTCTCCCCCAATAATTGGGGTCACGTTCGTAAATGATGCGCTCGCCCGCATCAATATGCGAGATAATATAGGGGCCGCTTCCCGGAATTGGGGTAAGACCATTTTTTTCAAAATTTTCTACGTCAATTGCATGTTTGGGAAGAACAGGCATGCTGCTTGCCAGAATAAATGGAAATTCACGATCTTTCGAATGTGGAAATTCCATTTTTACTGTCTGCTCGTCGAGCTTTTCAATATGTTCGATGCGCTTCATATAGCGGTCGAAAGGTGGCCGCCCCATATTTTTTAAAAGATCGACTGTAAATAAAACATCATCGGCCGTAATTGCCGTACCGTCAGAAAATCTGGCCTTGGGATTGAGATGGAATATTATTTCGGTACGATCGTCATTCAAAATAACGTTATCAGCTATTAAACCGTAGAGCGTAAATGGTTCATCCCGCGTGCGAACCATCAAGCTTTCATAAACGAGCCCGCCAAACTGTTCGTCGGCGAACAAACCGCGCGCGGTTGTCCGGAAACTGCGAATAACGAAGGGATTAAGTCCGTCAAATGTACCAACCACACCGTAAGTGATCTTGCCACCTTTAGGAGCATCGGGATTGGCATAGGGGAAGTGGTCAAAGCCGGCACCTAGAGCCGGTGATCCGTGCATCGCGATTCCGGTTTCGTTTGCCTGACAAAATTGTCCAAAACTCGAACAAAGAATCAAGAACAACAAAACGAGCTTATAGACAATGTTCATTTGAAACCCTTGGAAGCTAAATATTTCCGATTCGCCCGGTTTTCACCTGCCAGCGAGTAGTTGGGGGAGATTTATAATCAATTATAAGAAAAAATGCCATTTTTAACCGCTATTCATTAAATGGAGTGTGATTGGAAAAACACAAAGATCGGTGCAATTTATATTTTGTTCGCTTCTAACGCTGGATTTTTTGATTAATCTTGTGTAAATGCGGCTGTAAAGGAAGGAAACGTCATCCTGTTGCCCTAATTATGCGTAGAGCTGTCATTATAGAGGTTGATATTTACCTTTCGGGATTATTTTTTTGCGCATTGAAAGGATTTGCCTGATCATGTCCCATAAAAGAACCTACGCTGCTATTTCCGCATTGGCTGGCGCTGCTGCTCTACTCGTTGCGTCACATAGCACCGCCAATGCTCAGGGCATGCCTCAGGGGTGGTATAAGGTTTGCAGCAAGCAACAGGATGTTGATGTTTGTAACACAATGAATACCGTTGTTTCCAACACCGGACAACCGCTGACGGCTGTGAATTTGGTTGAAGTCAAAGGAAAGCAAAACGAAAAGCGTATCGGTATTCAGGTACCGACAGGCCGTTTTATTCCTGAAGGCGTTCACATTCAGGTCGGTGATGGCCCTGTGAAAAAGATACCTTATGTTATCTGCAACGGCCCGAGCTGCATTGCCAATGATACATTTGATGACAAACTCATCAATGCTATGAAAACCGGCCAGAAATTGGTGGTAACAACCATTAACTTCCGCGGCACACCAAATCCGATCGAAATTTCGCTCGACGGTTTCAGTGCTGCTTATACCGGTCCGGGTATGCAAGAAAAAGATTTTGAAGCCGAGCAAATGAAGCTTCAAAAAGCTGTTCAAGCCAAGGAAAAGCAGTTTGAAGACAAGATGCGAGCCGAACAGGAAAAAGCCAAGTCCGGCAATTGATGCTTCAATCAGTATTCAAATAATGGAAGGCCGCTTGCGGCCTTTTATTTTGCCTGAAATTGAAGAATTTGGTTTATTCAATCAAAAAATAATCAATTCGCGTTTGCCGCAAAACCTCAAAGGGCGCTTGGCCCGGTTTTCGCGCTGACAATCAGGTTGATTTCTCAGCTATAAAAGCTATCCGATCCGGTTTTCCGTCTTGTGAACAACAATGCTATAGCAACATCATTCTCAAGTTAGACGTGATGTCGATATCGAAAGCGAAAAATTCGGGCTTTTAAGCTGGACGGCTTTAAAATGGCGAATGAAGCCAAAAACTATAATCGGGTTTCAAGATAATACCGCTTGAGTGGCGCATTCTCTTTGCGGAAACGCCGTCTTGATGAATTGTTGTTTAATGTATTTTTATTTAAAAAATAGGAAAGGCTTCAAGATAATCAAATCCTGAAGCCTGCTCATTTTAATTCGATCGTGTGAATAAATTAAAAAATGAACCGAAGGAGTGGCGGTTCAACCTTCAAAACCGTTATAGGTCGCGTCAACCCGCATGTGAATCGGCAATCGGTTTTTGAAAAGCATATCCCATATCCCATGGGAAATAGATCCATGTGTCCTGACTGACTTCGGTTACAAATGTATCGATTAACGCACGCCCCTTGGGCTTTGCATAAACCGTAGCGAAATGTGCCTTCGGTATCATGTTGCGGACAATTTGCGCAGTTTTTCCGGTATCGGTAAGGTCGTCTACAACCAGAACACCTTCGCCGTCATTGACTTTGACATTATCACTAATGCCTTTGAGAATTTGCATTTCAGACTGGTGGCGATAATCGTGATAAGAAGCAATGCAGACAGTTTCAATAAGTCGAATGCCGAGCTCACGACAAATAATGGCAGCGGGGACCAATCCACCGCGTGTAATAGCAATCATCGAGCGCCATTCTTTTTTCTGGTCTGCAATGCGCCAAGCCAGCGCACGGGCGTCTCTATGAAATTGATCCCAACTCACGGGGAAAGCTTTATCCGGAAGCGACATACCAAGCTCCTAAATTTTCCAAAAATTGATTTTGCCTTGTAATCCCATTTAATTGCCTATTTCAAGCTTATCGGCATGGCTTTTTCGCGCATGCAGGAGTTCAAACCCGGTATTACAACGATATGAGCACCATAAGCTCCGCCAACGGTATTTTTTCACGTTAGTGATTCGCAAACACATTCATCTCCCGCTTCCAGCACATAGGTGTTTTCACTAACAATAGCGGTGTAAAACAACAGCTTAGGAATCGAAAAACGAAAAATTTATGTCGAAAAATTTCCGTCTGGTAATGCATAACAAGATAATGGGAAAACGTTTATTTTGTTCCCGCATCGGGCAATAAACATCCCTTAAATGTGAGCAGTAATGAACAACCTCCGACCTAAAAGTTCTCTGGCGAGGTTCATTACCACAACCGGACCGCATTTTCTCATTAGAGTAAGAATAATGACCTTTGAAAAACCGCAAAAATTTGTAACGAGAAAAATTTTTTTGCTAAAAGGTGTTGACCTGACGCGATCTCGCCCGTATGTTCCGCCCACTTTCATCAGGTAGTTACCTTAATGGAAGAGCGCGTAGCTCAGCCGGTAGAGCAACTGACTTTTAATCAGTAGGTCCAGGGTTCGAATCCCTGCGCGCTCACCACTTCAAAATTTCTTAATCAGCATCTCCATACATCGTGTTTTTAAACACTTTTGTCGCGGGCTTTTCGTTCAAAGCGCATATAGCCGCAAACTTCATTGCTTTGTTTGACCTGTAGCCTGCGTAATCATGGTCAAGCAAACGAAGATAACCGCGCCGCTAAATCAGGGCGGTAAAATTTCTCATAAATTTATGTTTGGATTTGTTGCAAAATTGGGTTGATCGCGTAACAGGCTTGTCTTTTAGCGTAACCTAACAGCATTTCTGATAAACTTATAATTTCGTCTTTTACGTTAAGGCCGGTTCGCTCAATCTATTTCTTTTAATTTCTACCGTCCCCCTAATGGTAAATAGGCGGACGAATTTTCAGGCATCAAGTTCGACGCAGCGTTTGAAGGCAAAATAGCTGGAACCACGACTCCATGGTTTGTTTTCTGTCGTTAACGATATTTTAAGAAACATGGCGATTGCGCGTATACACTTCTTAAACAATCATTAAAGATATGTTAATTGCTCCGCAGGAAATGGTTTTTGCCTTTTAAAAAAGCAGGAAACGGCATCCCGAGGTCAACTTGGAATTTGCCTGTTTCGGATAGCTTAACGGCGGCTTTACTGAACGGAACGTTGAATGTTGTTAGAGTTTGAAAAGAACAAAAAGAACAGTTGCAAATTGCTTGTTCGTGGAATTTTCGTTTCATTATCTACAATGATGCTCGCAGCGTGTGCTAATCATGCGAAAGATGTTGCCAGTGCAACACCCGTAAAAACAGAGAGCGATCAGGTAAAGGCGTATTCGGTTGTTCCGACTGCAAAACCGGTTGTAAATCATCACAAAAAAAATGGCGCCTCTCGGCAGGCTAACAACGTTGAAAGCAAAAAGAACAATGAAGTTGCTTATCTCTCTCCATCCGAAAGAGCATATAAAAAAGTAGGCCGTGCATCCTGGTATGGTGCTGCCTTTAACGGCCGTTTGACTGCAAATGGCGAAATTTATGATATGCATAATCTCACCGCAGCTCACCCGACAATGCCTTTACCAAGCTATGCACGTGTCACCAATCTGGAAAACGGCTCGTCAATCATCGTTCGCGTCAACGATAGAGGGCCATTTGCCGCCGACCGAGTTATTGATCTATCGCAACAAGCAGCAACAATGCTTGACTATAAAGATGACGGTCTAGCAGATGTTAAGGTCGAATATGTCGGTCGGGCACCAATTGAAGGGCACGATAGCGAATTCCTTTTGGCATCTTATAAGCCCGGTAATATTACTCCCGATACTCTGCTTGCAATGGCAGGCGTGAACCTGACTTCTCCGGTTCCCGAAAATACAATGCAGGATATGACGACGCCCAACTATTCAGGGTTGAATAATCCGGCAATGATTGGTGTAACTTATCCGAAATTGCCTGATGTTGGCCCTCTGCCTGCTTTTAAACCTGATAACTCTCAACTGTTGGCTTTTGCCGGCGAAACTTCAACCAATGGCAAGGCTGTCGTTTTCAATAGCATTTTGACGCCGTCAAACAACGCTAATTCGTCCGACAATGCATCTCGTTCAACGAACAAAGTTTCGATTAAAACAGCAAAACCGAAATCTGCTGATGACATGAACGCTGCAGCCAGAACAGGAAATGTGGCTTCCAATTCCGCGAAAGTAATAAAAGTCCAAGGAAATCGCTCCGGAAATTTTGAACAAAAAACTGAACGGGCATTGGAAATTGCGTGGGCAACGGGTGTAAGCGAAGCTTTTAGTATTGGTAGTGAACGTTAAGCACTTGAGTGAGCGAGTGGTTTGTGCTGAAAACAGGCCACGGAGATCAAATATGCGCTCAACCATCATTC
Organism: Bartonella sp. W8151; assembly: GCF_016100385.1. Taxonomy (NCBI): domain Bacteria; kingdom Pseudomonadati; phylum Pseudomonadota; class Alphaproteobacteria; order Hyphomicrobiales; family Bartonellaceae; genus Bartonella; species Bartonella sp. W8151. The sequence goes on from NZ_JACFSO010000004.1 coordinate 235,451, forward strand.
ATCTTTTGTTGTTCATTGTTTTAGGCGGTGTAACAACACAATCATTCGCCCAGAATTTTGAGGTTTCAGCTACTCAGGCCATGATGATTGATGGTGAAACGGGTTCGATACTTTATCAGAAAAATTCGCGAACAAAGTTTGAACCGGCGTCTCTCACCAAGTTGATGACTGCGGAAGTGGTTTTTCATTTACTCGAGAGTGGTGCGTTACATGAAGACCAACTTTTTCATATCAGTGTTAATGCATGGCGGACTGGCGGTGCACCATCGCGGACAAATACAATGTTTGCGCCAGTAAATAGCGATATCAGTGTTCTTGATCTCCTGCGCGGCATGATTGTTGCAAACGGAAATGACGCAGCAATTGCCTTGGCTGAAGGTATTTCCGGTAGTGAAGAAAAATTTGCGGATCTTATGAATGAACGCGCCAAGGAATTGGGGTTGAACTCAAGCCATTTTGTAAATGCAACCGGATTGCCGCAAAATGGACAATACACCACCGCGAGCGATGTTATCTGTTTGTCGCGATATATCGCGACGCATTATCCGAAATATTTCAAAATTTATTCCGAACCGGAAATAACCTGGAGCAAGATTACCCAACGTAATAAAAATCCGCTTTTTGCAATGGATATCGGTGCTCAAGGTTTGGCAAATGCCTATAGCGACAGTTCAGGATTCTCGACTTCGGTAGTTATACAGAATAATAACAGACAACTTTTTTTGGTTTTAAACGGCATTAAAAAAGAAAAGGATCGGCCGATTGAAGCAGCAAAATTATTGAATTGGGGAATGACTGCATTCGAATTCAAACAGGTCTTTCCTAAGGGAGCTATTGTTGGTTATGCACGTGTTTTCGGGGGTATAATGCCGGTTGTTCCACTTTCTGTCGAAGAACCCGTCGACATTTTAATGAATATTGAAAAAAAGCCTGTTATTTCAGCGAAAATTATTTATCATGGTCCGTTGGATGCTCCTATATCGCCGGATGTCGAGGTCGGGAAACTTCAAATATTCGCCAATAAAACAGTTCTTCTGGAAAAGCCGGTTTTTACTGTTAACGAAGTTGCAGAGACGGGACTTGTCGGAAAAGCCAAAGATGCTTTATATGAACTTACCATAGGTTGGCTAAGAAAATATATTTGATCTTTTAGAAAATATTCGGGATTGTGTGGTGAGTGGCTATTTTTTCACATTCGAGGGCGGAGAAGGGGCTGGAAAATCCACTCAAATCAGGATTGTCGGTGACTTTCTGAAAACACAAGGTTATGAGGTGGTTGTTACTCGGGAGCCTGGTGGCACAGCAGGTAGCGAAGCAATAAGATATGTTTTGCTTTCAGGCAATGCCCAATGCGCGGGCAAGCGGTTTGAGGCTGCACTTTTTGCAGCCGCGCGTGTTGACCATATCAATGAAATCATAGCACCGGCTTTAAAGCAGGGAAAAATTGTCTTGTGCGATCGTTTTATTGATTCGACCCGCGTATATCAGGGCGACGGCGAGAAAGATGAACGTGGTTATCTGACTATACTCGAAAAATTGGCGACTATCGGTCACACACCGGACATCACATTCATATTGGATATACCTGCAAAAATCGGAATGGAAAGAGCAAATAAACGTCGGAACGACCGGTTAACAGTCGATCGGTTCGAAAAAGATAATCTTACCATTCAGGAAGCACGAAGGCAGGCATTTCTGGAAATTGCACGGTCCGAGCCGGAACGCTGTCGAATTATTGATGCTAGCCGCAATATTGATGAAATTGCCAAGGATATTGAAAATATCACTTTGCGCTTTTTAATCGGGAAAAAAGATGCAGGAACTGGAAACGCCAAAACAGTATGATGACATTGATGGCGTTATTCGTCCTTCACAAAATACACATATCTTTGGACATAACGATGTAATCGAAGCTCTCGGCCGCATGCGCAAAGAAGGGCGGTTGCATCATGCCTTGTTGTTTGAAGGGCCACTTGGCATCGGAAAGGCCACATTGGCCTACCATCTCGCATGGAATATTTTGTCAAAAAGCTCGGGAGATCTTGCCGCTCCCGAAGAAACGTCCCCCGTATGGCGTCAAATTGCTCAAGGCAGTCATCCTTCTGTCACACATATTTCCAGACGATATGACAGCAAAACAGAACGCTTCAATACCGGTATAACGGTTGATGATATAAGAGAAATCAACCGCTTTCTGGCTCAGACGTCCTATAATGGCGGTTGGCGGGTCGTGATTGTTGATACGGCAGACGACATGAATAGGGCGGCAGCAAACGGCGTTTTGAAAACGCTTGAAGAACCACCCGAAAAAACACTTTTTATCCTTATATCGAATTCGTCAGGCCGGCTACTACCAACAATTCGTTCGCGCTGTCACTTGATCAAATTCCGACCACTTGATTACGATAATATGGAAAAAGCGCTGCACCTCGTTTTGGCAAACCGGTTGCCACCAGCTGCCGAATTGGACGCAATCATTGCCGAATCCGAAGGAAGTGTCAGAAAAGCGGCACTTTTGATATGTTATGGTGGAATGGAAATTATCCGTGTTCAACGAGAAATATTGAACCAACCTACCTTTGATGTTGTCAAAGCACAGACAATTGCGCAAGCTTTATCGGGGCGCGATGCCGTTATTCAATTTCACCAGTTTTGCGACAATTTGCTTTCTATTATATCATCGAAAGCGATGAAGGCAGGCCTTAGTGGCAATTCGTTGCTAAGTAACCGTTATGCCGACGCGTGGAAGAATATTGCCGACGAGATTGCAAAAACAGAAGCATTTAATCTGGATAAAAAGCAATTTGTGATTAATGTTCTTTATAAACTCCATAAATTGATGATCTCAGACGCCTGAATATTTGGTTTTTCCGTGACAAGCGCTTCAACTATCGCTATGTCAGATTAAAAAGCTGATATTGATATAGTTGGATATCCTATGCGTGAAAAATTTTATATAACGACACCAATTTTTTATCCGAATGGCAATCCTCATATAGGCCACGCCTATAATGCTATTGCCACCGATGCTATGGCGCGTTTTCAACGTGCAAATGATAAAGATGTGTTTTTTCTTTCCGGCACTGACGAGCATGGGCTTAAGATGCAGCAGACGGCGGAAAAACTGGGGTTGACGCCACTTGAGCTCGCCGATCGCAACAGTGCAGTATTTCAAAAAATGCTGAAGACACTGAACGTCTCGAACGATGATTTTATCCGCACGACAGAAAAGCGCCATTATGATGCCTGTCAGGCCATATGGAAAATGATGGAAGATAACGGAGACATTTATCTCGACCGTTATTCTGGCTGGTATTCTGTCCGTCAGGAAGCCTATTATGATGAAAGTGACACCGAAGTCGGAGAAGATGGAGTCCGGCGAGAAAAAGAAGTCGGTTCACCGGTAGAATGGAATGAAGAAGAAAGTTACTTTTTCCGCCTGTCGAAATATGAAGATCGTCTGTTGGAATTTTACGAAAAAAATCCCGACTTCATTGGTCCGAACGAGCGCCGTAACGAGATTATCAGTTTTGTGAAATCCGGTCTTAAAGACCTTTCTATATCACGAACAACCTTCGATTGGGGAATACCGGTACCAGGTAACCCAAAACACGTCATGTATGTCTGGGTGGATGCATTAACCAATTATCTCACGGCTACCGGCTTTCCAAAGAAAAACACGCCAAGGTCGGACTTTTGGCCTGCAAATGTCCACATCATCGGTAAAGACATTATTCGCTTCCATGCGATCTATTGGCCGGCATTTTTAATGTCGGCGGGCATCGAATTACCAAAGCGCGTTTTTGCACACGGGTTTTTATTGAACCGTGGAGAAAAAATGTCGAAATCGGTCGGAAATGTCATTGATCCGTTCAAAATGGTCGAGCATTACGGCCTTGATCAGGTGCGTTATTTCTTTCTGCGGGAAGTCCCGTTCGGTCAGGATGGAAGCTATAGTCACGATGCTATTGTCAATCGTACGAACGCCGATCTTGCCAATGATCTTGGTAATCTCGCGCAACGATCGCTTTCGATGATTATGAAAAACTGTAACGGGCTTGTGCCAAAGCCCGGCAAGTTTCTTGAACAGGACAGCGAGCTTTTGGAAAAATGCAAAAATGCGCTCCAAACGGCTCGTGAAACGATGGAAAAACAAGCGCCCCATTTGGCGTTAACTGCCATTTTTGCAGTCATTTCGGATGCGAATCGTTATTTCGCTGCGGAAGAACCATGGACGCTGAAAAAAACCGATTTCGAGCGCTTCTCAACCGTTTTGTACGTAACAGTTGAAATACTGAGAGAGGTTGGCATTCTGCTTTGTCCCTTCATTCCGCAATCGGCTTCAAAACTTCTTGATTTGTTGGCGATTGATCAAAACGAACGTATGCTTGATGATATCGTTAATCGGAAAATTGTTCCGGAAACGAAATTGCCAGCGCCAGAGCCGGTTTTTCCGCGTTACGTCCCAACAGAAGACGAAGATTGACTATGCTTGTTGACACACATTGCCATCTGGATTTCGAAACGTTAAGCAACGAGCTCGATGATGTCGTCGATCGTGCTCATAAAGCCGGTGTGACGCGTATGGTCACGATTTCGACGCTTGTTCGCGATATGAAAAGGCTGTTGGATATCACAGAACGGTTCGAGGATGTATATTGCTCAGTCGGCACCCATCCGAGTTCTTCTCATGAAGAAAACGATACAACCGCCGAGAAACTTCTGGAATTTGCAAAAAACCCAAAAGTTGTAGCAGTAGGTGAGGTGGGGCTAGACTACCACTATGATGATGCTACGCCAACAGAGCAGAAACGTAATTTCCGTGAGCATATTGTTGCTGCCCGAGAAAGTCAGTTGCCGCTTGTTATCCATACCCGCGATGCCGACAATGACACGCGCGACATTCTGGTTGAAGAAACAAAAAAGGGAAAGTTTCCTTTTATTCTTCATAGCTTCTCTTCCGGAGAAGAGTTGGCAAAAACTGCGCTGGAACTTGGAGGATATATTTCATTTTCGGGCATATTGACATTCAAAAATGCGGAAAATGTTCGCCAAATTGCAAAAACGGTGCCAATCGACAGAGTGTTGGTTGAAACAGATTCGCCTTATCTTGCTCCTGTGCCGTTTCGTGGAAAGACAAATGAACCTTCCTTTGTCAAACAGACTGCGTTAATATTGGCCGAAGTGCTTGGCGTTCCATTTGATGAATTAGCCAAACACACAACGGAGAATGCTTTTCGTGTTTTCTCCAAGATGAAATAGGACAAGATTTATGCATGATCGCTACAAGTTTACAATACTTGGTTGCGGCTCCTCGCCGGGCGTTCCCCGGGCTAATGGTGATTGGGGGGCATGCAACCCCGATAATCCAAAAAATTATCGTTATCGCGCGTCTATATTGATTGAACGTATCAAAGAAAATGGTGAGCGTACAACTGTCGTCGTCGACACAGGTCCGGACTTTCGTTCGCAAATGGTCGACCATAATGTTCATGAAATAACATCTGTCGTCTATACTCATCCACATGCAGATCACATCCACGGAATTGATGATCTGAGAACTTACGCAATAAGCCAGCATCACCTTATGAATGTTTATGCCGATGACGAGACATATCAGAGGTTATATGAGGCATTCGGTTATTGTTTCAAAACGCCGGAAGGTTCGAATTACCCTCCAATACTGAATCGGGAAAAAATTATCCCTTACGAGAAATTTACTATAGACGGAAAGGGCGGATCAATTACACTTATGCCTGTTTTACAGATCCACGGGGATATCCACTCTCTCGGTTTCAGACTGGATAATGTCGCCTATTGCACCGATGTAAACGAATTTCCTGAAAAAACGCCACAATACCTCGAAAACCTTGATGTCCTCATTATTGGTGCGCTGCAATATCGCCCCCATCCAAGTCATTTTTCCGTCGATCAAGCCGTCGAATGGGGTCGAAAACTCAATGCAAAGCGTGTTATTTTGACTCATATGCATATTGCTTTGGATTATGATGAAGTGATGAAATACACGCCTGACAATGTCGAACCGGCCTACCAAGGCTTAACCTTCGAGGTCGACGCAAAATCGGCGATTGAATAAAAATGCCGGCACTGAAACCTTGATTGGAAAACAGCCTAATGTCGGCATTCCATTTGTTGGTCGTCCAAACTATTCCGATTTTGCAGTATGAAAACTTTTCTGTTCGGATAACGAGCCAAACAGTCTCGAGTGCCGATTAATAATGGCTGTCAATCAACAGTTTTGATCTTGCTTTGATTATCAATTTTGTCTTCAAGAAAATCGGTAATTAAAAAAACGGAAGAATTCTTCGGAAAAATCGGAAACTTATATTTTACCTCATTTCCGTGCGTTTAAAAACAGTTGTATTTGATGAACGATTATGTTGGTAAACGAAGTTGGATAGCAAATACAATTGCTATAAGCTTCAATTTCATACAAAAATTCGCTTTCTTGACATGCCGGAAATTCTAATATTTCCGCAGCTACAATAGGGACAGATGTCACCGGCAAAATTCCGCATACCCGTGGACAATCAGCATAGCCCTTAAACGAGCAAACCGACATCGAACACTATTCGTATATTTTCGTATATTTTTTTAAGATTGCAAACTTGAGAATTTTTATATAGTTTACGCCCTAAAATAAATTGAGGGCGACATGAAACTGGAGTTGAACAACGTCAAAGCCGGATATGGCAAGTTAACAATCTTGCATGATATTTCCGTCGATTTCGTGCCTGGTGAAGTGACAGCTCTTATAGGTCAAAATGGTTGCGGTAAATCAACATTGCTCAAGGCAATAATGGGGTTTCTGGATCTTCAGGGCGGCACAATTACTCTGGATGGCCGCGATATCAGAAGCTTTCATCGCAAAAACCTCGCGCAGCTTATTTCTTATCTTCCTCAAGAGAGTTCTTCTCCGGATTATCTGACATTGGGGCAGCTTATAGAGCTTTCCTCTTATGCACGACATTCTTTATTTTCTGGCCCGTCGGCCAAAGATCGTCAATATTTTAATGAGGTTCTTGAAATTGTCGGGCTCGCGGATAAGGCACATTTGCCTGTTAATTCTCTTTCAGGCGGGCAAAAGCAACGAGCATGGCTTGCGTTAGTCCTGGCACAAAAAACCGATATGATATTGCTTGATGAACCGGTCAATCATCTTGATGTAAAATATCAATACGCCATTTTAAAGCTTGTTCGCGAATTAAGTTGCGAACTGAAAAAAACAATCATCGTTGTTTTGCACGATATCAATCTCGCCACCTATTTTGCCGATTATGTTGTTATGGTGAAAGCAGGCAATATCCATGCCAATGGGCGAACTCAAGACGTAATAACCGAAGAAAATCTACAGCAGGTTTTTGGAATTCCAGCCGAATTATTCCAGCACAACGGGCATCTCATTTGTCAGCCTTATCCCGACGAGGCCCGATCTGTTCGTTATATGGACGAATAAAATGCATTTTTTCAGGTTCTGGTCGGGTGGTGTGGTTCTATTTGTCCTTGTCTTCTATCTTAGCATAGCATGGGGTGGAACTTTTTCTTCTCCATCAGATGTTTTTCAGGTGTTGATAACGCGCGAGCCAAACAATTACGGTCAAGCGTCGATTCTTTATCAACGTTTTCCGCGAGCGCTTATCGCAATTTATGCCGGACTTATCATGGCAAGTTCGGGATTGGTATTTCAAGGCTTAATCCGCAATCCGCTGGCTTCGGCTTCATCACTCGGAATAAATGCGGGTGCGACACTTTTTGTCGTGGGCGGTGCGCTTTTATTCGGCGCAAATCTGCCAGAGCAGGGGGTATCCGCTTTATGCGGCGGACTTTTCGGTTTTCTTCTCTGTGCTCTTATTGCCCGCATCGCCGGTAACAATGAAAAGACCACCGGTCTCATGCTGATTTTATCAGGTTCGCTTGTAACCATGCTGCTCATTGGCCTAAGCAATGCACTGTTATTGTCTTACGCCGATAGAAGAGGTGAATTCCTCTCCTGGATTGCCGGCAATATCAACCATGCCTATATCGATCGCCTATATCAATTCTGGTGGATTGGCTTAATAGCACTGGCATTGGTATTTGTGCTGTCAAAGCCGCTCACCCTTATCCTCCTCGGGAATGATAAAGCTGCTTCAATGGGGGTAAGAACCGTTGCTATTTCACGATTTGCCATGGCATGTGCAATTGTTGCATCGTGTTCGGCTGTTGCTGTCTGCGGGCCAATCAGTTTTATCGGCCTCATCGTTCCGCATATGGTAAAACCTCTGGTCGGTCAGGACTTTCGCGTAACATTACCGGCATCGGCATTAACCGGTGCAATTTTATGCCTTTTGGCTAGCACTATTTCACAGAATGCTTTTCAGCCTTATGTTGTCAATACCGGAATTATTCTGGATTTATTCGGCGGTATTGTTTTCATTTTACTCATACGGAAATTCTATGTTTCTCCAAAAAACAGGAGCAACATATGAAGATATCCAAAACACTTGATGGGCGGCTTTCTGTTCTTTTTTTAAATGGAAAAGAGCTTGTTATACGCAATTTCGTTGTTGCAATAGCGCTCCTGTTTTTCTCGGCTTTTCTTTTTTTAGTCTCGCTGAATATCGGAACAATTGATACCGGCCTCATTGATTTCTGGAAGCTCATTAAAGGAGACGAGATTAATCAACAATCCTACTTTGCTTTATGGGATGTGCGGCTTCCGCGATTGGCTTTGGCATTTTTGATTGGCTGGAGCGTTGCAGTTTCGGGAGCTATATTACAGCCGATTGCTCGTAATCCTTTGGCTGATCCGGGCCTATTCGGTATTAGTCACGGTTCTTTAACAATGACAATCGTTTTGCTTGCGTTTATTCCCGGTGCTTCTCGTATGCTTATCACATTGGCCTCTCTTGCCGGCGGCTTGGGAACAGCATTACTTTTGCTCGCTTTGGTCGGCAACCGGCACTCCGGTGGGTTGGTCATTCTGTTGATGGGAATTGCCGTTGCAACAGTGCTTGCTTCTATCAACTCATTCCTTATACTTTATCTGCCAACCGAAGCATCCTACAATGCATCAAGTTGGATGGCCGGTTCTCTATTTCAGGCAAACTGGTTAAGTGTTTCGGCTTTTACACCGCTTTTTGTATTCAGTCTTTTGGGAATTTTTCTGGCCGGACATTCTCTCAATCGTTACGACTTGGGAAACGAGCTCGCACAATCGCTTGGTGAGCCGGTTATTGTTTCTCGTCCCCTGTTATTGTTATTCGCAGTTCTATTAAGCGCAGCTTCGGTGACAATTGTCGGACCGCTTGCTTTTTTGGGTATCCTTGCGCCGCAAATTGCAGAATTTCTGACTGGCGCGAATGGTAGCGCCAGACTTTATATTTCCGGTCTCGTGGGTGCCGATATCGTCATCGGAGCCGATATTATTTCAAAAAATGCCACAACTATTTCAATGCCTCTCGGGTTGACCACAACCATCATAGGCGTTCCGCTGTTCATTATCGTTTTACGGATAAGAACTCTTCGTCAATATTTTCAAAAATAAGGAAATATTCCATGCGTATCAAATATTCAGGTGCCTTAATTGTAATCCTTCTGTCAACAATTTTCACGGCGGCCGAAGCGCGGGAAGTCGTTGATACTATGGGGCGAAATGTTAATATTCCGGATCATCCCGAGAGGGTAGTTGTCATGAGTGAACCTGCCATCGCTGTTCCGATGATAGAGCTCGGTGTAACACCTGTCGGCAGTTTCGGTAGGGCAGATGACGGCACCTATCAAGTTGGCGCAGATTTTATTGATATCCTGTTCGGACCGAACCAGAAAAAACCTCAAGGCATAGGCAATAACCGTCAGGTCGATCTTGAAAAACTTTACTCAATGAAACCGGACCTCATTATAGGCACCGAGTTCGACGTTGATAAGGTCAAACAGCTTTCTTCAGTCGCTCCTGTTTATATGCAACATTATACAACCGGACATCTTGATAATTTTGCAATTGAAGAAAACCTTGCAAAACTTTTCGGCAAAGAAGACACATTTCAGAATTTGAAAGCAAAATACGTTGAAGACGTTCAGGAGACAAAAAAGCAACTTCCTGAAAATCTTGTAAACAAGACATATTTACCGGTTATCATTATGGACCAGATCAATATCGTGGGAGAGGGGATCGGTGTGTCTCAACCCCTTAACGATTTGGGGATGAAACCTTTTGAAGTTTCGAAAGATGCAACGCATTCGGATGGATCACCGAAAATTGTATTGCCGATAAGTGCTGAAACTTTCGGTTCTCTTAACCCTGATATCCTCGTGGTTATCATCAATTGGGGCGCCCCCGACAAAAGCGCTTCGGCAACACGAGAAGCTTTGAACAAGCTGGTGCCGGGGTGGGAAAATTACATGAAACCGGCCCGTGAAGGACGTGTCATTTATCTTGACGGTTCCAAGGTTTTTACACCCGGTTTTGTCAGTGCCCACTATACATTAAGCGAGGTAAGAAAGTGGGCCAAAACGCGATAAAATAATTTATTTCACCATGTAAAATAATTATTGACTCGAGATATAACATGAGTAATAAACTCATCTTTAATTTATTTCGCCAAAGAGGGTTTTATCCGATGTCAGTAATGTTATCGAAAACGAGGTTCCTTGTCTCGTCGGCTCATTGCCAGCTATTTTGCAGTTTTGTTTTTTTATCGTGCGCAATACCTTCTGCCTTTGCAGAGGAGGGTGAGAATACGAAAGAGACACAATCAACTGTATTGGAGAAAGTTGTCATCAGTGGCGAAAAATCCTTAAAATCACTGCAACACACGGCTAGTTCGGTGACTGCTATAAGTGGCGACCGTATTGAGGAAAGACCGGCGGTAACGACGTTGACCGATCTTTTGAAAGGTACGCCGAATGTTCTTTATACGAACGATAGTGATGCACCTATCATTCGCGGCGTGGATACCAAAGGGCCGCTGGTCAAAGGTAATGCTTATCTGGCTAATCCGATTCCGCGCGCGACCATCAGTGTCGATGGGCGTTATCTAAGTTCCGGAGAATTCGGGATAGGGGCCGCACCGATTTGGGATGTGGAGTCGGTCGAAGTTTTTCGCGGACCGCAAACAACAACACAGGGAGCAAACGCCATTGCCGGTGCAGTTGTTATCAAAACGAAAGATCCGACATTTACACCGGAAGCTGAAATACAATCACTTTATGGCACGAGAGCACAAAAACGCGGTTCTCTGATGGCTTCCGGCCCGATTACGCAGGAACTCGCAGGACGTGTTGCATTGGATTACAGTGGGCGCGACACGTTTATCAAATACACCAATCCGCAGTTTCTGGATTCGGATATGGATAACGATCCAAGAAATGTTAATGGTCGCGTAAAACTGCTATGGCAACCTTCTGAATTACCGGGTTTTGAAGGAAAACTTACCTAAACTTGCAACTGCTTACCAGCTTCCATTTATTCAAGCGCATTGGCTGGCATTCACTATTTCCTACCATACGCTATCTATTGCCGACAGCGTTTTACCTGATAACAAAGATGAAGACGACTTGACCCGTTATCGTTCAAGCTTGGGAATCCCGAACATCGACGATGAATATGCAGTCGGATTACATGCACTCATTATTGGCAGTCTTTCCATTCTCGACCGGATATCCGAAAAGAGCAGGTGACAGAGTTAAGATTGCGCTATCAGTTTTTGCAACTTGCCAAAGCAGATTAAGCCAAATTCATGTTTATTAAAGCTGCGGCAGATTGAGGTTGTGTGCCAAAAATAACGTATTCTAGTTCTGATTTTCAATTAATCATCAGACTTAAGGATAAGTTGAAAAATCGGTGCTTATGGCAGATACACAACAACCAGGCGGCGTTTCCCTACGACGCTTGCCATCAATATGTTTAACGAATCCGTTTTTGATAATTTTCAGGATGTGTTGCGGCTCTTAGAAAATTGTATTTTTCGTTAGGTACATTTGTGGCGAGTGGGTAAGCAGCACCTGTTGTTTATAACTCTGGCATGTCGATATCCATATAAGGAAGCGTATCATCGTTAATTGCATAAGATATATTATGGAACTTTTTATTATTATGGCGAGGTTGAGCAGGCGATTTATGCTCTCACACCAAAATCGCAGTATATTGGCCAATGCCGCAATGTTGTGTATTGGTTTTCAATCAAACTGAAAAGCTCGCACTTTTGATAATCTCATTTTTAAAATCTGGCCTAACCTGCGACCTGATTCAGCAATAGCTTTATTGCGCAATGAAAATTGATTTTGCGTCGCAGTTTTCTAAAGTCGCCTACAATAATAGTTCGGACTCGGCCTATATAACGTCGCTTCCGGTTGAAATTGAACCTGAATTGAATTGTTCATTGCATCTTCTGGTGGGCTTTGCGCAGAAAATCGAACAAAAGACAAACAGTCTTACCAATAAACGATAGTTTCTAGCGTTCTCAAAAAACCAAGGATTAAGGTTCGAAGAACGGTTTCAAGTTATATTCGTCTGTCAATTTTATTTGGATGGTGATTTACTGAACATAAGTATTCCGACGTTGAAGAAATTATGTTGATGTTTCATTTTTGTTTCAAAACTCTAATACAAAAAGCTCCTGTCTCGACGAAAAACTCCAAGCTCCAAAAAACAATTTAGCTTGTGGAACAATAACGGAACATATAGTGTACGTTCTGGTTTTGTTTTCATGTTGATTCGTATCACGGGAGAATTTTATGCTAACCCGCAAGCAGTATGAATTGCTTCTTTTCATTCACAACCGGCTTAAAGAAACCGGTATTCCGCCTTCTTACGACGAGATGAAAGAAGCACTCGATCTTGCGTCAAAGTCCGGCATCCACAGGCTGATAACGGCTCTGGAAGAACGTGGCTTTATTCGTCGGCTTCCTAATCGTGCGCGGGCATTAGAAGTGCTGAAGCTTCCAGAAACAATGAATCCTTCTGCGAACACGGTGCGGAAATTTTCTCCTAATGTTATTGAAGGTTCCAAGAGCAGACCGATAAAAAATGTCATTCCCGTTGACTTGTCTAGTGGTGAAGCCGGTCAGGCTGCAAATGTAAATGTTCCGGTTATGGGCAGGATTGCAGCAGGCGTTCCTATTTCAGCGATTCAGAACCAGACAACTATGTTGTCCCTACCCTCGGATATGGTCGGAAGTGGTGAACATTACGCACTTGAGGTCAAAGGCGATTCAATGATTAATGCCGGCATTTTTGACGGCGATACCGTCATCATCAAACGCGGTGATACAGCAAATCCCGGCGAAATTATCGTTGCACTTGTTGATGACGAGGAAGCAACGTTGAAACGTTATCGGCGCAAAGGCGCTTCTATTGCTCTCGAAGCCGCCAATCCGGCCTATGAAACAAGAATATTCGGCCCAAATCGGATAAAAATACAAGGAAAATTGGTCGGCTTGATCCGCCGCTATTAAATTTAGCTGGCGACTGTTTTTCCTGATTTAGGTGCATCTAGTGAACAGAGTTCCCGGAACTGCATCGGGATGCTCATGGCAATCTTTCGTTTCTAAAGCCAACTTGTTTTTCATTTATCCGGAATAAAACATAGATGTTTCAGGACTTTTATTATTAGATGATGAGAATAAAAGTGACATCAAAAATAATAATGATCGCGCCACTACAATGGTATGATTTTTTGCAAAACAGCCTTGTATTTTCATTAAAATAGATTAGGTCAACAGCCGAACGTTTTTTAAAAAATTGCATATCTGCAGGAAATAATATGTCAGCCCCTCGTGTTAGTTTCGTATCTTTAGGTTGCCCCAAGGCGCTCGTTGATTCTGAACGCATCATTACAAAATTACGTTCGGAAGGTTATGAAATCGCACCCAAGCACGATGGTGCCGATCTTGTTATCGTGAATACATGCGCTTTTATTGATTCCGCACGGGATGAATCGCTTGCCAATATCGGCGACGCGTTAAAGAAAAACGGCAAAGTCATTGTAACTGGTTGTCTTGGTGCAGAACCCGAAGTCGTAACAAAAACCTACCCCAACGTTTTGGCTGTAACGGGGCCACAGGCTTATGAAAACGTTATGGATGCTGTCCATAAAGTAGCGCCGCCGGTTCATGATCCCTTTGTTGATCTTGTTCCGCCACAAGGTATACGTTTGACGCCGCGGCATTATGCTTATTTGAAGATTTCAGAAGGCTGTTCAAACCACTGCAGTTTTTGCATCATCCCGCAATTGCGGGGAAATCTGGTCTCGCGTCCGGCTTCCGATGTCTTACGAGAAGCCGAAAGGTTGGTGAAAGCAGGGGTCAAAGAGCTTTTAGTAATATCTCAGGATACCAGTGCTTACGGGCTTGATCTCAAATATAGTGAAAGTCAATGGAAAGACCATTCGGTGCGTGCCCGCTTTTATGATCTGGCAAAAGAATTGGGCGATATGGGCGTATGGGTGCGCATGCATTACGTATATCCCTACCCTCATGTAGATGACGTAATCGAGCTGATGGCTGAAGGAAAAATTCTGCCCTATCTGGATATTCCATTTCAACATGCGTCTCCAACGGTACTCCGCAATATGAAGCGTCCGGCACATTTGGAGAAGATCAATCAACGCATTGAAAAATGGCGTTCTATCTGTCCGGATATCGCTTTGCGATCAACATTCATTGTTGGATTTCCGGGTGAAACGGAAGACGATTTCCAAATGCTTCTTGATTGGATGAGCGAAGTCAAAATAGACCGGGCAGGATGTTTCAAATATGAACCCGTTAAAGGTGCGACCGCAAATGATATGGGGTTGGAAGTGGTTCCCGATGACGTTAAAGAAAGTCGTTGGAACCGTTTTATGGCGCATCAAAAATCCATTTCCTCCAGACTTTTAAAGAAAAAAGTCGGTAAACGTCTGCAGGTGCTTGTCGATCAAGCCAATGGTCATACCGGCATTGGACGCACAAGATACGATGCACCGGAGGTTGATGGCGTTGTGCATTTGTCCTCACGCAGACCAATTCGGGTTGGTGAGCTCGTTACTGTGAAGATTGAGCAATCTGATGATTACGACCTTTATGGCATAATCGTCTAAAGTATTAGTTGCAGTTTTACTATTGTACCCTTGAAGGTTTAGCTTCTGCGCTATAGTTGTAATACTATGAGTTTTTTTGTTTCATGGTATTATTACAAATGCGCGAAATATGACAAACAGTAACGACGATGAACCGCAATTTTTTCTGACTGCTCCGGCTCCCTGCCCTTATCTTGCCGAGCGTTGGGAAAGAAAAGTGTTTACCTATCTTACTGGTCAATCTGCAAACAGCAAGAATAGTGTTTTGACACAATTAGGTTTTCGACGGTCCCAAAACATAGGTTATCGTCCTGTTTGCGACGGCTGTAACGCGTGTATATCGGTCCGCATTGTTGTTGACGATTTTACCCCCGACCGCACGATGAAGCGTATCATCAAGAAAAATTCCGGCCTCTCTTGCGAAGTTTGTCCACCAAGAGTGACAAATGAACAATACGCACTTTTTAAACGATATCTGGATGCGCGTCATTCTGGTGCCGGAATGAGCGATATGAAATTTGATGATTATAAGACGATGGTGGAAGAAACAGTTGTCGACACATCCCTTGTCGAATATCGCAGAACACCATTGGACAAGAGTTCTTGCGAAGATAATAAATCACCTCTGATAGCGGCCGCGCTCACGGACAAAGTGGATGACGGTCTGTCAATGGTTTATTCATTCTATTCCCCTGATGAAAGTCATGCCTCGCTTGGTGTTTTTATGATTTTGGATCACATCCGGCAGGCTCGCCAGTTGGGGCTCCCTTACGTCTATCTTGGTTATTGGGTTAAGGGGTGCAGAAAAATGAACTATAAATCGCGTTATAGCCCCCAAGAACATTTGACATCTCGCGGCTGGAAGTTAACAAAAGAGTAGGAGCAAAAAGTTAATCCTGCGAGGAAATCCATATGCTGAACGAGATGATTGAACTGAAGGGGCGTGAACCGCAATTCAAGGGGAATGCACGTTTAGTCTTCATTCATCCTGATAACCCTGATTTGTTGGTGAAGGTTCTTCGACCGGAATGGATAGACAAAACAAAGCAGGTACCGGAATGGAAAAAACGGTTCAAGCCTTTGGGTGCTAACTCTGTCAACATGCATGAATTGTTTGAAATTGTGCGCGTTAATCCCCATGCGGAAAGCATCCAACCGCATATGTTTACCGTCGTTGCTCTCCAGCAAACCGATCTTGGTTGGGGACTGGTTGTTAAAGCGGAAAAGGACAAGAACAACAACTACGCTAAACCGCTTGCAGCTTTTGCTAAAAATATGGACGAAATTCGCACAGCTTTAGATGAATTCGAGAATTGGGTGAAAGAAACCAATGTCGTTCTATATGACCTCAATCCTTGGAATTTGGTTCTTGCTTATCGCGGCGAAAAAGAAGAGGTCGTTATCATAGACGGTATATCGGAAAAATCGGCGTTAAAGGTCAGGACCTACTTTCCTTCGGTCAATAAGAAGAAAAATCTTAAAGTTTATGCGCGTTTTGAACGTTTTATGGATAGAATAAAAAAGGGAAAAAACTGATGGGCTTTACAGTCATCAGGGCCTTTGGTAGCAAGGGCATACCGGTCGCAGCCCACCCGGTTTTTTAAAACAAGGGATAAAATGAAAACCTATCTTATCTGTTCAGGCGGACTGGATTCCGTCACACTTGCCTATCGCCTTGCCCACGAACAAAGCCTCAAAGGAATAATCTCCTTTGATTATGGCCAGCGTCATAAAAAAGAGCTCGTTTTTGCTCAAAAATGTGCTTCAAAGCTTGGGGTCGACTATTATCCGATCGATATATCCGCAATTGGAAAAAATCTTTCGGGATCTTCGCTTACCGGTAATATTGCTGTTCCTGACGGCTATTATTCCGAAGACAACATGAAATCGACTGTTGTTCCCAATCGCAATGCGATCTTTCTATCAATAGCCTTCGCTATTGCAGCAGCAAAACATGGCGATAGCGTCGCTATTGCTGTGCATGGCGGCGACCATTTTATTTACGCCGATTGCCGTGCAGATTTTATTGATACATTCAACAAGATGGAACAATTATCCCTGGAAGGACAATGTAAGCTTTTAACGCCTTATCTTGATCAGGATAAATCGAAAATTGTAAAAGATGGTATGAAATACAATGTTCCTTTTGGAGATACTTGGTCATGCTACAAAGGAGGCGAACACCATTGCGGCCGCTGCGGAACATGCGTTGAACGCCGGGAGGCTTTTGCAATAGCGGGTGTAGAAGACCCCACAATATACGACGACAATTCATTTTGGATCGAGGCGGTCAATCGTAACAAAGGAAAAAAGCTCGGGTAGCATTCCCTACAAAATCAACATTTTTTCAAGGTTCAATTCAATGGCATCCGATCATTCAATTTATGAAAATTTAAAGCAATTGGGAAAAAAGACTCCTTTTCCGGAATCCCCCGAGAAAGCGGTGCTTGAGCGTGTTCCTAACCCGCAGGCAGATGTAAAATATTGTGTCCGCTTTACAGCGCCGGAGTTCACATCATTGTGCCCAATCACGAGCCAGCCAGATTTTGCTTATCTGATGATTGACTATGTGCCGGATAAATGGCTGGTTGAGAGCAAGTCTCTTAAACTTTATCTGGGATCCTTCCGCAATCATGGTGCTTTTCACGAAGATTGTACGGTCACCATTGCACGTCGGCTTGTTGAACTTTTGTCACCTCATTGGTTGCGCATCGGTGGGTATTGGTATCCGCGAGGAGGTATCCCTATTGATGTCTTCTGGCAAACAGGAAAAATGCCTGATGACGTATGGATTCCCGACCAGAATGTTTCCAATTATCGCGGACGCGGCTGATAAAACACTTTAAAAAATTTTTCTAACACACCGGAACATATCGTTTTTCTATCACTTCATACCGGATCGGACGCTTGGAATAATATCCGGATTACCCCGAAAATTTGCCGGATCTCGGAAAGCCCTTTGGTACCATCCGCCCTGCTCCGGCGCGTGTTCCTTGCCATTCAATCAATTCTGATGCGCTACGGCTATATGTTCGATCAGCCGTATCATGCCAAGTGAGTCCTTCTTCCAATTTAAAGGTAACCGCATCGCTCACTCCACCATCCTTGTAGCGTTGCAAACGAACTCCCTTGCCACGTGTCATTTCCGATATCTGTTCGAGAGGGAAGATAAGCATTTTTCTATTCTCGCCAACTATGGCGAGATGATCTCCTTCAACCGGCAGGCATATTTTTGCTTCGTCGGGCAATTTTACATTCATCACCTGCTTGCCCTTGCGCGTCGTTCCAATGACATCGTTCTCAGAGACGATAAAACCGTTCGCGTGGTAAGAAATAAGCAATAACTTTCGATCCGGCACATGAACAAATGCCGTCAAAATATCTTCGTCATTACCCATATCGACCAAAATACGGATCGGTTCACCATGTCCCCTCCCACCTGGTAATGAATTGGCGGCTATGGTAAAAAATTTCCCACCAGTGGTCAGGACAATGATTTTATCCGTTGTCATCGCAGGAAATGCGATTTTTAACCTGTCATCTTCCTTGAATGTAAGGGTGGAATAATCTGTCAGATGCCCCTTTAATGCTCTTAGCCAGCCTTTTTCGGAAATAACAATCGTTACCGGCTCTTTCTCGATCATTGCCTGTTCTATATCTTTAATGTCATGATCGGGAGCATCCTCGAATGTGGTGCGCCGTTTACCTAAAGGTGTGTCAGGACCAAAGATTTTTTTGACCTTGGCAATTTCGCCGGCTATCGCTTTCCATTGCTTTGTATTCGATTGCAAAAGAGCATCAAGCTCGGCTTCTTCGGCTTTCAACGCGTCAAATTCTTTTCGGATTTCCATTTCTTCAAGCCGACGTAACGAGCGCAATCTCATATTGAGGATTGCTTCGGCCTGATTTTCCGTCAGTGAGAAGCTTGTCATCAATTGGTTCTTCGGTTCATCCTCTTCCCGAATAATCCGGATAACTTCATCCAGATTGAGATATGCGATGAGATACCCCTCTAAAATCTCGAGACGGCGTGTTATTTCCCCGAGTCGATATTTTGAACGGCGTACGAGAACGTCTTTGCGATGATCCAGCCATTGCTGTAATGCCTGCCCCAAAGAGAGGACATTTGGAATTTTCCCGAGAGTTAGAACATTCAGATTGAGTGGCACGCGCACTTCGAAATCTGTCAACTTGAAGATCGATTCCATCAACAATTCCGGGTCGACAGTTCTTGTTTTCGGCTCCAAAACAATGCGGATATCTTTTGTCGATTCGTCACGTATGTCATCGAGCATTGGTAGGCGACGGGCAAGCAACAGCTCTGCAGTCTTTTCGATAAGCCGCGATTTTTGTACCTGATACGGAATTTCGGTAACAACGATAGAATAAGTGCCGCGGCTCCCCTCTTCCTTGTGCCAGCGCGCCCGCAAGCGAAATGTACCCCGTCCGGTCCGGTAAGATTCACGAATGCTTTCAGCTGGTTCGACGAGAATTCCTCCCGTAGGAAAATCGGGACCCCGTACATATTTGACGAGATCATCGTTTGTCGCATCGGGATGCGCAATCAAATATGTCGCAGCGTCGCAAAGCTCGGCAACATTATGGGGTGGAATGGACGTGGCCATTCCGACAGCTATGCCCGATGAACCGTTAGCAAGAAGATTTGGAAAAGCGGATGGTAATACGACCGGTTCCTCATCCTCTTCATTATAAGTAGGACGAAAATCCACTGCATTTTCGTTTATACCATCAAGCAGCAACGTTGCGACCGCTGTCATGCGCGCTTCTGTGTAACGCATTGCAGCCGCATTATCGCCGTCGATATTTCCGAAATTACCCTGCCCGTCTACTAGAGGATAGCGAACTGCAAAATCCTGAGCCAAGCGCACAAGTGCGTCATAAATAGACGAATCACCATGTGGGTGGAACTTGCCCATGACATCGCCGACAATACGCGCGCATTTTGCATAAGCTTGATCCGGATTGAGCTTCAACAATCGCATTGCATGAAGGATGCGCCGATGCACCGGTTTTAATCCATCACGAACGTCGGGGAGCGCACGATCCATAATCGTCGACAGCGCATAAGCCAAGTAGCGCTCTTGCAAAGCAGAACGCAGTTCTATCGGCTCAACATGATCTTTTTCGGATAATCGAATCACTTTACTTGGCATGATTATCGAATAGCAATTCGTTGAATCTACCGCAAGTCATGGACCTGTTTTCGCTTTTATTTAACTGTGATAGCAATTAAACTCAGACAGGACTAATCCTCAAGGCGTCCGACGAGAGAAGGTATCTTCCAATGAGACAATTCAAAAGAGCATTAATACTTACAACTTGCACTTTTTTTGCTGCAACAACGGTTCACCTAAACTCGTGGGCAGTTGATCCGAATGCATTCAATTCTCGTTTACAAGACCGTATAAAAACCACCGAATTTGCAATTTCTGCCTCTCGTAGTGAAGCTGACGGCAATGACATTGTGTTGCGAGATGTAACGATAAAAATTCAAGGCTTGGGCAGCACCGGAAAGCGGGCAAAACAGTCTTCTTCAGATGAACCATCTCAAGAACAGGAGGACGGTAATAAGCCTGACGAAACGTTGGTTTTTGACAAAATTGACAACCTTCGTTTTAAAAATGTAACGGAAGGTCAGGATGGCACTTATTTTGCGGAAAAAGTTTCCATCCCTCTGCTTAAAAGCACGAATTCAGGTGTTACGACGAATTTTCAAGACATCTCTATCGATAAAATCAGGCTTGCACCGAATAAAGATGCTAACCCCCTATTTGTTCATTTTCCCTATGAGAGTGCAACAATAGATCGGGTTTATTTGACGGGCGTTGACCAGACATTCTTCAATGCTGAAGATCTAAAGATGGTGTATCTTTTAAAAGCCGGCACAAAAAGCGTAGACATCACAGGCAGCATAAAATCTGTCAGTTACGAGCCAAATAAGACCGGCATTCCTGCGGCGTCGAAATGGCTAACCGATATTGGCTATGACAAACTGTCCGGTTCTTTGAATTTTCATGCCAACTGGGATATCGAAAGCGGTAAATATGTTGGCGACCGCAACGAGATTACCATTGATAACGGCGGAAAACTCGCGATCAGCACAAATGTCGATGGACTTACGGAAGATTTAGTCAATAATCTCGGCGTTTTGAAGCAATTGAATGGCTCGAACAACACTGACGAGACGACAGCCGAAATGTTGAGTGTTTTGGGAATTGTCCAACAGTTAAAATTTGGCGATGTTTCTATACGTTATGATGATAATTCCCTGACCAATAGAATCCTCGACTATTATGCAAAACAAAATGGTGTAACGCGCGAAGACTTTATAACCCAACTCAAGGCTACGCTGCCGCTGATCGGCGCTAAAATTGAGGATCCGGAATTCGTCAAAAACACCTCTGAACAAATAGGAAATTTCCTCGATAATCCAAAATCGCTAACCGTTAGTGCAACACCGGGAAAAACAATTCCTATAACTGTGCTTTATGCCACAGGAAGCATTTCTGCCACAAAATTGATCGACTTGTTAAAAGTCAAAGTGGAAGCAAATAAATAATAACGCTCGTTATGAAAAACCCGGCTGTAGCCGGGTTTTTTGTTTATCTGCTTTTATTCAATTGTTCTTTTTTAACGGTGCAATACGAAGTGATAGTTCGCTTAGTTGTGCTGCAGTCACTTCCGATGGGGCTCCCATCAGAAGATCAAGAGCCTGTTGATTCATCGGGAAAAGCGAAATTTCGCGCAGGTTCTTCACACCAAGAAGCAACATGACCATACGATCAATCCCGCAAGCCATGCCACCGTGCGGCGGTGCGCCATAGTGGAAAGCCCGATAGAGTGCACCAAAACGCTCTTCAACAGTTTCTTTCGACAAACCGGCAATCTCGAAAGCCCGTACCATAGTCTCGGGTGAATGGTTACGGATGCCGCCTGATCCAAGCTCGAAACCGTTGCAGACGACATCATATTGATAAGCTTTGATATTTAACGGCTCTTCACTATCCAAAGCTTTTTTGCCACCCTGAGGCATAGAGAAAGGATTATGAGAAAATTCGATGTGCTTTTCATCCTCGTTCCATTCAAAAAACGGGAAGTCAACAATCCAGGCCAGCGAAAATTGATCGCGGTCGACAAGATTAAGTTCTTCGCCTGCCCGTGTCCTCGCGGCTCCTGCAAAAAGTGCAAATTTACGCGGGTCGCCAGCTACGAAGAAACAGGCGTCACCATCAGCAAGTTTTAGTTGGTTGCGTAGTGCTTCGGTGCGCTCGGGTCCGATATTTTTTGAAATCGGGCCAGCTCCTTGAATTTTGTCACCCTCTTTACGCCAAAAGATATAACCCAGTCCCGGTTGGCCTTCGCCTTGGGCCCATGAATTCATACGGTCGCAAAACGCACGACTACCACCGTTTTTGACAGGTATACCCCAGACTTCTGCTTTGGCATCACTCTCCAATATATTTGCGAATACCTTGAATCCTGAACCGCGGAAATGGTCGCTTACCTCTTCCATGACAATGGGATTGCGTAAGTCCGGTTTATCCGAACCGTATTTTCTCATTGCTTCGTTATATGGAATACGCGGAAATTTTTGTGTTACCGGTTTACCATTGGAAAACTCTTCGAAAATACCACGGATGATCGGTTCCATAATTTGCAAGATGTCTTCCTGCTCGACGAAGCTCATTTCCATATCGAGTTGATAGAATTCCCCCGGAAGCCGGTCGGCACGAGGATCTTCATCGCGAAAACATGGGGCAATCTGAAAATAACGATCGAAACCCGACATCATCAAAAGCTGTTTATATTGCTGAGGCGCTTGCGGCAAAGCGTAGAACTTTCCTGGATGGATGCGACTCGGCACCAAAAAGTCTCGCGCACCTTCCGGTGATGAAGCTGTCAGAATTGGCGTCGAAAACTCGGTGAATGCGGCTTCTTGCATACGACGGCGGATAGCCGCAATAATCTTCGTTCTTTGCAAAATATTTTTGTGCAAAGTTTCGCGGCGCAAATCCAGAAAACGATATTTCAAGCGAATATCTTCAGGGTAATCGGGCTCGCCAAAAACAGGCAAAGGCAACTCATCGGATTTCGATAGAATTTCGATTTCGTTGGCGAATACCTCGACTTCTCCAGTCGGAAGATTGGTATTGATCGTGTCATCGGAACGTGCCCGGACTTCACCATCAACCCGCAAAACCCATTCACTTCTCACCATTTCGGCAATTTTGAAGGCCGGCGAATCCGGGTCGGCGACGATTTGTGTTATGCCGTAATTATCACGCAAATCGATGAACAATATTCCACCATGGTCACGGACGCGATTAACCCATCCGGAGAGCCGAACTTTTGATTTAACATCGCTCTTACGAAGAGCGGCACAGTTATGACTGCGATAACGATGCATAGTCTTGCCTTTTTGTTTCATGCATTCTGAAATAATCAACTTGTGGGCAAAAGCGCATTTTGCCGCACATTTGTCAAGCTATGGAAGGATTGTGTATGAAAAAATATAGCAAAAGACAAATCATATATATTAAGTTATAGCCTTGGATATGAAAGTTATTACCACTACCTCTGTTCTCGAAGACGTTATTTCAACGCTTGTTAAATCGGATTTCGTAACGGTTGATACCGAATTTATGCGTGAATCAACTTACTGGCCACAGCTATGCCTGATTCAGTTGGCTTCACCTGATATCGCCGTAGTCGTTGACCCGCTTTCCAACGATATCGATTTAACTTCGTTGTTCGAATTGATGAAAAATGAAAACGTCGTCAAAGTTTTCCATGCTGCAAGACAAGACGTCGAAATCATATATAAACTCGGAAAAGTTATTCCTGTGCCGTTGTTTGACACCCAAGTTGCCGGTTCTGTTTGCGGTTTTGGTGAAAGCGTTTCTTATGAACAAATTGTGGAACGCATTACGGGTGAGCATATTGATAAATCCTCCCGTTATACCGATTGGAGCCGCCGGCCACTTAACGACAAACAATTGTCATATGCATTGGCTGATGTAACCCACTTACGGGATGTTTATAAATATCTTAAGAAACAACTTGAGAAAAACGGTAGAACCCATTGGATTGATGACGAGATGTCAGTTCTCACATCACCAAAAACCTACATTATGCCCAATGACGAAGCCTGGAAAAGGATCAAAGGACGTATTCGTAAGCCACGCGAACTCGCAGTTCTTCAACAGATAGCAGCTTGGCGAGAACAGGAAGCAAAGAATCGCAATGTTCCACGCGGGCGCGTTCTGAAGGATGAATGCCTTATCGAAATTGCAACTCAACAACCGAAGAATGAAATGGCGCTTGCGCGATTGCGCAGTATCCCCAAAGGTTGGGAGCGTTCCAGCAGCGCTAGTGAATTGTTGAACGCGGTGCAGGTAGGTCTTTCAGTGGATACAAACAATTTACCACCGATACATAAACATGTAGCGCTCGCTAACGGAACCGCAGCAGCAATCGAACTCTTACGTGTTCTTTTGAAACTTGTTGCCGATGAAGAAAATATTGCACCCCGTATTATAGCAAATAACGATGATCTGGAAAAAATTGCGAAGCAGGAAAATTTGGTCGCCCTTCCGGCAATGGAAGGATGGCGGTATGATATATTTGGGAAGAAAGCTCAAAAGATGTTGGATGGCCATTTGGGGTTTTACTTTCAGAACGGTAAGATATTGACAAAAGAAATCTAGCCATAAAGAAATAATCAACTTAACCTGTCTATATTTTTAAAACATATACGCTTTATATGCAGAGGCAGATGATGGAAAAAGTCCTTACAGTAACATTCAATCCCACTGTTGATGCAGCCAGTGAAGCAGAGGTTGTGCGTCCAACCCACAAAATTAGAACATCTGATGAAAGCTTTCATCCTGGTGGTGGCGGCATCAACGTTGCCCGCGTTATTCATCGCCTTGGTGGAGATGTTAAAGCGCTTTACGCGAGCGGCGGTATTATGGGTAATGTTCTAAATCATCTTATGGATGATCGCGGCATTCAGTGCATTAAAATTGCTATTTCCGGCAACACCCGCGTCAATAACGTTATTCACGAAAGAGCTTCCGGCATGGAATATCGCTTCATCGCCGAAGGGCCGATCATGCAAGAGACGGAATGGAAAGCCGTCGTCAAAGAAACTGAAAAACTCGAGTGGGATTGGATTGTTGTAAGCGGCAGCCTTCCACGAAACGTTCCAATCGATGTATACGATTTATTGATCAACATTGCAAAAAAGCGAAATGCACGTATCGTCATTGACACGTCGGGTGATGCCCTCAAGCACGTCCTTGATAAAGGCGGTTTGACACTGGTAAAGCCAAGTCAGGGTGAATTTGAGGCCGTTACCGGAAAAACATACAATCTGACTGACGATATTGCCAAAGCTGCACAAGAATATTGCATCAAAGGTGCGTCTGAAATCATTACCGTTACGCTAGGACATCAGGGGGCAGTTTTGGCTACCAAGGATAAGACACTTTATCTTCCCTCCCCCCATGTGCGTGTTATCAGTGCGTCCGGTGCGGGCGACAGCTTTGTAGCTGGTATGGTTCATGGCTTGGCTTCCGGATGGGAAGCTGAAGATGCTTTCCGATTGGCAACCGCCTGTGGAACAGCAGCCGTAGCTGAAAAAGGCAATGGTCTTTGTCAATTGCCGAATATCAAGCGGCTCTATAATTATCTCGCTCGCAAAGGTAAAAATATCAGTTCTGCATCACTATCAGACGATTAGGGGGAAATTCGAGCGGATACCTTTCAACCACGTGACCAATGCCAAGCGACACGCTGCTATTATTTTTAATAATTAATAATTGTCTTGTTCACCAGTCCAGCTTTGGCTCGGAGAAGTTCGGTAAGAATTAACCGATTTCAAGTTATCTATAACTATTATTTATAAAAAACAAATTGTAGATCACAGCCACATTTTAAAAAATATAAATTCCAAAATTAATTACTATAAATATTTATTAACTTTATTTTTATTTTAGTATCTGGATAATATTTATAATACCAATAATCTAAATAATTATTATATAAGTTTTTCTTATAGAGGGGACTTTCGAATAAAAACATTTGCGTAAACCGCTTATCTAAACGGAATTTCCCGAAATATTCCTCTCCCCCTGCAACAATAATCAATTTGTCCAGAAAAATGAACCTATCATTTGCAATCGGGATTAAACAGCTAACAGTTATTATCAAACGACAAGATAGCTCAAATCTTTATTTGTGGCTTTTCCAAGTTGTTGCAAACGTCCTATC
Source organism: Bartonella sp. W8151 (assembly GCF_016100385.1). Classification (NCBI taxonomy): domain Bacteria; kingdom Pseudomonadati; phylum Pseudomonadota; class Alphaproteobacteria; order Hyphomicrobiales; family Bartonellaceae; genus Bartonella; species Bartonella sp. W8151. Next base: position 261,802 of record NZ_JACFSO010000004.1, read on the forward strand.
GGCCGCTCGGCAATAAGATCAGCGTGGCGTGCAGGTACAGTCAAAACTATTTTCTTATCCTGAGTTTTCCATTTCAAATCGGGCAGGATACCAGCAGTGGACGCAGAAAAAAGATTTGCAACCCGCATAAGACCACCTAAAAAGCGCGCCCGTTCGATAGTTTCTTTGTCAGCCAATTTTATGATTTCCGGTGCATCATCGTCTACAAAGAGTCCCTCGTTACGGTAGAACACTGATAATGCTACGTAAACGCGCCCTTCATGTGATATTCCAGGATAAGGTCCGAACGCTACCTGATTAGCAGATTGATCACCGCGATAATCGGGGTGGAAACGCCAGCCGATGTCGGCAAGCAAACAGGCTGCCTCGCGATACCGCCTCTGCTCTTCCGTTTCCTGAATGCCGAAGGTGTCAAAAGCATTTTTTGTAAAACCGATCAGGTCATAAGCCTGTGCCGGAGAGCGGGCACGCAATGTTGCCATTTCTTGACATGCTGCAATCAGGGGATCTTCATCACGCAATTTCGGTGTTAGTTCAGAAAACAAAAAACCTTCACGCACTCCGGCGCCGGAAAATATGATTTTCTTCGGCGTCAAGCATCGCAATACTTCTATCATAACAGTTGCGCCGTAAGAGAGAAGCTGACGACGATTTTTGGAGATGGCTGAAATAGTTTTAAGCTGTTCAACCTCGCCTTTGGTGATACGGTGAAGAAAGGATTCCATATCCGGGCCCTTCACTTCATATCCGTGCATCACGGGGAGAGGATAGTGCTTGAATGCTATATGGAGTTTTGCAATGTTGCGCCACGTACCACCAACAGCGTAAAAGTTTCTACCCTTGTTTTTACTCAGAATTTCGCTGTTTTTAAGATATTTCCGAGCGATTTTCGTGGCTTCTGAAAGGTTGTTATCAGACATATCCTGAAGGCGTAAACCGCCAAGCGGCAGAGTAATGCCATCATTACCAACAGTCGTTTCGTGGATGTCAACCAATTCGAGACTGCCACCTCCGAGGTCGCCCGCCACCCCATCGGGGTGATGAAAGGTCGAGATAATCCCGTAAGCCGAATATGTGGCTTCTTCTTTACCGGTTAAAACCCTCACCTCGTTCTTAAGGATTTTTTCAGCTTCATCAATGAAGGCAGGACCATTTTTTGCTTCGCGCGATGCGGCCGTTGCTAATGTATGAACCGCCGAAACGCCGATTTGATCACAAATTGCATGAAACCGACGCAACGTCCTTAATGCCATGTCAACCGACTCGTTTTCAAGGCAGCCCGTTTTTGCTACGCCTTTGCCAAGGCCGCAAAGTATCTTCTCGTTAAATAGCACAGTGGGCGAACGAACCAATCCCTCATAGACAACCAAACGAACCGAATTTGAGCCGATGTCGATAACAGCAACCGGTTTTCTGCCCTTCAAGCGGCCTTGAGCCAAAGAGTTATCCATTTATGTGTCAGTCTTTTTTCGTTGTTTCGGTGCTTGTTGTATCAGTCTTTTGGCGGCGTAATGCAATAATACGAGGAGCTGATGACCGCAGCGATTTTCCACGTCCCGAAAGACTGGGGTTGGTCATAAAATATTCCTGCGCATTGAAAGGCTTCTCGCCTTTAAGCGGTACGATGCGGCGCGAGGTCCCGTCGCTCAATATCTCGAAACTTTGTTGATTATCGATGATATTTGCCAACATGATTTGGGAAAGTATCTGCTGGTGGACGGTTTTATTGAATACCGGTACCAATGTCTCGACACGTCGGTCGAGATTTCTCGTCATCATATCGGCAGAGCCAAAATAAACGATAGCATTTTCATTCGGTAGATCTTCCCCATTGCCGAAACAGAAAATACGGCTGTGTTCCAGAAAACGGCCAACGATAGATTTTGCACGTATATTTTCCGAAAAACCGGGAATACCCGGACGCAAGCAGCAAATGCCGCGAACCACAAGATCAACCTGAACACCGGCTTGCCCTGCCCGATACAATGCATCGATGATTTGTGGGTCCACCAGAGAATTCATCTTCATCCAGATTGCTGCAGGTTTTCCTTCTCTTGCATGCGCAATTTCATCCTCGATATGTCCAAGAATACGCCGTCGCAAAGTCAAAGGAGAAAATGCGAGTTTCATCGGTTCATCCGGCTGTGCATAACCGGTAATAAAATTGAAAATAAGCTGAACGTCGTGTCCGATATCATCGTCTGTTGTAAAGAAAGAGAGGTCCGTATAAATCTTGGCAGTAATCGGATGGTAATTTCCTGTTCCAAGATGGACATAGGAACGCAACCTGTTTTCCTCGCGACGCACAACCAGAGACATCTTGGCATGTGTTTTTAACTCGATAAAGCCAAAAACAACTTGCACCCCTGCCCGTTCCAGATCCCTTGCCCAACGAATATTCGCTTCTTCATCAAAACGGGCTTTAAGTTCGACCAAAGCCGTAACCGATTTTCCGGCTTCGGATGCGTCGATTAACGCGCGAACGATCGGACTATCATTCGATGTTCTGTAAAGCGTCTGTTTTATCGCCAACACATCTGGATCAGCAGCTGCTTGTCTTAAAAACTGTACGACTACATCAAACGATTCGTAAGGATGATGAACAACAATATCTTTTTCCCTGATTGCTGCGAAACAGTCTCCGGCGTGTTCCCTTATCCTTTCTGGAAAACGAGGATTATAAGGAACAAATTTCAAATCCTCACGAGGTATCGAAACAATCTCGGAAATCATATTCAGTGCAAGCAATCCATCAAGGACGCTTACCCGATTATCGGGCACGCCAAGCTCCGTTGTAACAAATTGACGTAAATCATCGGGCATTTCCGCATCAAACTCAATGCGGATCACCTGCCCGCGGCGCCTCCGTTTCAGAGCTGTTTCAAAGAGGCGAACGAGGTCTTCCGCTTCTTCTTCAACTTCAATGTCACTATCGCGAATAATGCGAAACGTACCGGCGCCATTAATTTCATAACCTGGAAAAAGCTTGCCGATAAAGAGACTGACGATATCCTCAAGCGAAATGAAGCGATAGCCGTGCCCTTCGTCCGGTAACAATGTAAAACGTTTCAAAGCTGTTGGTAGCCTCAATAGTGCCGTCATCGGCTGACGGTCGGCGCGGCGCAACAGATGAAGGGCGATCGAAAATCCTAAGTTGGGAATGAAAGGAAATGGATGGGCAGGATCAATTGAAAGCGGTGTAAGTACAGGAAAAATTGTTTCCAGAAAGTGGTTTTCGAGCCAAGTCTTTTCATTTTCACTCAAACGGTCAGGGCGAATGATCGCAATCTTTTCCTGTTCGAGTTCATGTCGCAAAGCCCTGAGTTCTGTTTGCTGATTGGCTTGTAATCGCGCAACCTCGGCAAGCACAAAATCAAGCTGTTCCTGCGGGGTACGTCCGTCAGCACTACGAGTCACGATTCCTGCACGGACTTGTCCCGCAAGACCAGCGATACGAACCATAAAAAATTCGTCAAGATTGGTGGCTGATATTGATAGGAAGCGCAAACGTTCCAGAAGTGGATGTTTTTTATTAGCGGCTTCCATGAGCACACGATTGTTGAATTGCAACCACGAGAATTCCCGATTAACAAAACGTTCCGGCGTTTCCATATTGATTGTATCAGCATTAGGCTGCTTAACCTCTGAATTCGACGAACTTTTTGTGCGTAAAGCCATATTGCTTTTCCCTTCATTCTCATGTCTTGATGCTGCAATCAACTTGACCGCACCACCCCGCTGTGAACGGAATAATTTTGAATCATATCATTCTATAATTATCGAAAGTCTACAACGACGAAACAACAATGACAAATCCTATATCCGCATTCGGATTGCTGATATGTCCAAGTTTCTTACATTAAAGCCTAAGGTTTACGACGTCTGACTATATTCAAAAAATATTATCAAGACGGTAAGTAAAATAGGTTTTTCATAAAAAATCATTTTAAACGTTTTTAATTGGTAATTATTATAGAAATAAAACACGAAATATTTTTCATAAATATAAAAATACATTTTATGGGATATTTTTTAAAAAATCAATTTAACTATAATTAAAATTATTATATTAATATTTATTAATTTCTAATTCCAATCGCAATTTTGGTTATTCATCTCCGCTATTATAAGTGCTTTACTTTTTCATGATTGCCATAAGTGCAATTTTTGTTCGAAATCCGGACTGACACAAATGTCGCATTAAATGATACGGGCTACAAAACTCGAAAAATTCCAAGATTCTCGAACGAGCAAGAAGAACGTTGACGTTATCTTTGTCTCGAACCACTTGCAGTTCTTATGGTTCCGACAATAATAGATCAAATAACAATTTATCGATAAGCGTTGCGTGCCGTCGGGCCTGATTTTCTCGCTCGTAGTGAAGATTTGTAGCTATCTGTATTGCTTATTATTTTCTGCTTACCAAGTTTCCCGCTCCCCCAATACATTTTCACTAATGCAAACGAAATTGCTCTCGATAAATAGTTGGGTAGGAAGATCGACAATATCTTTTAATAATACGTAGATTAATAGCGCGAATGCGATGCAGCGATATGAGATGGAAAGCATCAAAAACAGATGAAAGACATAATTGTACAACTTTTAGTAGATCAGATTATGTTAAAGTGATCGAAACGCGCAGACATTTGACACAAAATGTTGGCTATCAGGCATCAATTAGGCTATAGAAAAGAACGTTATCAATGGTAGTGCAATATTGCGCTTCGACAACTTATTTTGACACGGAGTTTTGACATGGCTGATCATCACATTCCTCATTTTCAAAATGACGGCGGATATAAAATGATTGAAATCGGCGTGAAGAAATTCATGTGCGTTGGAGCCAATCCGCCTTTTGACCATCCTCATATATTTATTGATATGGGTGCAGATAACGAGAAGATTTGCTCTTATTGTTCAACGTTGTATCGGTATAACCCGTCACTTTCGGAGATGGAAACAAATCCGGCCAATTGCAGTTTTGACCCTGAGCAAAGCGCGATCAAGATCGCTAGTTAATCAACATTGAAATACGAGGAATAGCTGTGGATTGGCAAAAACACGAAAAACCAATCATAGTGGGGGCTGGAATCGCCGGATTAAGCTCGGCGTTAGCATTATCCGAAAAGGGTATAAGTAATCTTGTTCTGGAAAGTCGGGATCATCTCGAAGAAGTAGGCGCCGGTATTCAATTGGCGCCGAATGCTACCCGATTGTTAAAAAAATGGGGTGTTCTTGATCGCCTTATAGAAGTCGGAGTAAAGACACGGTTTCTCGAATTGAGAGATGGACTTTCTGCCAAAACGCGTATGCAGGTTGATCTTCAGGATGTATCAGAACGCCGCTGGCATGCCCCATATATCACGATCCACCGTGCCGATCTTCAAAATGTGCTTTATGAAAAAGCAAAACAAAACTCTCTTATCAATATACGATTTGATGAAAAAGTAATTGCTGTTTCGAAAGAAACACCGGAACTGGCTGAAGTTCATACCGACCATCAGGGCTCGGAACATGGCTTTGTCACACCGCTCATCATCGGATGTGATGGTGTTTGGTCGAAATTGAGACAATTTCCGCCGCTTGACGATCACGCGAGTTTCAGTGGGTATATTGCTTGGCGTGCCACAATCGATGTTGATGCACTTCCGACGGAATTTATTCGGACTTTTACCGATATAAAAACTGTTGTTGCATGGATGGGACCAAACAATCATCTCGTTGCCTATCCACTGAAAGCAGGCAAATCTTTCAACTTCGTTGCTATTACGCACGGAAGCAATCCGGGCGAAATCTGGTCGCGCGAGGGGGATAAAGCAGATCTTTTAAAACATTTTAAAGATTGGCATCCCGCTATAAGAAACATTTTTAATCTCATCGACACATGGACATTTTGGCCGTTATTTCAAATGCTTCCACAGCGTTTTTCAGATAATGGTTTACGTGTTTTTGTGGGCGACGCTTCGCATGGATTTCTACCCTTTGCAGCACAAGGAGCAGCGATGGCAATCGAGGATTCGGCCGCCCTCTCCGAACTGTTGGCAGACAAGGACATGTACCTTTCTGAAGCCATGAGCCGATATAGCAATATTCGTGCGCCGCGTGTCGCTGCTGTGAACAAGAGAGGCGTATTTAACAGTTTTGTCTATCACGCGACCGGTCCCGTTGCTGTTGCCCGAAATCTGGTTATGAAGATGCGTTCGTCAGAAAGCTTTATGGCAAGCCTTGATTGGCTTTATGGGTATGACGCAGCGCGTGCGGTACATAACCTTAAGTAACATCATAAAATCTGGCTTAAAAATGCCTTTGCTCTTTCATGCACCGGATGATCAAAAAATTCATCCGGTGGTGCTACCTCTAGAATTTGCCCCTCGTCCATAAAAATAACCCTATCGGCAACTTGTCTCGCGAAGCCCATTTCGTGGGTAACGCAGAGCATTGTCATGCCATTCTCGGCAAGATCAATCATCGTATCCAGCACCTCTTTGATCATCTCTGGATCCAATGCTGATGTTGGCTCGTCAAACAACATGACGCGCGGCTCCATACACAGTGAACGGGCAATTGCAACACGTTGTTGCTGGCCTCCTGAAAGCTGCCCCGGATACTTATGGGCCTGATCGGGAATCTTCACGCGTTCCAGATAATGCATTGCCTGTTCTTCTGCCTTCCGACGGCCAATATGTTTTACCCAGACAGGTGCCAGCACACAGTTTTCGAGCACGGTCAGATGCGGAAACAGATTGAAGTGTTGAAAAACCATGCCGACGTTCCGGCGAATTTTATTCAAGCTCCACATTCCGTGTCGAAGTGGAATGCCTGTTACTGTTATTTCGCCTTCTTCTGCCCGTTCCAAACCATTGATGCATCGTATCAATGTGGATTTTCCCGAACCGGAAGGGCCGGATATAATGATTTTTTCTTTAGGCTTTACTTCGAGTTCGATGTTGCGCAACACGTGCAATCCGCCATACCATTTGTTGACATGGTGCATTGAGACTTCCAATTGGCCATCAAACTTATTTGAATGCTTTTTCAAATATTCATCCTTCCGCACCATTGGTTTTTGGTGAATTCAAGCGCCTCTCGATGAAATGCGCATAACGCGACATGCCAAAACAAAATACCCAGAAAACAATGCCGATAAAGATCATGCCTGTAAGGGGCGTCTGCGGTGTGCTCCATTGTGCTTGCTGGATTGCTTGCCGGACAATTCCCAAAAGATCGAACATGCCGATAATGTAAACAAGACTGGTTTCTTTAAACATACCGATAAGCACATTGATAATGCCCGGTATAACAAGGCTATAGGCTTGTGGTAGAATGACAAGCAACATTGTTTTTAAATATTCGAGGCCGAGTGCTTCCGCGGCTTCGTATTGGCCGCGGGGTATTGCCTGTAAACCGCCACGTACAACTTCTGCAATATAAGCTGACGTAAAGAGGGCAACACCGATCAACGCACGTAGAAATTTATCAAATGTCATGTCCTGAGGCAAAAATAGCGGAAGCATGACACTCGCGATGAACAACACCGCAACAAGCGGTATGCCGCGAACGGTTTCGATAAAAATCATTGATATGAGGTGAACAACCGGCATTCGGGAACGTCGCCCGAGTGCAAGCAAACTGCCCAGAGGAAGGGATATCGTGATGCTACAATAGGCGATTGTCAAAGTGACAAGCAGTCCGCCCCATAATTGGGTTTCAACGAGAGGCAAACCAAAATGCCCGCCAAAAAGAAAAAAATAGCCGATAACCGGAACCACAAACAGAGATATCAGAGCATTGATAATTTTAAATGGGCAAGCCGGAATAAGGAGCGGCAGATTTATCATAATCACAATTAGCGCCGTCACGTTAACGCGCCAACGTTCACTGTCAGGATACCGACCATAAATGAATTGCCAAAAATTCGCTTTGACAAACGCCCAACACGCACCGTTCCATCCGTCCGGCATATATCCGCCTTGCGTATTTGTGGTACATGCCTTGCGGTCGCTTCCGCTCCATACGGCGTTGATAATCAGCCAATTAACGAGAGGGATAGCAAAGTATACAATTGCGAGTACGAGCGTGACACTCACCACACAATTTAAAGGGGTGGAGAAGAGATTCTGACGCAACCAATGCCATACCCCCCTCTCAAGCACAGGCGGGGGCGATGGCGGAATAAACTTGGTCTGGACATAACGCTCAATCATTCTAGCGCTCCACCAAGGCCATATGCCGGTTGAACCAGTTCATGAACAACGACACGACGATGCTTAACCCGAGATAGACTTCGATCCAGATAACCGCAAGTTCAACGGATTGCCCGGTTCTTTCCATAATGGTGCTTGAAACCATCATCAGTTCCGAATAACCGACGGCCGCGCCTAGAGATGTATTTTTTACTAGATTCATATATTGACTGGCTAGTGGCGGAATAATAATGCGTAAGGCCAATGGCAAAACGATTAAGCGCATAATCAAACTGTTTGAAAAGCCCAAAGAGGCTCCTGCTTCAAACATGCCTTTATCTACACCTTGAATTCCCGCGCGGATTGTCTCGGCAATCAATGCACCTGTGTAGATTGACAAGGCAAGATAAAGTGACAAAAATTCAGGCGATATGTAATATCCGCCGCTGAAGTTGAAGCCTTTCAAAGTGGGGATTTCCCAGGAATGGGGATAGGCAAAAATAAAAAACAGAACAAGCGGGCACAACAAACCGATTACGGCGCAATGCCACCATTTGACACGTGTACGACCCGTCTCTTTAATCATCCTTTGCGCATAGAGATATAAAAATCCGGCTATTGCTATCAAGATGACCGTGGATACGACGAATAATCTCACATGTTCACCCCAGACGGGACGGGGAAGATAAATTCCTCTTATATTAATTGCGATCGTCCCCCAATGGAGACTTTGTCTTGCTGGAGGCAAAACTTGCATAACGCCGATAGACCAGAAAAACAGAAGAACAAGCGGAGGAATATTCCGGAAAAATTCGACATAGCAAAGCGATAGTTTGGCAATGAGCCAATTATTCGACAACCGCCCTATTCCGATAAAAAGCCCGATTAAGGTAGCTGTTATAAGGCTGATAACAGAGATAAAAACCAGATTGACAAGGCTTGCCAGAATGACCTCGCCGTTTGTGTCATTGTCATCATATTGAATAATACTCGAAGGCTGGTTAAATCCCGCACGTTTATCCAGAAAATCAAAACCGGAAGCGATTCCGGACGCACGCAGGTTGATTATCGTATTATGGGTAATCCAACGAACAAAAAGAAAAAGCGCTATAATAACAAGACATTGAACCGCGAACGATAAAACCGAACGGACGTTGAAAAAGGCAGCCATTTCTGCCTTTAACGAACGTTCAGCGAAACTAATCTTGTGTTCTACCATCGGGAGAAATGCGGCAACAAACAGTTATCAACGAATTGGCAAGCCATATTGCAGGCCACCTTTTGTCCAAAGAGCATTGATGCCACGTGAAATTTTCAACGGCGTATTCTGACCGATATTGCGCTCGAAAATTTCGCCATAATTGCCGGTCGCTTTAATAATTTTTACGACCCAGTCATTATCAAGCCCCAAGTCTTTACCAATAGTATTTCCTTGTTCTACTCCAAGAAGACGGCGGATATCCTGATTGTCGGATTTTAGCATATCATCGACATTGGTTTGCGTAATGCCGAATTCTTCGGCATTCAAGAGTGCATTATGTGTCCAACGTACGACATCAGCCCATTGTGGATCACCCTGTCTAACAGCCGGTCCAAAAGGTTCTTTCGAAATGATTTGAGGTAAAACGACGTGGTCTTCAGGATTCTTTAGTTGCAAACGCAAACCGTAAAGCGAAGACTGGTCAGTTGTATAGACGTCACAACGACCCGCGTCATAGGCCTGATTGACTTCGGTGAATTTGTCAAAAACAACCGGTGTATATTCCATTTTATTGTTGCGGAAATAATCGGCTAGCGTGAGTTCCGTCGAAGTACCGGATTGGACACAAATCGAAGCCCCCGATAATTGAAGAGCCGACGTTACTCCTTCAAGGTTCTTTTTATTGATCATGAAGCCCTGTCCGTCGTAATAATTGACACCGACAAAATCCAAGCCCAATGCTGTTTCCCGATTGATCGTCCAGGTGGTATTGCGGATTAAAACGTCTATTTCACCCGATTGCAGCGCTGTGAAACGCTCTTTGGAGCTTAACGGAACAAACTTGACCTTATCTCCACTTCCGAAGATAGCGGCAGCAACAGCACGACAATAGTCGACATCGAACCCCGTCCAATTACCCTTTTCATCGGGAATGCTGAAGCCGGCCAGTCCGGTACTTACGCCGCACTGCAGATATCCGCGTGCCTTAACGTCATCCAATGTTCCTGCCGATGCGGTAACAGTACCAAATGCTGTAAGCGCAACACCAATCGCGGCGATATAAGTTTTAAAAAACATAAAGTCCTCTCCTGCGTTTGCAAAAACTTGTCCTGACAGCTATCGAAAAGCATTATCCATATCAGGTCAAGCAAATAGCGTGCTATAATAACCGTGAAGAGCAAACAGATTTTGCTTGACCACCGATATATTTTATCAATGCTAAAATATAACGTGGCTTAAAAAATTGGAAAGTACACTCGATGACGTCAAATGATTTTTCTGAAAAGTCTGGTGTAAACACAAAACTTGCTCATTGTGGAAATGATCCGGCCGACTATTTCGGCTTTGTTAATCCACCTGTTGTTCATGCTTCGACTGTATTGTTTCCTGATGCCGAAACACTGAAGAGCGAAAATCAGCGCTATACATACGGGACCCATGGTACGCCGACAACCGATGCTTTGTGCGAAGCGATAAATTCTCTGGAAGGTGCTAAAAAAACCGTATTGGTACCATCCGGCCTTGCGGCCATCACAGTCCCGCTTTTGGGCGTTTTGTCGCAAGGTGATCATGTGTTGATAACTGATTCCGTTTATGGTCCGACGCGTCGTTTTGCAGATAATATGTTAAAAAAAATGGGCGTCGAAGTCGAATATTACGATCCAACAATCGGTGCGGCAATCGAACGTTTGATAAAGCCTCAAACCAAGGCGGTTTTCACCGAATCACCCGGATCAAATACGTTTGAAATTCAGGACATACCGGCGATTTCCTCAGTTGCACACGCACATGGTGCAGTTGTGTTGATGGATAATACGTGGGCAACCCCGCTCAATTTCAAGCCGCTCGATTACGGTGTCGACATTTCAATTACTGCCGGAACGAAATATCCGGCCGGTCATTCCGATATTCTGATCGGTTTCATTTCTGCGAACGACCGGACGAAAAGAATTGTCGAAGATGCACATAAATTCTTGGGAATGAGTGTCTCGGGTGATGACGCCTATAACACGTTACGGTCTATGCGCACGATGGGCATTCGTTTAGCCCATCAAAGCAAAACTGCTTTTGCTTTGGCTCAATGGTTGGAAACCATGCCGCAAGTTGCGGAAGTGCTTCATCCTGCATTGGAAAGCCATAAAGGCCATGAAATATGGAAGCGCGATTTCAAGGGTGCCTCGTCACTATTTTCTATTGTGCTGAAAGGAGGACGCGAAAAAGAAGCCCACGCTTTTTTGAATGCGCTTAAAATTTTCAAACTTGGATATTCATGGGGCGGATATGAAAGTCTGGCTGTCGAAGTCCACCTTGATGATCGTGTTTTCAAACATCAATATTTGGGTTCACTTCTGAGGCTTCAAATCGGCATTGAAGATTTTGATGATCTGAAAGTCGATTTGGAGCAGGCTTTAATCGCAACAAAACTCTGAAGGAAATCTCGAAAAATAATGGAAGCGCAACCTGAGGCAGGCGACAAATTCGCCCACCCTCGTTTATCCCGTGTTTTTTTATTTTAATTTAACGCGTTATCTGTTTTTATTAAACCTGTCTAATAAATAAAACTAGACAAGTTCGACATCAACGACGCCTTGAATGGCTTTCATAGCACCGGCCACCTGTGGTGTTACGCGATATTTGTGCGGGAGCGAAACTTCTATCTCGCGTGCCCCATTATCCTTGATAATAATAAAGCCTACATCTCCGTCACCACCACGTTCGAGGCTACTGCCGATTTCTTCTATCATATCCGCATTACGGACGAATATACGCATTGTTTTATGGATACGTTCTGCTTCATGTTCCAATGACTGGACGGTTTCTATGCGTAAACTGATCCCTTCGGGACGGTTTTCGGCATTGACTGTGATCACGACAGATTGCCCAGGTTCCAGCATGTCTCCATAAGCGCTTAATCCTTCCGAAAAAAGAATTGCTTCGAATTGTCCGGTCGGGTCAGAAAACTGGATAATACCCATTTTCTTTCCCGATTTTGTCTTTCTTACCTGTTTTGCACTGACAGTGCCAGCAAGACGGCCGGCATTAGCCCCTCGCCGCACAGCATTGGAAAAATCAATCCAGCTTTGAACGCGCAGTTTCTGCAAAACATCCTCATATTCATCCAATGGATGAGCCGATAGATAGAAACCGATAGCTTGAAACTCGTGATGAAGCTTTTCAGCCGGTAACCACGGCTTCGCCTGCGGCAATAGAAGCGGTTCTTTCGGTCCGTCGCTCATTCCGAAAATATCGGTTTGACCGCTCCGGTTATCGTCAAGTACGCGCATTGAACGGGCATTGATAACGTCGATTCCTGCAACCAGTACTTCACGAGGAATATGGAAGCAGTCAAACGCACCGGCATGGATAAGACTTTCCATCACCCTTTTATTGACAATACGAGGATCCGTGCGTTCGCAAAAATCTTCAAGATCTTTAAAAGGTTTGTTGCCCCTTCTTTCCACAATATGATTGACTGCCGGATCTCCAACCCCCTTGATTGCAGAAAGCGAATAATAAATGCGATTTTCGCCGACTTCGAACGCACGATAGGATGTCTGGACGGAAGGAGCGACAACCTCAATTCCGAGCCTTTGTGCTTCACGCCGAAAATCATTAAGCTTTTCGGTGTTGCCCATTTCGTAAGTCATGGAAGCCGCTAAAAATTCAACCGGATAATGAGCTTTCAAATAGGCAGTTTGATAAGAAACAAAGGCATAGGCTGCCGCGTGAGATTTATTAAAACCGTAATCGGCAAATTTTGCCAGCAAATCAAAAATTGAATTTGCCTGATTTTTATCAACCCCTCGTTCAACGGCTCCGGCGACGAAATGGACACGCTGACGCTCCATTTCTTCGTGAATTTTCTTACCCATTGCGCGGCGCAAAAGATCAGCTTGTCCCAATGAATATCCCGCAAGTACCTGAGCAATCTGCATCACCTGTTCCTGATAGATGATAACACCTTGGGTTTCCTTCACGAGATAATCTATTTTCGGGTGAATGGAAGCAATCTCTTCTTCACCGTGCTTACGCGCAATATAGGTCGGAATATTCTCCATAGGCCCCGGTCGATAAAGCGCAACAAGGGCGGTAATATCCTCGATACGGTCAGGCTTCATCCCGATAAGCGCTTTGCGCATACCTGTACTTTCAACCTGAAACACAGCAACTGTTTCACCGCGCGTCAGCATGTCATAAGTCGGTTTGTCATCAAGCGGAATGTGAGAAAGATCGATCTTTATACCCTTACGGGCAACAAAATCGACAGCCGTCTTCAAAACTGTGAGGGTTTTTAACCCCAGAAAGTCGAACTTGACCAGCCCCGCCTTTTCAACAAATTTCATATTGAATTGCGTAACCGGCATGTTCGAGCGCGGATCACGATACATCGGTACCAATTGCCACAACGGCCGGTCACCTATAACAATGCCGGCGGCGTGTGTTGAAGTATGACGATAAAGTCCCTCGAGCTGAAGTGCGATATCAAGCAAGTGCCCCACCAATGGATCTTTTTTCTTTTCTTCCTCGAATTTCGGCTCATCCTTGATGGCTTTTGCAAGCTCCACATTATTTCCGGGAGTTTGCGGCACCAATTTGGAAAGATAGTCTACCTGACGATAAGGCATTTCGAGAACACGGCCGACATCGCGAATAACTGCTCGAGCCTGCAATTTACCGAGTGCAATAATTTGTGCAACTTGTTCACTGCCATATTTTGATTGCACATAATGGATAACTTCTTCGCGTCGATCCTGACAGAAATCCACATCAAAGTCCGGCATAGATACGCGTTCCGGATTGAGGAAACGTTCAAACAGCAATGAAAAACGCAACGGGTCTATATCGGTAATTGTCAAAGCATAAGCAACAAGCGAACCCGCACCTGATCCACGCCCCGGCCCTACAGGAATATCATGCGCCTTTGCCCATTTGATGAAGTCGGAAACGATCAGGAAGTAGCCAGGAAACTGCATTTTGGTAATAATGGATATTTCATATTCCAGCCGTTCTTCATAATCTTTGGGCGTATAGCCTTCCGACGGTCCGGCTGTTTCAAGGCGCATTTTCAGCCCTTCTCTTGCCTGACGTATCATTTCGTCAGCTTCTGCTTTGACGGCTGCTGCAGGATCATCCGATTGACCAGTAAAACGTGGCAAAATCGGCTTTCTCGTGGGCGTATAAGCATGACACCGCATTGCAATTTCAACGGTATTGTCGATTGCCTCCGGAAGATCGGAAAACAGTTTGACCATTTCATCCTGAGACTTCAGATAATGGTCGGGCGTGACACGTCTCCTGTCCGGATTGGATACAATTTGTCCTTCTGCAATCGCCAACAACGCATCATGTGCTTCATAGCCGCTTTTATCTTTGAAGAAAGCTTCATTTGTCGCAACAAGGGGAATGCCATATTTATAGGCGAGTTCGACAATTTCCGCTTCTGTTGCGCGATCGTAATTGCCGTGCCGCTGTAGCTCCATATATAGTCGATCACCGAATGCTTTTTGCAGACGTTGCAAACGTTCTATGGCGCGATCTTTTTTATCATCAACAATCGAACTATTTATCGGACCGTTCGGTCCACCGGTTAAGGCAATAATGCCGTCACTTAATTCCTCGACCCATTCAATTCTCGCATTTGCGGGGTCAGTCTCGCTTTTATCAAGATAGGCACGGCTTACGAGATGTACCAGATTCTTGTAACCCGTTTCTGTGGCTGCGAGCAGAACGATTGACGTGAAGTCTGAAGGATTACGCCATTTTGTCACACGCGGGTCGTAACCGACATCTTCAAAGTCGATAGCCAATTGGCAACCGATAATCGGTTGAATGCCGTCGGCAAAACAATATTGGGTAAATTCGAGCGCACCGAAAAGATTATTCGTATCGGTAATCGCGATAGCCGGAGCGTGGTCATGAAGGGCATATTTTATAACTTCTTTGACCTTTATTGCGCCTTCCAACAATGAATAGGCCGAGTGAATCCTCAAATGGATAAACCGTGGACGTTCAATTTCTTCTTTCTGTTTTTCAGTATTACCGTCAGACACGTTCCGTCTTCCCAATAATTGTTCTCGATTGCTATGACAAAAATATAAGTGATTCTGCTAGACGTTATCATGATCCCTGCACGTCTAAATCACCAATACACTCGGCACCGGATGGCTTTCATAGCTTTCGACGAAAGCCGCAACTCGCAAAATCACATCTTAATTTTAGAACGTTATTAACCAGATTCCTATCGTTGTCACGAACAAACTTACAGAAACAAATGACAACACATCATATAAAATATCGGACATCAGCTTTTCCTTTCTTGTTATGTATTCTTTATGTTCTCGTTTTGTTCTTTTTTCAAGTTATAATTTTCGCCGTACTCGTCATGGTTAATGATTTATTTTCATGAGTGACATTTCTTCCTCAATTTCAGTGCAGGGAAATATCCTAATCAGGACCTAATTGTAATGATTTGGGTTCAATCACATATCAAATTTAGAAATCATCGAAAGATACGATCTTCCCGGTCTCGCCTAATCCTGAACTGACAAACGAAAAGTTCCGCTAAAGCGGTTTTCGTTTGCATTCATTGCAATGATCAGCTGAACGTTTTGTGCCTTGAAATATCCAGTGCGCGCAAAACCGTAAACGAGTGTTTCAAACTTCCGGAGTGATAAAAACCGGCTCCGATCGGCCCCAAAAATCTTGTCAACAATCAGAATAAATAAAAGTGTTTTTGCATAATCATCAATTAGAATTTATAATTCTCAAAAATTCGGTCGGCAGTGATCCGATTGAAAACTTCGCCTAATAGCTCTCCAAACCGGTTTCATGGTTTAAACTGCTGCAGCACATTTTTGATTGCAAAAATGACCAAACGACCAGTTAATCCGGCATAAGCTGTTTCACATGGATATCAATGATCATGATCTCAAACGCATGAAATTTGTTCGATTGTTCAACTTTTGAAAAATTTAAAAGCTATTGTCGAGACTGCTTTGATATCAAAAGGTTTTAGCAGACGAATCGGATTTTGATACTGGTAAAAATCGTTTCTCGCCGTTAAATTCATAGTCATGCGACCGACATTACTTGACCCATTTTTTGCGACGATAAGAAGCCTTTCCGGCATAGGGCCCAAGGTCGGTTTAACGATATCCAAACTTCTCGATATTGATCCGACACAAGGCGAACCGAGACTTATCGATCTTATCCAGTTAATGCCGTATTCTGTTATCGATCGCAGGCAGCGCCCCGGTGTCGCTTTTGCAATAGATGGTGCTGTGACGACTGCCGAGATAGTCGTTGACTATCATCAGGCGCCCCCAAACAACAATAAACGTCTTCCCTATCGCATATTTGGTCATGACAAGACAGGCGAAATAATTTTGGTGTTCTTTCATGCCCAAGCAAACTGGTTGCAAGGCCAATTGCCTGAAGGCGAAAAAGTTATCGTTTCGGGGAAAGTGGAACGATTTAACGGTCATGTTACCATGGTTCATCCGGATTATATTGTTCCGGCTGGACACAGCGAAAAACTACCACTTATTGAACCTGTTTACCCGCTAACGGCAGGCTTATCAGGAAAAACGCTGGGACGCGCGATAGGCGAAGCACTTAACCGGATCCCCGTGTTACCGGAATGGATTGATCACACAATGATGAGACAATCCGGTTTTCCTTCCTTCGGCGTCGCTTTACGTAGAATTCACCTGCCGGTGGATCCCGCCGATGTCAGTGTCGATAGTTTATCCAGAAAGCGCCTCGCCTATGATGAATTTCTGGCCGGTCAATTAGCGCTTGGGTTGGTACGGCACAAAACCAAGAAATTGGCTGGCAAAGCCAATCCTCCAAAAGGCACCTACACAAAAAAACTCCTGCACGCCCTGCCCTTCACCTTGACAAAAGGTCAAGAAGCGGCAATTGGCGAAATATCGCGAGACCTTGCTTCCAACGAGGCTATGTTGAGGCTGCTGCAGGGAGATGTGGGATCAGGTAAAACTGTGGTTGCTTTTATGGCAATGGCGCAGATTGCCGAAAATGGCGGTCAATCCGCACTCATGGCTCCGACTGAAGTTTTGGCACAGCAGCATTTTGCAACAATTGCACCGTTGGCTGAAAAAATTGGCCTGAAAACGGTTTTGCTGACAGGCCGCGAAAAAGGTAAAAGCCGCGAAAAAATTATTGACGACATCAAAACCGGTAAAACTGCGATTATCATCGGAACGCATGCACTTATCCAGGACAGTGTCGATTATCATAACCTTTCGCTTGCAATTATTGACGAACAGCATCGTTTTGGTGTCCATCAACGTCTTGATCTTTTAGCCAAGGGCATCCGCCCAGATATGCTTGTGATGACTGCGACACCGATTCCACGAACATTGGTCATGACCGCATTCGGCGACATGGATGTTTCACAACTGAAAGAAAAGCCATCGGGTCGAAAACCTGTAATCACAGCTATTTTACCGGAAGAGCGATTGGGCGAGCTTCTCGAACGGGTAAGTGTCGCGCTTAATCGTGGTGACAAGATTTACTGGATATGCCCCTTGGTCGAGGAGTCCGAAAGTCTGGAGCTCACATCGGTTGAAAAACGATTTGAATTTCTTCATAACCGGTTTGGCAACATTGTCGGAATTGTTCATGGCAAAATGGCTCCCACCGAAAAAGACAAGGCAATGCAGGATTTTAAGGAAGGCAAAACGCGTTTGCTTGTTGCCACTACCGTTGTGGAAGTAGGTGTGGATGTCCCCGACGCATCAATCATGATTATCGAGCATGCCGAACGCTTCGGCCTTTCCCAGCTTCACCAGTTACGTGGAAGAGTAGGAAGAGGTGACAAACAATCATCGTGTATTTTACTCTATAAGGCACCGATTGGCAAAATTGCCGAGTCAAGACTGAATGTCATGCGTGAAACGCAAGACGGTTTTCGTATAGCCGAAGAAGATTTGCGACTTCGTGGCGAAGGTGAAGTGTTAGGAACCCGACAATCCGGAGTTCCCGAATTTCATATGGCGGATCTTGAGGTGCACAGCGATTTGTTGACAATTGCCAGAAAAGATGCGCGCTTCATTCTTGAAAAAGACCCGCAACTTGTTTCGGAACGTGGTCAGGCATTGCGACTGTTGCTTTATCTTTTCCGTCAAGACGGGGCAATAAAATTACTGCGAGCCGGTTAAATTATGAAAAAGAACCATATCATCACGCCGCTTTTGATAACGCTAACCGGACTATTGGTAACAGTGGGAAGTTTTATGTTTTTCAGGCAAACACCAACGTTAGAAAAGCCTGATAGCACCACCCCACATGGTTCCAATCCACCCATTGTAACCGAACCACAACAACAAGGCCAAAAGACCGGAGAAGCGCAACAACAAACTGCTAAACACAATTTCTGCTACCACCAGAAATTTGAAAACAAGTCTTATATTGTCTGCGAGGTCGATCCGGAAAAATATAATATTTCGCTTTTTCTCGATGACTCAAACGGTCAACCTTTCAAGTATTTTCGCAACGTTGAAAAATATTTACGTGAACAAGGAAAAACGATCGCGTTCGCTGTCAATGGCGGCATGTACCACAAGGATTTTTCGGCGGTCGGACTTTATGTTGAAAACGGCAAAACTATTCATCCCGTTTCGACAAAAGATGGACCCGGAAATTTTCATATGAAGCCTAACGGAATTTTCTTTGTCGAGGGGGAAAAAGCCGGTGTTCTGGATACTGAAAGATTTCTGAAATCAAAAATCAACCCCGATATTGCAACTCAATCGGGACCGATGCTTGTCATCGAAAACAAAATTCACCCAAGATTTATTGTCAACTCGCCTTATCTCGAATATCGAAACGGCGTTGGCGTCAGAACAGATGGAACAGTTGTTTTTGTCAACTCTGAAGGACGAGTGAACTTTGATGAATTCGCACGATTTTTTCGTGATGAAATGAAAACCCCGAACGCACTTTTCCTTGATGGTTCAATATCAAGCCTTTATGCACCCGAACTGAAACGTTATGACTGGTGGTACGGACTTGGTCCTATTATCGCTGTCACTATCCCCTTTAAACCACAGGATCAGGTTTTAAAATCAGGAAACTGATATCATTTCTCCTCATAAGCGGGGAGAAATGACGGTTTGTACGTAAATTGAATTCAGACTTTATTCAACGGTTACCGATTTAGCAAGATTGCGCGGCTGATCGACATCTGTGCCAAGCAACACTGCTGTATGATAAGCAATCAATTGCACTGGAACTGCATAAACAATAGGAGCAATGAATTCCGGAACATCCGGCATAACAATCGTTGACAGGCTATTCACCCCTGCCTTAGCAGCACCATCCTTATCCGTAATCAGAATGATCCGGCCACCACGGGCAGCCACTTCCTGCAAATTGGAAACAGTCTTGTCAAACCAACGATCATGTGGCGCAACGACTATAACAGGCATCGTTTCATCAATAAGTGCTATTGGTCCGTGTTTCAATTCTCCAGCTGCATAACCTTCAGCATGGATATAGGAAAGCTCTTTAAGCTTGAGCGCACCTTCTAATGCGATCGGATAGGACGTACCGCGACCGATATATAGGATGTTCTTCACCGTCATTAACTCACGGCATATTTCCTCGATATCACTATCAAGTTTCAGAACATCGGTCACAATCCTTGGAAGTTCTGCAAGTTGCTGAACCATTTTTTGTTCTGTTTTCCGGTCGAGCATTCCACGGTGTTTGGCCGCCGTCAGAACGACCGATGCCAGAGCAGACAGCTGACAGGTAAAAGCCTTTGTAGAGGCAACACCGATTTCAGGGCCGGCTAGTGTAGGAAACATAAAATCCGCTTCCCTTGCCATGGTCGATTGCAAAACATTGACAACTGTCGCTGTTTTTATCCCTTTTGCATGACAATATCGCAAAGATGCAAGCGTATCTGCTGTTTCCCCTGACTGCGACACAAACATTGCTAAGGTTTTGTCTGTCATCGGCGGTTCACGATATCTGAATTCGGAAGCGACATCATTTTCTACAATCAGACCGCATAATTTTTCAAACCAATAACGCGCAACCAATGTCGAATAAAAGGCTGTTCCACAACTTGCGAAGATCAAACGGTCAATATTGGCCCAATCTATCGGATTGGCAGCTTCGTTTACTTTGCCAGCACCCAAATCCACATAATGAGCCAGAGTATGTGAAATGACTTCCGGTTGCTCGAACATTTCCTTGTGCATGAAATGGCGGTGATTACTTTTTGAAACGAGAAACGCGTTCCCCGAAGATGTCGAAATCTCACGTTCAACAATCTGGTCATCCGTATCATAGATTGTCGCACTGTTGTGGGTGAGGACAACCCAATCACCGTCTTCAAGATAGCAAATCCGGTCAGTGAAGGGGGCAAGTGCGATAGCGTCCGAGCCAACGAACATCTCGCCTTTACCGTAACCGATAGCAAGCGGCGGACCAAAGCGCGCCGCAATCATCAGGTCTTCTTCACCTTCAAAAATAAGGGCAACGGCATAGGCACCGCGCAGCCGCTTGAGACTGACGCGCATCGCCTCCACAGGTGTCAATCCACCGTTTATTTCTCTCGTTACAAGATGAGCCAGCACCTCAGTATCTGTGTCAGATTCAAAAACACAACCATCAGCGATAAGTTCGTCCCGCAATTCGGCAAAATTTTCGATGATGCCGTTATGGACTACAGCTACCTTGCCGGTCATCTGAGGATGAGCGTTACGTTCAACCGGTGCACCGTGAGTGGCCCAACGTGTATGGCCGATGCCAATTTCGCCTTTTAATGGGGTTTTTTGTAACTTTTCTTCAAGATTAACGAGTTTTCCGGGGGCTCTCAGGCGCCCTAAACGTCCTTGGTAAACGGTAGCGATTCCAGCCGAGTCGTACCCCCGATATTCAAGTCTTTTTAACCCGTCAAGCAACAGCGGTGCCACGTCTCTATGACCAAGGATTCCAATAATTCCACACATATAAAACTTCGCTCCGGGTTAATATTAATTCGATGACTTATAACAAGCTGATTAATAATTTATCAGCATTTTTGTTCCCAGCAGTTTCAGTCTCGAATATTTTAGAACGCAAAATCATTCCAAGTTTTTAAATCTTAAAAATGGCATTTTTGCCATTACTTTTTTTTATTTTTTAATGCGGAAAAACGCTCTCTCAAGGCATTCGCGCGTCCTTCCTTGTTTATCTGTCGTGCACGACCGAATGCAACACTGTTTTCGGGAACCTGATCGGTTATTACACTGCCGGAAGCAACGTAAGCCCCGTCGCCAATTTCGACAGGTGCAACTAAAGCCGAGTTGGATCCGATAAATGCATTTTCGCCGATAATCGTTTTCCATTTATTGAAGCCATCATAATTACAGGTTATTGTCCCTGCTCCGATATTGGTATGCCCACCAACGACAGCATCACCGATATAAGTAAGGTGGTTGACTTTCGCACCTTCGCCAATTTTCGCGTTTTTGATTTCACAGAAATTGCCAACCTTTGAAGAATTTTCAAGAATCGCTCCGGGACGCAACCGTGCGTAAGGCCCGATCTCTGATTGCGCTTTGACAATTGCTCCTTCCAAATGGCTGAAACCATGGATGACAACACCTGTCTCCACTTTCACATTAAGGCCAAAAAATACGTTCGGTTCAATAATGACATCGCGGTCGATTTCGGTGTCATATGAAAAGTAAACGGTTTCCGGTCGCAGCATTGTTACTCCCGATAGCATGAGTTCTTTGGCTCTACGTTTTTGCCACAATGCTTCAGCTTGCGAAAGCTCGACACGTGTATTTACGCCTATGACATTCTCAAAGGGGATGGAAATTGCTCTCACTTCAAGCTCGCGGGATACTCCGATCTTCACAATGTCGGTGAGGTAATATTCTTTCTTTGCGTTTTCATTTTTGATTTGCTCAAGCAATGAAAGAGCAAGTTTGCCATTCAACGCCATAACACCACCATTACAGAATTTTATCTTTTTCTGTTCGGTAGTTGCATCTTTTTCTTCAACAATTTCTTGAAGCTTTCCGTCTTTTTCGATCAAACGCCCATAACCTGACGGATTTTCGGTTACAAAACCCATGACAACAATATCGGCACCGTGCGCGAGCTCGTCTCTCGCGCGTTCCAACGACTTCGCTTCGATAAGCGGTGTATCGCCAAAAACAATCAACACATCATCATAATTCTCGCCCAACATCTGACGTGCCGAGAGAGCCGCATGTGCTGTTCCAAGACGTTCTTTTTGCAGATAGATATTTGCAGTTTTCGAAAATTCTTTTACAGCCGATGATACGTCATCTGCGCCGCGTCCAACGACAACAGCAATATCACTCTTCCCGATCAATTGAACCTGTCGAACAACATGACAAACGAGCGGTAAGCCCGCTATTTTATGCAGCACTTTTGGCAAAGACGATTTCATCCGTGTGCCTTCACCCGCTGCTAAAATTATTGAAAGACAACTGCGGCCCATCATTTACCTCGTTAATGATTAGAAGAGATTTCGGAAAAAAGACACGATATCCGACCAGCTTAATGCTTCTATACTGCTTAGCGACGGATATTTTTCCAGAAGCCAGAATGAAACATTCTGCATTTCTCCGGTTAAGAACAGAATGCCGGCAATAATAAGCAAAATTCCGATGATTTTTTCGACTTTCCCCAAATGCATTCTGAATGAGCTTAAAAACCACATAAAGAAGTTCGAAAACAACGCAGCCAAAATGAAGGGTATAGCCAATCCGAGCGAATATATGCCTAGAAGAAAAGCTCCTTCACCAACTGATTCTTTAGTACCGGCGAAAGTTAGAATAGGACCAAGGACCGGCCCCACACAGGGTGTCCATCCAAAAGCGAAAGCCAACCCGATAATATAGGCACCCAAAGGGCCTGCCGGTGTTTTTCGAGTCTGAAAACGAACTTCGCGTGCAAGCAATCCAATTCTGAATACACCTAAGAAATTGAGACCGAAGATTATAATGATAACACCGGCAATCATCGCCAATATATCTCGATATTGTCCGATAAAATGCCCGACTGTACTTGCGGTGGCACCAAGTGCGATAAAAACTGTTGAAAAGCCCAATGAAAAGGCGATTGCGGCAATAAACAATGCTAGACGGACAGGCTGTTTTTTCCGGGTGTCGCTGTTGCGAAAATCTTCAACACTAACACCGGCCATATAACACAGATAAGGAGGTACGAGTGGCAAGACACAAGGCGACAGAAATGAAAGTGCACCACCTAAAAATACCCCGAATGTCGATAATTCTGAAAACAATTGTCTCGTTCCGTAACGTTTGCATCGGTATTATCTTATATTAAGCTCTGTGAAAACCTTCAAGCGTACGAAACTTGCAGTTTTAAAAACCGGTTCATCCACATAAAGATGACAAATTCAATTCGTAAAATTTCACAGATAGTGGTTTAAGTCTGCGACATAACAAACTGATCAATGGTCTAAAAGGATTCACATGACGAGCGAGAATAAACTGGATGAAAATGCGGCTGGTACCACTCCACCAAAAGAGCCGTCCCGTCTTCTACATCTGGCCAAAACTTCTATTGTTCCCTTGTTCGGCCTGTTAATCGCAGCCATTTCCTTCTTTGTTCTATGGGAACTTTTAAAGACCACTTCGAGACATGACACAATTGAAGCTTTCAAAAGCTATACGACTCCCACTTTACTAACCGCGCTATTTTTTACCGCACTGAGTTTTTGCGGCATCGCACTTTATGACGTTGTGGCCGCGCGCACCATTGCTCCGGGCAAAATTACTATGCCTGTCGCAGCACTCGCAGGATCTGCCGGTTATGCTGTTTCCAATGCCCTCGGTTTTTCTTTCCTTACGGGGGGAGCATTACGTTACCGCGTTTATGCTGGTGAAGGTGTCGGACTTGCCGATATCGGACGTATCATAAGCATGTCGTGGTTTTCGATGTGGTTTGCTTTACTCACAGTCATCGGATTTGCACTTGCCTTCGAGCCCGAAAACCTCCCCTTCCTTGGTACGCTCAATTTAACCGGCGACCGAATTGCCGGCTTCGCCATCATCATCCTTTTGGTTGCTCTCATTTTATGGCTTTACGGTGGTGCAAGAGAATTGAAAGTCGGCCCGCTGTCATTGAAACTCCCCGGCTCCCGCGGTGCTTTGATGCAGATTTTTGCAGGCCTCGTTGATATTACGTCGGCATCTGCCACACTTTATGTGCTGATGCCTGCCGATTTGCAAACCGGTTTTCTTGCTTTCAATCTCGTCTTTGCAGTTGCTATTGTTATCGGCGTCGTAAGCCATTCTCCGGGCGGTCTTGGTGCTTTTGAAGCCATTCTGATTGGTGGACTTGGACTTGCCGGAAATGCACAAGGTGTGGCTGCTCTTTTGACCTACCGGTTGATTTACACAATATTGCCACTCGTTATTGCAATTGTCGGCATTGCATTCTGGGAAATGTTCCGGCAACGCAAGCGCGTCTCGGCACGCGCGGCCCAAGTATCGCGCATTATCGAACCGATGATACCTTTTATTTCTGCCGGCCTTACTTTTCTTGCCGGTGTTGTGATGTTGATATCGGTTGTTACACCGGGGCGCCGGATAAGGCTTGATGTCCTTTCCGATATATTGCCTTTGATATTTATCGAGACATCGAATCTTGCTGCCAGTCTCATCGGTGTGACACTTCTCGTTGTTTCCTACGGATTGGCGCGACGCCTCGTCAATGCATGGTTTGTTACCATTTTTCTATTGCTGGCAGGTGCGGTTTTTTGTCTGACCAAAGGACTCGATTGGGAAGAAGCAACTATTCTGTGCGTGTTTGCTTTGATTCTATGGGGGTTCAAGCGCTCGTTTTATCGTCGGCCATTAAATAATGGTTTGACTATCAGTTGGGGCTGGCTTGCCAGTATTGCAGCTTTTGTATGTGCTGTCATATGGCTCGGCTTTTTTGTTTACCGCCACGTCGAATATTCAAATGAATTATGGTGGAGCTTTGCATGGAACGCCAATGCGCCGCGTTTCCTAAGAGCAAGCGTAGTTATATTTTCGGTTGTATTTATCGTAGCTCTCTACAACATTATCCATAGGCCGCTGCGCAAGCGCTCGAAACGCGAAACGGCAATTCCCGAATGCATACCGGAACTTGTTGCCCAATCTCCTTTGTCGGATACGGCTTTGGCGCTTTTGGGCGACAAACAATTTCTGATTTCGCCAAATAAAGATGGTTTCATTATGTACAGCAAATCAGGTGGTAGCCTGATTGCTTTAGGCGAACCGGTCAGCAACGACGAGAAAGTTTTTAGCGATCTCGCCTGGGAGTTTCGAAAACACGCAGATGATGCGGCATTACGGACCGTTTTTTATGGCGTGGGGCCAAGTCACTTACCGCTCTATCTTGATATGGGGTTGACAGCTATCAAACTGGGTGAGGTAGCAAAAGTTCACCTACCGGATTTTTCGCTTGAAGGACCGAAACGTCAACCTTTCCGTTATGCCGAACGTAAAGCTGCACGTGAAGGTCTCGTGTTTTCCATTATTCCGGCAAACGAGGTGGGCAATCATCTGGTCGCACTTCGCCATGTGTCTGACACCTGGCTTGCTTCCAAATCGGGTGCCGAAAAACGCTTTTCTATCGGTTATTTCAATGAAGAATTTTTAAAGCGTTATGATGTTGCAGTTATGACAAAAGATAATCAGATAGTCGCATTTGCAAATGTTTGGAAAAGCGGGAATCATAACGAAATAACTGTTGATATGATGCGTTATCTTCCTAATGTATCCAAAGTGATGATGGACGCATTATTCGCTAATCTGTTGCTTTACGGAAAGGAACAGGGTTTTCAATGGTTTAATCTGGGCGCGGCTCCCTTAGCCGGTCTATCGACAAATAGGCTTGCTGCCCGTTGGCAACGCATAGGATCGTTCATTTATCGCAGGGGGCGCGATCTTTATCATTTCGACGGCTTAAAAGCTTTCAAAGATAAATTCGATCCTGTCTGGTCTCCACATTACCTCATTTGCCCGGGAGGATTCGAAACGGCCAAAGTTCTTTTTGATGTTACAACACTGATAAACGGCAACCCTCTGGAGTTCTTACGCAAATGACAATCAGACGTATACTTTTACTGGTCTTGGCGGTTATAGTCGTTGCAGCAGCAACATATGGCATTCTTCACCGTGGAAAAATCAACCGTTTATGGGCAAGTTTCATTGGCTCCACTGCACCGGTTGTTTACGCTGAAGGTGAACGCTTTACCGATATTCCGGTATATCTTCCGCAAGGAGAAATCA
This sequence comes from Bartonella sp. W8151, assembly GCF_016100385.1. NCBI lineage: Bacteria > Pseudomonadati > Pseudomonadota > Alphaproteobacteria > Hyphomicrobiales > Bartonellaceae > Bartonella > Bartonella sp. W8151. The sequence goes on from NZ_JACFSO010000004.1 coordinate 288,489, forward strand.
GGGGACTTGCTATCGTCGTTTCGGATGCGGGAGGTCCAAAAACCCGTGAAGCCGATATAACGGCTGCACTTTTGAAGAGAAATCTCATCGTCGCATCAGTCAATTTTGACCGCTGGCGGGAAGAACTTGATAAAGAAGATGGCGATTGCGTCTACCTCGTGTCCGATTTGGAAGCATTATCGAAAGACATCCTTCGTCGTTTGGATCTCGACGTGTATTTTCACCCCGTCGTCGTAGGAATCGGTGAAGGGGGAATAGTATCATACGCTGCCGCCGCTGACTCTCCGGAAAATACGTTGGCCGGAACGGTTGTCATTGATCCCTCCCAATCTTCGCACACACGTTTACCTTCCTGCACGGAAGCCGCAGACGCCACCAAGATGCCCGACGGAGGTTACAGTTACGAAATTGGGGCGAAAGTCCCCTCGCCTGTGACAATAATAACAAACAAGCTCGAAGCAAACGATGTAAAGCAAGCAGCACGCGATAAAATCGCCGCTATTGTCAATGATCCGGCTTTTGAAACGAGAGTTAAGATCACTGTCGATACAGCACTCGACTATGCTATTCGTGATGCGGCAAACGCTGATTTGCCTATTGTCGACATGCCTTCCAAAAATCCGGCAAAAGCTCTCGTTATTTTCTTTTCCGGCGATGGCGGCTGGCGCGATATCGATATGGAAATCGGCGACTTGTTACAAAGTGAAGACATCCATGTCATCGGCATTGATTCACTGCGTTATTTTTGGAGTACACGCACTCCTGAAGAAATCGCCAAGGATATCGAACAACTTGTTCAGGAGGCGGATCCTCAACAACGCTTGCCTGTTGCGCTTTTTGGCTATTCTTTTGGTGCCGATGTATTGCCTTTCGCATGGGAAGTCCTTGATAACTCGGTGAAAGATCAAACTGTCATGATTGCCTTGATGGGTCTATCCAAAACTGCAGATTTCCAAATCTCGATTGATGGATGGCTTGGTGGAGCTGGTGACACGCCGGTTCTTGATCAGATGCAATATGTACCTGCAGAGAAAACAGTGTGCGTTTACGGCGAAGACGAAGATGATACGGCCTGTACCGATGAAGCTTTGGACGGCATGCAACGTCTCAAACTTCCTGGTGGACACCATTTTGATGAAGACTATAAAAGTCTCGCGAGATCTCTCCATACAATTTTGATCAATAAAATAAAATCGAACAAAAACGCTACAAAGTCACCGGATGAAGCGAATGAATAGTATCGGCATAAAAATTTAAAATGCGACAATGCTTATGACCACTTATGAGATGTCAGTTGCAACATTTTCGCTGGTTTCGTTCATGAGTTTCGGGAGCCTGTTTCTTGATTGATGATTGAGAAGCGACTTCCGAAACCTCAGGCGATTGAAACGTTGTTCTAGTACGCCGATAAACTGTCAGATTACCGACATTGATATGGTATCGGCTTTTTCGAGTTTTTCGATATTTACAATCAGGCTATTCGCAATGATTGTTACAGCAATTTAAAAAGCCTTTGAAGTTCTTCTAGACTGCCGTTAGCAACGTTAACCTGGTATTCCAATTGAAAGAACGACGGAGGGTTGTTCGTCTCAAAAACGACAGCATACGCTTCTCATTTTGGGCAGCTCTATAATGCAGACAAACGCCTGTGAACACCCAATTTTTGATAGTTTTTTAATGCGCCCCTTCAGGTGCATTCCGTTACCAGCATATTCCTCGTCATTGATCAAATATGAACGCTAAAGCAATTCCCAATTTTATTGTCTATTTTTGTTAGTTAATATCAATTTCAACGCAGAGTTTTTTGGTAGATCCAGAGGGAACAATTAAACCAACTGTCTTTTTCGTATATACAATCGTCGACATTTTTAAACCGAACGGACTTCAAAAAACAATACGACAATCAAAAGCGATATCCATATAAAGGCCGGAAGAGGCGGGTTCCTTTACCGGCAATGATACGGGCTTTCACTCTTCAATTCCTGATTAGTATTGCTGTCGCGGATACGAATGACTGCACCGGGGTAAACCGAACACATGCTATTTCTTACAGTGTATATCCCTGATCCCTCGGCATATAAGTCAAGTTTTGTATTGATCGGCTTGCCATCTTTGTCTTCAACTGTAATCCGATAGGAACCATGTAATGTCAAACATCCTGTGAGCATTACCAGGCTCGTCAACAAAACTTTCTTCCACATATCATCCTCCACGCGGATAAAACTGATTACACTTACCCAATTGTTCTACAATTTCGTTCAGTCAACAGCATTTAAAGCCACCCTTCCCTCCATATCTTGCTTCCTGACGTTCACGAAAAAATTCGTTATAAGACATCGGTCGTTGATCCGGATGAACCGATTTCATATGGCAAACGTAAGTATCATAATCCGGCACCCCGACCATGAGCTTTGCTGTTTTGCCGAGAAATTTCCCGACATTTAAAAAATTCAAGCACATAACCAAATTCCTTTACGTAGACTATAAACCGTTTCCTAAAATCCCTTAGACTTTTACTTTCCGAAGCGTTCCAATCACTTGATTTCGACCGGTTTTGTTGGAAATGGTTCATAGGGCAATTCATTGACGATAGGTTTATCGGATTTTAGCGCGTTTAACGCTGATCTAATGGCAAAGAACGTTAAAGCCAGAACGACGAGCATGAATAAAGCCGTTAAAACACCATTTATATAATTACCAAGTGCTAACTGGCTATTTGGTGCTTTGCTCGCGGCAACAAAAAAGCTGAGTTTTGCATCAAATACCTTTTGCCAACCGGCTGTCATTGTACAAACAAACAACCATGCGGAAGGCAGAATTGCTACCCACGCATAACGTTGTTGTTTCATCTTGAACAAAACAACCGTACACAGAAGTAAAGCCACAGCCGCAAGCATCTGGTTTGCTATGCCAAACAACGGCCAAAGCGAATATATGCCGCCTTTCGGATCAACAGCTCCCTGATATACGAAATACCCCCACATCAAGACAACGAGCGCGGTAGCAACAAGGTTGGCAAAAAGATTATCGGTTTTGCGCATATGCGGAAATGCAATGCCCATCAGGTCTTGAAGCATAAAACGAGCTGAACGCGTACCGGCATCGACAGCTGTAAGAATGAACAATGCTTCGAACAAAATGGCAAAATGGTACCAGAAGGACATACTCATCCAGCCACCTAATGCATTGTGCAAAATATGCGCCATTCCAACCGCCAGCGTTGGTGCGCCGCCCGTTTTTGCAACAATAGATTTTTCGCCGACTTCATGAGCAATATTGGTGAGCATGTCCGGAGTTACTTGAAAGCCCCATCCGGAGACAACCGTTGCAGCAGATTGAACAAGGTCTCCCGTTCCTGATGGAAGAAGGACACTCAACGGTGCGTTCATCGAAAAATATACACCCGGATTGATCACACTTGCCGCGATCAACGCCATAATAGCGACAAAAGATTCCATCAACATACCACCATAGCCAATGAAGCAGGCTTGGTCTTCATTAGCCAACATTTTGGGTGTGGTTCCCGAGGAAATAAGTGCATGAAACCCCGAAACAGCACCGCAGGCAATGGTAATGAACAAAAATGGAAAGAGGTTTCCACCCCATACGGGTCCGCTACCATCCACATATTTGGTGAGAGCCGGCATCTCCAACATCGGACGTACCGCTATTATTCCCACTGCCAGGGCAACAATCGTTCCGATTTTAAGAAAAGTAGACAAATAATCACGCGGAGCAAGCAATAGCCAGACCGGTAAAACCGCCGCAATAAACCCGTAAATTATTATGAAGAGGGTTAATGTTGTTGCTTCATACGTAAACCAGCTTGCGTAGGTACTATCTTTTATCCAACCGCCTGAAACGATTCCGAACAATAAAAGCACCAAGCCGATTATTGACACTTCGCCAATTCGTCCCGGACGAAGATAGCGTAAATAGACCCCCATAAAAAAAGCAAGCGGGATTGTAAAACCAACGGCATAAGTGCCCCAAGGGCTTCCCGCCAACGCCTTGACAACAACCATCGCCAAAACGCCGAGAATGATAATCATAATCATGAAACAGGCAATCAGAGCAATCACACCAGCGACGTTACCCATTTCTTCACGAACAAGTTCACCCAGTGAACGCCCGTCATGGCGTGTCGATATAAACAACACCATAAAATCTTGTACGGCTCCGGCAAGAACGCAGCCGGCTAAAATCCATAAGAGCCCTGGTAAATAGCCCATTTGTGCGGCAAGTACCGGACCAACGAGTGGTCCGGCACCGGCAATAGCGGCAAAATGATGCCCAAAAAGAATTTTTTCGTCCGTTGGTACATAATCAAGACCGTCGTTACGACGGTAAGCCGGCGTCATCCGCGTATTATCGGCTTTCAGCACGATATTGGAAATAAAAAGCCCGTAAATGCGATAAGAAACAAGATATACGCAGACCGCTGCAACGACGATCCACATCGCGTTAATCGTTTCGCCGCGCTCGAGTGCTATATATCCTAATGAAAAAGCACCCAATATCGCCAACGAAATTAATATGATTGTCTGTCTGAACGTCAACGGAATTCTTTTGGTGGCCATATTCCCCTCCTCCGGTAAATATTCCTGCCAGAAATAAGCTGCCCTTTGTTGCCTCCACTGCAAACAAAAAGCATCCGATTATTTATTATTAACCGGATAGATTTGTCTACAGTATTGATGAAAACAAAAATTTTACCTGTGAATAATATCAAAAGGCCAGTTATACTTTCGGTTATTATCTATCACCCGGTTAATCCGGATTTTCCGTGCCCCGATACGATGACGACTAATGGCAAAATCTTATTTTCAATACGCCATTCATCCGGAAATTATCTCTGATAAGCCGTTTTAAAATCAGCTGAAATTCATTCCGAATTAGCGGTTGTGGGGCATCTTTCAGCCCTGACATGAAACTCTTGAAGATAAATAAATATTGCGAATTCGTATATCGAAACTATTTTACCAGTTAGATGCTACGGTTTTAATTAACGAGCGAAATATAGTATGCATCACTAAAATGGACGGTGCCAGCACTGCTCTACCCGCTTCTTCAGCGGTTATAAATTTTTATAATCGAACGGGAAAAATCGGGAGAGTTCGTCGGTACCAACAATTTTTTAAACCAACGAGAGTTTTTAAAAAAACGGGCCCAAAAAATCAGGCCCGTAAAATTTTGATATCAAAATTTTTTAAGTTTTATTTTGTCATATCAAGGACCACACGTCCCTCGATCTTTCCTGCCATCATATCATCAAAGATGTGATTGATGTCAGAAAGTTTATCAGTCGAAATATGCGATTTGACCTTACCCGCAGCTGCGAAATCCAGAGCTTCCTGTAAATCAAGTCGAGTGCCGACGATTGACCCGCGAAGGGTTACACCATTGAGCACCATATTGAAAATCGAGACGGGGAAACTACCAGCCGGAAGGCCGTTCATCGCCAGTGTTCCGCCACGCCGGACCATGCCCAAAGCTTGTTCAAAAGCCTTTGGTGATGCAGCCGTAACAACCATACCGTGAACGCCACCGTCGGTCAGTTTATGCAATTCGGCAGTCGGATCACTGTATTTTGTCACATTGATACCGATATCGGCACCCAGTTCTTTGGCAAGTTCTATCTTGTCATCGGCTACATCGATTGCCGCAACGTTGAATCCCATAGCTTTGGCATATTGGATAGCTAAATGTCCAAGGCCACCAATTCCCGAAATTCCTACCCAATTGCCAGCCTTGGCATCGGTAACTTTTAAGCCTTTATATACAGTGACGCCAGCACACAGGATCGGGGCAATTTCATTAAACCCGATATCCTTCGGCAAATGTCCGACGTAATTCGGATCGGCAACGACGTAATCGGCAAAAGCACCATTAACCGAATAACCTGTATTTAGCTGATTTTCACAAAGGGTTTCCCAACCGGCAAGGCAGTGTGAACAACATCCACATGCCGTATAAAGCCATGGTACGCCAACCCTGTCGCCTTCTTTTACATGTTTGACTCCTCGGCCAACTGCAGAAACATAGCCTACCCCCTCATGCCCCGGAATAAACGGAGGATTTGGTTTTACGGGCCAGTCGCCATGTGCGGCATGTAGATCTGTGTGACATACGCCGCATGCCTGGACACTCACCTGGATCATTCCATCCCCGGGTTCGGGAATCGGTACTTCATCAATGGTAAGGGGCTTTCCAAATTCACGCACAACCGCGGCTTGCATCGTCTTTGCCATGATGGTCTCCTTCATTGGCTAGGAACACATGAATGTTTTCCGAACTCGTTCAGATGGTCCACGCATTCCAACAGTGGTTTTTTGACGAATTTTACAGTGGGCGCCCAAAAGCGCACCCTTCGAGATATGGATTGTTTTTGTAATCAAACAAGTTGTTTTTTGATTATTTCGAACTTATTATCAAAAATATATATTGGAATTTGTATTGATAAAAATATAACTGCCACCTCAATCGTACTGTTATATTTTTAACTTTTCTATATTGTTTCGTTTATGGAAAAAAAGGCGAATGCATACCTAAAATTATTGAATTTTCAAAATTTATCAATTGTTGAAAATAAATTTTTTAATAATCCGGACAACTTATGTTCCGGATCATGATCCGAAATATTTTTTTGGTCAAAATAGTCTTTGGCTGACTTTTATACACTCTACGGTTGATTGACTGATACTTTCAAACAGCCAGCTATTTTAATTATTCCCTCTTTTCATGAAATCAAAAAACCCGAGGTTACCGACAAAATGTTCCCTCACACTCAGCGTAGCTCGACCAAATTTTTGAAGTTTTTTTTAAGATGTCTACATCCGGATGATCGCGTATCCGACCGTATGAACGGGATTATCAGATGAGAGGGCGATGTTGAACGAACCTTAAATTGGTGAGTAGCCATGATTTCTTCACCATTACCGAAGTTTTATGCAAAAAGGATGAGAATAATTACGGCACCGAATTAAAGACAGATAGAGCGGTCGCTCCTCATAGGGATTCCAAGCAAATGACGGACAATAAACATGACAGTATAATTTAGAAAACAAACCATGCTGAGCATAACTGATTGATATTCGCTATGCGGATTTTACCGATAGCAAAATTATGAGGTCGGAATCAGTAAAAATAAACGATGTTAAAAAACTTGTCCTTAAAAATCAGCTTTTCCGATTTTTCTCGTTGTGAAAATTATTAATGTACCAAAATTGGATACCTTCGTTACACATTTTTTGGTAATTGATAAATGTTGACTCACAACTTGCTGTATTTTCAGCGTATTTTAATTTTTTTTATTTTTTTTGGAAAAATTTTTTCTGTCACGAAATAGTGATATTTTGCAACTATAAATAGTTCGTTGCGTTTATGTAAGGCACACCGGAGTGCTTACCTGTTTTGGAGGTAGAAACAGGTTTAAAGGTTACGAAGAGAGAAATTGAATATAATGTTGTATAGAAGGATGCCAAAAATATGAAACGGCTAACCCGATGGTTTTTGGTCCTTGTTGTAATAGGGATCGTAGGTTTTTTTGTCCTTACCTCCCCGATCACTTGGTCACTTACTCATCCCACACGAGACGTTGCTGACAATTCTGCGCCGGATTTGGAAAATGGGCGCATTGTGTTTGTCGCCAGTGACTGCTCGACTTGCCATGCTTCGCCCAATCAGGATAACCCGTTAAAACTGGGTGGCGGGCGTGCATTGGACACAGAATTCGGGCGTTTTTATATGCCTAATATTTCGTCGGATAAAAAGGACGGCATTGGTAACTGGACACTTGAACAGTTCACTAAAGCGGTCCGTGAAGGTGTAGGGCCGAATGGCATCATGCCCGATGGACAAAACCTTTATCCGGCATTTCCATACACGTCATATCAGCGTTTGACAGCAAATGACGTTCGCGATCTTTTTGCCTACATCAAGTCGCTCGAACCTGTGCAAGGTGTTGCACCTGATCATGATTTGAAATTCCCGTTCAATATGCGTCGCGGCGTTGGTGTTTGGCGCTTGGCTTTTCTTGATGGCAAACCGTTGTCACCAATGAAAGTTACTCCGACCACTGACACAAAAGACACTAAAGATGAACAGGCTCTTCTTGAGCGTGGACGTTATCTCGTTGAAGGTGCCGGACACTGTGCAGAATGCCATTCGACACGTAATTTTATGGGCGTGATAAAGAGCAATCTGCGTTATGGCGGCGGTTCTACTCCTGATGGTAAAGGGCATTTCCCGAACATCAGTCAGGATGATACAGGCATTAAATTCTGGGCTGAAAATTCGATTTTCAACTATTTGAAAACCGGTCAAAGCCCGATTAACAAAATCGCCGGTGGTGATATGGCGGAAGTTATCAAAAATACGAAGCAACTTCCTGACGGGGATCTTCGTGCTATGGCTGCCTATATCAAAACATTGCCGGGTGTTGATCTGCCGGCTCCCGGACAGCCTGAATCCAACCATACTTCAAAACTTGTTATGCTACCCACGACAAACAAACTTGATGTTACTTTGCCGACATCGACAGATAGCGCGGTTAAAGGTGCAGACACACTATATGCAGTCTACACAAAACCGTTCTATATTGACGAAAATGGTTCAGGGGACGAGGACGGTAAACTTCTGGCCGCAGCAAAACTTGCCGTGCTCGACCACAAAGGCGATAAGCTGAAAGTTCGCCTTGACGGTTGGCAAATGGCTGGCGCCCCATCGGTTGTCTATGCTTTACAGGGCCAACGCATTATGTATGCGGTGTTGGGTGACAAAGCGATGGCGTCCTACAAGCTTGGAAAAGCCGTTGTAGATCCCGAGACAAAGCAAACGTGGTACCCTGTCAGTGTCGAACTGTGGACAAGTGACAAGGATGTCAACGTTTCGATCGGTGATATGTGGTCGTACACGTCGGATCTTTTCAGTGCGACGTGTAGCGTTTGCCATTCACTACCTGAACCCGGGCATTTGCTTGCCAACCAGTGGATCGGTAATCTCAATGCAATGAAGCGCTATACTTCATTGACTCCCGATCAATACCGGTTGCTCCTGAGCTATCTTCAGAACCATTCAAAAGATGTGAATGAAGATCAAGAGGTACACTAATGGCTGTTGCTCAATCAGAAACGTCGTCGGTCGAAAATCGACAAATATCCACTCAAGAAGATCAGGCTCAGGCCACAATTATCGACTGGTTTGCCCAGTTGTTTATTGCACCGCCCGGCATCGAAACAGTTGAGAAATGTCGTTCACTTCCCGTTATGACTTTTCTGGGCGAATTTGGTGAAGAGCTTCAAGCTGTTGAATTGACAACAATGATTGCGGATTTTTTCCGCAATCATTCGGTCGAAGAGCTCAACCACCTTCTTTCGCAACAATACATAAGTTTGTTTGATGGCGCTTCCGGACCTCTTTCGGTTCCTCCCTATGAAAGCTATTATCGGGATGAAAATGGAAGATTGTTTCAAGCGCCTTATGTTGAAATGTTGGATGTGCTGACGAAACTTGACGTTTCGGTAAAGTCTTCCTGCAAGGAACCGGCCGATCATATAGCTTTGGAATTGGCCGCTTTGGCCGAAGCTTTTCGCCAACATGACACGGATGCCATTGCCGACATGATAGCACGTCTGGCTTTATGGCTACCTGAAATGAATGCAGCGCTGGGTAAAGTGGCCAGTCACAGTCTCTATGCCCATTTGGTCGAGTTGCTTATTATTTATCTTTCGTCTTTTAGTCGCCTCTTTGGCAACCAAGACAACATTAAACACTAGGAGAATGCGATGTCATTCGACAAAACAAAAATTACCCTACCGGAAATGAACCGCCGTTCATTTCTTAAAAGTAGTGCTATGTTGACCATGGTCGGTGCCGCGAGCGGTTCACTTCTCAGCCGCGGTGCACAGGCTCAACCCGCCTCCAAATTGACTATGTCGGGCAGTCACTGGGGCGTTTTCCGCGGCCGTGTTGACCATGGCCGTCTGGTTGAAGTTATACCTTGGGAGCATGACCCGCATCCAACGCCGATGTTGGAAGGTATGATGGATTCAATTTATTCGCCTTCGCGTATTAAATATCCGATGGTTCGTCGTGCCTGGCTCGAAAAAGGGCCAGGTGCCGATCCTGAAGGGCGTGGAACAGGTGACTTCGTTCGTGTAAGCTGGGATAAGGCTATTGAACTTGTTGCCGGCGAATTGACACGCGTTCGCAAAAAATATGGTTCGAACGGACTTTTCGGTGGTTCATACGGCTGGAAAAGCGTTGGCAAATTCCACAATTGCCGGACATTGTTGCGCAGAATGTTGAAGACAACCGGTGGTTTCGTAAACTCGCTTGGCGATTATTCCACAGGTGCCGCTCAGGTTATTCTGCCGCACGTTGTCGGGTCTCTTGAAGTTTATGAGCAGTGCACATCATGGGATGTTGTAAGAGATAATACCAAGACGCTCGTATTCTGGGGATGTAATCCCGTGAATACAGACCAAATCGGCTGGTTGATTGCTGATCATGGTGCATTTGTAGGCCTCGAAGAAGTTAAGAAAGCCGGTATCCGCGTTATTTGTATAGATCCTATCAAAACAGAAACCTGCCAGTATCTTAACGGTGAATGGCTGGCGCCTCGCCCGCAAACCGACGTTGCCATGATGCTTGGTATTGCCCATACACTTTACGCGGAAAAACTCCATGACGAAGAATTTCTGAAAAAATATACAGTGGGCTTCGATAAATTCCTTGCTTATCTCATTGGCGAAGAAGATGGAACGCCGAAAACTGCCGAATGGGCTTCAAAAATTTGCGGCATTGATGCTGATATCATCAAACAGCTTGCTCGCGATTTTGCCAAAAACCGCACAATGATTGCGGCCGGTTGGTCTATCCAGCGTCAACATCATGGCGAACAAGCCCACTGGATGTTGGTCACTCTCTGCTCGATGCTGGGACAAATCGGTTTGCCAGGTGGCGGTTTCGGTTTCTCCTACCACTATTGCAGTGGTGGCGCGCCGACTGCAACCAGTCCTATTCTCGGTGGTATCACCGATGGACCTGCAGCTCCCGTAACGGATTTGCCCGCTGGTTGTCATCCCGGTTCGACTGAATCTGCCTGTCAGCCAAAATCGAACTCGATTCCTGTTTGCCGCCTTGTCGAAGCCCTTCTCCATCCGGGCAGAACCATAAAATATAACGGGTCAGACATTGTCTTGCCTGAAATTCATATGGTTTATTGGGCGGGCGGTAATCCGTTCTCGCACCAGCAGAACCGTAACGAAATGGTTGAGGCTTGGAAAAAACTCGACACATTTGTTGTCCATGACTTCCAATGGACCGCATCGGCACGTCATGCAGATATTGTCTTACCGGTAACAACCTCTTACGAGCGCAATGATATCGAGCAATTGGGCGACTATGCATTGAGCCACATCGTTCCGATGAAGAAACTCGTTGAACCAATGTATGAAGCACGTTCCGATTTCGACATTTTCAGCGATATCTGTGAACGTCTTGGTAAACGTGACGAATACACTGATGGCATGAATGAAATGGACTGGATCAAGAGCTTCTATGAATCAGCCCGTCTTGAATCTCGTGCCAAAGGCATGGAGATGCCGGTATTTGACACTTTCTGGGAGAGTGAAGAAGCACTCGGTTTCCCTGTCAAGGAAGCGCAAAAACAGTTTGTCCGTTACGCCGATTTCCGAGAAGACCCGCTGCTCAATGCTTTGGGTACACCTTCCGGGAAAATTGAAATCTACTCGCTCAACATCGAGAAGATGCATTATGACGATTGCCCTCCCCACCCCACATGGATGGAGCCGATCGAACGTCTCGACGGGCCGACAACAAAATATCCACTTCACATTGCATCCAATCACCCGATTTATCGTCTGCACTCACAATTGTGTGGTACTAAATTGAGAGAGAAATATGCAATCAGCGGACGTGAACCATGCTGGATTAACCCGAAAGATGCAGAAGCACGTGGTTTGAAAGATGGTGACATCGCTCGCGCTTATAACGATCGTGGACAGATTCTTGTTGGTATCAAAGTAACCGACGTTATCCGCCCGGGCGTTATTCGTATCAACGAAGGTGGTTGGTATGATCCGGTTAACCCGAGAGAGCCGAATTCACTTTGCCGCTATGGCGATGTCAACAACTTGACGACCAGTGTTTCTACATCAAAATTGGCTCAGGCTAATTGTGGACAGACAGCGGTCGTCGAAATCGAAAAATTCACTGGCACACTTCCACCGGTTGAAGTCTTCGACGAACCACGTAAAGCTGGTTGAATGCGGTAAAATAAAAGGAGGCAGGTTTTTGCCTCCTTTTTTGTTTCTTTTTTAATGATTTAACGCGATAATTCAATTGAATTGAAAATCGCACTTGATCTTCTCGGCATTGCACTTTAATACCGCCTAAAGTTATTTCTTAACGGGGCTATAGCTCAGCTGGGAGAGCGCTTGCATCGCACGCAAGAGGCCAGCGGTTCGATTCCGCTTAGCTCCACCAAATTTCGTATTTCTTGATAAATATTTCTGTTCAACATGGGCTTTAGCTGTGCAGGTTCACTTATCACTTTCGTGGGGATACTTTTTGATGTCTGAATACAACTGAAAAGACTTAACTTACGAATTGGACGACGACACTTTACTTTAAAAAAAGCACAAAAATCAGGAAGAAGAGTTTTAAATTTATATTTGCTTCTCGTCGTGGCTTGACTGGTAAAATTAATCAATTGTTTTTAATCACTATTCATCCATTTCGTTATTTGTCAGCAATGAGCTTGGGCATTACCATGATTGTTGACGGCGATATCAGCTAATAAACGCCGGAGAAGATTCTACCTCTTCTGATACGCCAATCAGAGTGCAAAATTTCTGCATAATTCGCACTTATACTCCCCCTCGATAAACATGGATTAGTTCGATAAAGTTTTTTCTCTGACGTTATGCCGTCAAAAATCGATTTCCGAATTAATAGGAAAGAGCACGTTATCTATTTATCGGTTGGAGGTAATTGCCAAATTGAGCTCCCGAACAAGCTCTTTCGGACTGAGCTTTCCTGAAATTGCGAGCATAATGACCGGCAATCGATCCATCGGTGTCGATGAAATTGCAAGCGAATGCGGAGCGTCAAGATAAGACGTTATGGCTTTTTGTGCGTCGGCCTCGAAGTTTGTACCTTTTGCAAAATCCAGCCAGCCGGGTAAACTTGTCTTCCATTTTGTCTTCAGTGCATTCCCATCTATACCCATTCGCTTGGCCTCGGTATTGACCAATTTTCCGGTAAGCGAATGATCCTCGAAACGCAGCTTTCCACCGTAAAAGTTATAACGTTGAACTTGAGCGAGCATGCCGAGCCACATCTGACTAGACTTTATGTGACCATGCTGGTTTTCGCGTTGAAGCGTCACAACGGTCAAGAGTGAATCAAGTGTCATACCGTCCATTTTCAGACTGACGTCCAATATTCCACCTTTATCTAGCACCAGATGGAAGCGTTTTAATTCCATCATGGACAGATAGCCACCATATGCACCAGCGAGATCCAACCGTCCGGTCGCATTTTTATATCCCATTGCTATAAAGTCTTTTTTAGTCGAACCATCCGGAAAATTATCGACAAAAACAGTTATTTTCTTGATATTGATTGTAAAATCTATAGGGTTTTCACGAATGGATGGATGAAGAGAAACCGAGCCTTTTTCCAGCATGGCCAAACGTTTTTTGACGTTGTCTTGCAATTCCAACTTGTTGAATTGACCATTCTGATACCGGAAACCGATATTCTGGTTATAAAGGCCTTTGTTCGGAGGTAGTGTCACATTGCTAAAGGTGACATTGGCAACTTTAATCGTGTTTCCTTCGTAAACATAGGAAATTTGGGGTATTGCTACTTTTTCGACGGAATAACCGCCATGGTCTTCTTCCTTGATACCAGAAAATTCCACTTTACCCAATGACGTATCGGGTGAAATCGGTGTACCTGTTATCCGGACATTATCAAGTGTAAGATGATCACTGTCGCCAAGCACGTTGCCATAGGAAACAGTAACAGATTTTCCGAAAGCTTCCGAAAAACGTTTAACAAAAGCATCTCGGTCAGTTGCATAAGCCGATGGTGCAGCAATTGAGGTGGCGACTATAAGCACAACCGTAAGTGGAAGTAGCCGGTATAGTCTTGAAAACACTTTAATGAAACAGACCAATTGCAAAGAAACAAAACCTCTTGCATTTATTTTTGATCATTGTACGGCGTTTTCAACTCTGTCAGACATCAATTCTGGCTAACAGCTGAAATTATTCTGGCCGGAGTGTAGAAAATGAGATTGGTTGTGCCGCGCAATATATTCCCACTATCGTCAATCATTTGCTGACCGCCCGTCTCGCTTGTTTCTTTCATCATAGAAGTCGACAGTGAACCGTCATGGGCAAGAGCCATCAAAGTCGGCGACGAAGCAAAGACATTATGTGCACCGCCATCAACATCGGACAAATCCAGAACCGCAATGCCATTTTTTTGTAACAACGGTATGCTTGAACCATCTCCGACACGAGCGTGCCCACCAACCAACCGTCCGGACACTGCTAAGGCCTTGTCTTTGCGGGAAACAAGTACTGCAGTTGGTTGTGGCATTTTTTTGACATCTTTGAGCTGACGCTCGAACACGTCAACGTCAATATCCGGTGCTGCCATAAGGAAACTTGATATTCTGTCGATCGGATAACGTTTACCCTGAAGCGAGAGGCTACGTAACGCTTCCATTGTTACGTAATTTCCCATGGAATGGGCAACGACAGTAATTTCGTTAGCTTCCGTTTCACTCAACAATGTCAGAAGATCAGCAAGCCCGTCGCGCGCAAAATCCGCGCTGTCACGGTCATAGACATAAAGCGGGATTGATCCCCCCGAAGGCCATGAATAATGAACAGTAACGGCGTTCAGCGAATAATCATAAGAAAACTGCGCTGCGCGGAATGTGCTATCGGCAAAATTGTTGTTGTAGCCGTGTATGAAGAGAAATATTTCTCTTTTCCCTTTCGGCTTTTGGTCAAGCGCTTTATTAAGCTGCTTTTTGAATTCGTCGCGGCCACTATACCTGACCATATTGACAGCCGAAAAATATTTCTTCAGGTCGGGCCGATAGCCGTTCGTTTCGACCAGTCCCTTTTTATGCTGTTGCGGTATTCCGACATCAACGCGTGCATAGTTCAAAGTGGTCGATCTTTTTGTACCAAAAGGTTCCGAATAATCATTCTGCGCTTGCCTGCTCGTTGCAACGTAGACAGGAATCACCGCCTTCGGTTTCCCCGGCTTCTCGATTGCAGCATTACGAGCACCAACTGTGGCAGGGGTTGCATTCTTCCCATGCCACAATACAGCGCGTGACCCGCCGCAGCTTGCGAGAAAAAGAACACAGACCAAAAGACCGAAATAGCGAGCCAGAATGTTTTTTATCATTTAAGTGTAGCCCTGAAACGATTGAGCGAGAAGGCAAATAGCACAGATCCTATCACTGCTAAAGCCGCAAAATTTTCCCAAACAACCGTAAATCCGGCTCCACGATAGAGAATTGATTGAGCCATCATAATAAAATGCGTGTTTGGTGCCGCAAGCATTATGTTCTGAATAAATTCAGGCATACTTTCACGCGGAGTTATGCCACCTGACAAGATTTGTAACGGCATCAGAACCAGCATAAGCAACAGGCCAAACTGGGGCATAGAGCCGGCAACAGTTGCGAGAGCAATGCCCATTGATGTTGTGGCAAAGAGATGTAACACGGTACCGGCGAGAAACAACATTACAGAGCCCTCTATCGGCACTTTCAACAATCCTTCGACAATAACAACCAAAGAAAATGTCGCCGCGACGAGCACAATAAGCCCCATTGACCACACTTTTGATATCATAATTTCCGTCGGCGTCACCGGCATAACCAGAAGGTGCTCCACAGTTCCATGTTCGCGTTCACGAATAAGAGCAGTCCCCGTCAAAATTATGGATAACATCGTCACATTATCAATCACATTGATAATCGAGCCAAACCATGATTTTTCCAGTTCGGGATTGAACCGTGCGCGCAAAGTCAACGAAACTTGCTGTGGCTCTTTCGAGCGATAGTGCGAGACAAACTCGTTGACTTCCGAGTCGACAATTTGCTGTATGTATTGCGAGCCCGTCAACGCCTGTGTTGTGCGTGTTGCATCAACATCCAATTGGATGGCCGGTGAGCGCCCCGCGAGTACATCGCGCTGGAAGTTAGGCGGAATATCGACGGCAAATGTATCAATCCCCTGATCCATACGCGAATCAAGCTCGGATTGATTGATGTCTTCCGGAGTAATGAAATAAGGCGGCAAAAACGCAGTAGCAATGCGCGTTGATAAAGGTGAACTATCTTCGTCAACAATAGCGATAGGCGTTTTGTTCAGTGTTTCGGGTGTCGCATTTGCAGCAATATAAATCGATATTGTGAAAGCGTAAATGATCAAGACCAGCAACATCGGATCGCGAAAAACGCCGAGTAATTCTTTGATTCCGAGATCAAGTATATGATTGAGCTTCATGACTTTACTTCGCCTGTTTCTTTGTAAGCCACGAGGCTATTATGACCAGAATTGGTCCGGCAAGGAAAAGCGGGATGAATGAGCTGACCAGATCGTGGAACTGGAGTGCTTTCGCAAAAGTACCACGCGAAATCAGAATAAAATAGGTTGTCGGATAAATATCTCCGATCAAACGACCCGTTCCCTGAAGCGAGCTGACCGGATCCATCAAACCACAAAACTGTGTTGCCGGTAAAATAGTGAGAACTGCGGCGCCAAAAATTGCGGCAATCTGGCTGTTCATGAATGTTGAAATCAACAGTCCGAAAGCCGTCGAGAAAGCCACATAGAGAAGCCCCGCCAACATGAAGGTTAAAATCCCGCCTGTGAAATGCACGCGGAATATGAACACAGCAAATAACCACAGCAATATACAGTTGATGAGACCAAGTCCGATATAAGGAAGTTGTTTACCAACCAGAAATTCGAGCCTTGTTACAGGCGTCACATAGAGATTGATAATCGAGCCCATTTCCTTTTCGCGCACGACAGACAAAGCTGCAAGCATAGCGGGAATGATAAGAAGCAAAATAGGTATAACAGCCGGAACCATAGCAGTAAGACTTTCGATACCCGGATTATAGAGATATCGGACCTCAAGCCTGTAGTCCCCCATAGTTGCGGCTTTTCCGTTCAACGTCCTGGCTTTGTTCTGCAGCCATAGGGCATGCATCCCCTGCACGTAACCGCGAACGGTTTCCGCACGAAGCGGCATAGCGCCATCAATCCATGCTCCGACTTCGACATTGCGTCCCCTCTCCATATTCTTCCCGAATTCGGGAGGAATTTCGATCGCCAGACTTATCTCGCCCGAACGCATCCGTTCATCAAGATCATCGTAATCAACAATGTCTTTTTTTTGAATAAAATAACGCGAACCCGAGATTTGTTGGACATAGTCACGACTGATAACCGACTGGTCATGGTCAAGCACCGCAAAAGTCAAATTCTCGACTTCGGTGTTTATCCCGTAACCTATCACGAACATCAAAATGACGCTGCCGAGCAACGCCATTGTTGCCCGAATTGGATCGCGGCGCAATTCGAGTGCCTCGCGATTGGCATAACTCATCATCCGCATAAAATCGAAGCGTCGTTTAAAGCGTTTTCCATGCGATTGAGTGACATTAACCGGTTTGTTGCTATTTTTACCGTCCGTTTTATCTTCAACTGCTTCAACTTTTTTAAGTGCGCCAGCGTCTTCCTTTTTGGCGGAAGCATTTTCCTTTGCTTTCTTTTCGGCATTTTGCTTATCGATTGCGTCTTGCAAATATTCAATAAATGCCTCTTCGAGCGAATCGGCATTTTTGGATTTGACAATCGCCGAAGGCTTGTCGGTAATCAGCACTTTACCCGCATGCATGAGCGAAATACGGTCACAACGCTCCGCTTCGTTCATAAAGTGTGTTGTAATGAAAATCGTTACATTATCGTTGCGTGATAATTCACCGAGTTGTTGCCACAGCTGATCGCGTGCAATCGGATCCACACCCGATGTCGGTTCGTCAAGTATCAGAATTTCCGGTTCATGCAGTAATGCAACGGCGAGCGACATGCGTTGCCGGATACCAAGCGGCAATGAATCCGGCATCGCATCGAGCACATCCTTAAGCTCGAAGCGGTCAATCATTGCCTGCATACGCGCCTTGACTTTATCAGCCGGAATTTCAAAAAGCTTTGCGTGCAGCTCCAGATTCTCGAGCACAGTTAATTCGGCATAAAGCGAAAAGGCCTGACTCATGTAACCGACATGGCGACGCGTCTCCATGTCGTTGGCGTTAATCTGTCTGCCAAACAGTTTTGCTGTACCTTCTGTCGCGGGTAACAGCCCTGTCAACATTTTCATCGTGGTGCTTTTACCGCACCCGTTCGAGCCCAGAAATCCGAAAATTTCACCTTTTTTTATACGAAAGCTGACATGATCGACGGCAGTAAAATCACCAAAACGCTGTGTTAATCCATCTGCTTCGATAGCTATATCCTCGTTGCCGGATTCTTTTCGCGGAGGAATAATAACTTCTACATGCCCTTTTTGTTCTTCGGCGGGCATCAGAGCGATGAATGCTTCATCGAGATTAGGCGTTCCAGTTTTTTTAAGCAGCTCGTCGGGTGTACCTGTTGCAAGAATTTTGCCATTATACATGGCGATTAACCAGTCAAACCGCGCAGCTTCCTCCATATAGGCTGTAGCAACCATCACGCTCATATCTGAGCGCTCTTTCCGGATATCATCTATCAGATCCCAGAATTGTCTTCTGGAAAGAGGATCAACACCCGTCGTTGGTTCATCAAGTACAAGAAGCTTCGGGTCGTGAATAAGGGAGCAAATAAGGCCGAGCTTCTGTTTCATGCCGCCTGAAAGCTTTCCCGCAGGGCGACTTTCAAAGCCGTTGAGACCGGTCCTTTCGCAAAGCTCAGCAATCCGCGTCTCACGTTCTTTTCTATCTTGCCCGAAAAGCCTTGCAAAGAAATCGGCATTTTCCTGAACAGACAGGGTTGGATACAAATTTTTTCCCAGTCCTTGCGGCATATAGGCAATATCCGGACAGACATCGAGCCTATGTTGTTTGTCCCGCATATCGCCGTCCAAAACGCGGACAGTCCCATCCTGTATCTCGCGTGCACCGGTGATGAGTGACAATAGACTCGACTTCCCGACGCCATCAGGACCGATCATGCCAATCATTTTTCCCGTTGGCACCTCAAGATCGATCCCGTCAAGCGCAACTTTTTCACCATAAACCAAGCGGACACCGCTCAGTTTTACAACTGGTGCATTAGTTGGCTGTATTTTCGTTTCGGTTGAGTCTGTCATTTAACTACAGGTGTACTAACAATCTTCGGCCATTTTGCATTGGGATCAGTTCTGACATAAGCCACACCGGGCAAACCGGTCTTGACCTGTTTGATATATTTTTCCAGCAAATCTTGCGGGATTTGTGCACGAACACGAAACATCAGCTTTGCACGTTCTTCAGCTGTTTCAACCGTTTTCGGCGTAAATTGCGCAACATCGGACACAAATGAAATATTAGCTGGAATGACATACTGCGGTGCTGCATCAAGCACAATTCTCGCTTCGGTGCCGATAGCAATTTTCCCGACCGTTTTTGTGGGCAGGAAAAACGTCATGTAAACATCACCGAGATCGACGAGGTTAAGCACCCGACCGCCTGCTGCCACGACTTCTCCCGGTTGAGCAATACGGTATTGTATGCGACCGGATCTCGTCGCCTTAAGCTCGCTATCATTAATATCCGATTGAATGCGTTCAATCGTTGCCTTGGCTGCATCAACAGCCGCTTCGGCATTTACAACATTCGCTTTTGCCGTTGAAACGGCAACTTTCGCTGCAGCAAATTGGGCCTTTGACGCTGCAACTGCGGCAAGTGCGCCGTCATATGTTGCCTGATCATCGTCCCGAACCTGCGTCGATACAGTGCCTTTTTGCTGCAATGTTGCCGAACGTTGATAACGCCTATTGGAATTATCCCGCTGGACTTCATTTTGTGCAACAGTCGCTTCGGCTGCTTCTTGTTCAGCCTGACGCTGTTCGACTTCCATCTTTGCAGTATCGACATTAATGACTGCCCGTTTTAATTGGGCTTCAGCTTCCCGTAATTGAGCTCTCAAATTATCGGTATCCATATGCGCGACGACGTCTCCGATATGGACAAAGTCGCCCTCTCTCACGGTAATATCCTGAATACGTCCAGCAAGTTTCGAAGCGATATCGATTTCTGTGGCCTCTATACGCCCGTTCCCCATAGCAATGCCTTCAGGCAATCCCGGGTGAAGATAGGTTTTCAAGCCGCTATAGGCTGCAACTACAACAATCACACCGACTGCTATCCAACCCCATTTTGTCTTACCTTTTGCAGCCATAAAACAGTCTCCATTCTAATTCCATTAAACAGGAATGTATCCAAAACCAAGTTCGGCGCTTCACATTATCATTCATCATTGTGTTTGCAAAGTTGCCTTTTATTAAACAAGTAGTTGGAAATAACAATGTGAACGCCAAGTTCAAAAAATATAGCGATGATACGTGCGATAATATGTCTGTCGTTATGACATATTTTTCAAATTCATTTGCGAATAAAGAAAATATAAGAATTAATTTCTATTGAAAAATTAAACATTTACTGAAACGATACGTGAAGTAAAAAGTAATTGGCTGAAAACAAAAATGTGGTTGGCAATTTTATTAAGTTGAAATTTTAATGCCGATTTTCTGAGCTGTAAAAGCTCGGACGCTGTTTTAAATTAATAAAAAGAAGATTTTCTTCCACACAATAAAATTGGGTTACATTCAAAAGATTGAAAATTAATCAAGCGACGGAATCGTGATTTTCATACTTTCGGGAACAAATTTCAGTCGGGTAAATAGCGCTTTAGAGGTTGAAAGTTTTTCAACCCCGATCCCAAAAATTTTCGCCACTCGCCCCAAAATAAAATGGTGCGGTCGAGAAGACTCGAACTTCCACGGGTTTCCCCACAGCGACCTCAACGCTGCGCGTCTACCAATTCCGCCACGACCGCACGTGGTAGGAGCCGATAATTTATCAGCTGGCGGCATTTAACAAATCGACAGAAGCAAAACAAGACCTTTTTTGAAAAAAGGGGAATATTTATTCGAACATTCCCGTAAAAATCGGTTTTGACCATGATCGTCCTACGAATTTCAGGTTTTATAAACCTCATCAGGATCGAACATGAGATTCTTATCATCTTCTTCGAGCGTGGCAACGCCATTATTCATTTTCAAATGCCGATAAAAGCAACTTTTATGACCTGTGTGGCAGGTTGCACCGGCACCTTGCACATGGACTTTGAGCCAGAGTGCATCCTGATCGCAATCAACCCGAATCTCTTCAATTTGCTGAAGATTTCCCGAGCTTTCACCTTTTTTCCATATTTTTTGGCGAGATCGCGACCAATAATGGGCAATCCCCGTCTCAAGACTAAGCGCCAATGCCTCTTCATTCATAAATGCAACCATCAGAAGATTACCATCAGTTGCGTCGGTAACCACTGCGGTGATGAGACCCTTTTCATCGAATTTGGGGGAAAACTGTGTCCCCTCTTCCCGATTACATTTTTGTTCAGACAATTTTTATCCTCGTCACCATCAGAAACCGCGTATCATTTTAACAAAATTCACCTGCGCCTCTACATTGTCTTTGTAATAGCCTCGATATGTTGCTGTAATTGTCGTCGAGCCCTGTTTTTTTACGCCGCGCATTGCCATGCACATGTGTTCGGCTTCGATAAGTACAGCCACCCCGCGCGGCTTCAAATATTTGTAAAGGGCATCTGCAACCTGCGCAGTTATGCTTTCTTGCGTTTGCAAACGTTTGGCATATACATCGACCACACGCGGTATCTTGGATAGACCGACGACTTTACCATCAGGCAAATAGGCGACGTGGGCTTTTCCGATGATCGGCACCATATGGTGCTCGCAATGGGAGTAGAATGGAATATCTTTAATCAGGACAGGATCATTATAGCCTGATACTTCGTCAAACACCGTCCCCAAAATTTCTTCCGGCGATTGGTTATAACCGGCAAACATTTCTTCATAGGCCTTGATAACCCGCTTTGGAGTATTGACAAGTCCCTCTCTCTCGGGATTTTCCCCTACCCACAGTAACAAAGTGCGTACTGCAGCTTCTGCTTCTTCCCGGCTAGGACGTTGGTTCATCGCCTGATTAACCGAAAGGGGTGCACTTTTTCGAACAGATTGCATAAATCGACTCCAATTGACTACCAAAGAAACTTGGTAGTTATAACGACTACTCCTATATAAACACATATATCGAGAATCAAAGTGAGATCACAAAAAACAGGTTGTTTTTCGAGCAACAAAATATGATTGACGAAATTTATAACGATAAAATTCTGGGATACGCGGCGCATATAGATAAAATAGGCCGTTTAGATAAGCCCGACGCTACAGCCCAAAAACATTCAAGAATCTGCGGCTCGACTGTGACCGTTGATCTAAAAATGAAAAATGGTGTCGTAACAGAGTTTGCCCATGTTGTGCGTGCATGTGCATTAGGGCAAGCTTCATCTTCGCTCATGGCAAGTCACGTGATCGGCCTAAGCGCCAACGAACTACGCTCTTTGCGAGATACCATCTACCGGATGCTGACAGAAGATGGGCCGGTTCCAACAGGAAAATTTGCGGACTTTGCTTGCCTTGAACCGATAAAGAATTATAAAGCCCGTCAGCCCTCGACTATGCTTACTTTTGACGCAGTGGTCGATTGTATCGATCAGATTGAATCCCGACAAAATGGCTGAAAAGAAGGCAACACCGGTAAGCCGGAACTATCACGGTCCTTGGCGAAAAACTCCGGGGCGACTTATCGGAACGTCTCTTATCCGTCTTTATCAACTCACACTTTCGGGCTTCATCGGCAACCAATGTCGCCATTTACCCACATGTTCCGAATATACTTATGAAGCAATTGCAAGATATGGGCTTTGGGCCGGTTCATGGATGGGATTATTCCGCATTATGCGCTGCGGCCCGTTCGGAACACATGGTTTCGATCCTGTGCCAACACGGCTTGGCGCAACTTATCACTGGTATATGCCTTGGCGTTATTGGAAAATAGCCACAAAGAAGCAGTAATTAAGGCTTTCTTTTTATCAAAAGAAAAATTAAAAGGACTTTTCATTAAACCGCTTCGTTTTCAGTAAATGAAGCAATCGACACCCCCACCCGCATTCGTTGGCGGGACTGGATTAGGAGTAATTTTATGTCTTCCACGGTTTCTATTTCATTTCCCGACGGTTCAAAACGCGATTATCCGGCAGATATGACCGGACTGGAACTTGCTCAGTCGATTTCCAAATCTTTGGCAAAAAATGCTGTTGCCTACAGTTTTGACGGCGTCTTGCGTGATATGTCCGACCCTTTGGGGCAATCTGGTTCGATCGAGATTGTTACCCGCGATGATCCCCGTGCACTTGCACTCATCCGTCATGATTGTGCGCACGTTCTTGCCGAAGCTGTGCAAGAACTCTTTCCGGGTACACAAGTCACTATTGGCCCGGTTATTGAAAACGGCTTTTATTATGATTTTGCTCGTAATCAGCCTTTTACGCCTGAAGACCTGCCGGTAATTGAAAAGAAAATGCATGAAATTATCCGGCGCAATGCGAAATTTACAAAAGAAGTATTGCCGCGTGAAAAAGCCAAAAAGATTTTTGCGGATAAAGGCGAGCTCTACAAGGTTGAGCTGGTAGATGCAATTCCGGAAAACGAGGATGTAAAAATCTATCACCAGGGAGACTGGTTTGACCTTTGTCGCGGTCCTCATATGCAATCAACAGGGCAGATCGGAAATGCCTTTAAATTGATGAAAGTCGCCGGTGCCTATTGGCGAGGCGATTCGAATAATCCGATGTTGACCCGCATTTACGGTACCGCCTTTGCTAATGAAAAGGACCTTGCTGCCTATCTAAATATGCTTGAAGAAGCCGAAAAGCGCGATCATCGCCGTTTAGGGCGTGAAATGGATCTGTTCCATTTTCAGGAAGAAGGTCCGGGCGTCGTTTTCTGGCATGCAAAAGGTTGGAAAATGTTCCAGAATCTCGTAAGCTACATGCGCCGTCGCCTTGATGATCAGGGATACGCCGAAGTCAATGCGCCGCAAGTTCTCGATAAATCCTTGTGGGAAATATCGGGGCACTGGGAATGGTATAAAGAAAACATGTTCAAGGTAACGCCAGCCGGTGACGACGCCGATGACGATCGCGTTTACGCTTTGAAGCCGATGAATTGCCCTGGTCATGTGCAAATTTTCAAACATGGGTTGAAATCTTACCGCGAATTGCCTATCAGACTTGCCGAATTCGGTGTAGTCCACCGTTATGAACCATCAGGTTCTCTGCACGGCTTGATGCGTGTTCGCGGTTTCACACAGGACGACGCACACATTTTCTGCACTGACGAACAGCTTGCAGACGAATGCCTCAAAATTAACGATCTGATTTTAAGCACCTATGCTGATTTTGGTTTTAATGAAATTACCGTAAAATTATCAACGCGTCCGGAAAAACGCGTGGGATCCGACGAATTGTGGGATCATGCAGAAAGCGTCATGTCGGACGTTCTGAAAACAATTGAAGAAAAATCGAATGGACGTATCAAGACCGGCATTCTTCCGGGTGAAGGTGCATTTTATGGTCCTAAATTCGAATATACGCTAAGAGATGCGATCGGTCGTGAATGGCAATGCGGAACTACGCAGGTCGACTTCAATTTGCCGGAACGGTTCGGCGCTTTCTATATCGATAAAGATTCCGAAAAACGTCAACCTGTCATGATCCACCGTGCAATTTGTGGCTCGATGGAGCGCTTTCTCGGAATTCTTCTGGAAAACTATGCAGGACATTTACCCTTATGGTTCTCACCTCTTCAAGTTGTCGTTGCAACGATTACATCGGAAGCTGACGATTATGCCAAAAAAGTCGTCAAAAAACTCAAAGCTGCCGGTCTAATTGCTACAACTGACCTCAGAAACGAGAAGATCAACTATAAGGTACGCGAACATTCGCTACAAAAAGTACCGGTTATTCTGGTCTGCGGCAAAAGAGAGGCTGATGGTGGCTCGGTAAATATGCGACGCCTGGGTAGTCAGGAACAGGTGTCTTTACCGCTTGAAAAAGTCATTGCTGCCCTGAAAGACGAAGCAACGCCACCCGACCTTCGCCGCTCTAACGAAGAGGATTGATTGATTTTGAGTCTCTGGCAGATGAATCATTTGTCTGCCAGATTTTTTAAAGTCGCGTTTTTGGACAGAAGTAGAGGACAAAAAACCGACCTTTTTCAGTAAACGCTATGTAAGTTCTATGCACTTTGCGCAGCTTGCCTAGAGCTTTCCTTGAGTGTCAGTCGGCAATCGCATTGTTTAGGGCTTCAACATGAAGCCATGACATCTATTAACAGCAACTTGATTGCTGATTCTAACCTCCCCCCATTGTGATGCTGTCCGGGGCTTTACGTCCGTCAATAAAAGAGCTTTCAATCCATTGAATCGTCAACCGGTGGAGCAGGTTGTGCGGTTGTAACGACATCGACATCTTCATCGCGTCCGGAAGTTACAGAAAATTCTTTCTGATAAATTTGATCTTTGTTCTTCGCGATTGCAATATAATCACCCTCGGCAAGGACAAGAGTGGCATAAGCGCCGACAGTTTCACGAATAATATCGCCGGAATCATTTGTTATTGACCAACTTGTGTCTGCCAGTGCTTCGCCCCCTTGCTGGCGAACAAGTTTCAAAGTGATAAGCGCAGCATGATGCTGCATTGTGGCTTCAGTAATTTTCCCGGCATCAACTCTGATATCAGAGCGCGAAATGGCGTTGGCAGATCCATAATTCGAGACGATATGATAGGTACCGGTTTTCAATCGTATGACTTCGCCTGCTTTTACGTCTGACAAAATCAACGCGGTATCGTCATTTTCACTATCATCCGAATATATCGAGAAGCGTAAATATTGCGGGTTAATTTTACCTTCCGGCATTGTCGCATTAAGTTTTAGACCACCTGCATCCAAAACCAGTGTTTCCGATAATTTTTGCTCGGCACGAACAGTTATCCGACGCATTACACTAGCATGGCCGAATGATAAATGGACGATATAACTCCCCGGATCGAGGACGAAATGGGCGCTGCCCCCTTCAGCGGAAGTAACAAGTGGCAATTTGTTATCAACCCCGTAGATCGGCTCATAAATACGCCAGATCAATCCACGCGAGATATCGGAACCTTTATCGGTCAAACGGGCGTTGAGAGTAAGCTCGGCCTTTTGCTGTGTGTTAACCGGTTGTTGTGCTTTCACCGGGTCAGTTGAAATGTTCGGCGTCTTATTCGTTGCCGGACTATGCACAGTTGTCGACGTATTTGCACCTTTAGGGTCGCTGCCCTGTTTTGGCTTATTATCCTGATCAGTCTGTTGCGGCGCTGCAAAATTCAATTCCGGTTTTTTGTCTTCGGCATTTGCATTAAAAACACTTAAGACGCCCCATAAAGCAAAAAAACTTGCCGGAACGACTATCCTTGCAGTGCATTTGAGGCGAGATTCAAGTGTCATCTGTTTTTCTGTCAGCGTTATAAAATGTTGGCGTTAACGGAGTTAAATCAAAAATCGGTGACAACCGCTTAATTTTCAAAAAATGCGACTAAATTGAAAAACTTGCACCACAGCCGCAGGACGAAACAGCATTGGGATTGTTGATTTTGAATGCCTGCCCCATAAGGTCGTCGACGAAATCTATTTCCGATCCATCCATAAAGGGTAGAGATACCGAATCTATCAATATTGTTGCTCCGTCTTTTGTGATTACCAGATCGTCATCTGCGGGAGGTTCGCTGACAAGATCATATTTGTAGGAAAAGCCGGAACACCCACCTCCTTCGACAGAAATGCGCAACGCGGTTTTGTCCGGTTCACCAGCCAAAATCCGCGCTATACGTTTAACCGCCGAATCGGTAACTTCAATACCCATAATCAACACTTCCTTGCATCAGACTGTTTTCGTAACACCGAATATCGGATAAAAGATACCCGTTTATGAATCTAGGTCTCGATTGGAAAACTTGCAATGGATATAAATGAGATAGGCTTCGGTTATCGCCCGCGTGCACCCTATGCGAGTGATCCCTCAAAAAGTCGTGGACGGCTTGTTGACGAACCGTCCAGTCCGACACGTACCGCATTCCAACGTGATCGCGACCGTATCATCCATTCGAACGCGTTCCGGCGGCTCAATCATAAAACGCAAGTTTTCATTGCTGACGAAGGTGATCTATATCGCACGCGTCTCACACATAGTCTTGAAGTGTCACAAATCGCTCGGGCGCTCGCGCGGGCATTGCGTCTCGACGAAGACCTTGCCGAAGCGATTGCGCTTGTTCACGACTTCGGACACACGCCATTCGGGCATGCCGGTGAAGACGCATTAAACGAAAAAATGAAGCCTTTTGGCGGTTTTGACCACAATGCCCAAGGCCTGCGCATTGTCACATCACTTGAACATCGCTATCCGCGTTTTGACGGACTGAACCTCACATGGGAAACTCTGGAGGGGCTTGCAAAACACAATGGCCCGCTTACAGGTCCTGCTGCCAAAAGCCCGATGATACCGGTTACTCTCATTGAATATAATAAACTTCAGAACCTTGAACTTGATAGGTTTGCCAGTCTTGAAGCGCAATGCGCAGCAATAGCAGATGATATTGCATATAACGCTCATGACATCGACGACGGTTTACGATCCGGCCTTCTTTCTTTGACGCAGTTTGAAAATGTTGAATTGACATCCAATATTCTTGGCAGCATCAAACGAGATTATCCCGATCTTGATAGAACACGTAGAGGCTACGAGCTTGTCCGTCGGCAAATAACCCTGATGGTTGAAGATGTCATCAACCATTCACTTGAACTCATCGACGAGCTTTCGCCTGTCAGCATCGACGATATTCATAATGCCGGTCACCAACTTGTCCGGTTTTCTCCTAAAATGGCAAAAGCCGAACGTGGGCTTAAACGCTTTTTGTATGATAATCTGTATCATCATGAATATGTTTGGAATCGTAGAAGCGAAGCGGAAAAAATTGTTTCCGAGTTGTTCGACTTTTATTATGAACACCCTGATGCAATGCCGGAAGAATGGTATAATACGACAATAAACTTGAATACCGATAAACGGGCACGAATAATTTCCGACTTCCTTTCAGGCATGACAGACAATTATGCGCTGCGCGAATATCGACGATTGTTTGACCGCACGACTCTTTTGTCCTAAACGAAGGTGAGAACAACACGGATTCCCATGATGAATATATTTAATGAATTCGAGCAAAAAATTAAAGAATTGCTTCAACATTCTGATATCAAAACCAAAGACGGTTCGCCTCTTGATTTGAGCCGAATGAGTATTGAAGCTCCGCGCGACCCTTCACATGGCGATCTTGCAACAAATGCTGCAATGGTTTTATCCAAATCGGTCGGCTGCAATCCACGAGCCTTGGCCGAAAAGATTGCTACTCTTCTTGAAACAGACAAAGATATCGAATCTGTCAATGTCGCTGGCCCAGGATTCATTAATTTGAGATTGACGGACGGATTTTGGCGAAACGTATTAAAAACCATTATTAAATCGGGTAGCAGTTTCGGTCGTTCGGAGCTTGGACTCGGAAAGAAAGTAAATGTTGAATATGTTTCTGCCAATCCGACCGGACCGATGCATGTCGGTCATTGTCGTGGAGCGGTTGTCGGTGATGTTCTCGCCAATCTTTTGTCATTCACCGGCCATGACGTTGTAAAAGAATATTATATCAATGATGCCGGCGGGCAGATTGATGTATTGGCAAAATCTGTTTTTCTACGCTATCGCGAAGCACTGGGAGAAAATATCGGTAAAATTCCCGAAGGCCTTTATCCTGGTGATTATCTTGTACCGGTTGGTGAAGCCCTAAAAAAAGAATTCGGTGACAAACTTCTCGCAATGTCCGAGGAAGAGAGGTTACCGCTTATAAAAGAACGTTCAGTTGATGCGATGATGCGGATGATCCGTGATGATCTTGCAGCACTTAACGTACATCACGACGTCTTTTTTTCAGAAAAAACCTTGCATGCCGATAACGCCAAGGCAATCCGCAGTACCATCAACGATCTTACTTTGAAGGGCTATGTGTATAAAGGCACACTACCACCCCCAAAGGGGCAAGCCTCAGAAGACTGGGAAGACCGGGAGCAGACATTGTTCCGCTCGACGGATGTTGGTGATGATCAGGATCGGCCACTTATTAAGTCTGACGGCTCTTACACCTATTTTGCAGCAGATGTCGCCTATTTCCGGAACAAGTTCGAACGTAGATTCAACGAAATGATTTATGTTCTAGGTGCCGACCATGGTGGTTATGTCAAACGTCTGCAAGCAGTCGCAAAAGCTATATCGGGTGGTAAAGCCAAGCTGACAGCGCTTCTTTGCCAATTGGTAAAATTGCTTCGCGATGGACAGCCAGTTGTCATGTCAAAAAGAGCTGGCTCTTTTGTTACGCTGCGCGACGTTGTCGATGAAGTGGGCAGAGATCCTGTCCGTTTCATGATGATTTACAGAAAAAGCGATGCGCCACTTGACTTTGATTTTGCAAAGGTAACAGAGCAATCAAAAGATAACCCCGTTTTTTATGTTCAATATGCTTGTGCGAGATGTCACTCGACGTTCAGAAAGGCAGAAGAACTTCTCAATCTCTCCAACTTTTCAAGAGAAGAACTTGTCTCGCACCTGGAAAAATTGACAGATGCGGGCGAAATTGCTCTCATAAAGAAGCTTGCCGAGTATCCTCGCGTTATTGAGCAAGCAACGCTCAATTATGAGCCACACCGGCTGGCATTTTATCTTTATGATTTGGCCTCTTTCTTCCATGGTCACTGGAATAAAGGGACAGAAAATGAAGATTTACGTTTTATCAAGCTTAACGATAGAGAATTGTCTTTAGCGAGACTAGGTTTGATTCAGGCCGTATCCGATGTTCTGTCATCTGCTTTGGGTATCATTGGCGTCGATGCTCCGGTAGAAATGCGCTGATAACGACGATGAAAAGATAAGCTTGCATAGCTTTGACTTGATTGGCGTTATCTAGTATATATATGATATTAAAGCAGAATTTCGGATTGTTAGGGTGAATCCGCTTGATGTCCGGCAGAATGCAATAAATAACAGATTGCGTAACCGACTATGTGGGAAAAACTATGACCGATAATGATCGCAATGCTTCTCGTCCCGAGAGACCGGCCACGAAAGATCAAGATCCACTTCTTGAGCTTACGCGCCTGTTCAATCTGGATTTTAATGCGAACGGCAATAGCTCCGCCCGTCAACCGGATACAAGCGCAAATTTGACACCCCGCCCCCAAGTTGGAAATCAAAATGATGTCGATCTGCCTTTTCTTGAAGATCATCCGCAAGGTACCGGCTCTTTAGACAATGTTCGCCAGACGGGTAACGAAAACGCTTCCGGGAATGCTGACCTCGATTTTTTGCCGCAAGATGACAATCTTGGCAATGGGCAACAGCAACATGAGCCCGACCTACCTTTTAACGAGCTTTACGACACGCCGTCATTTACGCCGCAGGCGCGTGCTCCCGGTACACCGATCGAGCCGCCAGCCGGGTTTTCTGGGGCCGAGTTTGATACATTACCTGATTTGCCTATTGGCGATGAACCTTCGGCGCCCACTTATACGACCGGACAGAATTATAACAATCAAACACAAAATCCGCCTGCATCCGGAAATTTCGGTTTTTCTCAGGAACAGACGCAACATACGCCGACAAATACAAATAATTTAAATAATACAAGAGGCATCGACAACGCGTCGTTTGTAAGTCCGGAAAATATTGCGCAACTGGATAATCCGCAGAATTTCGCTCCTCAGCCTCTACAGGAAACGTCACAAAACACGAATTCCTATCAAACAACGTCTGAAAATGGCCGAATTCCCCCCTTGAATCAAGCGCAGAACCGTCAGGATCCTGTTTTTGATGAAATGAGTTTTGATAAAGAGCTCGAGAATCTGCTCGTCAACGATCCTCTGCCCGCATTTAACGAACCAAACCAGCCACAACAATTGAATGATGGGGCCCAGCCACAAGCACCTCAAATAAATAATAACTACAATTTTGCTTCTCCGGCGCAAAATGACTCGAGTGGTTCAACCTCGCAGCTGGGCCAACCTTCTGGTGGTAGCGAAAATTTCAACAGACACGGTACAGAAACAAATTCCGGTGTGGAAAACAATGCGGAATTTTCACCGGCTCAGTGGAATGGAGCCAGTCCGTCTAGTACTTCTCCCGAAAATTATTATGCTGGAAATGCAGCAAAGACGACGGCTCCGTTACCCTATACGCCACCACAGAATAGTCAGAATTCGCCCGAAAATGATTTCTTGAATGGTGATGACCCATTCGGTTTTGATGATGTTTTTTCGGACAATCAACATCAAAATCCGCCGGTAGCGCAGACTAATTCGGGTTCAAACACGACACAACAACCGGTCGCACAAAGTAGCGATCCATTCGGTCTGGAAGACCTTTCAACTGACGAAAATATTATCGTCAATCCTCCAGTAGAACAAAACCAATTTCAGGATACATCAGCTGACTCCGACCAATCTTATCCGGAAGCAGCTGAAACTGTGAACGAACAACCACCTCTACCTCCAATACCGCCGGAACCAGAGCCGGAATTTAGAGAGCATTCGGAACCACAGCAGCAATATGCACCACGTTCCGGAAATCAAAATGCAGATCAATCACCACAAAATCATGGTGATTATCCTGCCCAACCTGTCGAACAGAATTACAATCCTGAAGAGCATGTTGCTTTCGCTCATGAAGAGCAAACTGCCGCAGAAAATTATCCTGCCAATACGCAACAGACGGCAAAGAATCTTGACGAAAATAACGCCAACCTTCCGCCGGATGTCGATACATATAAATTTGCCGACGAAATCGTTGAGCAAACAGAACCGGTAGATGTACCTGAAATACCCTATCCGGCTGAAGAAAACGCCCCACAGAGCGACGCATTAGAAAACGAGTTTGCCGATGTTTTCAGCGTTGGTAACAAGCAGGAAACACCGAACACTCCAAAAGAGCAGGATGATTTCTTTGCTGAAGCTTATGCACAGTCCGGTTATAATCAGAAGCAAAATCAATTTGAACAAAATCCTGACGTCCCGCAGGGGCAATATGGCCTCCAAAATAGCGGCAATGTTTACGCGGAAGACAATCCGGCTTATTCGGAAAATGAACAGACGCTGATTGGAACAAATGCACCGTTTGCAGAGATGCAAAATCAACCTCGCCCAAAATCCTTGGCGAAAAAACTGACTGTTGGCGGCGTTGCTTTATTCATCCTTCTCGGCGGCGGTTATGCTGCTATGAAATATTTTCTGCCATCTCAAGGAGATGGCGCATCAACTGTCATTCATGCCGACAATGCGCCTTATAAAGTGCAGGCTGAACAAACGAACACCAATAATGAAAGCCAAAACAATCAGGACGTGTATAATCAGGCTAATGGAGAGACTGACGATAAAGGTAATCAGGAAAAGCTCGTCGATCATTCGGAAACTCCGGAAGATCTGACGGCTTTAAATGACGCTGCTTCTTACGCGGATTCGTCGAACGTCGAGGATGCGATCGCTGCAGCATCAAATCAAAGTGTGCCGACAAGAGAAGTCCAATCCGTCGTCGTTAATCCGGATGGAACAATATCGCCAACTACCAATTCAGCCCCTTCACAGGTCGAAGCGAGTGGAAATAATGCCGAAAAGTCTCAAAGTGACAATCTGGCAAATGTTCAAAACGGTTCAAAGCAATCGCAATCCAATGCGAAAGCATCATCCGAACCTGAAATGTCCGAAACTGATTCTGAACTGACAAAAATTATCAATGACGACGCCCAATCGAATAAAGACACCGACAATGGCACTTCAAAAGATTTGAGCAGCTCACAAAATAAATTGAGTGGTATTAATACAGTATCGTCCCCTAAGCCCCAACAACAAGCGCAACCTGTTGAAACGGCAGAACAGACAACACAAAAGCCGGCAGCGCTTCCTAATACTGCCTCAACCCCGTTGACCAAGGTTGAACCGAAGGCTGCTCCCATAACAACAAGTGTCGGAGCAGGCGGTTACTATGTACAAATAGCTTCCCAGCCGACGCAAGAATCGGCGACTGCGTCGATGAATAAAGCAAAAAGTCTGTTTGGTTCACTCATCGGTTCATTGCCGTTAAGCATCCAACCCGCTTCCATTCCGGGTAAAGGGACATATTATCGCGTTAGGGTACAAGTCGGCCCGCGTGATAATGCTGTCAGCCTCTGCGAAAAGATAAAGAGCCAGAATGGAAGCTGTTTCGTTGGTAAATAGAACTCAATCCGACCGTTTTTGGTAGTTAATGAACTTTCGGGAAGGGTTTTGGGGGCTTTAGGGAATTAGGTAAATTTATCAATCTGTCCTGATATGCCTTTTTCCTAAGCAGATCTGATAAGACTTCGACCGTCCAGCACAACCGGAACTCGTTTTGACTTAACCATTTGCTTATTTCGAAAGCCAATCAGCCTATTAAGAGCAAGCTACAGAGGCGAGGAGAAAACCAATAAGACATTTCTAGAGCTTGGTAACGCCCTAACCCTGATCAATTTGTAAAAAATATGAGCTACGGTTGATAAAATATGTGGCTTTCCACATCGATCACTCAGATTTTCTCATGTTGATTGTGCCTTCGGCTTAAGGCAATAGCCAACAATTTCAATGTCCAACTCGTTCAAATTTTGCGCCTATTCGGCGGCAATTGATAGAACATTAGTTGACAATCGTTTATTGCCACAATCGCGATCGATATTTAATGTTTATTCCGTCGATTTCACTGTTATTCTGATAAATAGTCCTTCAAATTTTGTCACTATAAATTTGCAACCAGATTAATTTACAACCAGTTGGTCATCATCGCTGGACGCCGCCAAAACCAGTCAATTTTTGCGTTCCCGAAGCGCCAAGATGGAGCTAACAGCAAACGTGATGTAATCAATGCGTGTCGGTGTTCATTTTTCTTTTGCTCCCTACTCTATCGCACTTCTACCTAATGCTATCTTCGTTGCTATTTACAATTAAAATCGTGCGAAGAATGGTCTTAAGGTCCCTATTTTTAGCCGACATATCGCAGATATTGAAGTTCAATCAGGTGAATATGTTATCGTTAACAAATTGACATAAACGTTATTGTTAGTATCGTCCATGTAAATAAGGCCGATACTGCAAACACAACAAATGCTTCGAATATTGCACGATTAAAAAGTGGAATCATGAAGGCTCGAAAGGCTCCGATAAGTCTATTCTTATGCATAAATAGCTACTCTCTCTTTAATTTTTTTACTAGAAAATACTTAGTCACGCTGGAAAACCGTATTTTATTTTCTCACCCCATTTTCCTGAATGCTTGAAACTTTGTTATGTTCCGTCACTAGTAGTGGATAACTATTGGTCGCAAACGAACGAAAAATTTTCACAATCTTGTTGTTCTGGTTCTCCATAGTTCTAAAATCATTGACATTAACCGCAAACAAACTCTAATGTTCACGCCTTATTGCTTTACCGATGCAGATCATTGGCAAATGAGTAATAAGATGAAGATACATTTCAAAAGGTTATTGTCATGACAGGTTCCAGTACTGTTCTTCCATTTAAGATAGAAAAAAACACAAATCCCGTTAGCGCCGAGAAGCGCACGGAACTATTGAAGAATCCTGGATTTGGTCGCGTGTTCAGCGACCACATGGCAGTGGTGCAGTGGACTGCTGGTAAAGGTTGGCATGATGCGGTTATAACTGCGCGCAAACCTTTTCAGATTGATCCAGCAAGTGCTATTCTTCATTACGGTCAAGAAATCTTCGAGGGGCTGAAGGCCTATCGTGCGCATGATGGCCGTATTCTTCTTTTCCGTCCTGAAGCAAACGCGGAAAGATTCCACAATTCGGCAATACGTCTTGCAATGCCGCCAATCGGTAAGGATGTATTTCTTGCAGCGATCAACGAACTTGTAAAAATTGACCGTAATTGGATTCCGGAAGCTCCAGATTCCAGTTTGTATTTGCGTCCATTCATGTTTGCCAACGAGGCATTTTTAGGCGTCCATCCGGCGAAAGAGTATATCTTTAGCGTTATCGCCTCACCGGTTGGTTCCTATTTCAAGAGTGGATCAACCAAGCCGGTTAGCGTTTGGCTCGATACAGAATTCAGCCGTGCTGGTCCCGGAGGTACCGGTGAAGCCAAATGCGGTGGTAACTATGCTTCAAGCTTGTTGGCACAAATCAACGCCGAGAAAAACGGCTGCGATCAGGT
The DNA here is from genome assembly GCF_016100385.1 of Bartonella sp. W8151. Classification (NCBI taxonomy): domain Bacteria; kingdom Pseudomonadati; phylum Pseudomonadota; class Alphaproteobacteria; order Hyphomicrobiales; family Bartonellaceae; genus Bartonella; species Bartonella sp. W8151. The sequence continues at coordinate 324,045 of NZ_JACFSO010000004.1, forward strand.
TCTTTTCCTTGACGTTGTTGAACGTAAATGGATTGAAGAACTTGGCGGCATGAATGTTTGCTTTGTTATGGATGATAATCGCCTGATCACTCCGAAGCTTGACGGAACAATCCTTCATGGCGTTACCAGAATGTCTATTCTGCAACTTGCAAAAGACAATGGCATGAAAGTTGAAGAACGCAGCTATTCTTTTGACGAGCTGAAAAAAGACGCAAAAAGTGGACACCTCAAAGAAGTATTTGCCTGCGGCACTGCCGCGGTTATCACACCAATTGGTGTGTTCAAATATAAGGGTGGTGAAACAGTTATCGGAAATGGTAATGGTGGGGAGATTACCCAGCATCTTCGCGATCAACTCATCCATATTCAAAAGGGTGAAGCCAAAGATCCTTATGGTTGGGTCAAAACTGTAAAAGTTGACTAATTCTCCTATCAAATTAAAGTGCAGCTCAAATGAGCTGCACTTTTCCTGCTTTATGAGTTATTTCTCTCGTGTAATAGCGACATCAAGTATAGATTGAATATTCTATTCTGAATAAAAATCTTATTGTCGATCTAAAATCCTGATATTCTTTTCATAAACAATAATTCAATACTTATTCGTGCTTATCTACCGCAAATGAATCGATAATTCGATCATTGATGAAAGCATCTTTATTACGAATGTCTAATTTTGCCGCTCTATCGGAAAATCGTTAGCCGAAAAAATATTTTTTATTTCGCCTTGATCAATGTCAGGCCGTATTAAATTACCTTTCCAATTAATGGATGTTCTATATTTTAACATTAATCGTCATATTTCACTATTACGTAACAATATTTACTTCCATTTTTATACGTCATTACTTGTCAATATACTCGCTTCTTTGAGGAAGCTATGTTTTTAGCTGCCAGACAGTCCAACACTATAATCGTTATGCTCCACGCGCATTGTCAAGTTTCTTAAAATCAACACTTCTCTTCTTGAAAAAATGACAAAGAGCGGGACTATTCGCTTAGTCCAGATAATCCATATGAAAAAAGGCGTGTTTCATGAGAGAAAACGCGCCTTCCGAATAATGTCGGGTTTTATATTAGCAGTACAGCTGCTTTGCCCACTCAATTCAGTTGAATTTTGTCATATCTTGATGGCGAGCAATAATATTGCGAATTGTTCCGCTGTGTGAACGCATGACAATTGTGTCTGTCTGGATATAATTTTTCGCGAATTTCACACCCGAAAGCAGATTGCCATCCGTGACACCGGTCGCAGCAAAAAGTACGTCGCCCTTTGCCATTTCTTCCATAGTGTAAACTTTGTTCGGATCCTTGACGCCCATTTTGGCTGCACGTTCGATTTTTTCTTTTGTGTTCAACTGTAAACGACCCTGCATCTGCCCACCGATGCAACGAAGTGCAGCTGCGGCGAGAACACCCTCCGGAGCGCCACCAATTCCCATATAAATATCAATACCGGTTTCATCCGGGTCTGTCGTGTGAATAATACCGGCAACATCTCCATCACCTATCAACCGTATCGACGCACCGGTCGTACGAACTGCCTCGATAAGCTTGGCATGGCGTGGTCTGTCCATGATGCAGACAGTAATCATATTCGGTTTTACGCCCTTTGCTTTGGCAAGCGCGTTGATATTGTCTACAGGACTGGCATCTATATCGACAACACCGTTTGGATAACCGGGCCCGATTGCAAGTTTTTCCATATAAACGTCCGGTGCATAAAGCAAATTACCTTTTTCTGCCATAGCTATAACAGCCAACGAATTCGGTAAATTTTTGGCACAAATGGTGGTGCCCTCCAATGGATCAAGTGCAATATCGACCGCCGGTCCCTCTTTGGTACCTACTTTTTCACCGATATACAGCATCGGAGCTTCGTCGCGTTCACCTTCACCAATCACAACCGTGCCGTCAATGGGCAGACGATTCAATTCCTTGCGCATTGCATCAACGGCCGCTTGGTCAGCTGCCTTTTCATCTCCACGTCCCCTTATCCGTGCTGCGGCGACTGCCGCACGCTCGGTTACGCGAACGAGCTCAAGTGTTAAAATACGATTGAGTCCATGTAATGTATGGTCAGCCGAGTTCGACATATGATTGATCCCATCGGATAATTGTTGAAGAAAAACCGACGTTGTTTACAACGTTATACTAAAGCTTTTGGCAAAGACTTCTGCGCACTGCAAGAGGGAACACGATCAATTCGTGAATTATTATTGAAACATAAGTGATAGAGTATCCATCAATTTTGAAAAACTTATTTTCAATTTGGACGTTCAATCCGGATCATTTGCGGTTTATCCACGAGATGTCCATCCTCCATAATCGACATCAACGCTTTTCTCACAGACGATTCCGTCGTTTCGTGAGTAACAAGGACAATATTTTTGGTATTTGGCTGGATATTTTCCGCTAATGGGCGCTGAACAATCGATTCAAGAGAGATCGAATTTTCAGCCATTCGTTTGGCAACGCTTGCAAAAACTCCAATTTTATCATCAACAGTCAAACGAATAAAATATCCGCCTGCATGAGCTCGCATACGCGCTCTTTTATACGGCGAAAGAGCCTGCGCAGGCGTCCCGAAAACCGGACCATGTTGAAAACCGGGGTGCGATTTTGCAATATCGGCTATATCACCGATGACTGCCGAAGCGGTCGCATTACCACCAGCACCTGGTCCCGAAAGCAACAATTCTCCCAGAAGATCGGTCTGGATGGAAACCGCATTTGTGACACCTTGAACCTGCGCAATAACCGTCGATGTTGGAACCATAGTCGGGTGAACACGCTGTTCAATACCGGTATCGGTTTTTACAGCAACTCCCAATAATTTTATCCGGTAGCCAAGTTCATCCGCTGCATGAATATCCGCAAGCGAAATGTTGCTGATTCCTTCTACGTAGATATCATCAACTGATATCACACATCCGAATGCAAGACTTGTAAGAAGCGCAAGTTTATGGGCCGTGTCATATCCTTCAATGTCAAATGTTGGGTCTGCCTCTGCATAGCCCAGTTTCTGTGCTTCCTTAAGACACTCCTCAAAAGAAATGCCTTCCGAAAGCATACGAGTCAGAATGTAGTTACACGTACCGTTCAGAATTCCGTAAACTCTCGAAACGCTGTTTCCCGACAACGACTCACGCATTGCCTTGATGACAGGAATGCCGCCGGCCACAGCCGCTTCGAAATTTAATAGAACACCCTTTTTTTCGGCAATTTTGGCAAGAGCTACACCATGGCGCGCCAGAAGAGCTTTATTTGCTGTAACAACATGATGACCATGCTTAAGCGCCTCCTCGACACAAAAACGTGCTATCCCCTCTTCTCCACCAATAAGCTCGACAAAAACATCAATTTCTTTACTGGCAGCAAGCACCAACGGGTCATCGACCCATTCTATACCTTGAAGGTCGATGCCTCGCTCGCGTGTCTTGTCTCGTGCACTGACACAAACGACATCAATAGGTCTGCCGCATTGCTTAGTCAGCAAATCCCTTTTTTCTTTCAATACCCGGACAACAGAACTTCCGACTGTCCCCAGTCCGACTATGCCGATTCTCAGCGCATTTACCATTGATCAGGCTGCCTTGTTTTTTTCTTCCGAGAAAAACCGTTTGATGTTGCGTGCAGCTTGTCTCAAACGATGTTCATTTTCAACAAGGGCAATACGTACGTGATCATCACCCTGTTCACCAAAACCGATACCGGGCGAAACCGCGACATCAGCTTTCTCGATAAGCAGCTTCGAGAAAGCGAGAGAACCAAGATGCCTATACTGTTCCGGAATGGGCGCCCACGCAAACATTGTGGCTTCTGGAGAAGGTATATCCCAACCGGCACGATGGAAACTTTCTACCATAACATCGCGACGCTTTTTATAGACCGAGCGCACATAGGCAATATCGGAACCATCGCCATTCAAGGCATAAGCGGCAGCAACCTGAATTGGAGTAAATGCACCATAATCAAGATATGATTTGACGCGCGTCAAAGCGGCAATAAGCCGCTCGTTACCAACGGCGAACCCCATACGCCAACCCGGCATAGAAAATGTTTTTGACATTGAAGTAAATTCGACAGCAACGTCAATCGCACCCGGAACCTGCAAAACTGACGGTGGCTCTTTATCACCAAAATAAATTTCCGCATAAGCGAGGTCAGACAGCAGGATAATGTCATTCTTTTTAGCAAAATCGACGACTTCCTTATAAAAGTCGAGATCCGCAACATAGGCAGTAGGATTCGAAGGGTAATTCAATATAACTGCAATCGGCTTCGGTATTGAATGTTTGACAGCGCGGTCAAGAGCCTGCAACAATTCCTCTCCCGGATACGCAGGCATAGAGCGAATAACCCCGCCCGACATGATAAACCCGAAAGAATGGATCGGATAAGTGGGATTCGGGCATAAAACAACATCACCGGGAGCAGTGATTGCCTGTGCCATGTTAGCGAAGCCCTCTTTTGACCCCAACGTGGCAATCACCTGCGTATCAGGATTGAGTTTCACGCCGAAACGGCGTTCGTAATATTTTGCCTGCGCACGTCTTAGCCCGGGTATTCCGCGCGAAGCCGAATAACGGTGGGTTCTTGGATCCTGAACGACTTCACAAAGTTTATCGACAATGTTTTGGGGCGTGGGCAGATCTGGATTTCCCATCCCGAGATCAATAATATCGGCTCCCTTCGCTCGCGCCGCTGCCTTCAGGCGATTAACCTGTTCAAATACATAGGGCGGCAAACGACGAATTTTATGGAATTCTTCCGACATTTTATAATCCGGTTCTAAAAGTTAATGTTAAAGTTGAAGTTTGAAGACAAGCGACATTTCTGTGATTAATCCTGTTTGCCGCTCTGTTCAATTTGGCGGACGGTTTCTTCCGCTTCGCGACGGGCATCATCCTTGGCTTTGGCCAATTTGGACGCGCTGTTGGCAGAAGGACCAGGCACTTTTTTCAAAGCCGTAGCCTCTGAATCAAGTTTGTTGGTCAGAGATTGTTTTTCAGCTTCGGAAAACTGTACAGTAGCCGCTCTGGGTTTATTGGAAAAACGGGGATAAACTTCCTCGTGAGATGCTCCCGCCTGTTCCGGCGCGGTAAATTCGGCTCCACGGGCGCAGCCCATTAAAACGACCGCAACCATCGTTAGAACAATACCTGGCGTCTTTTTGAACGGCATCTTCATCTTATTTCTATATTCCCATCGCTATAATAAAAGTACTCTTTATCATGAGATATTCACAAAGCCAACGTCAAGAGATGTTGGATGACATTCATGCCAATTTGTTGTTTTGTCGTAATTGTGTGGTTAAAGTGTCATATATTACAATTGTGAATCGAAACTTGATAAACATTTTTCATCTTTAAAATAAATTAGACGCATTCGATTGCCATACGATGCTTCGAGTTTAATTTTAACTATTACGCTGAAGTGCATTAAGCATTGGGGCACAACAAGAGGTTGCCGATTGTTAACTTGTAGCCACATTTTCCGTAAGACGAAAAAACAGCATCGGCTTGTTGGCAGTCATTTATTTCGTTCAGGCGTGTTGCTATCATTAATAGTCGCATTTACGGCATGTACGTCCAGTAATGGTGGCCTCGGAACATTGGAGAAGCCGACAAATAGCGCCGAAATGCAGGCTCCGGACGGCAATCCACTGCCAGAAAACGTGGGTGGAGGCGGCGCCAATTCCACCGATCCAAATTCTATCAATCCAAACCGGCAGACTTCAAACATCCCCCTTCCGTCGGCACATTCCGGTGACCGGCCAAACAAAGTGCCATTGCCAACGCCTTTGCCTTTACAGGAAAAACAGCAATCGAATGCGCAACAGTTGTCTGCATCTGGCAATAAACAGGTAGCATTTCAGGCAGCATCCCAATCTGAAGCGAATGCCCAATCCCCAGAAGCTCCGCAAGCAACCACAACAGAAGAACAAAAGCCGAAAAAAACGGCTCTGTTTTCTTTCGGACGGAAAAAAGAACAATTGGCTCAGCCGGTAAATGCGCCTCGCAGCAATGATATTGCGCCGGCGCAAACAGTATCGACAGATAATAGCACACCCTCTTCGGCCACTTCGACTGTTGCTCCGCTACAGAATACGATAGCTACCCCTCCAAAACCGACGAGTGACAAAAACAGTCAAGCTACTACCGAACCCCCTGCTCCGGCACCGGAACACGACGCAACAAGCCAGAAAAAGGGCGGATTGATGCGTCTATTCGGACATTCGGATGATAAGAAGGGAAACAAGCCCGTCGACAACGAGACAAAAACCGCGCTTGTGCCTTTACCGAAAAAAGATCCGCACGAATATAACGATGTTCTACCGGGTGTGCGTCCGAATGGCGGAATTGTTATCAAACATCGTACGAGTCTTTATGACGATACCGATATTGATGCGAATGAAATTGATTCGCCCTCGCTTTATACCCTTGCATCGGTCAGTATGTATGGTCGTTCGCTTCCGAATGGACTAAAAGTGGCACGTAAAGACGTCGAAGTATCGTGCCTGAGACCCCAGCTTGTCGCTATTTTGAAAACGATTGAACGTCGATTTAATAAGCCGGTTATTATCACTTCGGGATATCGTAGCCCCGCCTATAATCAGAAGGTCAACGGCGCAAAGCGATCGATGCACATGTCCTGTGCTGCCGCAGATATACAGGTTCCCGACACAAACAAATGGGATGTTGCAAAATTTGTCCGCGCTTTACCTAATCGCGGTGGTGTTGGAACATATTGCCATCAATCAATTCACGTCGATGTAGGACCAAAACGTGATTGGAATTGGAGTTGTTCAGCAAAAAATTAAAAAAAATTGCAAACAGGGCTTGCGATTAAAAAATATCCTCTCTATAAGCCGTCTCACCGACACGCGCCCATCGTCTAGTGGTTAGGACGCCGCCCTTTCACGGCGGAAACAGGGGTTCAAATCCCCTTGGGCGTACCACTTCTCCTGTGAGTATAAAATTCGAGATAATTGCCAACCACTTTGGTCATTGACCATTAGGTTAGTGATTTCTAACGTCTTCCGGTAGTCCTCGCCGAAATTACACGTGCTTTTGAAAGCACGTTATCCTGTGGTCCGAGCTTTAGCGTTTCAGCAATCGGTTGTTCTGACAGGAAGAAAAATAACTTTTCACCGCGCCCATGATTCGTAGCCACCGAATATATTCGTAACAGTCTGAAGTATTCTTGCGTTGGACAGAATTCCAAGAATCAGCTTTGCTCAACGTTTTTTGCTGCCCCATTAAATTGAAGAGTTCGACATATGCGAAAAGGCCTTGTCCTCGAACTTCGGGGGAAGATTGAGTTTTAATTAAAAAAGTTGGTCACTTTTCAAGAGTGAAAAATCCAATCAACTTTTAATGTCACCGCTGTTTTGAAGGTAGAATTGAAAGCTATTCGTCACGAAAAGCTTGCGTCAAAAATCATTTTAAAACGAGATTAACATTCAAAAGGCACACGTCAAACAATTGAACGACAATAATCAGGCGAACTTCCAAAAGGACATCGAAACGCTCTTTTTAGCAGCAAATATTACCAACTTTTTTCTGGCTCATGCCGGAACACCACATCTGGAGAAATATCGATTTTACACTGACACCTTGTCACGGTGTCGCGAGTTAATTTCACGCTTAAAACGAAAAATTAGTTTTTATGGCAACGATTTTAGACAACGGACAGCCTGAAATTATTATTCCAAAGAGAAGTTCACGGGAATTTGCCGGACTTTCATCGCTACAATTCAGTTTTATTACGGTGAAAAATTGCAAATTTCCGGTTTGTCACAATAACAGTCTAACGCTCTGATAAGACAAAGTTATTAGATACCACCAATTTTCCAGAAAAAGTTATGGCGATCCCGACAGGATTCGAACCTGTGACCCACGGCTTAGAAGGCCGTTGCTCTATCCAGCTGAGCTACGGGACCAAAAAAATATTTGAGAAAATGAATAGCCTCAATGTGTCCAAGGAACCTGACGATCACTCCGGAAATTATCGGAATATGCAACCCGCTTGCGCGTGACAGCATGTGGCTCTTCCAATCGGTAAGCGATTCCGTTTTTTGTTGCGTACGAAATTGCTTCCTCTTGCGTGTCAAACGTCAACCTGATTTGGCTTTTCATATCGGCCGATGATGTATACCCCATAAGCGGATCAATCATTTTAGCTTCATTAGGTTCATATTGGAGAACCCAAAAGCCGGTATTCGCTTTTCCGGATTGCATGGCTGTTTTAGCCGGACTGAAAATTCGTGCTACCATGATTTTTTCCCTTCGGATCATGCTGTGGCCAAATTATAAACTGTTACGACCACTTTGTCGCATCATCTTTTTGTCAAATCAAGTTATGGTCGGAGCGATAGGATTCGAACCTACGACCCCCTGATCCCAAATCAGGTGCGCTACCAAGCTGCGCTACGCTCCGACATTGTCACGTTCGACGCTCATTCCCTAAATTTTTCCACGGTGAAGTGCAAGCTCAAATCGTATTTTTTGCGGTTTATCCTGCAATTTTTTTAGCCGATAACTTTTCAAAAACAATTTCGTGCCAAAATTTGCCAAGTGAAAGGACTGATTATGGCGGTGAAACGGACAAAGCCAAATAAAAATCGGCAACGCACGACGAAAAAAAAACGTTCGTCGGTACTGAGCTATTTTTTGCTCGGCGGGTTAACCCTCTTAGGTGGTGCCGGTTGGTACCATAACACATATGAAGTCAAATCGGCCGGAGAGCAGAAAACTGCTACCAGAGAAGCAATAAGCCCTACTCCCAATCAAAAACCGTCTATCGTCTCTGCTTCATCCCATGACATTGCTCTACAGCCAGCGCAGAAAATACCCACTCCTGTCACGTCGGTTCCTGTGCAACCAAAGATAGCGTTGGTCGTTCCAAAAATGGCACCGTCACCGGTTCCCTACAAACCCGATACCACATTACCTCCGAAAGCCCGTTTTGCTGCCAACAATGCAGCCAACGTCATATACGCAAAAAATGCCACAACAATTTATGCAAATGCTGATTCGCAATCTAAAATTGTTGCTACTGTAAAAGCCGGTCAAGAAATGCGTTCCTACGAACATCAGGGTTCATGGCATCGGGTGGTCGTACCAACAACAGACATTATCGGCTGGGCAAATGAAGCAAGCCTCAGCACAAAGTCGCCCGCCATTTCGAATTTGATCGACAGAGCTTTGACAGGTTCAATAAACCGTTAGAAACATTGCGAAACTAGAGTGCGTTTGATTCGCCGCGAACTGCCAAAGCTTCCGACACAAGAGCTTTGGTGATTTTACTTTTTCTTTGCAAGGCCAAACGGTCGATTTGATCAACAGTTTTTCCCAACGCAAAAAGTGACCGCTCCGACCGGCTTACTAAAAACTCCACAACCGAAGGATCGACTGTTATTTGTCGATCGGAAAACAATTTGAAAGCGACCGCATTAAGCAATTCGTCGTCGGGCTGTTCAAGTGTTGCCAACGTTACGGATCTTAACCGGCTTGCAAGATCATCAAGCTTTACATTCCAATTCGACGGCCCCTTGCGAGCAGTTATCAGTAATGTGGTTTTCGGATTTATAACGTGGCTTTCTTTGACCGAATTGATTAGGTGGAAAAAGACAACCTCATTGAGATCAACACCATCCATATCCTCGACAAGAACCGGAATGCCTTTTTCTATAAAGGTGATAGCTTGATCAAGCTGGTCGGGCTCAATTTTTTGTGCTTTTGAAATATCTGCCCAAACAGTTGCAAAATGTGTTTTACCAGACCCATCCGGCCCGACAAGTAATGCGACAGGCATTGGCCAATTCGGCCAGCGTTCTATCAGTTCGTAAGCGGATTTGTTGCTTTTTGTTACAACCAGATCATCGGAATAAAAATCAGTTGGATGTGAAAGCGAGAGCGGCAATTGCTCTAACCTTTTATTCATTCCTTTTCTCCGACATGGTCGCTTGAAGAACTGCCGCTCGGTGAATAAAGCGGCGACTCAAGATAAGTATGGAGAGCAAACCGTACAAGAACCCCGACTGCTGCAGCCGCGGGAACTGCAATGAGCATGCCGGTAAAACCGAAAAGTGAGCCAAAGGCGAAAAGTGCGAACATTAGCCAAACCGGATGGAGGCCGACAGATTGACCGACCAGTTTTGGCTGTAAAACATAACCTTCTAGGAATTGTCCGACAAAAAATACACCCATAACAACGACAATCCGTTCCCAATTTTCCGGATAAAATTGTACCCAAGCGACACCAACCGAAAGAACAAATCCGGTCATGGAGCCAGCATATGGGATGAAGCTTATAAAGCCTACGAACAGCCCGATCAATAAACCGAAATTCAAACCTGAAATTGTAAGTCCGGCTGCGTAGTAAACACCAAGTGCGAGGCAAACAGATGTCTGCCCACGAATAAATCCCGCGACGGCCCTATCCATTTCGTGAAAAATGCCGCGGACAGTTTCTAAATGGTTACGAGGTATCCACGAATCAATCGTCTTGATCATGCGTTCCCAGTCAAGAAGCATATAAAATGCAACGACGGGGGCCACGACAAAAAGACTTACCAGATTTACCAGTGATTTTCCTGAATCCAATACGGAATTCAAGACCGACTTTATGAGATCCGAACTTTGCCCCAACATGGTCTGAATATTCGCCTGAATTTCGGAGGCGTCGCTCCCGATATATTGTTTGATCCATTCGAAACTGTGATTGGTAAAGAAAGCCTGTATACGATTGACATAAACCGGTAAGCCTTCACGGATAAATTGTTGCAATTGTGAAGTTATAACAGGAATAAGAATTGTTAAGGCAATAACGAGGACAAGAACGATAGCAATCGTAATAAGAACCGTCCCCCACATACGCGAAATTCCTATCCTTTCAAGCAATTCGACGATCGGGTTAAGAAAATAGGCGAGCACAATTCCGGCCACAAAAGGCAGCAGAATCGAACTGAAAACAAACATAAAAATAACGAAAAAAAGAAGTGTCAAAAGCCAGAATATAGCTTGCTTTTTAACATTTCCGCGAAAAGCGATGTTGGCATAAGCGGGGATATAAACGGTTTTCTTGTCCCGTTTGAATCTCAAACCTCTTTTGACATTTTTCGTCGATTGCCCCTTCGTTGGGTTATCAAAATCCGTATCGCTCATGGACGTCCACTGAATTTGTTGTTTTTAAAGGATATGCAGCTTCGTATAATAACGTCAAGAAACAATCGTTTATATCTTTTTTAAACGCCTGATAAAACTTGCGGGGCACGCATGAACGTGGCATTGGTCACACGTGTTCAAGAGCGTAATTAAGGACAAATCCGATGGGCGACACACATCACCTTCAAAACAACCTGACTTATGCAGATGCAGGTGTTAATATTGATGCTGGAAATCTGATGGTCGAAAAAATCAAGCCGATTGTTAAGACGACGCAGCGCGCCGGTTCGGATACCGAACTCGGAGGTTTTGGCGGTTTGTTTGACCTCAAGGCCGCAGGTTTCAAAGATCCTGTGCTGGTTGCTGCCAATGATGGTGTCGGAACGAAATTGAAAATCGCCATTGATGCCGGCATACATGATACTGTCGGGATTGATCTTGTTGCTATGTGCGTCAATGATCTCGTCGTTCAAGGTGCCGAACCACTTTTCTTCCTCGATTATTTTGCGACCGGAAAACTACAGCCCGACGAAGGAGCAGCCATTGTCTCGGGTATTGCCGAAGGATGCAGGCAAGCCGGTGCAGCACTGATAGGTGGCGAAACAGCCGAAATGCCCGGTATGTATAAAAACGGCGATTATGATTTGGCCGGCTTTGCTGTTGGCGCAGCTGAACGTGGAACGCTTCTTCCATCCGATAATATAAATGAAGGCGACGTCATATTGGGTCTCACGTCCACAGGACTTCATTCAAACGGATTTTCGCTTGTCCGGCGGATCGTTGAAAAAAGCGGTCTTGATCTCAAGTCTCCGGCACCATTTGATAAAAAGGTCTCGCTTGGCGAAGCTCTCTTAACGCCAACAAGAATTTACGTCCGATCACTTCTTGCAGTTTTAAAAAAATATCGCGGTATCAAGGCTCTTGCACATATCACAGGTGGTGGTTTTCCGGAAAATATCCCGCGGGTTTTGCCCAAAACTCTTGCCGCAGAGTTGAACCTTTCTTCCATCCACGTACCGCCGGTATTTTCATGGCTTGCAGAACAAGGCAATATTGCCGAGCATGAAATGTTGCGCACATATAATTGCGGTATCGGAATGGTTGTCGTCGTCGAGGCAAAAAACGCTGCCGATATTTCTACCGCGCTTGAACAACAAGGGGAAAAGGTTACGAAACTCGGGTCAATCGCATCCCGGACAGATAAAGGCGTAATCTATAAGGGACATCTCGACTTATGAAAAAAAAAGTAGTCATTCTCATCTCGGGCAGCGGTACAAATATGGTGTCGCTCGTTGAAGCAACAAGAACAAATGACTTTCCGGCAGAAGTCGTTGCAGTCATAAGCGACAATAAAGATGCAAAAGGTATTGAAAAGGCCCGCATATTGGGCCTGTCTACCTACATTATCGAGCGCAAAAATTTTACCGATAAGCAAACCTTCGAGACCGCACTTCTTGATCGGATCAATGCTTGCCAACCGGACATTGTTTGCCTTGCGGGCTTTATGCGGTTAATTTCCCAACGCATCATTGCTCCTTATGAGGGACGAATACTCAACATTCATCCTGCCCTTCTTCCTCTTTTTAGAGGATTACATACCCATCAACGTGCTCTTGATGCCGGCGTAAAAATAACCGGTTGCACTGTTCATCTGGTAACCGAAGGGATGGATGAGGGAACTATATTGGGGCAGGCCGCTGTTCCTGTATTGGAAAATGACACAGCCGACCGTCTTGCTGCACGGGTTCTCAAAGTCGAACACAAGCTTTATCCTGCAACACTCCGTGCGTTCATCGAAAAACCGCATAAGGGCGTAAATGCTGACCAGCAAATCATTTCATATTGAAATATAATAGTTTAAGGTCTTCCCGAATTTACAACAAGGCAGATTGGAAACTGATCAGAAAAAATCGAGTGTCATTTCTATCCCGAAAGATAAAAGCCCTCGGAAAATAATCAATAATAGTTGCAACTACAAATAGTTGCAGCCTGTTATCTTTCCAATTCTATAAGTCAATTATACCATACCGATTTTTAAACGCACGATCATCGCCAAACGAGAAAACCGGCCGAATTCGGATGTCCTGATTGGGTAGTTAGCAAGATTGAAGAGAGAACGTCACTTCCGGCAGGTGTGCTTTACCTCTTTACAACTTGTCAACCAATTAACCACATAATAGCTGATGGAGCTTTTCACAGGATCGAGCTATTGTGTTAAAAATAAAGACCATTTTTTTAATCAGCTGCTGTGCATTTATAGGCGGATGCATGTCGGATTCACTTCAATCCCTGCAATGGTCTTCATCAAAGCCATCAAGTGAGACAACCTCCAGTATCAGGCCGGCAAGCCCTTTAAAAACGGCTGGTAATAGCGACTACGACGCTTGGCGAACAGCTTACAACGCCTACAACAAACAGGCATCCGTTTATTGGGAAGAGATCAGCGCAAAGCGTAAATTACGTAATGAAAAACGCGCGCGTGGGCAAACTGTGGAACTGACAGATTACGTTTTGACACAACCCCCACTTTATAATGGGCCTGCTAAGCCTTCGTCCGGTAGTTCGACCGGCTCTCGTCGCTCTATACCGGGTGTCGAGGATTTTGTAGCAGCTTCAAAACGTGTGTACGGCTTCCAACCTGAACGCCCATCCAACGAAAGTGAATTCATGCGCACCTATGTCAATGCTGCTCGTGAAATAGGCCTCAATCGCGAACAACTTGTATCTATCTATGCATTTGAAACCGGTGGAGATGGTACCCATGATCTCCAGTCGGGAATGACTAAGGGAAAAGCAAACGCCCGACCGGCATCGACTGCCATCGGATACAACCAGCTTGTTGCCACTGCGAGTGTAAGCCTGATGTGGGAATATGGCAGCGATATAGCCAAAGAATTGCGTCAAAAAGCTCAAATAGCATCAGGGTCAGAAAAAACTAAACTACTTGAAAAAGCCGCTGTTGTAGACCGTATGACGGCTAAAGCAAGAACCGTACCTCACAATTGGGGAGCACAAAGCGAACTTGCAAAGACCGATGCAGGCCTTGGAATGCATGCTATGACCATGGATAAAGACGTGGGGCCGCTTTTGCAGATTCACAAATTGAGAACATCAATAACTTTTTTACGTAGAAAAGGTGTCACCCGTCCACTTTCGGGCGCAGAGCTCGAAATGCTAAACCTCACCGGAGACGGCAATGGCTACGACATGGTAACAATGCCTCAACAATACCGGAACAAGGTTCCTACGGCCAATTTCTTCTTGCGCCCCGGGTATGAAAGAAATCCTGTTGCCATTCGTAATAATACCGTTGCTTCTCTGCTTGATGCGACCGAAAATAAAATGCAGGCAAATATGCAAAAAGATGGTGCGCAAATGCTCGACCGGATTTTCCAGTCAACTGCACTTGCAAGCAACTAAATTGCGACATAACGGATTCAAAAATATACGCATCTCATTGATTGGATGCATAAAAAAGGCGGTTTAAGGCCGCCTTCCAAATGTCAACAGATTGTTTTTTACCGTTCACTTTTATTCGGCAGAAACAATCTCGCCATTATGCCACTTATACATCGAGAACACTTTTGACGTTATGTCACCACGATCGCCGTAAGTAATCTCACCCAAGGTTGTTTTAATCGGTTCGCCGGATTTGATCGCAGTTGCCACGGCTTCTGGATCAGTTGACGAGCCGGCTTTTTCAATACCGAAAGCCAGAACCTGTATAGCTGCATAACCATTGATTGCAAAAGTTTCCGGCGGAATATTCTGGGCTTTCAATGCGTTAATTGTTTCTTGTGCATCCGGATTGCTCTTGACATCCACAGGATTGGTAAACATCGTCCCTTCAGCAGCATTCCCTGCAATCGACCATAATTCGGATGTATTAAATCCGTCACCACCGATAAGCGGCGCTTCAAGCCCTTGCTCACGCATTTGCTTTAACAAAAGGCCGGCTTCGGGATGGTAGCCACCAAAATAGACGTAATCGACTTTTTCTTGTTTTAGTCGGCTCACCATAACCGAATAATCTTTTTCTCCCGGAGTGATATTTCCATAAAGGACTTCCGTTACGCCACCCTTGTTCAAAGCTGCTTTGAACGCATCTGCAAGACCTTTACCATAGGTCGCACGATCATGAATGATCGCAATACGCTTGTCTTTTAAATGTTGAACGTAATAATCTGCTGCATAGTCACCCTGCTGATCATCACGTCCTATTGTACGGAAAACATTCCATAACCCACGACTTGAAAGTTCGGGCGTCGTCGAGGAAGGTGTTATCATCAATACGTCATTTTCTTCCAAAATATTTGAAACGGGTAACGATATATTCGATGTAACCGGTCCTATCACATATTGAATTCCCTCGCCTATCAACTGATTTGCCGCAGATACCCCCTGCTTTGGCTCGGCACCGTCATCGAAAACTTTGAGCACCAGCTTCTCCCCGTTGATGCCGCCATTTTTATTCAACTCGTCAACGGCAACTTTCACGCCATTATTAGCCTGAATGCCGTAAGCCGCCACTGGACCGGTAATCGGTCCCATAAAGCCGATAATAATATCGGCATAAGCTGACGACATGAAGAGACTACCAGTTAACGCCAAGGCCGAAACTGTAGAAATCAGAATTTTACGCATGGTTCACCCTCTTTACCGAATTTAACGACTTTTATCTTGCATTAGATTACGAGGATTTCAATCACCTAAACGCAATGTTTTCGATTAAAATCGAAAAACACGCTTTAATGAGAGACATCCTTGTCAGAGAGCATTTCTTTCACTTTCATCGCCAACTGCTTCAATGTGAACGGTTTCGATAGAAAACCGAACACTGCATCCGGCGGCAAATTCTTTGCAAAAGCATCCTTTGCATATCCGGAAACGAATACAAATTTGATGTCCGGATATTTTTTACGCATTTCACCCAATAAAGTCGGTCCATCCATTTCCGGCATAACAACATCGGAGACAACAAGATCGACGGCACCGTTATGCTCGGCAATGACATCAAGTGCTTCAACACCATTTTCGGCTTCCAGTACGGTATAGCCTCTTGACTGTAAAGCACGTAAGCCGCCCATTCTTACAGCTGCCTCATCTTCCACCAGCAATACTGTAGCGGTTCCGGAAAGATCCGCATTTTTTTCGGCTTTTAATTTTTCCGGCTCAACTGTTTTCTGATCGTTCCGAGCAACTTCGGCGATGAAACGTGGCAAAAAGATACGGAATTTGGTGCCCTTCCCCTCTTCACTTTCGCAATAAATATAGCCGCCTGTTTGCTTGACTATCCCATAAACCATTGAAAGACCAAGCCCGGTACCTTTCCCGACTTCCTTGGTTGTAAAAAATGGCTCGAACATTTTTTCTTGTACAGCTTTTGGAATTCCGGTTCCGGTATCCTCGACATCGAGTTCGACATAATCCCCGGTGACAAGACCGTCAAAAGAAAGATCAGCTATTTGTTGGCGAGTAACATTTGCCGTGGAAATCGTAATAGAGCCACCATCGGGCATTGCATCACGTGCATTGATCACAAGATTCATCAGCACACGTTGGAACGACGCCTGATCAACCTTGACATCCCATAAATCTCGCCCGTGATTGAATTTCAAATGGATATTGCTTCCTAAAAGCGGCATTAAAAGGTTTCTGACATCCGAAAGCAATTCGGTAAGGTCTACGACTTCCGGTCGCAATGTCTGGCGGCGCGAAAATGCCAATAATTGCTGAACAAGAGATGCTGCACGATTGGCATTATTTTTGATATTGATAAGATCGGCATGTGCAGGATCGGAGCTACGATGACTTGCAAGTAGAAGATCACAAGACATTATAATTGCTGTAAGAACATTATTAAAATCGTGCGCAATGCCTCCGGCAAGCTGGCCAACAGCCTGAAGCTTCTGACCTTGTGCCATTTTGTCTTCCCACGTTTTTTGCGCTGTCGTTTCAATGACAGACAAAATGGCCATTTCATTTTCCGGCTGGTCGATTTCTTTGGATACCTTCAAGAAAAATAGTCTGAAATGTCGATTTTCATTGGTTGAAGGACTTACTTCAGTCGTAAGATTACCGGCTCTATTTGCTGATAGTTTCCGGAGAATTTCATCAATGTCCCGTTTTCCTGCGTCGGTAAAGAATTCGCTGACAGATTTTCTGTTTAAATCATCCTGATTTACATTGATTAAAAGTTTAAAAGGCTTGTTAGCAGCTAGTAATTTTCCCTCGCGATCGATTGTTGCAATTGCGAGTGGTGAATTTTCAAAATAATAGCGAAGAACGTCCAACGTCGTGTCAGAGCCCGGTTCCGAAACAGAACGAGAAGACGCAGGCACCAGTACCAGACGATAAATCGACTCGTCTTCTTCATCACCAGCTTGTTTTGCAGCCAAAATAATAAAAGTTGTGCGGTCATCTTGCGTATTATGCCAATCCACCGAAAACCGGTAGTTATTGCCGCTCTCGTCGATATGCTTCTTTATGTCTACCCAGCTTGGCGCCTGCCCGCTTGTTTTGAATAGGCTATCAAATGTCAATTCGCCCGTTTTGAATTTGGATAAATCAATATTTAATGCATTCGACAATGTTGCATTGAGGTAGATGATCGAACCGTTATGATCGACCGAGAGAAAACCGGCTGGCGCCTGATCCAGATGATTGATTGCTTCCTGAAGATTACGGAAAAGCGGCTCGTACATATCACGGGCAAAACCGATATCTTCGAGCCTCCATACAAAAAAGACCTCGCCATGAAGTTTTATGGGCTTAACAGCCAGACTGTACCACGCTTGATTGCTGCCGGAAGTGCTTTTCCATAGTGATCGGGCGGCATGCGTTTCCTCACGCGCCGCTGTCCCCGCGAGAGCTTTCGCGCTCAAGCGATAAATAACTTGTTCAGCGTCTTGAAGAAGTGAAAAGAGTCCAAAAACCGTTTTTGCATTTTCGAACCCTAAAAGTTTCCTGCAACTTGCATTGGCCGTAATAATGTGACCCGCTGTATCAGCAAGTAGTACTGCATCATCCAGACTATCGACAGGAATTCTGCACTCCTTCCCTTGGTTTTTACCAACCCCGTTGAACACGCCGGACAAAAACGCGACCATAACGGAAAAGCCGACAACGGCAAGAAATAAGAAAACAATTTGGGCAAAAAGATCAATTTGGTGACTATGGACAAAAAAACTGATAATCGAGACAATGATTGCGATCAACACAATTACAGCAACAACAAACCTCATCAAAACAGTTTGTCTTCCCGAAAAAGCCCATATACGGTTTGATTGTTCCGGCCTTTTCATAGCTTGATAATGCCTCTTTGGATCAAGATTGATTCTTAAGTTCATTTTACCTTTAGATTAGGCTATCCATGACAGCTTTAATAGAAAGAAGTAGAATTTTCATAAACATCTCTTTACTCGACGAATGCAATTCCCAGTCCATATGTTAAAAAACAGTTATCCATTCCATTATGCTGACGTTTTTAATTGTTAAAAACCCAAACATGAAGGTAATAGAATAGTTAAGATTACGCTCTTCCAACAGGAGATAGAGAAAGTATGCATGCTTGGTTAGAAAACCAGATCGGACAATCGGCTGCCAATATCATTACCAGTCTTGTTGTACTCATTATCGTCATTGCGGCAATAGCAATCACGATTTCGCTTTTACGAAAATTCAATAACGGTACATTTGTCGTAGGCGGAAAATCCCGCACTCCACGCTTGTCAGTGCGCGATGCAGCTGCGGTTGACCGCACGCGCCGATTGGTATTGGTGCGTCGTGACAATGTCGAACATCTGTTGATGATTGGTGGTCCCACTGATATAGTCATCGAAACCAATATAAAAATTGGCGAACCAGCTGCTAGAAACGAGGATCCCGCTATTGCAGAAATGAATTCAGTCCGGGGTACCCGCCCGACATCGAGCTATCGCGAACCAACGTTAACGAAACCGTCACGCTCGGCTAACAATGGTTCGATTTCACCCAGCAGACCTATCTCGTCAGACCGGCGCCCTACAACGGATTATTCAACAGTTAAAATCAATCCGTCATCTGGCGAACTTAACGTTGCTCCAGCGCCGGACAACGCTCGCACAACGCCAGAATTCAACAACTATTCCTCTACGGATGTATCTTTAAACCCTAATTTACAATCGCCTCTATCGGCTCCAAAAGAACCTTCAATCGGTGATTTTTCCCCTACGAAAGATGACCGAATGTCACTACGTCCTGCTCCAAAGCAGTATATCTCACCCGATATTAGACCGACGTTAAAAGATTCTGCTGTCAGCGCTGAAATAGAAGGTCGACGTGAACCTGCCCTCGACGAGCCTCGAAAAAATACTGACACATCTGTCAATCTTGATGATGACTTCGATCATATGTTCGAAAACGAGCTAAGTAACGCAATAAAAAATGAAAAAATAAAGCCGTAACTTCCCCCCTAGCCAGTTAACATCGTTTATTGATTGGTTTTAACGTGGTGAATTTAAGACAGCATTTTTCAATGTTTTGGATTACAGATTTAATGTTCCATCTAAAATGGAAGTTAAGCAGAACTTCGCGCTTCACTGGTACATAATAAAATTACAACTTTAACTACAGCGAGAATAAGCCTGATAGAATTTTCAAGCAATTTGAAAAGGTCGACAGAAGATGGATCCAATTAACACAGATGAATGCTGAAGATAAAAGCTCTTGGAAATCCTATGCCCTCCACATTTACTCGTGGTGATTTTTTTCGTCGATCTTGGTAACGTCAACTACAAATATTTAAACATGAATTCTGTGCACCATACTTTTCAACTGTCCTTTATACAAAGATTTGGTAACGATTATCCGCGTTCGAGACTATTAAATATCACCTTAACCGGGAAAAGCGGGAAATTTTGGAACCAACTTGATCGTGACTAAATGACCTTTAAAGCACCAAGAGCTTAGCATAAAATACTGCCATTCATGGTGGGCGCAATTTTACGCAATTTCATATCATCCAAACTGTAATTTTCGATGATTTTTTGCGGTACAAAATTTTGTTTTCACGCGTGTAGCCGAATTGGATAAGCTTAAGTTTGTCAAAAAAGCCTGTGTCAATTCGCAATTTGACACAGGCTCAAGTGATCCGTTTATAAACTTATTTTATTCGTCTTTATAAACTTTCTCGCGTTTTTCATGGCGCTCCTGCGCCTCGATCGAGAGAGTAGCAATCGGACGCGCATCAAGACGCTTAATGCTTATCGGCTCGCCCGTTTCCTCGCAATAACCATATGTGCCATCATTAAGCCGCTCCAACGCGGCATCAATTTTTGCAATCAGTTTTCTTTGACGGTCGCGGGCACGCAATTCAATGGCTCTATCCGTTTCCGATGATGCGCGATCAGCCAAGTCCGGCTGGTTGGCATTCTCTTCCTGTAGATTTTCGAGCGTTTCTCTTGCTTCGCGTAAAATGTCGTTCTTCCAAGCAATTAGTTTCGCCCGAAAATAGACTTTCTGCCTTTCACTCATGAAAGGCTCATCTTCAGTAGGATGATACTCGGCGTTCTGTGTTTCGCTCATAGTCAAAGCCTCCACATGTTGTATGTGCGGCTCTATATATTGTGCAAAAAAATCGAACACAAGACAAAAAATATCTTTTTGACAAATTTTTCTAAACATTAATACTATATCATATTCAATGATAGTATAAATATGAGAAAGATAAAATCTTCTTTACCAGAAATTTCGATTACTGTTTTTTCTTATTTGTCAAATGACGAGTTCACCACAAAATTTGATCGCTCTTATGCGTCACGGCGAGGCTGTAGCTACCGTAAAAACGGTAAAAGATTTCGATCGACCTTTATCAGAAAAAGGCTTACTTGAAGCAAAAGAAATTGGAGAAATACTTATACAGAAAAATTTCCGTCCTTCAACGTTGCTATGTTCTCCGGCATTACGCACGCGACAAACGCTTGGCGCGCTCCATCTCGGTTCAAATATAAAACCCGAATTTGTTAAACTATTATATCATGGCAGTGGCAAAGACTATGTTTCGGTAATTATTTCCGCACTCCCAAAAAGTCTTCTGTTGCTTATCATTGGGCACAACCCATCCATAAGCACCGCCATCAACAAACTTTGTAATTCTACTGAGATCGAATTACCGCGCCCTTTAATTCTAGGCACCGCAAATCTTGCCTTATTAGAATTTTCTTCAATACCCGTTTATCAATCAACCGGCTTTTATGACCAATTATCCGGAAGAGGGCACCTCGTCAGCATTCTGAAGCCTTGAATATCGTCATCACCTTGCGGACGTGAATTTTGTACACCATATTCTATCACCGTTAAATTAATCAAAAAAGCTAGTTCTAACCAACTCGGGAAAATCGTTAATTGCCTTCATTAACATCATTAAAAGACGAAGCCGCCATTGCATTCGATACATTGAACGATCGTGCAAAAAGCGTTTTCAACCCGACTCTCAAACTTGGCGTTACGGGGCTTTCGGGTGCAGGAAAAACGGTTTTTATTACGTCGTTGATTGAAAAACTGTTGCATTCCGATCGGTTGCCGGTGTTTGAGGTAGTACGGGAAGGAAGGCTGCTCAGCGCTAAACTGGCAGAACAACCTGACAATAAAATTGCTCGCTTCGAATTTGAAAAGCATATTGATTGTCTGATCAATAAAAGGAGCTGGCCACAGTCAACACGCTCTCTCTCGCAGCTCAGGTTGAAGTTACAATTTCTCCCGCGTTCGCAAACATTTTCAAGTTTAAAGCAAACAAAACTCAATATTGATATTATCGATTATCCGGGAGAATGGTTACTTGACTTACCACTTCTTGATAAGAGTTACCGCACTTTCAGTGCCCAGTCGATCGAGAGAGCCAATTCTCCGGCTCACAAACAGCATGCAAAAGCTTGGCTTGGTGCAATTCAAAGTATCAATTTTTTGAGCGAAGCAAATGAAAAAGATATTGAAACCTTGTCTGACAGTTTCAAAGATTACCTCAAAACCGCAAAGAACTCGGGGAATATGATTTCGGCTCTTCCTCCGGGGCGTTTTTTAATCCCCGGTCGTTTTGAAGGTGCTCCGGTTTTGGCGTTCTCGCCACTGCCCGATTTAGGTATAACAGAATTTCCTGAAAATTCGATCGCGAAAGTCATGGAGCAGCGATACGAAGCCTATAAAACTTTTGTTATCAAGCCTTTCTTTAGAGAATATATCGCTAGGCTCGATCGTCAGGTCGTTCTTGTAGATTCTCTTGATGCAATCAACGGAGGAAGAGAATCAATTCTGGAGATGCAAAATGCATTGTGCGAAATTCTCGTCTGTTTTCGCGCGGGTCGCAACGGTCTTTTTAGCAGACTGATAAAACACAAGATCGATCGCATTTTGGTAGCGGCGACAAAGGTCGACTATCTTCACCATATCGACCACGAACGTCTTGAAAAAATTACCGAACAAATTGTCGATGAAGCTCTCAATAATGCGAAACTAAATGGTGTCCTGACAGATACATTAGCTGTCGCATCATTGCGTTCCACAAAAGAGGGTACAAGTGAAAAGCGCGGACAGAGCCTACCCGTTGTCATCGGTACTCCAATGAAAGGTGAAAAAATTGGCGATACGGTTTTTGATGGAAAAACTGAAACCGCCATATTTCCGGGTGATTTGCCTCAATCCTTATCCGAACTTGTCAGTGAAGATTTGCGCGACCGGCTTCAATTCGTTCGTTTTCTGCCACCAAAACTGGAAATGAATTCACCATTTCCGCAAATCCGTCTTGATCGTGCTATGGAATTTCTGTTTGGAGATTATCTTATATGATTGATCGTAAACCTCAGGCAATCAACGACCTTGATTCAATTGCGGAGGAGCAAAGTGATCCGTTTCTTGAAGAAGCACTGAACGAGCTCAACGAACTTGATTACGAAAAGGTTGATAACCAAAAAGCGAAATTCTCAAGTGGCAAAGTATTTCTATTGGCGGTGTTTCTGTTAGTTATTTTAAGTCTAGGATTATGGACGAGTAATCTTATAAATACTCTATTTGAAAAATATGAGCTTGCGGGCTTTATTGCGCTTCTAATTACAATCATCGGGTTGATTGCACTGATTTTCTTTGTCATCGGAGAAGTAAGGGCGATCATGCGTTTGGCTTCTGTCGACAAAATACGGCTGGATGCCGAAGAAGCAACGAAAAAGGATGATATCGCCCGTGCCCGTCATTCGGTTGATGAATTGATCCGTTACACTGCACGTAGTCCATATATCACTCAGGGGCGGAAAACAATGCAGTCACATCGTCAAGATATTATTGATGGCAAAGCGCTTATTCATCTTGCTGAATACGAGCTCCTTAGACCCCTCGATATGGAAGCACGAAAGCTCATCCTCAATTCGGCAAAACGAGTGTCGGTTGTCACTGCGGTTAGTCCGCGCGCTATCATTGACCTCGGCTATGTTCTTTACGAAGTGGTCGGCCTCATCCGGCGGCTTGCCACGCTTTACGGGGCACGTCCCGGACGGTTCGGATTGTTTGCGCTCATCAAACGGGTGATCTCCCACTTGGCTGTCACAGGAACTCTTGCTATCGGTGACGGTCTCGTCGAACAATTTATCGGGCAAGGTCTCGCAACACGTCTTTCCGCAAGACTGGGAGAAGGTGTTGTCAACGGCCTCATGACAACGCGCATCGGAATTGCAACTATGGATGCTTTACGACCTTTTCCTTTCGATGGTGAAAAACGTCCGGGAATTAGTGATTTTACTGGCGACCTCATCGGGTTGAACCGGAATAGAACCAAAGAAAATTTGAAAAAAGCAACTTCGTCAGGCGGAAAAGAATAAAGAATTAACCATTTTTTCCCATAATGGCACGTAATGATTACCTCTCATACAGGTTCATATCTTTTCCTTTCTGTGTTGAGTAAAAGGCAGAGTAACGCCATTATGAAAAAAATAGTTTCGGCTTTTGTTGGATTGACTATCGCCACGTCGGCTTCTGTAACAGCAAGTCGGGCTGCCGACAGTGATGTCGAATTCTTCCATTCTATCGAAGGAAGCTGGGCCGGCCCGGGAGAGGTTGTGGCCGGAAAATATAAAGGAACGAAATTTACCTGTACTTTTGCCGGCACATCGGAAATTTCCCAAGTCGGGATGACTCTTGATGGCAATTGCCGTGTTGGCGTTTTTTCACAACCTATGAAAGCCACAGTATCAAGAGGTCCTTCGGGCTTTTCCGGCGAGTTCAATGACGGTTCGAAAGGTGACGGATTGGACGTTGTTTCCGGAAAGGTTGGAGCCGATAGAATGGTATTCGGGCTTAACCGCAAGCAGTTGAACGGCGCAATGATGGCACGCCTTGAAGATAAAAACTCGATGAACATCACTGTCTCTGTCAAAATTCAGGACGATTTAATTCCCGTTGTCGGAATGAAGCTGAAAAGGACAGGCGATGTTCCACGCGATTTTGCTAAAAAGTAAAAAATAATTCGGGTTTAGTGCAATTGTCGAATTTTATGCTTTGGTCACAGCAATGGTAGTGTGCGATAAGCGCGATCAAGATACATTAGTGCGTCAATGCCGGGATTTCTTTTCACCGCAACAACTTCCCCGATGAGCACATAATGGGTAGCATGGACATGCCAGCCTACCAGTTGGCAATCCAGTGCAACAAGTGCATCGGATAAAACCGGCGAACCGGTTTTCAACGTTTGCCATTTGCCATGCGAAAATCGCTCCTGCTGCGTCATCCCACCGCGACCGGCAAAAATATCGGATAAATTTTTATGATGTCCAGCTAAAGTGTTGACACAGAATTTCTCGTTTTCGATAAAAATCCTGTTTTCCTCGTGTTGCCGCATAAGACAGACAAGAACCGTTGGCGGATTATCGGATAGAGAACAACAGGCTGAAATCGTGACTCCACGTTTATTTCTTGCCCCGTCGGTCGTCACAATATGAACTGCACCGGCAAAATGGCTCATGGCATCGCGATATTCCACGGATGACACAGTGACTATCGGTTTGTCCGAGGAGATTAGATGTGTCGAATGTTCAGTCATAATTCAATATTCGAAGAGGCCGGTTCATAATTTTTGAAATTTTCGGTTAAAATTTCCAGTGCATTAGTACGCAAATTTTTCCTAAAATGCTAGCAATCTCGGTTAAAATAACTTTGATAATGAACGGGTTCTTATGTGGATCTGCCGAAAAACGGGTTTTATCTCGGATGAGCTCCGTGGTAGGAAACACCAGCCAAGGAGATTGATATGTCTTTTCAACAAGTAATCGCCCCTTCTATCCTCGCATCGGACTTTTCACGTCTTGGTCAGGAAATTACCGACGTCGTCGCTGCCGGCGCTGATTGGGTTCATGTCGATGTTATGGACGGTCATTTCGTACCGAACATAACATTTGGTCCCGATGTTGTGAAAGCAATCAGGCCGGTTACAGAAGCAGTCTTTGATGTTCACCTGATGATTTCCCCCGTTGATGGCTATCTTGAAAGCTTCGCCAAAGCGGGAGCTGACATCATAACGGTTCATGCAGAATCGACCCCCCACCCCCATAGGTCCTTGCAGGCTATAAAAGCACTGGGCAAGAAAGCCGGCATTTCGCTTAATCCGGGCACACCTGAAAGTGCGATAGAGTATCTTCTGGATCAAATTGATCTCGTCCTTGTAATGACAGTCAATCCGGGTTTCGGCGGCCAGAGTTTTATTCCGGCGATGATTGAAAAAATCAAAAAATTACGAGCCATGATCGGTGAACGCCCCATAACATTGGAAGTTGATGGTGGAATCACCGTCGAAACAATTCAAAGCGCTGCAGGTGCCGGCGCTAACGCGTTTGTTGCCGGATCTGCAATATTTAAGAACGGCAATAAAGAAATTTATAAATCACGCATTGAAGCCTTGCGCAAAGCAGCAAGAAACTGAACAGAAGGAACTCGATCATGATACCGCGTTATTCCCGTCCTGAAATGGTTGACATCTGGTCACCAGAAACAAAATACCGCATATGGTTCGAGATTGAAGCACATGCTTGCACAGCGCTTGCAAAAATTGGAGTGATTCCGGAGGAAGCTGCGAAAAATATCTGGGAGAAAGGGAGCAAGGCAAAATTCAATGTTTCCAGAATTCAAGAAATCGAAGCCGTCACAAAGCATGATGTCATCGCATTCCTCACTCATCTTGCCGAATTTGTCGGTCCCGATTCCCGCTTCATTCACCAAGGTATGACGTCTTCTGATGTGTTGGATACAACTCTCAATGTCCAGCTGATGAGAGCGTCCGATATTCTTATCAAAGATATGGATCAACTTCTCGCAGCCCTGAAAAAACGCGCCTTCGAATTCAAAGACACTGTCATGATCGGCCGGAGCCATGGTATCCATGCCGAACCAACAACTTTCGGACTCAAGTTAGCGTTTGCATATGCGGAATTTTCGCGCTGTCGCGCCCGTCTTGTTGCTGCCAAGGAAGAAATTTCAACATGTGCAATTTCGGGAGCTGTTGGGACTTTTGCAAATATTGATCCGCGTGTTGAAGCTTATGTAGCCAAACAATTGGGTATGCGTCCAGAACCGATTTCGACGCAGATCATCCCCCGCGACAGACATGCAATGTTTTTTGCAACTCTTGCCGTCATCGCTTCGTCTATCGAACGTTTATCGATTGAAATTCGCCACTTGCAAAGAACAGAAGTTCTTGAAGCTGAAGAATATTTTTCTCCGGGGCAAAAAGGTTCCTCCGCAATGCCGCATAAACGCAATCCGGTTTTAAGCGAAAACCTTACCGGGCTGTCGCGTATGATACGGTCTTTTGCTATGCCGGCTATGGAAGATGTCGCTTTATGGCACGAGCGCGACATTTCGCATTCTTCAGTTGAACGTTTTATCGGTCCTGATGCAACAATCACTCTTGATTTCGCATTGGCGCGGCTTACTTCAGTAATTGATAAGCTACTCGTCTATCCGGAAAATATGATGAAAAATCTGAACAAGTTCCATGGATTGGTCAACTCACAACGAGTGCTTCTGGCTTTGACACAAAAGGGGGTCAGTCGCGAAGACGCCTATCGGATCGTACAACGCAATGCGATGCAGGTTTGGGAACATGGCAAGGATTTCCTTCACGAGCTGTTGGCTGATCCGGATGTCCGACGCGTTTTGAGTGAAGAAGAAATCCGTGAAAAATTCGATCTCGGATATCACACCAAATATGTTGATACTATCTTTCACCGTGTATTCGGATAAAACAGTTCTGATAAGTCGATAATCTACATGTTGATCAACATACAAGTTGGTCAACATGTTATATGTTGTTAATGCTTATGTTGGATCCGCCCGTTGATCCATCGGGTTACAACTTTCGCTGTCCGCACGATTATAAACTCACAGTCAAGAGGTTTATTGATGAAAGCAAATCAGGTTGATATCCTCATTATCCCCGGCTATCAGGGGTCGGGTCCCGATCACTGGCAAACGCGGTGGGAACAAAAGCTTTCGACAGCCCATCGGGTAGAACAAGCCGAATGGTCCAAACCTGTTCGGGAAGACTGGACAAGAGAACTCATCAAGGAAGTAGAGGCAGCCGAAAAACCTGTCGTCATTGTTGCCCATTCACTCGGCGTACCAACATTTATTCTCTCAGTGCCGTTTCTCGGTAAAAAAGTGCGTGGTGCGTTTCTTGTTGCACCGCCCGACGTATCAAACCCCGATATTCGTCCTAAGCATCTCATGACATTTGGCCCCTACCCGCGTGACCGTCTGCCGTTTCCGTCGATTATTATTGCCAGTCGTAATGATGAATATTGCGAGTTTTCCGTTGCCGAAAAGATTGCGGAAGAGTGGGGTTCGCTATTTATTGATGCCGGTGAAGCCGGCCACATCAATGCAGCTTCCGGCTATGGTCCATGGCCAGAAGGACTTATGGTGTTTTCGCATTTTCTGGCAAAGCTTTAAGTTAACAAAAAACCGCCTCGGATAAAGTGACAGGGCGGTTGGACTGCAAGAATTTCAATATAGATTCTTTAGCTGTTTTTAACGCGTTCGATAGCTTCTCTGAGAAGTTGAGCCATTTTGTTACGCAACTTGCTTTCGTCAATCTCAACATTGGATGCATGAAAGTCGTGGACGATTTTTTGAACAACAGCTTCTTCATTACCACGCTGGAACGATGCGTTCACGACTTCTTTGGCATATTCATTAGCGGCTTCACCGGTTTTTCCCAGACGGTCGGCGGCCCAAAGGCCGATCATACGATTGGAAAGGGCATTAGCTTTGAAACGAAGTTCCTCATCGATCATATACTTCTGTTCGAAAGCGTCCGCACGCTCTTTCATCCCGTCCATGAGAATCTCTCCTAATTTTTGCCATGATCCGGCTTACGCGCATGTTCTTGCAACATTTAATTGATGTTAGCAATAGTATACGTGAAATTAACTTGTATCAAAATTGGAAATTTTGGTGTCTATCACGTGGAAATGATTGTGGAATCCCACGAATTGCGTTAGGGAAACATCAAGCTAATTTATCAGCTTTAATTAAGGAAAAAGCCATGAACCGTCGTCACCGCATTTATGAAGGTAAAGCCAAAATTTTGTATGAAGGGCCGGAACCGGGGACATATATCCAGTTTTTCAAGGATGATGCTACCGCTTTTAATGCAAAAAAGCATGAAGTCATCGACGGTAAAGGCGTTTTGAATAATCGTATATCCGAGTATATATTTACGCAGCTTGCACGCATCGGAATTCCAACCCATTTTATCAAACGCGTTAACATGCGCGAGCAGCTCATCAAAGCTGTGGATATGGTGCCTCTGGAAGTCGTTGTGCGCAATGTTGCTGCCGGCTCGATATCAAAACGTCTTGGCATCGAGGAAGGAACGCCCCTTCCCCAGTCAATCATCGAGTTCTATTATAAAAAAGACAAGCTTGATGACCCCATGGTATCCGAAGAGCATATTACAGCGTTTGGCTGGGCTACCCCTGCCGAGCTCGAAGACATCATGCAATTGTCGATACGAATTAACGACTTCCTGACCGGTCTTTTTGTCGGCGTTGGTATTGAACTCATCGACTTCAAAATGGAGTTTGGCCGTTTATGGGAAGGCGATGTCATGCACATCGTATTGGCAGACGAAATTTCTCCGGACTCGTCAAGACTTTGGGATATAAACACCAAAGAAAAAATGGATAAAGATAGATTTCGCCGTGATATGGGCGGCTTGATTGAAGCCTATCAGGAGGTTGCAAAACGTCTTGGAATCATGAATGAGAATGAGCAATCGCGACCAAACGGTCCCGTTCTTGTAAAATAATTCTTCGGGCGGCTTTTTAAGCCGCCTTACCTTTTTGGCAAAAAATGCAGGAATAAATCATGAAAGCGCGTGTAACCGTCACTCTCAAGGCTGGCGTTCTTGATCCTCAGGGGAAAGCAATTGTCGGCGCATTGGACAGCCTCGATTTCAAAGGCGTCCAATCTGTCAGACAAGGAAAGGTCTTCGATATTGTATTGGATGACCTTACTAAAGACGAGGCAAAAAAACAGCTCAAAGAAATGTGCGAACAATTGCTCGCCAACACAGTTATAGAAAATTACCAGATTGAACTTTTATAAACGGAAACGGATGGCGTAATGAAAACTGCAGTAATCCAGTTACCGGGACTAAATCGTGACCGTGACATGGTTGACGCTCTGCGTCTGATAACCGGCGTGGAACCACTTAAAATCTGGCAGACAGAAACGACTATACCGAACGTCGATCTCATCGTGATCCCCGGAGGTTTTTCTTACGGTGATTATTTGCGGTGTGGAGCAATCGCAGCAAGAATGCCGGTTATGAAAGCCTTATGTGAACAAGCCGAACGCGGAACAAAGATCATAGGCGTCTGCAACGGTTTCCAGATTCTGGTAGAGGCCGGACTGCTTCCCGGTGTATTGATGAGGAATGCTTCGTTGCGGTTTGCCTGCCGCGAAATAAAGTTGCAAATTGTCAACGAAAAGACGGTATTCTCAAGAGCTTACCATAAAAACGAGATCATTCGTTGTCCGGTTGCCCATCAGGACGGCAACTATTATGCCGACAAAAATACGATAGACCGGCTGGAAGGAAATGGACAGGTCGTATTCCGTTACGCCGAAGGCACAAACCCGAATGGATCGATTAATGACATTGCGGGTATCGTCAATGAAAAGGGTAACATCCTCGGCATGATGCCCCATCCTGAAGACCTAGTAGAGCCCGCTCATGGTGGCACAGATGGTAAAAGACTGTTTGCCGGTGCATTAGGAATTACAGCATGAAAATTCGAAAGATAACGACGTGTTCGGTTTTATCACTAAGCCTGGGGCTTTATGCCTGCACTCAAAAAACCGGTCCCGGAAATATTGAACTCTCAAGCGGTGAGCCTGCACTCAAAACGATGGAACGTGTCGCGTTGGCAGCTAATCGTTGCTGGTTCAAATCCGACAAAGCAGAATTTAAACGCTATGGGTTCGAACCTGAACTCCAGTCTTATTCCGGTCGCCCGCGCATGCTCATTGTTCCGAAGAGTACACCGGGTGGCAAGCCGATACTTGTGGTTGAAGCCGAAGGCAATCCCGCAAAAGTTTCAGTTTACGGTCCGCTCATGGCAACGCCTCACGGCAACGCAATTGGTGAGGACGTTGATCGGTGGGTTAAAGGCGACAACCAGTGCTGACAGTAACCCACTTTTTTATATTGAATTCGAAGTTGTTTGATGGAGACAACCAATGAGCGTGAAAAACAACATTTCCATTACGCCGGAAATTATTGCTGCCCACGGCTTAAAACCCGATGAATACGCACGCATTCTCGAGCTCGTTGGTCGTGAACCGACATTTACCGAGCTCGGGATTTTTTCGGCGATGTGGAATGAACATTGCTCTTATAAATCGTCCAAGAAATGGCTCCGCACACTCCCTACCAAAGGAGATTGCGTTATTCAGGGGCCTGGCGAAAATGCGGGCATTGTTGATATCGGCGATGGTGAATGTGTAGTTTTCAAGATGGAAAGCCATAATCACCCCTCTTATATCGAACCCTATCAGGGAGCAGCCACAGGTGTTGGTGGTATTTTGAGAGACGTATTCACGATGGGCGCCCGACCTGTCGCGGCAATGAATGCATTGCGTTTTGGAGCTCCCGACCACCCACGCACAAAACATCTCGTTTCCGGCGTTGTATCCGGTGTGGGTGGTTATGGGAATGCGTTCGGTGTTCCGACGGTAGCCGGTGAAGTCAATTTCGACAAAAGCTATAATGGCAATATTCTGGTCAATGCATTTGCTGCCGGAATTGCTAAGACCAATGCACTTTTTTATTCGAAAGCGGAAGGTGTTGGCCTTCCTGTTGTATATCTCGGTGCAAAAACCGGTCGTGATGGCGTTGGTGGAGCCACTATGGCTTCTGCCGAATTTGATGACACAATCGGTGAAAAACGCCCGACTGTTCAAGTTGGTGACCCGTTTACCGAAAAATGTCTGTTGGAAGCCTGTCTTGAACTTATGGCTTCCGGCGCAGTTATAGCGATCCAGGATATGGGAGCTGCCGGTCTTACCTGCTCTGCCGTTGAAATGGGCGCAAAAGGCGATCTCGGTATCGAACTTGATCTTGATCGTGTTCCCGTTCGAGAAACCAACATGTCAGCTTATGAAATGATGCTTTCGGAAAGCCAGGAACGTATGCTGATGATTTTGAAGCCGGACCTTGAGAAAGAGGCTGCCGCGATCTTCAAAAAATGGGGTCTCGATTTTGCTATTGTCGGGAAAACGACCGACGATCTACGGTTTCGTGTCCTTCAACATGGCAAAGAGGTTGCCAATCTACCTATCAAGAAGTTGGGCGACGAAGCGCCGGAATATGACCGCCCATGGATCAAGCCACAAGAAGCTTCACCCGTCAAGTTGGAAAATATCAAAGGGGTTAATCTTCAAGATGCATTGCTGAAACTTGTCGGCTCGGCCGATCAAAGCTCGCGGCGCTGGGTTTACGAACAATATGACACTCTTATTCAGGGGAATAGTCTTGTGCGTCCCGGTGGTGATGCAGGTGTTATCCGTGTCGAAGGAAATCCGCATAAAGCGCTTGCATTCTCTTCCGATGTGACACCGAGATATTGTCAAGCAGATCCCTTTGAAGGTGGTAAACAGGCTGTAGCAGAATGTTGGCGCAACCTTTGTGCGACAGGTGCAAAGCCGCTCGCCTGTAGTGATAATCTGAACTTCGGCAATCCTGAAAAGCCGGAAATTATGGGCCAGCTTGTCTATGCCATCAAAGGTATCAGCGAAGCGTGCAAAGCTCTCGACTTTCCGATCGTATCGGGAAATGTTTCGCTTTATAATGAAACCAACGGCGAAGGAATTCTGCCTACACCAACGATGGCCGGTGTTGGTCTTATCAATGACTGGCAGAATATGGCAAGAATCGATGGTATGAAAGACAATGATACCATCCTTCTCATCGGCGGTTGCGGTTCCCATCTTGGACAATCGATATATTTACGCGATATTCTCGACATGGAACAAGGTACGCCTCCTCATGTCGACCTTGAAAAAGAAAAGACCAATGGTAATTTCATAAGAAATCTGATAGAAAACAAGGACGTTGATGCTTGCCATGATCTTTCTGACGGTGGTTTGGCAATTGCACTGGCAGAGATGGTTATCAAATCCCGCCGTGGTGCGAAGATTGCATTGACTGGAAAGACGCCGGCTCACGCTGAACTCTTTGGTGAAGATCAGGCACGCTACCTTATTGCTGTTAACAGTGAAAAACTTGAAAAAGTTAAGGAACAGGCGAAAAAAGCAGGCGTCGAACTTGACCAATTAGGAACTGTCACTGGCGATAATCTTGTTGTTGAAGGGCAGATAAAACTGTCTGTCAAACAACTTGAAAATTCCTATGAGAGCTGGTTTCCCGATTTCATGGAAAATAAGTAACAAAACTTCGATTAAAAACCTGGCTTGTGCTATTCTTTAAGTCCGAAAATATAGGAGATGCATTATGGCAATGGACGCACATGAGATTGAAAAGCTCATTCGTGATGGTATTCCCGATGCCAAAGTGACAATCCGCGATCTCGCCGGTGATGGAGAGCATTATGCAGCCGAAGTTGTTGCTGAAAGCTTCCGCGGTAAAAATCGCGTCCAGCAACACCAGATGGTCTACAATGCTTTGAAAGGCAATATGGGAGGCGTTCTCCATGCACTTGCCTTACAGACCAGCGTGCCGGATTGAATCACATCAGTATGAAGGGACTTGTTTCGCTTCTGCTTTAACCATACATATAACTCGATTTTTCGACAGCCTGAAAAGGCTTAGACGGAAGGAAAAGAAATGACCGCTGCACGCGATTTTATTGATAATGAAGTCAAGTCCAATGACATCGTGCTTTTCATGAAGGGTACACCGGGGTTTCCACAATGCGGATTTTCCGGGCAGGTTGTCCAGATTCTGGATTATCTCGGACTTGACTACAAAGGCGTCAATGTATTGACTTCGGACGAATTACGCCAAGCAATTAAAGACTATTCCAATTGGCCAACCATCCCGCAACTTTATGTAAAGGGAGAATTCGTTGGCGGCTGTGATATCATCCGTGAAATGTTCCAGAACGGTGAATTGCAGAATTTGCTTGAAGAGAAAGGCATAGCTGTTAAAACTGCCTAAATCATATCAGGACTATTGCCATTTTAATCATTGTGCCGGTCTTAAAGATCGGCACTTTTGTTATAGGGACCCCATGTCACATAATTCGAGCGAACAACAGCACATAGATGAGGTAAAGGCAAATCTTGGCTATAAAGAATTTATAGTCATGATCGCAACACTTATGGCGACCAATGCAATAGCCATTGACATTATGTTGCCGGCAATGACTGACATGTCCCATAGTCTTCGGATGTCGGGGGAAAATGACCAACATTATATAATTTTTTCGTATCTTATCGGCTTCGGATTATCGCAATTGTTATTCGGGCCGATCAGCGACCGGTTTGGACGGCGCAAGCCTATCATAGCCGGTTTGATATTTTATTCACTTTCATCCGCAGCCTGTGCCTTTGCTCCAAGTTTTGCATGGTTATTGATATTGCGGGCTATTCAGGGAATCGGAGCGGCGGCAACCCGCGTTCTCACAGTTTCCGTTGTGCGTGACATATATGGCGGTCGCCAAATGGCTGAAGTTATGTCCATTGTCATGATGGTCTTCATGATCGTTCCAGTTGTTGCGCCGGCAATTGGGCAAGCAATTATGGTTTTCGGTCATTGGCAATTCATCTTTCTCTTTATGGCATTGGCCGGTACCCTTATCGCTTTCTGGGTTTATTTTCGCTTGCCCGAAACTTTGTATGAGGAACGTCCTCTAACCTTTTCGTCTGTTGGAGAAAGCCTTGTGATGGTCCTCTCAAATCGCGTTTCTCTTTGCTATACGTTGGCATTTTCGATGGCGCTCGGGGGGTTATTTTGCACCCTTAACACCTCACAACAGATTTATGATGGAATTTATCATCTTGGTCCGTGGTTTCCTGCGGCTTTTGCTCTTGTCGCCGCTTTTCAGGCCCTTTCGGCTTTTCTGAATTCGCTATTTGTGGGCCGCTTCGGAATGCGAAAAATTTCCCATTCTCTGTTGTTGATTTTTTGTTTCGCATCATTGATCTGGTTTATCGGCTCGATCTCTGCAGGAGGTTCCACACCATTCCTATATTTCATGGTGCTGCTTATCATCATCATGTTTTCCTATGGTGGATTAGGTGCCAATTTCAACTCGCTTGCCATGGAACCACTCGGAAAGGTTGCAGGAACTGCTTCCTCGGTATTCGGCTTTCTGCAAACGATTATCGGTGCAGGATTGGGATTTAGTATAGCGCAAAAATTTGACGGTACGACAATTCCGATTGCAGGAGGTTTTTTTCTGCTTTCATGTGGGTCAATTCTGTTGATCCTTATTGCCGAAAAGGGAAAGTTGTTCTCGGGACATCATCATGAGTCGCACGTAACAGTTATAAAAACGGATGATAAATGAAGGTCTTCCGATCATTTTTACGTCTGTCGAGGTTAATTTTCCGGATCGGGTTCCATCCATATTCTTGATAAGAGTTAATCTAGAAGACGTTTAATGAACCAATTATTGTCACGGGGATGTCATTCATCATCCGTCTATTCACATCCATTTTTAATTCGAATTGGATGCAAACCGTCATTATTCGAAGCCGTTAACTTGCAACAAGCGAACGATCTTTATCGTAAGTAAAAGTGAGCGATTCAAAAAGCACTGAAATCAAAGATTTTTTTATCTAAAAGATGACTTGGACGAACATTCGTCAAAGCACGGATCATCGTATCTTTGCGGCCAGGCATTTTTGCTTCGATATCATTCAACATTTTTTTCATTGCGTTACGCTGAAGACCGTCCTGACTGCCGCAGAGGTTACAGGGAATAATCGGAAAACGCATGGCTTCGGCAAATTTTGCGAGATCTTCTTCCGCTGCATAGACAAGCGGGCGCAAAACCAGCATATCACCCTCATCATTGACGAGCTTGCCCGGCATTGCTGCTAATCGACCACCATGAAACAGATTCATGAAAAACGTTTCCAACACATCATCACGATGGTGGCCAAGAACCAAAGCCGAACATCCTTCTTCGCGCGCAATCCGGTAAAGATTACCGCGCCGCAAACGCGAGCAAAGAGAACAATAGGTTTGTGTATTATCCAGTTTTTCAGTGACTATTGAATACGTATCCTGATATTCAATCCGGTAAGGAATCTCGTAATGTTTCAAAAAATCCGGCAATACATTTTTTGGAAAACCGGGTTGCCCTTGGTCAAGATTGCAGGCCAAAATATCTACTGGTAGTAAACCGCGCCACTTCAAATCCAGAAGTAAAGCAAGTAGACCATAGGAATCCTTGCCACCGGACAAGGCAACAAGCCATTTCTGTCCCGGTTTAATCATTGAAAAATCATCCAATGCTTGACGCATATGCCGCAGCAAACGTTTTCTCAGTTTATTGAATTCTACTGTTGAAGGTGCATCGCGAAATAGCGGATGGCAACCATCTACAGCATCGTCGATATCATTCAGCTCGGCCATCTCACCTTCCTTCAAAATATGTCGCAAACAAAAACAGGGAGCCGATGGGCTCCCTGCTTGAACAGATTATCTGATTCACGATTAACGTGAATAAAATTCGACGACAAGATTCGGTTCCATCTGGACTGCATATGGAACGTCGGCAAAAGCCGGAATGCGTGTATAGGTTGCTTTCATCTTTGTGTGATCTGCTTCGATGTAATCGGGAACGTCGCGTTCCGGCAACTGTGTTGCCTCAAGAACGAGTGCCAATTGCTTCGACTTTTCACGAACTTCAATCACATCACCGGGCTTGCAACGGTATGACTGGATGTTGGTACGACGACCATTTACGTTTACATGACCGTGGTTGATGAACTGACGTGCAGCAAAGATTGTCGGAACGAACTTTGCACGATAAACGATTGCATCAAGACGTGATTCCAGAAGACCGATCAGATTTTCGCCGGTATCACCACGACGACGACCTGCTTCTTCATAGATACGGTGGAATTGTTTTTCCGAAATATCGCCATAGAAACCTTTCAGTTTCTGCTTGGCACGCAATTGGGTGCCATAGTCGGAAAGCTTGCCTTTACGGCGTTGGCCATGTTGACCCGGGCCATATTCACGACGGTTAACCGGTGATTTCGGCCGGCCCCAGATATTTTCGCCCATACGGCGGTCAATTTTATATTTCGTAGTTTCGCGCTTGCTCATCGCATTTCCTTAAGATCGAATAAAAGGCAAATTACTGCCTCAGGGAAACGCGCCCTCCTCTGCCCATAAAATTTCATGGACTGACAGGACAAATCGCGCACGCTTTGCGCAAATGTCCACGGGACACGTCGGTTAAAGCTTTATCGTCAACCGAAAAAACTTGTGGGCTTCTTTAATTAAATTATCAGCTGAAGTCAAGCCGACGGACCAATATCCGTTGAAAAACAGCGCCGATTTCCCGCAAATTTTCATACAATACAAAAAGAAATTAGTAATTTTGGTTTCAAAAACAATTTTATAGTCGTGGCGTGTGCCTGAATGCAGGTTGAAACATTCAAAACCGGTTTAACTACTAACCTGAATTAGCTGCAATCTCTATTGGGCCCCCGCATGTTTCCTGTTCAATGTTAACGGAGCCAGTCCTAACAGATACGATCTTGTGCCTTATCCCTCCATTCAACGCGGCACAAAACTGTGCGTTAGCCCGATTCTAAAAGTCGATGGTCACTCTTGACCCAGCGGCGTCAAACGCAAACCGAATCCGTGAAGTAATCTGTTGGTCGCGTAATCGGTTCTGCCCGAAGTAAAGTGTGCAAGATCCAGATGTTCGGTAAGAGTTTGAACCTGATCGGCATCCGGCAACAAAGATAATGCACGTTTTGCTACTGCTTCTGCCGGATCGATCCAGTCAACCGGCCACTTAGCGTTTTTTCGGAACAAATTGACCAGAAACGGATAATGGGTGCAGGCAAGCACAACAATGTCTGTATGATGACCATCTTTTTCTACAAAGCACGGCGCTATCTCTTCCTTCAGAGAAGCGCGATCAACCGGCTTCCTTCTTAAATAATCTTCTGCAAAGCCCGCAAGTTTGGCACTTCCAACCAGTCGGACATGACATTTCGATGCAAAAGACGAAATAAGGTCATGCGTATAGGCGCGTTTGACAGTTCCAGGCGTCGCCAACACCGATATCAAACCCGAACGGGTCTGCTCGGCAGCCGGTTTGATTGCAGGAACTGTCCCAATAAAAGGAACATCAGGATGAGCACGGCGCAAATCCTTTAAAACCAATGTTGACGCCGTATTGCATGCAACAATGCACAAAACCGGATGATAAAGGTCAAGCAGTTTCGCAAATAGTTCGATAATATGGGCTTTAAGTGCATCTTCTTCCCAATTTCCGTAGGGAAAAGCTGCGTCGTCAGCTATATAGATAAATTTTCGATCGGGAATAAAAATACGCGTCTCACGTAAAACCGTAAGACCGCCGATGCCACTGTCAAAAAACAGTATAGGCTGTTCACTCATCTTTTTTATCAATATCCTTGGCACGTTTACGGTGATCAGGCGACCCGGCACCGCGTGGCAATTTCGGCGAAAAATGGTCCAGCGACGCAACTACGCCACGCAACAGTCGAACTTCCGGCTCGCTAAAAGCTGCACGTGTCAAAACTGACCGTAAGTTCTCTGCCATGATTTCCTTGCGTTCTTTCGGGCGAAAATACCCGCGAATATCCAACGCCTCTTCCAATTGATCAAAAAAGCCATAAAGGGTGGCTTTATGCGCCGGTTCCATCTCTTCGTTACGAAAAGCTGTATCGGTTTGTTTTTCGAGACCGGATTTCATCCATTCGTAAGACATAAGCAAGACCGCTTGTGCAATATTGAGAGAAGCAAATGCAGGATTAACAGGAAAAGTCACAATTTCATCTGACAAACTGATTTCTTCATTATTCAGCCCCCACCTTTCGCGACCGAAAAGTATAGCTGTCCGCTCTCCCGACGATTCTTTTATTCTTAACGTTTCTGCAGCTTCTACTGCACTTCTTACCGGTTTGAAACCGTCACGCTCTCGAGCTGTCGTGGCAAAGACAAAATTGATATCCGAAATGGCCTCTCTCAATGTATCATAAACGCGTGCGCCATTAATTATGTGATCGGCTTTGCTAGCGGTTGCGATAGCTTTATCGTTCGGGAATTCTTCGCGTGGATGAACAAGGCGCAATTCCGACAAACCGAAATTGGCCATTGCACGTGCCACCATGCCGATATTTTCCGGCAATTGTGGCTCTACCAATACGATGACGGGGCCACCTGTCATATTTTCTCTTTTTCTATCTGTTCCAGCCATTTTATTCACTTCTCTGGTTTTGATGCCTTTTAGTGCGTCTTTTAAGGAACCTCAACCAAACATTAACTTTAATTTCAAAAAGAACCTGAAATTGCCTTTTTCATGCCTAAATCCGGTCATCTTTGCGATTGATATAAACGTCGTAAAGCCTGTTGCTGAAGGGGGTTCACGGAAAATGAATATTGAACTTAAGACCACAATTACTCTTATGGCGGTCGCAATTGTCACGACAATTATGGTTTTTTGTGCAAATATGACAATCAGCGATCTTTTAGCTGCGCTCTGATTTGGCTGGCTATTTCTCGTCACAACGTTGAAGCAGCTTCCTGTTTCCAAGCTCTTGTCGTTGCTGATCAATTTTGTATCCAGCAGCTTTATGTATGTACCATGTTTTCATTAAACGCCTTATCATGAGCTTTGTTTTATAGGACAATACAGCCAAAATCTGGTTCGCATAAATTCCCTCCACGTTCTCAAGCCGGCTATCGCGACATAATAATACGTGTTGCTACAACCGGTTTCCTATTTATTAATTCGATTTTGATCAATTTCTGTTGCCTGAACAGAATTGCGTTTTGTCTGAATATCTGATTTTCTGATCTTTGGTTTTTGCAGGTCGTTGAATCCAAAAACGGTATTTCCAATTCATATTGAAAAAATGCCTGTAGACAGACCATATCCTGTGCCGGTCAAAAATACGTTATTCCGCATTCGATTCATAATTCCCACTTATAAATGTCGTGCAATCAGCTTCATCACCGGCTATGCTCTTTGTGATTCAATGGGAAGATGATAATTTGAATGTCCCTTCTTCAGGAATTCACACTTCATTGGTTCCGTTGGAAGCGAGAGCTGAAAGTTGGCCAATGGAATATTAACTCGATATTCCGGATACGTAAATTTGTTACACGTATGGTCGATGTCAAAGGATAGAAACAGTTAGGCAAATGGTTAGTTACGTCAATTATAAAGATGCACCGGTAAAATACACCGGACAAATTCGTATTTACGATGAAGAAGCTTTTGTGGGAATGCGCAAAATCGGCCGAATAGCGGCAGAATGTCTTGATGCATTGGTCGATATTATCAAACCCGGCGTGACGACTCAGGAAATTGACGACTTCGTTTTTGCTTATGGGGCAGATCGCGATGCCCTACCCGCAGACCTCAACTATCGCGGTTATAGCAAATCATGTTGCACATCGATCAATCACGTTGTTTGTCACGGAATTCCGGAAAATAAACAGCTTCATGCCGGTGATATTGTCAATGTCGATGTTACATTCATTAAAGATGGCTGGCACGGCGATACCAGTCGTATGTATCCGGTAGGCCCGTTAAAAAGAGCTTCCGAACGGTTACTCGAAGTCACACATGAATCTCTTATGCGTGGCATCGCCGCAGTTAAACCTGGTGCCACGGTCGGCGATATTGGTGCTGCAATCCAGCGTTACGCAGAATCGGAACGTTGTTCTGTTGTACGTGATTTTTGCGGCCACGGCGTTGGTCTTATATTCCATGATGCTCCCAACATCCTCCACTACGGAAAGCCCGGTGAAGGACCGGAATTGCGCGAGGGAATGATGTTTACAATCGAGCCCATGATCAATCTCGGAAAACCGGGTGTCAAAATACTCAATGATGGATGGACTGCCGTGACGAGAGACCGTTCACTATCGGCGCAATATGAGCACACAATGGCTGTTACAAAAAATGGTTGCGAGATATTCACGCTTTCGCAAAACAACACTTTTTATGTGCCGGTAACCGGAGCATAAAAAGGCGCCTCCATCATGGGAAAAAATACGGATAAAAATGAATTTGCCGAAAAAATGATAGCGGCTTTATTATCCGGTTCCCATCAGGATAAAGCAAAAACAACCACCGAAATTGCGTCAGCTAATAAAAAAGTTACATCTGCTGACACAAAGGGACATCGGGAACGCTTGAGGCAACGTTATTTTGATACGAAAGGCGTTGGTTTTCCTGATTATGAATATCTGGAACTTTTATTGTTCCGCTCTATCCCTCGTGCCGACACAAAACCTTTGGCCAAAGCGTTGCTAAACCGCTTTGGCAATCTTGCCGATGTGCTCGGCGCAGATATCAATCTTCTGCAAGAGGTTCAAGGGTGTGGTCCCGCTGTGGCGCGCGACCTTAAGATCCTTGCGGGTATCAGCGAACGTGTAAACCGTGCAGAACTTCACAAACGTGATGTTTTTTCATCCTGGGACAAAGTTTTAGCTTACTGTAAAGCTGCCCTTGCGCACGAAACGCGCGAACAATTCCGTGTACTTTTTCTGGATAAAAAAAACGGCCTTATTGCAGATGAAATCCAGCAAGTCGGTACGGTAGATCACACGCCGGTCTATCCAAGGGAAGTAGTGAAACGTGCTTTGCAGCTTTCTGCCAGCGCACTTATCCTCGTCCACAACCACCCTTCAGGAGATCCAACGCCGTCGCGCGAAGATATTTCAATGACACATGTGGTCAAAGATGTTGCCAACGCTTTAGGAATTACTGTTCACGACCATATCATCATAGCCCGTAACGGATATACAAGCTTCAGGGCACAAAAGTTGCTTTAGTCCGAGTAACAAAGATTACATCGGGTAGAGAACACAAAAGGCCGCTAAATAGCTTAGCGACCCTTCCAGTCACAACCGGAAATTTAATCGTAAAAACAAAGGTTAAGACTATCGACTATTCGTCAAGGTCGATATCAAGAATTGCCATCGAGAAATTATATGACAATTCTCCTTCATCCTCGTCGCGATAAATGACCCCGAGAAATTCATCATCAAGGTAAACCTCGCAAGAATCATCCTTACGTGGTCTTGGTTTTACGTGCAGTGACTGGTTTTGAAATTTGCGCTTAAAGTAGCCATCAAGTTTCTTGATTTCGTCCGGCTTCACAGCGTTCTCCTAAAATTGCAACGGTTAAACAGACTGCCAGATAAGGCAGGACCCGACTTCTGTAAAGATGTCGGCTCGTTATTTCACTCATTAATTGATTGATCCATGCTTAATGCCGGCTCTCGATCTTCTATCTTTCCAACCACTTTCGCAGGAACACCGGCAACAGTAGTATAAGCTTCAACCGGTTTCAGCACAACCGAACAAGCTGCAATCTTTGCACAATCGCCGACCGTTATGTTGCCAAGCACTTTGGCACCGGCGCCAATTAGCACCCCATGACCAATCTTAGGGTGCCGATCGCCCGATTCTTTGCCTGTTCCACCTAACGTAACATCCTGCAATATGGAGACGTTATCACCAACAACAGCAGTTTCACCGACAACAAGTCCTGTCGCATGATCAAGGAAAATACCTTTCCCAAGCCGGGCTGCCGGATGAATATCCGTTTGAAAAATACTGGATGAACGCCCTTGCAAAAATAAGGCGAGGTCTTTTCTGCCTAGAAGCCACAAATTATGGGCAAAACGGTGGGACTGGATTGCCAAAAAACCTTTCAGATAGAGTATCGGCTCAATGAACCGTT
The DNA here is from genome assembly GCF_016100385.1 of Bartonella sp. W8151. NCBI lineage: Bacteria > Pseudomonadati > Pseudomonadota > Alphaproteobacteria > Hyphomicrobiales > Bartonellaceae > Bartonella > Bartonella sp. W8151. The sequence goes on from NZ_JACFSO010000004.1 coordinate 366,674, forward strand.
TACATGCCGGATCACGATGAAAAACCGCAGATATATCGCGGGCAATAATTTCTTCCAGATCCTTTATACCGCCAATCTGTTCGTTAAAGATTTGATTGAGTATCTCTTCGTTGAGTTCCCTCGTCCAGAGCCGTGCTGCCACGCGACCGGCAATCATTTCGCAAAGGCTTTGATGATCAAGAATTGCGTGCTGGAAAAATACACTCAATGCAGGATCCTGTTCCTGTGCTTCCATTGCTTCTTGCTTGAGAGCGTCAAGAAGCAAGCCAGCGTCGATAGCCTCACCCTTTTGTTCACAGCACGGCAATTTTATTCCCTCTCCCTGTATTCAAAATGGAAAATCCGACATCGACACCATCCGTTGCATAAATGCGATCAAGATAGACTAATCGGATGCTTTGCAAGAAAGCTGATAACACCTTTTTTATAGACCGGATCGCCAACAGCCAGCATATGATCACGATTTGGAATGATCAATGCTTCACCATGTGGTAACAAAGCCACGAGCGGCTCGGCATCACCAGATATTTCATCCAATGTACCAACGGCAACCAAGGCAGGTTGTTTTATTGAATGAACCTGAGCTGCCGTCAATTCCTGTTTCGATGTAATGACACATGCTGCAAGTGCCTTACGGTCGCTTTTTGTTCTGTCGGCAAAGGTTCTGAACATCAAGCCGCGTTTGTTGGTAATTTTCGAAACATCGTCGGCAAGAAGCGCTTCAGCAACCGGCTCCCAATTACCTGCGCCCGTAACCATACCGATTCCCAATCCTCCGAATATCGCGCTATTCACATAATCCGGATATAGGATCGACATATAGGCAGTTATTCTGGCTCCCATTGAATAACCCATAATCTGGGCTTTTTTAATACCGAGATTGTCAAGCAACGCAACCGCATCCCCTGCCATTGCCTGCGGCGTATAAACCTTTGGGTCATGACTTTTATCAGAAAAACCATGGCCGCGATTATCAATAGCAATTACACGATATCCGGCTTCGTTCAATGCACGAAACCACCCCGGTGCATACCAATTTACATAGGATGAGGACGCAAAACCGTGGATTAATAAGACGGGATCTCCTTCTCCTTCTTCCCGATAGGCCAGTTTGAACCCGTCATGATTGAAATATTGAACGTCCTCTGCAGTCATTTTTAATCCACCTTACATCCACCACATATCGCAGGATGAAACACCCTGTCGCCAACTTTGATCCTGTTTTTCTGCACGTCACCAGCATTCACTTCAATTGTAAAGGCTGCGAATACGTGTGAAGATACAATTTTAGTTGAGTAAGGTATGGTGTTTTGGGTAATGGATTCAATTATGCCGTTTTCGTCCAGAAACAACATATCAAGAGGAAGAGGTGTGTTGGCCATCCACATTGTCACGATACGTTTTTCGGGGAAAACAAACAACATGGCACGGTTAGCCGGAAAATCGGTCCGATACATCAAACCCGATTCATTTTGTTGAGGTGTTTTTGCAACCTCTACATCATAAGAAATCTTACCAATCCCGGTGATGATAACGAGGGGCGCCGGATCAACCGGTAATCGCATGGGTTCTTCTGAATAAGCGTTCGAACTTAAACCAAATATCAGAAATATAAGTCCGACAAAAAACCTCTTCATCATTAGCCTACTTCCAACTGGGCTTAAACGGTAAACAGTCTGACAGTAACCGGCAACAACTCGTCGAATAACGAAAAATAGAAAAGATCGTTTAATGGGTTGGAAAAGGTATCGCAATGTCGGGATGGATTTCCGCGGCCATCAGACCTTTTTCACCTCGCCCGAAACGAACCAGAACAACCTGCCCCGGACGCAATTCCGCAAGACCGAAACGACGGAGCGTTTCCATATGGATAAATATATCTTCAGTCCCCTCGCCGCGGGTGAGAAAGCCGAACCCCTTCTCGCGATTGAACCATTTGACAATTGCGCGTTCCAAACCGCTTTCGGCTTTTACAACCACATGCGTGCGAGCCGGTAATTCCGATGGATGTACTGCTGTAGAAAGGTCAATTGATTTGACCTGAATGCACTGCAGCCCCCGCTCACCTTTTTTGACCAGACATACAATGCGTGCACCTTCCAGTGCAGTGTGAAAACCGTCACGTCTCATCACAGTTACATGGAGGAGGATATCCGGAACACCGGCAATATCCGGCACGATGAAACCATAACCCTTGCTAACATCGAACCATTTGATGGTGCCACTCACTTCGGCAACATCTGTTGCTGCTGTTTCAGAACTATCTTGAGATGGAAGGCAGCCTTCCTCTAAATCATCGCTCGCCATAATTCTCACAGTCCTGTCAATATCTTCTAATCACGAATGATTCTCTTGAACTCCAGTAAATATTGTTCACTCATTGCGACGCAAGCCCCGAGAACAGGATTTCCCCAAATTGTCGACGCCTGCATAAAGAAAATCACCTGGTTTCGTTTTTTTACCCCCGATTGCGATGAATGTCAGTCATGATATTCACTTTGGTTGCAAAAACCGGTAAAACTTGAAAATCAAAGAAAGTGAGAAAAATATGCGTTATCTACACACAATGGTTCGCGTCAAAGACCTCGAACAATCACTCCATTTCTACTGCGATATTTTCGGCCTTGAGGAAACACGGAGGATAGAAAATGAAAAAGGACGTTTTACACTAATCTATCTGGCAGCCGCTGAAGATGTAAATGCGGCTCATTCTCACCACTCTCCGGAACTTGAACTTACTTATAACTGGGACAAGGAAGACTATCAGGGGGGGCGTAATTTCGGGCATTTGGCCTATGAAGTCGACAATATTTACGAGACTTGTAAAAATTTGGCCGATCAGGGAATCGTCATCAATCGGCCGCCCCGCGACGGTCATATGGCATTTATTAAATCACCAGACGGTATCTCCATCGAGCTCTTACAAAAAGGCGAGAAACTTGCACCGCAAGAACCATGGGTTTCCATGAAGAATACTGGAACATGGTAAAACTCGACGTGAGTTTAAAATATAAACGGATTTTGTCACTGTAACTTGTAACGTAAGTCAGTTTATATTATGAAATTACTATAAATAATAAAACAGAGGGATAAACAAACATGGCTTTCAAGCAATTGATTGCAGCAGTGATTGCTGCCACAGCACTGAATTTCAGTGCTCTCGCCGAAGACCCTATCAAAATAGGGGTATTTCTTCCACTGACAGGGCAAAACGCATTCGGAGGACAACTGGAGCTTGAAGGCGTCGAGCTAGCCAACAAAATCAAGCCGGAAGTGCTCGGACACAAAGTCGAACTTGTCGTTGTTGATAACAAATCCGACAAAGTAGAAGCTGCAAACGCTGTAATGAGACTTACTGCTTCCGATAAAGTCAACGGCATTATCGGAACTTATGGCTCGTCTTTGGCACTTGCTGGTGGCGAAGTTTCGGAGCCTGCAAAAACACCAGCAATCGCGACATCTGCAACCAACCCGCTCGTTACCCAAGGCAAAAAATATTATTTCCGTGCATGCTTTATTGACCCCTATCAGGGCGCTGGAGCAGCAACATATGCTTTCAATACGTTACACGCCAAAAAAGCGGCCATTCTGAAAGATGTTTCCAACGATTATGCAATCGGCCTTGCAAATTTCTTCGATACCTCGTTCAAAAAACTTGGCGGCGAAGTTGTAGCAAACCTCAATTATAATTCGGGTGACCAGGATTTTTCGGCAGCCCTCACCCAGATTATCGCCGAACAACCGGATGTCCTTTTCATTCCGGCTTACTTTGCTGAAGGTGCGATTATCCTGAAACAGGCTCGTGAACTTGGTGCAACTTTCCGGATTATGGGCGGTGACGCCATGGATAATCCTGAAACAGTTACAATCGGAGGAAGCGCTGCCGAAGGTTTTCTTCACACAACTTTTCCATATGACGCAAATATGCCGAATATGCCTAAAGCAGCAGCTGAATTCACCAAGGATTGGAAAGCAACTTACCCTAATAAAGAACCGAACGTAAATGCGGTTCTCGGCTACACTGCCTACATGATGTTTATGCAGGCTATTGAGAAAGCCGGTAGCGGCGACCGCGAAGCGATTACGTCCGAACTTGCAAAGCTCAAAGACTTCGAGACACCGATCGGAGCTATGACTATGGATAAAAACCATAATCCTGAAATTCCGATCGGCGTTATCGAGATCAAGGATGGAAAACGCGTTTATCTCGGTGAAGTTAAACCCGCTCTATAAACGAAAAACCTGTTAAAAAACAATCATCCGGCCGAATAAAACTCGACCGGATGATTGAAGTTATATATGAGCTTCTCCAATCAACCCTCTATGACATCAGGAAGGCTTAGACATGAGCACGGAAATGTTCATCCAACATTTCTTTAATGCTTTGGCGTTAGGGGCGCTTTATGGTCTGATAGCCATTGGCTACACAATGGTTTACGGCATCTTACGCCTTATCAATTTCGCGCATGGCGACATTTTTATGCTTGGCGCCTATTTTGTTTTTTTCTCTACTATAAGTTTCATGCCTGCCTGGGCGGCAGTGCTTCTGATTATACTCGCTATTCTTGTTTATTATTCAGTTTTTATCGGCTTTAAAACACGCATTAAATCCTATTGGGCAGCACTTTTCATTATTCTTATTCTGGCACTTGCCTATTACAGTTTTATTCATCCGCAGGATTTTACACCTATCTGGCTACTTGCCGTCTGTTTTGCGGTCTTTGTTACCAGTGCCGGAGGTATCGCAGTCGACCGTATCGCTTACCGTCCTTTACGCGATGCCCCGCGTATTTCAGCGCTTATCAGTGCAATCGGCATGTCGTTTCTTATCGAGAATCTCGCAACCGTTTTGTTCACTGGCGTGCCAAAAAGCGTCAAACAACCCGAACTGCTGGTAACTCCTATCCAATGGCATTTTGGAGAAGGTGCTCAAGGCATCATCCGCATCGTTCCAATGGCTCTGATCGTTCCCATTGTTTCACTATTGCTTGTTGTTCTTCTCTTGTGGATTATCAATAAAACCAAACCGGGTTTGGCCATGCGGGCAATTTCTCGCGATATCGAAACCACCCGATTGATGGGCGTTTCTGTAGATAAGATTATTGCATTTACGTTCGGCCTCGGATCTGCCCTTGCTGCAATAGCCGGTATCATGTGGGCACTCAGATACCCTCAAATCAACCCGTATATGGGGGTTATTCCCGGGTTAAAAGCGTTCATTGCTGCAGTTATTGGTGGTATCGGTTCTGTTGAAGGTGCAATGCTTGGAGGATTGCTTTTAGGTTTTATAGAAATCATGATCATCGCATTTTTCCCGTCACTTTCCGGCTACCGTGATGCGTTTGCTTTTATCATGCTCATCATGATCCTGCTCGTCATGCCGACTGGACTTATGGGTAAGAAAAGCGAGGAAAAAATTTGATGTCAAAATCCTCACAAATTATCCTTTCACTGATTTCGATCGGCTGCCTTATTGCGTTTTTGTTTTATGCGCAGAACCATTTTGATGCTTATACCGTGCGTATTTTGAACCTCATTGCAATCAATGCGATTCTGGCTGTATCACTCAATCTTATATATGGTTTTACCGGAATGTTCTCTTTAGGACATGCCGGATTTATGGCTATTGGCGCTTATGTTTGTGCTATCTTGCTTTTATCACCCGAACAAAAGCAGATGATGTGGATTTTGCAGCCAATGTTCGGTCCACTCCAGAATCTGCAAATACCGTTTTTCTTTGCTGTTATTTTGGGCGGCATATGCGCTGCTGTTCTCGGCCTTGTCATTGCCCTACCGGTTTTGCGCCTGGGTGGGGATTACCTTGGCATTGCAACACTCGGATTTGCCGAAATTATACGTGTTGTCATTACCAATGCGACGCCGATTACGAATGGCTCGCTTGGCATAAAAGGTATACCGCAATATGGCAATTTATGGTGGAACTATGGCTGGCTTGCGTTCACTGTCGCCTTTATTGTGCTGCTTTTAAAAAGCAACACAGGAAACGCTCTTTGCGCAATACGAGATGACGAGATTGCTGCAAAAACTATGGGCGTTAACACGTTTTTCTACCGGTCATTGTCTTTCACAATCGGTGCATTTTTCGCCGGCGTCGGAGGTGCACTGACTGCAGCGCTTATTTCAACAATCGATCCCAAAATGTTCAATTTTCTTTTGACATTCAATATTTTGATGATCGTTGTTGCCGGTGGCCTCGGTTCGATTACCGGTAGCATCATTGGTAGTGTCATCATTACCGTGATGCTGGAATGGTTACGCATTGTCGAGCAACCGATTAATTTCGGATTCATTCATATTCCTGGAATTCCGGGGCTTAGAATGGTCATTTTTTCGATATTGCTCATGGGCATAATCCTGTTTTGGAGAAGCGGCTTGCTCGGCACACGTGAATTTTCCTGGAATGGAATTTACCGCTTTTTCAAAAAACGTTCCGAGGTGAAGAGCGGAGATCAATCATGAGTGACACGATATTGAACCTCGATCATGTCACAATGCGCTTCGGCGGATTAACGGCAGTCAATGACATCAACATCGCTATTGAACGGGGAAGCATCGCCGGCCTCATTGGCCCTAACGGTGCCGGTAAAACCACCGTTTTCAACATGATTTCGGGCTTTTACACCCCGACAAGTGGCACAATTACATTTGACGGCAAAAAAGTCTCAGGTCTTCACCCCAATGTTGTTTGCAAACGTCATATTGCCCGCACATTCCAAAACATCCGCTTGTTTACCGGATTGAGCGTTTTGCAAAATGTCATGGTCGGGGCGCATGTGCGCCAAAAAAGCCCGTGGTTTGCTAGCGCTCTATTCATCCCTTCGGCAGTGAGAGAAGAAAAACACATTCGTGAACAAGCACTTGAACTTTTGGATCGAGTTCACCTTGCTGACCTTGCTGACCAGCCTGCAATAGCGCTCCCCTACGGTGCTCAAAGACGTCTGGAAATCGCCCGTGCTTTGGCAACCGAACCGGAATTGTTGCTTCTTGATGAACCGGCAGCCGGTATGAACCCTCAGGAGAGTGAAGAATTACGCGCCTTTATTTCAAAAATAAGGGAAGAATTCCGACTTACTATTCTGCTCATCGAACACGATATGCGCGTTGTCATGGGGCTATGTAACCGCATTTGGGTTCTGGAATATGGCGCACTTATTGCAAATGGAACTCCGGACGAAATCCGCAACAATCAAAAAGTTATCGAAGCCTATCTTGGCGGAGAAATTCATGAATATTCTTGAGATTAACGACCTTCGTGTGAATTATGGGGCAATCAAAGCCGTACAAGGCTTATCCATGGCTATCAAGGAAGGCTCGATTGTCACATTGATTGGAGCAAATGGCGCAGGAAAAAGCAGTACAGTCCGCTCGATCGCGGGGCTCAACAAATCGGTAACCGGTGAAATCATCTATAAAGGTGAAAATATCCTCGGAAAACAGCCTGAAGAAATCCTGAAAAAGGGAATTGCCTTGAGCCCCGAAGGACGCCGTATCATGCCACATTTGACCGTTTTGGAAAATCTGGAACTCGGTGCTTATATCCGCAAAGACAAAGACGGAATCAAGCGGGATATCGAATGGATTTTTGATCTTTTCCCAAGGCTCCGCGAACGGTCGAAACAATTAGGCGGAACAATGTCGGGCGGTGAACAGCAGATGCTTGCGGTCGGACGGGCACTTATGAGCAATCCCGAACTTGTCATGCTTGACGAGCCGTCTTTGGGCCTTGCCCCCATTCTCGTTCAGGAAATTTTCTCTATAATCCGGAAAATCAACGAGATGGGCAAAACAGTGCTGCTTATTGAACAGAATGCATTTGCTGCATTATCGGTCGCCAACTATGCGTATATTCTGGAAGTTGGTAAAATCATTCTCGAGGGTGAAGGCAAAACTATGCTCAAAGACCCGCGGGTGAAAGCAGCTTATCTCGGGGGGTGACAATCCTGTCCCCCGTTTAACCGGCTTATCCTGAAATAAATTAGCACTCCGAATTTGACCACCATTTTTGTAATGCAACAATTAGGGCTCGATTTTTGCCAGACACGGAGTTAGCTACTCGGTTTGTTTTATCGGTATGAGAAAGTCAATCATCAGTTGTTTAGATAATTTTCGAAAGCGATGGCCTTTATCTTGATATGAAAATATTGCGAGGCTACATTGACGTTTCAATGTGGAAAATCTCGCCGGTGAAACACTGACAAACATTGAACCACACCCTAATTGAATACGTCAACAAGCTAAACTTTTTTACCGGTCTTATTTAAAAATCTTGAAACTGTCCTTAATCCCGTTTATTGATGATCTCATATTGTTAATATTTAATTATAATAAACGCTCATAACTTACTGATAATACGTGTTTTTATTGATTCAAAAATTTATCGCATCCCTAAAACCAAAGCTTTTGGACCATTAATCAACTGATATTTCATTCCCGTGCCTCACAGCTTTCATTGTTGAATACGCGACACGTAAGAAACTAAAAACACGGCAAGGAAGTTGCCGTGTTCAACAGATTTAATAGTGAATGCCGATATCGGCAGATATCAACAATCGCTTACCACCATTTTTCGGGAGAAAACTTACCAGCCGCCTGTTCGATAACATTGGCTGTCTGGAACAATTGTTCCTCACCGAACGGCTTGCCAATAAGCTGCAAACCTAAAGGTAGCCCCTCCTTTGAAAGTCCGGCAGGTAATGAAATTCCCGGAAGCCCTGCCATATTCACAGTAACCGTAAAAATGTCATTGAGATACATGGCTACAGGATCGTTTTTCAATTTTTTATCGGCAATTCCGAAGGCCGCTGTTGGTGTGGCCGGAGTCAAAATAGCATCAACGCCGGAGTCAAAACATTTATCAAAATCCTGTTTGATGAGTGTGCGAACTTTTTGTGCCTTAAGATAATAGGCATCGTAGTAACCGGCCGACAACACGTACGTACCGATGAGAATACGCCGTTTGACTTCGTGGCCGAAACCTTCTGAACGGGTGTTTTCATACATTTCGATAATGTCTTTACCCGGAACCCTGAGGCCATAACGCACACCATCATAACGGGCAAGGTTTGATGATGCTTCCGCAGGCGCAACAATATAATAAGCCGGCAATGCATATTTCGTATGAGGAAGAGAAATATTAACGATTTCAGCTCCCGCCTCTTTCAACCAATCTATGCCCTTTTGCCAAAGTGCCGTTATCTCTTCCGACATACCGTCAACTTGATATTCCTTAGGAATACCGATTTTCATGCCCTTGACCGATTTTCCGATGGATGCTTCATAATCGGGAACCGGCAGATCAACCGAAGTCGAATCCTTCTCGTCAAATGACGCCATGGATTTCAACAAAATGGCGCAATCCCGTACATCACGGCCAATGGGGCCAGCTTGATCAAGCGAAGAAGCAAAAGCGATAATTCCCCAACGCGAGCAACGTCCATAGGTTGGCTTGATGCCGACAGTACCGGTAAATGCAGCAGGTTGACGAATGGAACCGCCAGTATCGGTTGCCGTCGCACCAGCGCACAAACGAGCTGCAACAGCGGCAGCCGACCCGCCGGAAGAACCACCGGGCACCAATTTTTCTTCCGAACCTTTGGCGCGCCACGGATTGACAACGGGACCGTAATAGGATGTCTCATTGGACGATCCCATTGCAAACTCATCCATGTTGAGTTTCCCGAGCATAACCGCACCGTCAGCCCAGAGATTACTTGTTACAGTCGACTCATATTTCGGTTTGAAGTTGTCAAGGATATGAGAACACGCCTGGGTGTGGATATCATAGGTTGCGTAAAGGTCTTTCACGCCAAGCGGGATCCCTTCAAGTGCACCTGCCTTATTTTGAGCAAATCTTTCATCGGAGACTTTTGCCATCTTTCGTGCGTGATCGGCTGTTACCGAAACATAGGCATTGATAGCAGGATTGGATGCTTCAATGGCATGGATATATGCATCCGCAAGTTCGGTTGCCTTGAAGTCGCCCTTCTTGAGCGCGTCACGAGCCTCGGCTATTGTCAGCTTCGTCAAATCGGTCATATCATGCCTCAAAAATAAATATTCAAATTGCTATTCGATAACTTTTGGAACGAGGAAAAAATTGTCTTCGCTCAAAGGTGCATTGGCGACAATATCAGCCGCTTTGTTTCCGTCAGTGACCACATCTTCACGTGTACGCAAAGTCATCGGAATAACAGATGTCAAAGGCTCGACATTGTCGACATTGACTTCGTCAAGCTGCTCGACAAATCCCAAAATAGCGTTCAACTCTTTTGCCATACGTTCTGCTTCGTCATCTTTCACAGCAATACGCGAAAGACGGGCAACACGTTTGACCGTTTTAATATCTACAGACATTAGGTAAATCCCGTATGAAAGACATTTTGTATAATGAAGCTATACAAGCCGAAGCCCTCAAGAGCAAGAAAAGACGTGCAGAAATTGAGCGTTTCACCGACTTTTGGTATTTCTAAAACTGTTTTTCCATCTGCAACGCCGAAAACGAGGCATTCCGGTCTTTGATTAAGAGAAGGAAAAGCGCTCCGATAGCATGGAATCGCGGTCTTAAAATAAGACTATATTCCAATTAAAGTCGGCGACAGCTCCCCCATGACATAAATGTTGCCAATGACAACTACCCCTATTTCTGGAGCATAAATCCGTTATCAATTTTCTATCGTCAGAGCTTTCAAACCAAGTGGTAATTGATGGTTCAGGTGGGGGCATGGTTACCCCGCGCGCAGACAAACTGTTTCGGGTAGAAGACGACAATGAGCCAGGATTTTTATAAGTTAAATCCTACTTATCCTTGATCTGTCTTTCCCATTCAAAAATCACGCAAAAAACGCCCGCTATAAGAGTGGTGACCGAGTTATTAAGATTGGCTAATCATCCTTATTGTATTGACCTTGCCGGTTATATTGATTTTGCCGGTAAACATTGAAGTTCAATTTTTAAGAATTTGATATTAATCGAAAACACGTATTTGGCCATCATTCCAAGTTCCAACATAATAACGATGCTTGAAATAGGCTAAAGCTACAGCCCCATCTAAATGATTAGCGAGCAGTTTTGTTTCCCCTGTATCAACATTCACTAGCCGAACAGCCCCTGCGCCATTATCAATGACAGCAACTAAATGGTCAGAAACAGTCACAATCCCCACGCCAGGCCGATCAAAGCCGGAACCTAGCTGCTTATGAACGCCTGCTGCATTAATATGCGTTAAATTCCCGCTATATTGTGAAACGACCAAATCGCCATTAGTCAATTGTGCCACGCCAACGGGTAAGCCAAGTTTTGACGCTACTATCTTTTTTGCACCCGTTTCAACATTGAGGGATACTATTTCGCCAGATGAACGATTAGTGACTAACAATTCATCGGTATTTGACCAGGCGATCCCCGTGGGAGTATGAAAACCGCTCGCGATTTTTGACGCATTACCGACGTTATCTATCTTTAAAATATAATTGTCTTGATAAGATGCAACATAGATATCATCGTTATGATCAACAACAATGCCCGCTGGAGCGCTTATGCCAGAATAAACAACTTGCTGCTTTCCTTGTGTCGTTATTTTAACGACGGAATTTCCAGACCAGTTGGTAACTAGCATTTCTCCTTCATTATTAAATGCTATGCCTGTTGGCGCGTGTAATGATGTGGCAACCACCTTTGTTTGAGCCATTCCAAATGTTCCATAAGTTAGAAAAATAAGTAAAAAAGCAATTTTTATGAAGCTTTTTTTCATCGTTGTTTTCCGCCGAAAAATATTATTTAGCTGGTTGGTTTTCAGGAATATTGCCCGGATAAGGTAAAACGCTGTTTTTCATAAAAAATGAAAAGTCTTTTGTACTGCTCCCAACGATAGTATATTTTCTTTTGTACTGCTCCCAACGATAGTATATTTACTGTCATAAAGCGTTAGTCAAAATCCGGCCATCTGATAATTCGTCACATTGTTAGCAAACTTTCGATACCCGATCTTTGTTGCTGCTGGTGCAAGCTCTTTAGCGTTTAAATGCATTGGTTGCTTTTACCGCATACGATAATCCTTCAGTAAATGCACTGACAAAAAACTTTGTGGCACAATAGGTCCCTCATCTCCATCAAGTTGCTCAACAAAGTTTGGAATCGTACTCTGTCCATACGTTCCGCTTAATCGCCTTTCACCACTATGCGCGAAAGACGGGCAACACGTTTGGCTGTTTTAATATCTATAGATATTAGGCAAATCCCGTATGAAAGGCATTTTCGCTGACGAAAAGTATAAAGGCCAAAGCACCAAGAGCAAGAAAAAACGTTCAGAAATCGAGCGTTTCACCGACTTTTGGCAATGCAACTGTGGTTTTTGTTCCTTTCATACCCCTAACAAACCGTTCCGGTGTCTGATCAAGAACCGGGAAAGTGCCCCAGTGACAAGGTATCGCTGTTTTGAAATGGAAATAACGTTGACATGCGAGAGCTGCGACGGCGCCCCCCATTGTAAAAAAATCCCCAACGGGCACAATGCCGATTTCCGGCTCGTGCAATTCGTCAATTAATTGCATATCGGAAAAAATATCTGTGTCACCCATATGATAGAGCGTCGGTGCATCATTAAAATGGAATACCAGCCCGTTAGGATTGCCAAGACATTGCGAGACACCGTTTTCGGTGAGCATGGCCGACGAATGAATGGCATTGACAAAAGTGATGCTATAGCCGTCATGCGCCTGCGTACCACCTGCATTACCGGGAATGACGTTTTTCACACCTTGCGACTGGAGCCAGGCAGCAAGATCGGCATTTGCTGTCACTGGTACATTTTTTTCCTTTGCAATAGCAATTGTATCTCCCACATGATCGCTATGACCATGGGTGAGGGCTATATGCGTCACACCGTCAACGGCTTTTTTGATATCGAGGTCTTTTGCAGCCGGATTACCGGTCAAAAAAGGATCTATAAGAATAACCGCTTTGCCAACTTCGACGCGAAAGGCTGCGTGCCCGAGCCATGTGATTTTCATGCCACTACCCTTGTTTTTTATTGGAAGTTCCATCTTTTACCGTATATTGAACGCAAAATCCTAAAATGCCAAGTACCTGCTTGTTCAAACCGGATATTCGATAAAGGCCAACCTCAATGTCGGTTATAGATATTACTGAAATTCCTGAACTCGGTCTGGCGAATAAAAATATCATCGGCCTTGATTTGGGGACAAAATCGATAGGCATCGCTGTATCCGATCTCGGTTGGCGTTTTGCCACCCCCCGCCCTGTTTTGAAACGCAAAAAATTCTCCATCGACGCTCATGACCTCATGAAAATTTTTCGTGAAGAAAATATCGGCGTAGCAATTATTGGCCTTCCCAAAAATATGGACGGCACAAGCGGCCCACGCGTTCAGGCAACGCGTGCTTTTGTTCATAATATGAATGGTTTAACACAAATTCCTTTTGTATTCTGGGATGAGCGGCTGTCAACAGTGGCCGCAGAACGCGGTCTTCTCGAAATGGATGTTTCGCGTGCAAAACGTGCCGATAGAATTGATTCAGCAGCAGCCGCTTTTATTTTGCAAGGAGCACTCGACAGGCTTCAACGTTTGGCTCGAACTGTAGAATAAAAGTTTAACTCAAACTGCGGGATAAAGCGTATCCAATATATGTCCGGCGTGATGACGCGCACTCAACATACCGTAAGACGAACGCCATTGCCCGCCAAGGCGACTTTCAATATAGGCAGCAGTAATATGATTCATATCGGCTTGTTGCAAAGCGGCTGCTGCACCGGCATAGGCCATTTGTTCGATAAAAAGCCTGCCGGCACCAATGTCATTTGCAGCCACTCGTGCAGCCGCATTGAGTATTTCGACAGTTTTAGGACCCGCTGGACCGATATCACGACCAATCTGGTCGAGTAGCCCCTGAAAAAGACCGGGTGCCCTTTCTCCCAAACGGATGGTATCAATCACAATATCATTACCTCCATTTCCCTTCATGCTACGCATTGGTGCATCAACGAGCATTCTCGCCATCCGACTGTCGAACATATATGCCTGCGCTCCCATTTGAGCAATAATTTCTCCCACAACCGGAACCACAAGCTCATTGATGTGGATGGCAACGATCGGTGTCATGATACGAGCAAATGCCGCTTCTCCGCGATTTGATGCGGCATTGTCGAACGCACGGGCAAGCCGCATAACAAGGCATTGTGAAGCAACCACGTCGAGAGCAAGATCGGCAAATATACGTTCTGTCAATGGTGGTAAAACTTGTCGCGGATTGAAGCGCCTGAAAAAATTGATGCCTGTTTGAAGTGCTGCACGAAGTACGCCTGCAGAAATAACTGCCTGATCAAAACGCGTCATCGTCTCGACATCTCTGACGACCCTATCGCCTTCGCCAATCTTGCCGATCAACCAACCGAGACTATTGTGAAATGAAACCTGTCCTTCGGGAGCCGAGCATTCACCAGCGCGGTGGACAAGAAAATCTACGGAGATATTTCCGTTCAATGCACCATTTTCAAGAAAGCGCGATACAAAGAAACAACATTTTTGCCCGCCGACCTCGGCTGTTACAAAATATCCGTCGGCCGTCGGATTTAATACTGATTGCTTGACAGCATCTATACGATAGAGATCACGCCCGCTTGCCGAATCAAAGGAAATCCGCGTCGCAGCCGATACTTGCGCAGGATTTTGCAAATTATTTGTGATATCGTCGTTGGCAAAGGTAAGCGTTGCTGACCGTTTTGCTGTAATGGCACGCGCCGAATAATCATGTTGGCGGGATAATAACACATTTTTCCAACCGGAAAATAAATCCGATTCACCGATAAGTGCGGAAATTCCTGCACTTGTTGATGTAATCTCGTTAAGATGCCCTGTCTCGAGTCCTGCCATCAGAAAAAGTCTGATTGCCCGTGACTGATAACGCACGCCATTTTCGGCCGGTCCATTTTCCCATAGAGAAGAACATAACCCTGCCTGACGGGAGCGGCGCAGCAAAGCATGGTAAGCCGGATGGATTTCCAGTTGTTGTAGATTGTCCCCCCATTCATTCTCACGCCTGAGAATGGGTCTATGAATATTGGCGAGTCTTGCAAGGTCTTGCGCTTCCCTGCTTGCAACAAATGCACCTATTTCCTCGAAACCTGCTAAAAGCGGGGTTGGCAAAAGCGACGAAAAACGGAACAGAACCGCGTCATCCAAAAAAGCATTTTTTCGCATAATATTCTGATTGGGTAAGGTACTCACAATTTATTCCTGATTCCGTCAATTAATAATATTGCTATCTGGAAATTTAGTTTTTTATGCGGTTAAAACAGAGATTGCATAAAAAGCAAGCCTTGTTGTAGTGTCACTCAGTTTCTTTAGGAAATTTCTGCTATGACTCAAATAACTTCTTTCCCTATTTTTCCCCATCGCCACCTCCTCGGCATAAAAGGCCTCAGTGCTCAGGATCTTACTACACTCATTGATCGCGCCGACGCCAATGTCGCAGTATCACGCCAGATTGACAAGAAAAAAACATCGATGCGCGGTCGAACACAGATCAATCTTTTTTTTGAGAATTCTACACGTACGCAATCATCCTTTGAACTTGCAGGCAAACGACTTGGTGCCGACGTCATGAATATGGCTGTCAGCCATTCATCCGTAAAAAAAGGTGAAACACTTATCGACACCGCAATGACATTGAATGCCATGCATCCTGATATTCTGGTTGTGCGCCACAAATCGGGTGGTGCGGCGGCGCTACTAGCTCAAAAGGTAAGTTGCTGCGTTGTCAATGCAGGTGATGGTGCGCATGAACATCCAACCCAGGCTCTCCTTGATGCATTGACAATCCGTCGGGCCAAAGGACGGATCGAGGGTTTGACTGTCGCTATATGCGGCGACATATTGCACTCGCGTGTCGCCCGCTCCAATATTTTAAGTCTTAATGCGCTCGGAGCACGGGTACGCGCCGTCGCACCCACGACGCTTTTACCCTATGACATCGGCCATATGAGCGTTGAAGTTTTCACAACAATGCAGGAAGGCCTGAAAAACGCAGATGTTGTCATGATGCTAAGACTACAACGAGAACGCATGTCCGGAGCATTTATTCCCTCGGTTAGAGAATATTTCCGCTTTTTCGGTCTTGATAAACAAAAACTGGCACTTGCAAATAAGGATTGCATTGTCATGCATCCGGGGCCAATCAACCGCGGGGTCGAAATTGCATCGGATATTGCTGATGGTCAGCAAAGCGTTATTCATACACAAGTTGAAATGGGCGTTGCTGTCAGAATGGCTGTTATCGAGGCTCTCTTGGATCCACGCCGCAGCGAAGGAGATATCCAATGATAAAACCCTTGGTTTATAAAAACGCTCGCATCGTTGACCCTTCCTGTGACAAGGACGAATTGGGAACGCTCATCATCGTCGACGGCATCATTAAAGCTTGTGGCAAAGATGCACAAAATCAGGGCATTCCCGACGGTGCGGAGGTTATTGATGCACATGGCAAAGCAATTCTACCGGGGTTGGTCGACGCGCGCGTCTATGTCGGTGAGCCGGGTAACGAACATCGGGAAACCATTCGTTCGGCAAGTCATTCTGCTGCAGCGGGCGGCGTAACATCCTTTGTCATGATGCCGGATACCCATCCGGTCATAGATGACGTTGCACTGGTCGAATTCGTCAAGCAAACAGCGCGTGAAAATGCCTCGGTTCATGTCTATCCTTCAGCTGCAATTACCAAGCAACTTGAAGGGCAGGAAATGACCGAGTTCGGTCTATTGAAAGAGTCCGGTGCAATAGCCTTCACGGACGGACACAAAACAATTGAAAATTCATTGGTATTAAGACGTGCCATGACTTATGCCCATGACTTCGACGCCCTTATCATCCATGAAACGCAAGATAAATGGCTAACCGGCGACGGTGTCATGAACGAGGGGCTCCTTTCAAGCTGGCTTGGCCTTGCGGGTATTCCGAAAGAAGCGGAAGTCATCCCGCTTGAACGTGATTTGCGTCTGGCTGCTTTAACCCGTTGCCGTTATCACGCAGCAGAACTTTCAACGGGAATGTCGGCTGAAGCCATCCGTTATGCAAAACAGAATTTGACCAATGTTACAGCCGGCGTTTCAATCAATAATCTGACATTGAACGAAAATGACATTGGAGAATACAGGACATTTTTCCGGCTCTCGCCGCCGCTCAGGTCAGAAGATGACCGTCATGCGATGATTGAAGCTGTTCGTGATGGAACAATTGATATTATTGTATCCAGTCATGATCCTCAAGGTGCCGATACCAAACGCTTACCCTTTGAAGATGCGGAAGCTGGCGCGGTAGGAATGGAAACATTGCTTGCAGCAGCACTCCGGCTTTACCATGATCATTCACTATCGCTTGGCAAAATAGCGGCTTTACTTTCCACCAATCCTGCAAAGATTTTGGGGATTGATGCAGGAACTTTGCAAGTTGGAAAACCTGCGGATTTCATTTTGGTCGATCTTGATGAACCTTGGGTCTTAACTCTTGATATGCTTCATTCCAGATCCAAAAATACGCCATTCGAAAATGCCCGTTTTCAAGGACATGTCCTAAAAACCTATGTTGCTGGCAAACTGGTATATGAATACCGGAACTGAACGATCTAACGGCAAATCTTGAAAAGGATATTTTTATGGCCGATATAGGTTTATCTCCAAAGATGGTTTCGTGGCTGACACTGATAATTTGTTATCTCATCGGTTCGATCCCTTTCGGGCTGTTATTCACCCGCTTAGCCGGCCTTGGAGACGTGCGCAAAATTGGTTCCGGAAATATAGGCGCCACCAATGTCTTGCGAACGGGAAACAAAAAAATCGCTTTATTGACGTTATTATGTGACATGTTCAAAGGGACATTGGCGGTTTATTTCGCCTCCCTATTATCGTCGTTCGATTATAACAATATCGTCATTGTCACTTTAGGCGGTTTTGCAGCCTTTATCGGTCATATCTACCCCGTCTGGCTCAAATTCAAAGGCGGCAAAGGCGTTGCCACCTACCTCGGTGTATGCCTCGGATTTTACCCACCGGCTGCATTGGTTTTTATATGCGTCTGGTTGCTCACCGCATTCATTACGCGTTATTCCTCGCTTTCGGCACTTTTCGCAGTTATCCTAGTGCCTGTTTTTATTCTACTTTTCATGGATAGCACGTCGCAAAATCTTTTTGCGCTCGTTCTTTCGGTGATGAGTATCATCGTTATCTTGAAACACCATGCGAATATCAGACGCTTGCTGAACGGAACGGAAAGCAAGATCGGCGCAAAGAAACAATAGAGGAAAGCTCTGTAACCGAGATGGAAAAACGTAAAGGGATTGTCCTTACCGATGCTCAGCGGCTGAGTTGGCTACAACTCATACGCAGCGAAAACGTCGGTGCTGTTACTTTCATTAACCTCATAGAGCATTTCGGTTCGGCTGCAGCGGCTCTTGATGCTCTGCCGGAGCTCAGCACGATGGGAGGCAAAGGTAAACCGATACGGATTGCCAGCAAACAGGATGCAGAACGCGAGCTCGAACTTGCGGGTAAAATTGGCGTACGTTTCATAGGAGTGGGCGAGCCTGATTATCCACCCTATTTGCGAGCTATAGAAACTCCCCCTCCTCTGCTTGCAGTCAAGGGTAACCCCAAATGTTTCTTTTCGCCTTCCGTAGGTGTTGTGGGCTCTCGTAACGCCTCGGCAACAGGCAAAAAATTGACTGCACTTTTTGCGAAAGAACTTGGTGAAACAGGATTTACTATCATTTCAGGACTGGCGCGTGGCGTCGACACAGCTGCCCATCGCGCAAGTCTTGATACTGGAACTGTTGCCGTTATGGCAGGTGGAATCGATCATATCTATCCGCCGGAAAATAGCGACCTTTATGAAGCCATATTGGATAAAGGTGGGGCAATTGTCAGCGAAATGCCGATTGGCACGCAACCACGCGCCCAAGATTTTCCGCGCCGCAATCGAATCATTGCGGGATTATCTTTGGGAATTCTCGTGTGCGAGGCGGCAAACCGTTCCGGTTCTCTGATTACTGCAAGATTGGCGGCCGAGATAGGACGCATTGTCTTTGCTATCCCCGGTTCGCCTTTGGATCCGCGTGCACAAGGAACAAATAATCTCATCAAGGAAGGCGCCCTGCTCGTTACCCGACCTGAAGATATCATAGAAACACTTGGCCCCTTGGCACCATCAACTGCACCTCGAATGCCGCTGTTTGATAACGACGAAAAAGACGAATCATTCAAGCAATTTTCAGAGCACAAGAATGAAGAGCAAAATAGTAGTGTTGACGCAAGCGACTTCGACAGAAATGCAATAATGGATGCACTTTCAACAACACCGATTGACATAGAAACGCTCTGTCTTGCGTCCGGTGTGTCGATAGACAAGATTTATCTTATACTCGTTGAACTTGATTTGGCCGGGAAACTCGTCCGTCACAGCGGCGGACTCGTATCATTGGCGATCAACGATTTTCCTTGTTGACAGCATCGTTTTTCATGATGTGCTGCCCTTCTTTTGCAACCATTTCCAACAAATAAGCCAAAAATGGAGAATTGACGTTATTCGCCATGATATTCATCTGAAGGGACATATCAACAATATATCCGATGATTTTAACGCGCTCTAGAGACATGTAACCCTCTCCTTGTTACATAATTTCCCCGCATTTATCGCTCCTGATTGCCTAACTAAAAGTTCTGATACTGCTTTGATAGATGTTATTATAGTTAGCTAGCTTAACGATGATAACGTGTGTCATGTTTTGCTGCAATCAATAGTTGCAAGTGTGTTTTTTTATCATTTAGCCTTGACCAATGGGAATAAGCCGGTCAATTGAGAGTACAGTAAAATCATTGGTTCAGGGAAGCGGATATCATTATGGATGTTGTCGTCGTCGAATCACCGGCAAAAGCTAAAACAATCAATAAATATCTAGGACCCAATTATAAAGTTCTCGCGTCCTTCGGGCATGTACGTGATCTTCCTGCAAAAGACGGCTCTGTTCTGCCGGATGAAGATTTTGCGATGAAATGGGACACGAGCTCAACCGGTTCAAAACGAATCGCAGAAATATCGAAGGCATTAAAAGATGCCGATGGCCTCATTCTGGCAACTGACCCGGACCGTGAAGGGGAAGCTATTTCCTGGCACGTTCTTGATATTTTACAGCATAAAAAGCTTTTGAAAGGTAAAACTGTCAAACGCGTTGTCTTTAATGCGATTACAAAACACGCCGTTCTTGATGCTATGGCTCACCCGCGTGATATCGACATTCCCCTTGTTGACGCCTATATGGCGCGTCGTGCACTTGATTACCTTGTCGGCTTCACCTTATCGCCTGTCCTTTGGCGCAAACTTCCCGGAGCCCGTTCGGCCGGTCGTGTGCAATCAGTTGCGTTGCGCCTCATTTGCGATCGGGAATCGGAAATCGAGCGTTTCAAGCGTGAAGACTATTGGTCAATAGAAGCCAAGCTTGCAACAAAAGCAAACGAGAGCTTCCTGGCTAATCTGACGACTTTTAACCGAAAAAAGCTCGCCAAGCTCGACATTAAAACAGAAGATCAGGCAAAAAATATCCGCAACATGTTGGATGGAGCCGGTTACCGGATCACAAGTGTCGAATCAAAACCGACAAAACGCAATCCGGTACCACCATTCACAACGTCAACATTACAACAAGCGGCTTCATCAAAACTCGGATTTTCGGCCTCGCGCACCATGCAAGTGGCACAGAAACTCTATGAAGGTATAGACATTGGCGGCGAAACAACCGGCCTCATCACTTATATGCGTACTGATGGCGTACAGATCGCCCCCGAAGCCATTGAAGCGGCAAGAAATGCCATTCATGATACATTCGGTGCAAATTATGTGCCCGAGAAACCCCGTTTCTATTCGACTAAAGCAAAAAACGCGCAGGAGGCGCACGAGGCTATACGTCCAACCGATTTCAAACGAAAACCGGACGACATTAAAAAATTTCTCGATAGCGACCAGTTCAAACTTTACGAGCTTGTATGGAAAAGGGCGATTGCCAGTCAGATGAAGTCTGCCGATATCGAGCGCACCACTGTCGAGATTGAAGCAATAAACGGTTCCGACCATGCAAATTTGAGAGCTGTCGGGTCGGTAGTAACATTTGACGGATTTATTGCTGCCTATTTTGATCAGAAAGATGACGACTCTGCCGATAGCGAAGACTCGATGCGGCTGCCGAAGATGGAAGCGGATGAAGAGCTCAAAAAAGTGTCGATTGACGCTCTCAAACATACGACCGAACCTCCTGCCCGTTATTCCGAAGCAACCCTGATCAAAAAACTGGAAGAGCTTGGAATCGGTCGCCCGTCGACTTATGCCTCGACCCTTGCCACTTTACGTGATCGCGATTACGTCACGATAGACAAGCGCCGGCTTATTCCCGAGGCGAAAGGGCGCATTGTTACAGCATTCCTTGAAAACTTCTTCAATCGGTATGTCGAATACGATTTTACTGCCGATCTTGAAGAAAAGCTTGATCTCATCTCCGACGGCAAGTTGTCCTGGAAGCAGGTATTGCGCGAATTCTGGGACGCGTTCAATGCTTCGGTTTCCGATATTAAAGAATTACGCGTGAGCAATGTGCTTGATGTGTTAAATGACGCGCTTGCACCACTCGCATTTCCCCCACGCGAAGACGGCAGTGATCCCCGCTCCTGTCCGCTCTGCCATGAGGGGCGTCTATCTCTTAAACTCGGCCGTTATGGTGCCTTTGTCGGTTGCTCCAATTATCCCGATTGCAAATATACCAGACAATTGGGAAGTGAAGACGCCAAGGATGGCAACACAACCGAGCAGGATGGCCCTACAATACTAGGCAAAAACCCTGATAATGGCGAAGACGTAACACTCAAAATCGGTCGTTTCGGCCCCTATGTCGAGTGTAAACATGGCGAGGAGCTGAAACGCGCCGGCCTTCCGAAAAGCTGGTCGCCAAGCGAAATGAATTTGGAAAAAGCGCTTGCTCTTTTATCTCTACCGCGAGAAGTGGGAGTACATCCTGAAACCGGGAAGCCGATTATGGCTTCTATCGGCAGATATGGACCTTATGTGTCTCATGATGGCCAATATGCCAATCTTGAAACGCCGGAAGAGGTTTTCGATATCGGCATCAACAGGGCGGTAACTGTTTTGGCTGAGAAACAGGCGCGTGGAGGCGCACGGAGAGGATCTACGCCCAAAGCTATTGCCAGCCTTGGACAACATCCCGATGGTGGCGATGTGACAGTCCGCGACGGCCGTTATGGACCTTATGTCAACTGGGGCAAGATCAATGCAACGTTACCAAAAGGCAAAGACCCGGCATCAGTAACTTTGGAAGAAGCCCTGGAACTCATTTCTCAAAAAGCAGCTTCTCCCAAAAAAGGCCGTAAAGCCACAGTAAAAAAATCTGCAACAAAAAATGCGGCAACCAAGAAAAGCGTCACCAAAAAGACGGTAAAAAAGGCGGCAACCAAGAAGGCAACCTCCAAGAAAGCAGAATAACCCGTGAAACGGGATGGAAAATAGAGCTATGAAACAACATCCCGTAAGCAGGAACAAACCTTCACACTTGCCCACAAAAGATGATATTCTTTCTTTCATCAAAGAAAATCCGAATTTGTCCGGGAAGCGGGAGATTGCCAAGGCTTTCAACCTCAAAGGGGATGCGCGAATTTGGCTTAAAGACCTTTTGCGTGAACTGAAGGCCGAAGGTGTCGTCTCTAAACAACGCAAAAAAATTGTTCCGAAACACATGCTTCCACCTGTCGCAGTTCTCGACATTAAAGGGCGCGATCATGATGGCGGCTTTATCGCTGAGCCTTCCGAATGGGATGGTGAGGATGCGCCGCTTGTCGCTCTTCATCCCGCACGACGCACAAAAGGACCGGCCATTGGCGTCGGCGACAGAATCCTTGCCAAAATTTTCCGCAATAAAAGAGAGGAAGGACCTTCTTATACCGGCCGCGCTATTAAGAAAATTGATAAGCGTGATTTTACCACTATGGGCGTTCTTCGTGATTTAGGCCAAGGTAAATGGCGTCTTGAGCCGATCGACCGAAAAGCACCCGAAATTGCCGTTGATCTCCCCCCGGATAGCAAGGCAAAAGCCGGAGACCTCGTCGAAGTAGAGATCGGTCGTGACAAACGTTATGGCTTGAAACGCGGCGTCGTCAAAAATATTCTGGGCAGTGTCGATAGCGAAAAAGCGCTATCGATGATTGCGATCATTTCTCACGATATTCCGCATATTTTTCCTGACCGCGTCCTCGAAGAAGCGGAAGAAGCTAAACCTGCTACAATGGAAAATCGGGAGGATTGGCGCGACCTCCCGCTCGTAACCATTGATCCCGAAGATGCAAAGGATCATGACGATGCCGTTTGTGCAAATATGGATGATAGCGAAGACAATAAAGGCGGGGTTGTCGTGACGGTTGCTATTGCAGATGTCGGTTATTATGTCCGCCCCGACAGTGCAATGGATAAGGAAGCCTTAAAACGCGGTAATTCGGTCTATTTTCCCGACAGGGTTGTACCGATGTTGCCAGAACGAATTTCGAATAACTTTTGTTCTCTGCGCGAGGGCGAAGATAGGCCTGCTATGGCCGTTCGCATGGTTTTTGATAGTCACGGGAAAAAACAAAGTCACAGTTTTCACCGTATATTGATGCGCTCGTGTGCCAAACTTTCTTACGAACAAACGCAAAGGGCTATTGATGGCAAGCCTGACGAAAAAACTTTGCCAATACTTGAAAACGTATTGAAGCCCCTTTGGGCAGCTTATGATTTGCTGAAAAAAGCGCGTGACGAACGGCAACCGTTGGAACTTGATCTGCCTGAAAGGAAAATTATTCTTGATGAAAGCGGACGCATTAAAGACGTGGTCATCCCGCCACGCCTTGATGCCCATAAACTTATTGAAGAATTTATGATTCAGGCCAATGTATCGGCAGCTGAAACCCTCAAATCCAAAAATCAACCTTTGATCTACCGTATACATGACCAGCCGTCGCTCGCAAAACAAGAAGGCTTGAGAGAGTTTTTGGCGTCTCTTGGTCTTTCAATTTCCCGCGGCGCGGAGCTTACGCCGGAACGCTTTAATAGAATTCTTGAGCGGGTGAAAGATACCGATCAACAAGAGCTGGTTAATCAGGTGGTGTTGCGTACCCAATCACAAGCAGAATATGCGCCCGAGAATATCGGTCATTTTGGCCTCAACTTACGTAACTACGCCCATTTTACTTCGCCTATTCGCCGTTATGCGGATTTAATCGTTCATCGTGCCCTGATCAAATCACTGAAGCTCGGCAATGACGGTTTAACGAACGAAGAAGAAAAAAATCTTGATGAAATTGCAGTAGCTATTTCTCTTACAGAGCGCCGCGCAATGGCTGCAGAACGAGAAACAATCGACCGGTTGGTTGCGCATTTTCTCGCAGATAAAATTGGCACTGAATTTACCGGTCGTATTGCCGGTGTCACAAAATCGGGCTTATTCATTTCACTTGACCGATTGGGAGCCGACGGTTTTACGCCTATTTCAACTCTGGCAACCGATTACTATATATTTGACGAGGCACGTCACGCTTTGATAGGCGAAAAAAGCCATAAAGGTTACCAGCTGGGAGATAGTGTCAGTGTACGTCTCGTCGAAGCACAGCCAATTGCCGGGGCGATGCGATTTGAAATGCTAAGTGCGCCACGGCCATTACCGTTGTCACCGGTTTCTCATCATAAGAGTAAGACGGGCGCGCGCCGCTTCAATCGATCATCACGAAAAACCCGCCGTTCTATTTGATCGACTTCGTGATCTAATAGGCTCTGGTCTATTTTCAATAATTATTAAAAGCCTGATTTTTATGATTTGCCGATAATGTTGAAAGTCTATTGTATGCTGCCCCGACGGGTAAAATTTGAAACCGGATTGTGCCGTTTGACTTGAAGTTTAGGAGTGGATAAATCTGTAAGCATTCTAAATTTTAAAACTTATCCAGCATAAATGGCATTTAACGCACTTGCCGAAATCCAATAAAGTTACTTCAAGCAGAAAACTCCTCTGCAAAGCCTATATGAGTGATGACAGAATAGTCCATGATGCAATCCGATTCATCCTCTCAGAATGCAAAGCCCTGGCGCGCGATTTCAGCTGCAACAGCAACAATCGGCGCTGTAGGAATAGCTTTGGGATTGGGAACGCAGCTTATTTCAATCCTGATGGCCGCACGAGGTTTTTCCAGCAGTGTCATCGGCTATAGTGGTACAGTAGGTGGTATTGCCACAATAATCGCGGCGGTCTTTAGCGCCCGCATTGCAAAAAAACTCGGCGTTGCACGTTCAATTCTGACAATGATGGCCGTCGGATGTGCAAGTTTTTTAGGTTTCTATTATTTCCAATCGATTGTCATCTGGTTTATTTTGCGCTTCACCCTGCATTTTGCAATCACCGTGATGTTCGTTCTATCCGAATTCTGGATAAATAGTTCCGCGCCCCCTGCAAAACGCGCCACGATTCTTGCTATCTATGCAATTACACTGGGTCTCGGTTTTACTATCGGCCCTACTCTTCTAGCTCATGTTGGTAGCCAGGGATTCACGCCATTCGGTACCGCCTGCTTTTTGATTGCAATTGCTGCAATACCGATCATCGTTGCCTGGAACTTGAGCCCGCAATTCAAAGATAGCGATCACGTCGCATTTTTCAGATATATTTTTGCTGTCCCGAGTTCCACAATGGCAGTTCTCGTATACGGCGCCATACAGATGGGTGCCTTAACACTGATCACACCATTCAGTCTCAATCTCGGTTATAGTGAAGGCGAAGCGGCAAAATTCATGTCCGTTCTAGCATTGGGAAATGTGCTGCTACTTATTCCGATTGGCATTATCAGCGATTTTGTGACCGACCGTCGTTATCCGTTAACAGGATGCGCAATCATCGGCTTGATTGGCACCTTGTTGATTCCTTGGATTGCCAATGTAAAATGGATGTTGACACTCGACCTATTTATTCTCGGCGGCGTCTCTGCCGGACTTTATACGATCGGTCTTGCTCAACTAGGCTCAAGGCTAAAAGGTTTCGAGCTTGCAGCCGCCAACTCGGCGTTTATTTTCTGCTACGGTATCGGGATGCTGATAGGACCAACAGCCATCGGTAAAGCCATGGATATTTTTCCGCCCTTTGGCTTTTCAGACACAATGGCTACATTTTTTGGACTTTATATCATTTTAGTGGTCTCAAGAGTGGTGTTAAAGCTAATCCACTCTTGACTTTTTGTATAACATCCTTAGTGTCGCGGCAAAATCCACTTGCGCCGGAATATGTCGTCCGGTTTGAAGGTGGTGAATTTATATTCAGGAACAGGATCCTTAATTATGGCTAAAGCAGCATCCATTAAAATCAAGCTTTTGTCGACTGCAGATACCGGCTTTTTTTACGTTACAAAGAAAAATAGCCGTACAATGACAGAAAAGATGACAAAACGTAAATATGACCCGATTGCCAAAAAGCATGTCGAGTTCAAAGAAACAAAAATTAAATAATTGTTTTTTAGTATAAAAACGCCGCTTCTTTTTAACGAAGCGGCTTTTTTATTTGTTTTTTCGTAATGGTTGACAGTGAGCTTGGCTCGGTTGTCCCTATCCGGATAGTCATTTACATTCACACATTGACGTGTTGCTTGGCGCATCTCCGATATCAAAAAGAGTCTCGCCGGGTAAAGTGTTTCTAACAGTTATAAAAAGCCACTCAGGCGATATGATTTTGACCGTAAGATATGATTGTAGATAGCAACCCGATATTGCTAGCAAGAGATAATTTCGACTGTGAAGAGCGACTATCTCTTTACTAACAACTTTATACCTCATTCAAAAGCATCCTCTAAACCCGCTTAATATGCCGGATGGAATAAGCGCAAGAAAGCGCCATTTACAAAAGTTGGAGACAACAGCCTCGCTTTTGAGGAAAGAGGCCTAGCGATTTTATTCCCGAATGAGCCTTACCATGCACTAGATCAAACACACTTTGTTCCAAATTCATCATGGCATTTTTTGTGTTGCGCTATAAAGATGTTTTTCAAGGACGGGAAAAAACATGAAAGCAATTGCGAAAGTGGTCGTTTAGAACAATATCCACATGCTTAAATCTGAACCGACAACAATCCCGGCGATTTAAAGGATATGTGACTTACGCTTAAACTTGTCAGTTGAACGAGCTATGTTTGGCCGCGTCCAGTCGGGGCTATTCCTTTTTAGCTGTATTGAAAGTGGCTGTCGAAATAGTCGGCACACCATTTGCAAAAGTCGGAATTTTATGGTATCTAAATGTCCGATTTTCGGACTGACTCTGTTCTTGTAACGGCACCCGCCATCAACTCGTCACGGCCGTAAATATCATCATAATAATTAATCTTGCCACTTTTCAGATCTGGCCAGGCAGTAAAATAGGTGAGGTAAACCGGAACAGGTTCACTTAATGACAAGCTCCGCTCGCCTTTTGCAAAATAGGGCTTTAAATCATCAACATTTTTGCCGAGTACTGCTGCTGCCATTTCCCGCGGATATTCAAGACGCACACATCCATGACTTAGAGCACGCATGTCGCGGGAAAAAGCTGTCTTATTGGGCGTGTCGTGAAGATAGATATCATGCTTGTTTGGAAAAAGTATTTTGAGTTCGCCAAGAGCATTGTTCTTCCCCGGTGTCTGGCGAATACTGATTCCACGTCCTTTGTTAGCTACTTGTTGCCAATTGACTGATGATGCTGAAACCACTCTGCCCGAACTATCATAAAGTTCATAATTGTTGCGTTGCAGATAACCTGAGTCCTGCATGATACGCGGGAGCATTTCATTGACAACTATCGAATGGGGTACGCCCCAAGACGGATTGAATGTAACCAGTCTTATTTTATCATAGAAAAAATAGGTTTGCCTTTGAGGGCTACCAACCACAACCTTCATATCAAGTTTGACTGCGTTGTTTTCGACATATTGCCCTCTGTACGCTGCCTGATTGATGAACACATAACGGGAACCGAAGTCGTGCGGAAGCCAGCGCAATCGTTCCATCGAATCAACAATTTTCTGTCTTTTTATTTCAACAGTATTGTTTGCCAAGGTTGCAACCGTTGCGGGCCCGATAACACCATCCGCCGTTTTGCCAACGAATTTTTGATAGTCTCTGACACACTCTACCAATTGGTCATTATAGCTGGTTTCTTGCAGAAACCTTTCCAACTTCATTTTATGATCGGAGAGATAACCGGACGGTGCCCGTTTCAGAAGCAGACTCGTAAAGAGCGGCAAGTCCTCGTTCGTTTCACCGGGTTTAATGACCGTCTTGAGTGATATTTTCACATTGTCTGCATGGTCGCTCTTCGGCATTTGCGCCAGAGCATGTTTCAATGCTTTGTATGAATCGGATTGTGGCAGGTAAGCCTCTAAATCGGCGACAGGATTTTCACTT
Source organism: Bartonella sp. W8151 (assembly GCF_016100385.1). Lineage (NCBI taxonomy): Bacteria > Pseudomonadati > Pseudomonadota > Alphaproteobacteria > Hyphomicrobiales > Bartonellaceae > Bartonella > Bartonella sp. W8151. The sequence goes on from NZ_JACFSO010000004.1 coordinate 395,199, forward strand.
GTTGCCAATCTGCCCAATTCTCTTTCGAAATCGATCTGGCGACGTGGTAAATCATGAAACGGCGAGAGACGATCGGCGATAATACGACCATTCGATGCGTCCTGAATGTAACGAAGGACGCGGCTTGTCAGAGCGACATCAAAATTGGTGAATGCAAGATTGCGTTCTTCGCCCACAAGATTTTCATCTGGTAGCTTTACAAAATAATCCTGTGGCTCCAATCCGTCCTCGTCGACTCTAGCCAAAAAGCGCATCACGTCTCTGGCTTTGTCAGTAACTTCGCCGGCTACAGACCACATGAGATCGGGCTTATTTACGTAATGTCTGGTCACTGAATCGGCAAGCGAGTCTTCTATTTTCACATCAATATGAGAAAAATCCGATTTTAAAGATTGGTCTATATCGGTATTTTGCCCTGAATTAACGCCTTCCAGAATAACGTTATAAGGCTCTGACAACGGCAATCGGGCTGGACCGGACGATTTCATCGTCGAATTTGTTTCAATAAAATCAATATTCGAGAACTCTATCGGAACAAGGCGTTCAGGCCTATAGTTAAAAGTTTTCGGGCTTGCGACAGTTACACGATTAGTCAAATCGATATTGTTTTTTTTCGCAGGTGCACCTTGGGGTATACCGGGCACAGTGTTTTGGGATTTGTTAACTGCTTTACCTTGCGTGTCGGACTGATGACCCGACTCGGGTTGCATTTCAAGTACGGGCGCAGGTTTCTGTTTTTTGCTGAAGAGCTCCATCAAATTATTGATCGCAGCAGCCTGCTCTACGCCATAATATGGGAAGGCATAAAGGACCGAACTGGCAAAAAACGTAAAAATGAGGCGCGAAATGCGTTTTTGAAACATGGTCTGGGGTATCCGAGAAATTACAAAAATCTTTTAAAAGATTTTCGTAACCAAGCTCTTAAACGAACGGCGAGAATTTAAAAAAATTCTATGCCGATTTGTGGCACTCCTACCGAGATTTTAATCGCCTGAAGCAGCACAATTCTTATAAAGATCAATTGTCACAAATCGGTGCAAAACTAATTTTGATCCATGTTAAATACGCCTTTATTGAATTTCCGGTGATTTTCTTATGGAACGTTAATCGAAAAAGCTCATTCGGTTCGTTCCGGATACCCCGCTGATATTGTTCGCTTTTACCTGTTTTTAAAAAAATTGACGTCGCTGATAATGTTGGAGGTCAATGACAGTTACGCGGTATTTTTATCGACTTTACCCCATTCATCTTCTAGAATTGGTATCCGAAAAAGATAGCGGTGCGATTGGATGTTATTTTTAGAAAATGACACATTCGATAAAACCCTGATTATCGGATTTTACATTCTGGTGTTGATCAACGTAGTTAGGATAAGATTTCCGAGTTGAATCTATGAAAATTTTAGGATTGATATTGGCAGGGGGACATTCGTCTCGCATGGGGCGGGATAAAGCGGGGCTTGAATTTGACGGAAAAAGCCTCATTCGAAACCAGATCGAGACTTTCAAAAAACACGGTTTTCCGATTGCCATCAGCTCAAACACTTATAGTCTCGACGCGTTTGAACCTATCCCGGTTCTCGAAGACCCCACAGAAATCCGATATGGTGGCCCGCTTGCAGGCGTTTACGCGGGTCTTAATTATGCTTTTGCAAATAACTACGATTTCGTTCTGACAATGCCCGTAGATTGTCCGATTATACCGGAAGAGTTTTTTGTGAGAATCACGTCGGATATTGACAAAAACACCACTTTGAGGATGGCCTCTACACCTTCGGGTCTCCAACCGACATTTGCACTTTGGCCAACGAACCTCAGATCCGACCTTTTCGAATTCTTGAAAGGTACTGAAAATAAAAGTATCCGGTCATTCGCTTTTGCTCATAATGTGTCTATAGTGCGGTTTGACAATATCTATTCTGAAGGTGCATTCTTTAACGTCAACACGCCGGAAGATTATCAATATTTACAGGATAAATTCGGGATAAAAAATGAAACCAAAGCTTAAAGTATTTGGCGTAACCGGCTGGAAAAACAATGGAAAAACGACAATGGTTGTACGCCTTGTCGAAGAGTTGACCTCACGCGGTTACAAAATTTCAACGGTCAAACATGCACATCATGATTTCGATATTGACCATGAAAATACCGATTCATGGCGTCATCGCAAATCTGGAGCTCAGGAAGTCGCTGTTGTATCTTCAAGGCGCTTTGCACTCATTCACGAAAACAAAGCGGAAGAAGAAACTCCGCTCTCAAGAATTCTTGAGCTTTTATCCCCCTGTGATCTTGTGATTGTCGAGGGATACAAGCGGGATAGCCACGACAAGTTGGAAGTTCGTCGTACCGGCGGGAAAGTTGGCGAACCCCTTAACAAATCGGATCCTCATATTATCGCTATTGCATCGGATAAGCCGGTGGAAGAAAAGCATTTGCCGTATTTCAACATTGATGATGTACAAGCAATTGCAGATTTCATTGTTGACCATATGAAACTCGAACACAAACAAGAGGCATAGAATGCTCGTACTGTGGGGACGCCCTACGTCCAGCAATGTAAAAAAAGTTCTTTGGACACTCGAAGAAATCGGGCTCGACTATCAGTTCATAAAAGCTGGTGGCCCGTATGGCGGGTTGGATACACCCGAATTTTTAGCACTCAATCCGAATGGCTTGGTTCCCACTATCAAGGACGACGACCTGGTTCTTTGGGAATCCAACACAATTGTACGTTACCTCGCCGCCCGTTATGGCAAAGGGGTGTTGTGGATTGAAGATTGCGGCAAACGAGCCGCAGCTGAAAAATGGATGGATTGGACAATGGCAACGTTGTTTAACCCGTTTGTCGATCTTCTTATGAATGTCGTGCGTCTTGCACCGGAAAAACGCGATCAACAAAAAGTAACTGATAGCGTTGAAAAGTTTGAAAAAGGGCTATCCATCATGGATGGTGAATTAAAGAAGCAGCCTTTTCTTTCCGGTGAAAACTTGGGCATTGGCGATATTATTCCGGGTGTTTTCGTATATTATTATTATGCAATGGAATTGCCACGCAAAAACAAATTCAGCAATGTCGAGGCTTGGTACCAAAAATTGCAGGCGCGGCCGGGCTATAAAAAACATGTCATGGTACCGATCAGTTAAAATCCTGTTTTGAAAAGTTCTCTTCCAGTTTTTTCAAAACATGAACAACAAAATCCATGATGCGTCGAAATATCAATTTAGTGGATATTGTCACGGCATTGGCGGTTGTTGCCATTGCCGCCTATCTTTATTTTTCCGATACGAAGAAATCTGTCGTTCAAGACGAACCTTCCTATCAACCTGAAAAAGTCGAAATCATCCGCGGGAAAACACAACTCTCAGATGGTGATTCCCTCCATCTTGCTGGACAAAAAGTCCGCCTTTTAGGGATTGATGCTCCGGAACTTCACCAATTTTGTGACAAAGACGGTGCCTCCTACCCTTGTGGTGAAATGGCCAAACAACATCTTGCAGCATTGATCGGTGGAAATGAAATCAGTTGCACGTCAACAAAAAGAGATAAATTCGATCGTCTATTGGCTAAATGTCGCGCCGGAGACCATGACTTGAACCGCGAAATGGTGAAAGATGGCTGGGCGGTCAGTTATTACGATTATAAGCAGGAAGAAGCGGATGCACGTAAACAAAAACTGGGCATATGGGCTGGTTCGTTCGAATGGCCTCACACTTGGCGACGCGCCCATCCTCGTTGATTCTTTCGAGCCTGAACCAAGTGGTATTTCAAAGAAATCAAAATATATCGATACAGTTATCGCTGTACCCAATTGAAGCATTTTCTAATAGAACATGCCTTTTATAACGATAGGAACGTCTTCAAATAGCAATTCAATCTATTGTTTTTATTCTCTCACAACTTGTGGCCGAGTTAGCGCCACGGCCACAGAGAACCGGTGATTGACTGACATTGTACATAATCTTCTTTGTTAATGTGACTGGCTTTGCAAGTTTTGATCATAGATGTTTATCGACTCGTTTTAAGACTTATCCTTATCCACCCAAACTACCGTTGTTATTTTCCAAGAAATTCAATGCTATAGTGAATTAAAAAAATTTATTATTATAAATATTTTTATAATAAACACTATATAAAATTACATTTTTATTTGATATCATTTTATGATTATTTAATTTATTAAAATTATGTGATCAATATTTTCTTACGTTTTCACTCAGCGATTCATTTTTAATTCAGCTGGCTGACATTATATTTGACAATCTTCATATCCGATGGTCGTTTTTTCGTGAACGCGTGAGTGTAATCATTGAAGGAATATCCTGATTGGCTCATATTGCAATTATGACAAAGGAACTTCAAACAAACTCTCAAGAAATCACGCGTTTGGAAAAACAGATTTCGGCCTGTCGCATTTGCTACGATAAACCGCTGTTCTTACCACGACTTCCACAGGAACCTCGACCTGTGGCCTATCTTTCGTCTACGGCTCGCATTGTCATAGCCGGACAAGCTCCGGGTATGCGCGTTCATAAAACCGGCATACCTTTTAATGATCCTTCAGGAGACCGCTTGCGGGAATGGCTTGGCGTGAACCGCGACAGCTTTTACGACAAAAATAAATTTGCCATCATACCGATGGGATTCTGTTTTCCCGGTTACAACAAATCGAAAAGCGACCTTCCACCGAGAAAAGAATGTAAATTGACCTGGCACGAGCGTGTGTTCAAGTTAATGCCTCAAGTAGAACTGGTCATCGCAATAGGTGGCTATGCCCAGAAATATCACATTTCCAATCTTGAAGAAAAATCGGTTACCGATACCGTTAAAAATTGGAAAAATATTCTCTCAATAACGCAGCCAAGGGGATATCACGTTCTTCCCATCCCTCACCCTTCATGGAGAAATACTCATTGGATTAAATGTAATCCGTGGTTTGAACATGAATTACTACCCACACTTAAAAGACTGGTAGATACCTACATTCGATAAATTGTAGAAAATTTTTTATTTATTGCTATTAAAAAGAATTTATTTTCTATATATAGAATTGAAACCTTGTTTTATTAAATTTTTTGGATGCGGTAATGGATCGTCTTGATAGGAAAATTCTTCGTCTCTTGCAGGAGGACGCAACGCTTGCTGTTGCAGATATTGCCAAAAAAGTGGGTCTTTCTACTACCCCCTGTTGGCGACGTATACAAAAACTGGAAGAAGACGGGGTGATTCAACGCCGCGTTGCAATCCTATCACCAGAGAAGGTCAATACGCGGGTCACAGTTTTCGTTTCGGTTAGAACCGGCGCCCATAATCATGAATGGCTGAAAAGGTTTTCAGAAGTCGTTCACGCTTTTCCCGAAGTTGTGGAATTTTACCGGATGAGTGGCGACGTGGATTATTTGCTACGCGTGGTCGTCCCTGATATCGCTGCTTATGATGTTTTTTATAAAAAACTTATCGCAAAAATTGACATCAGGGATGTGTCTTCAGCATTTGCGATGGAACAGATAAAATATACAACAGAGCTGCCGCTCGATTATATGATGATCGAAAAGGAAGTGAACCATCTTTAAAAATGCTATTCGAGTTCGATAAACGCATCAGTCTTCTGAAATTGAGGGAAAAATGCCCTCTCATTCAATGTATAACCAATGAAGTTGCGATGAATTTTTGTGCCAATGTGCTCAATGCCCTTGGAGCATCACCGGTTATGTCCTTTGCGCCCGATGAAGCAGCCGAGTTCGTCGATAATGCTGATGCTATTACAACCAATATCGGCACATTAACACTTGAAAAATACGCAGGCATGAGACTCGTAATGGAGCGAGCGAAAATATTGGGCAAGCCGGTCGTGTTCGATCCTGTAGCGCATTTTGCAACGTCTTTCCGGACGAATGCTACAGCACATCTTCTCACTTTGTCCCCCCGTATTATAAAAGGCAATGCCTCTGAAATCATTGGGCTTACCTCGAAAACTACAGCTCACGGAGTTGATAGTAAGGAACACGGAGAAAATAGTTTTAATGCTGCGATAGCAGCAGCCCAAAAGACAAAGGCAGTTATTGCCATGTCGGGTAAAAGTGATTTTATCACTGATGGAAAACGGCACGTATTGATTGAAGGCGGAAATAGCCTGATGTCGAAAGTTTCTGCTTGCGGATGTGCGCTTACTTGTGTGACAGGAGCATTTGTTGCACTTGCACCTAACAAACCGTTCGACGCAGCAGTCAAAGCTTTTTCAACCTTTTCAGCCGCAGGCACACTTGCCGGCCGCACTGCCAAAGGCCCTGGCACTTTTGTACCACTTTTCATTGATGCACTCGCAACAATTGACGACAAAACTGTAGAAGCTTCCGCTTCCGTTACTCCTTGGCAAGAACAATAGCGGAATCAAATGAAACTAAAGGCTGTATAAAAGAGAGCCTATCAGATTTTAATTCCGGCTTGCTCGAATGTTGCCATTTGTGAGTGGGTGAGCACAGCTGCTTTTACAACACCTGCAGCAATTGCAGCGCCCGTCCCCTCACCCAATCGCATCCCGAGGTCGAGAAGCGGTTTTTTGCCTATTTTATCCAACAGGCGGCGATGTGCCGGTTCAGCCGAAACATGTCCTGCTATGCAATGATCAAGCGCATGTGGATTTATTTTATGTAAAAGAGCTGCTGCTGCAGTCACCACAAACCCGTCGAGAATAACGGGAATTTTTTCCATTCGAGCTGCAAGAATAGCGCCCATCATAGCTGCTATTTCACGCCCGCCGAGACGTCGCATAACCTCGAACGGGTCATCGAGATGATCTTTATGAAGTTCGACAGCCTTTTTTACAGCCGCAATTTTGCGCCGATAATAATCACCTTTGGAACCTGTGCCCGGCCCTGTCCATTCTTCGGCCTTACCACCATAAAGTGCAAGAGAAATTGCCGAGGCAATTGTCGTATTGCCTATCCCCATTTCGCCCAAGCACAATAAATCGGTGCCGCCAGCAATTGATTCCATACCGAATGCCATTGTTGCGGCAGCACCACGCATATCCATCGCCGCATCTTTGGTGATATCCATCGTAGGATAATCCAGAGCAAGATCAAATATTTTCAAGCCGAGATCATAAGCGACACATATTTGATTGATCGCAGCGCCACCGGCAGCAAAATTCTCGACCATCTGTTGGGTGACAGCGCGGGGAACCGGTGTAACATTTTCATCTGTCACACCATGGTTTCCGGCAAACACCGCGACTAAAGGACGTGTGACAATGGGTTTTTCTTTTCCTCTCCATCCCGCATACCAAAGCGCAATGTCTTCAAGCCTTCCCAGCGAGCCTTCCGGCTTTGTGAGTTCCGACTGACGTTTTCTCGCCAATTTTATGGCGTTTTCGTCCGGATCAGGCAAACTGTTCAGTAAAGCACGAAAATCATCAAAAGGACTGGAAGCGGTCACGGAAACACCCTTCAAACAAAATGAACAAATAGAATCTCATCAAGGATTGTTCTATAAGCAATTTAAAATCACTTTAACAGGAGTAAGAGAAATCTTGAGCGATTTTCTTGGCCCATCGATGCGTGCATTAGGCTTTCTCACGCGTTTACCTGTAAAAAGTCATTGGTTTTCGCCCGAGCATTCAATTTCTAGCGAGGCACATTATTTTCCGATTGCCGGTTTGTTTATCGGTCTTCTATCCGGATTGTGTCTGGCACTTGCCCACTTTATCGGCTTGAATATATGGGTCTCAGCGGTTTTCTGCGTTCTCTTTACAACAATGCTCACCGGTGCACTTCATGAAGATGGATTGGCAGATGTAGCCGACGCCTTTTTTGTCGCGAAATCGAAAGAAGATCGCCTGGCGATTATGAAAGACTCGCGTAACGGTACCTATGGTACATTGGCTTTGACTTTCGCCGTACTTTCAAAAATAGCGCTTGTCGGTTCAATCGAGATAAATCTTGGCCTCTATGGTGCAATCATCGCTTTAATGGTGTGTGAAGCGGTAAGCCGTGGCGGCATGGTATGGTTCTGGACAAGGCTTCCACTCGCACGCAAAAACGGTACAGCCGCCGCCGCGGGTGAACCATCAATCGAGGTTGGGCGCAAATCATTGATTGTTTCGGGTGTCATTCTGCTGATTACAGGCCTTTGCTTTTTCTGCTTCAGCTGGATAATAATTTCCATTGTCGCTTCATTCTTGTTTATTTACGTCTTTACACTGGAGTGTGAGAAACGCATTGGCGGCTATACCGGCGATACTTTAGGCGCTGTCGAGCAGTGCCTGACAATTATATTATTGGCAATAACAAGCCTTGTCGGTTAACTGTTGCTATCCCTGATTGACTGGAGAGCAAGCACCATGAAACCATTCTGGCTTATTATCTCTACCGCCGCTTTAATTATCATTTTGCTGCTTGCATTTAGCGATAGTGCTCCCAATGCAACAACCGACAAGATTGCCAATCTCGGTTATTATGGAATATGGGGACTAGCAGCAACCTCTGCTTTGTTGGGATCAAAGATAAAGTTGGCCGATGCTGCACGAAATATTGCAATATGGTGCGTTATTATATTCGCCCTCATGTGTGGCTATAGTCTGCGTTACGAAATACAGGATCTCGCATATCGTGTAACTGGCGGCATTATTCCAGGAAGTCCTGTTACGCGCTACAGTGAAAACGGCAAAACCGTTAGCCTCGAACGTTCCGCAAATGGACATTTTCTAACAAGCGCAGCTGTTAACGGTAAGACATTGAGCCTCACGATCGACACGGGTGCTTCTGCTGTTGTTCTAACCTATGACGATGCAATTGCTGCAAATATTGATGTTGGAAGATTAGGATTTAATATACCGGTCGAGACTGCAAATGGCAGTACGAATGCCGCGCCTATTATAATTGATAATCTCAAAATAGGTGATATCGAACGCAGCAATGTACGAGCGCTAGTTAGCCGTCCCGGTGACCTTTCAGGAAGTTTATTGGGCATGAGCTTTCTTGATCGCCTTACCGGTTACTCGGTGCGCGGAGACCGGCTCATTCTGGTCGATTGAACTGGCAGAACGGGTACATTTTTGCATTAAAAAAATGGAGCCTGAATGAAAATTCCACTTGATTAAACTATTCGATATACGAATAAGCTTCACGTAAAATGGATGACTGAGCATTTTCCCGATTGGCTTCGGTGGAAAGTGTCTGCCGCCATTTTCTGGCACCTTTACGGCCGGAAAATAGCCCTATCATATGGCGGGTGACGTTGGAAAGCTTGCCGCCATTCATGATATAGCGATCAATATATTCGCACATTGCCTCAATAACCGAACCGTCATCAAGCGGAGCCTGATCATCATGATAAATTTTCGCATCAACTTCGCGAAGAGATGAAGGATTTTGATAGACATAGCGCCCGACCATCACTCCATCGACATGTTCCAAATGGCCAGCTGCTTTATCTATTGTTTGAATACCACCGTTTATCCCGATGAAATGACTTTGATTTTTCAGCTTCAAATCATAAACGCGTTGATAATCAAGCGGCGGTACGTCACGATTTTCTTTTGGGCTCAAGCCTTGAAGCCATGCTTTTCGTGCATGAACCCACAATGCATCCGCGCCGCTTTGCCATGCTGCTGCACTCAAATTATCAAGAGCGACTTGAACATCCTGCTCGTCAACGCCAATGCGACATTTTACAGTAACCGGAATTGAAACAGCCCGTTTCATTTTTTCAACGATTTTTCCAACAAGATCGGGCTCCAACATAAGGCACGCACCAAACGCACCCGATTGCACGCGATCCGAAGGGCAACCGACGTTGAGATTGATTTCATCATAACCGAAACCGGCGCCGATTTTCGCGGCTTCTGCGAGCTTATCGGGCGAAGATCCGCCTAATTGTAAAGCCACTGGATGTTCGCATTCGTCAAACTTCAAAAGCCGCTCTCTGTCACCGAAAATTGCGGCATCCGCAACCACCATTTCCGTATAAAGCAGAGAGTGTTTTGTCAGCAAACGGTGAAAATAGCGGCAATGCCGATCGGTCCAATCAAGCATCGGCGCAACCGCAAATTTCGGCTTTTCTGCCCTTTCGTAAATTGACATATTTCAGGATATTCCTGTTTTTTCCGTGGAAAAATTCCTTAGCGCAACCACTTATCAAGCCGCACTAACGCCTCGTCTATTGCTTTCGGTGCACCCGCGTAAGAAAAGCGCATCGTGCGTTTTCCCTCCAATGTATCGAAATCTATACCCGGCGTTGTAGCCACATTGGTTTCTTCAAGCATTTTGCGGGCAAATTCTGTGCTATCATTGCTGAATTTGGAAATATCGCAATAGGCGTAAAAAGCGCCATCCATCGGTGCCAGCAACTTCAAACCCAACGCAGGCAGAGTTTTTGTCAAATGTTCACGATTAATGCGATAACTATCTTTTATTTTTTCAAGTTCGGATGTCGCATCGAAGGCGGAAATTGCAGCTATTTGTGAAAGTTCAGGTGCCGAAATATAGAGATTCTGAGATATCCGCTCGACCGACCTTACCGCATTTTCTGGCAACACCATCCAGCCAACACGCCATCCCGTCATACAGTAATATTTGGAAAACGAATTGATGACGGTGACGTCGTCACTAAAAGATAATGCCGTCACGTCTGGAGCCGAAAAATTTAGTCGATGATAAATTTCATCGGCAATCACTGTAATATTATGGACGTGGCAGAATTCGATAATATTTTTCAACTCTTCCGGTTTGAGTGACGCACCGGTCGGATTACTCGGAGAGGCAAACAAAATACCTTTCAGTGGCGCACTTGATTGTGTTTCTTCAAGCATTTTTAAATCAGGAAGACCGCTTCCACCGGTATCAATCTCTACAACCTCAAGTCCAAGTGCCTTCATGATATGGCGATAGGCCGGATAGCCTGGACGCGTTATTGCAACCCTGTCACCCACGTCGAAAAATGCTAAAAAGGCGAGATTGAATGCCGCTGATGATCCGGTCGTAACAGCAACACGTTCCGGAGATACTGACAGTTTATGATGTTCTTCATAATAGGCAGCTATTTTTTCACGCAAAGCCGTCAAGCCGAGCGAATCGGTATAGCCGATATGGCCATCTTTCAGTGCCCGGCCGGCTGCCTCTAATACCAGCGCCGGACAGGGCGCGGCCGGTTGACCGATTGCCATCGAAATAACCGGTTCACCCGCCTTCATTTTTTTATTGGCCGCCGCTAGCACGTCCATTGCAAAAAAAGGATCGACATTACTCCTTCTTGATAGACAAATCATGCTGGTCTCCACATAAAAAAACATATAAGTTCGAACAAAGTGCCGTAGAAAAGCCTGAAAGGCGTGGCTAGAACATTAAAGACATCGTATCTATGCTCTGAGCACTCAGGGGATTATCTATGAAAATAGAGTTGCAGACTTCAAGACAAAAAGTCTTTTCATTTACAAAACGATCGATAGTTTTCTTTCTTCACTTCGGCTTGGCTATGTTATTGGTGTTTGCACCATCTATCGGTGTTGCGCAAGCCCAATCTCAATCGGTACCGATCATCCGCGACGCTGAAATCGAACAATTGCTTTATGATTACACAACGCCGATTTTCAAAGCCGCCGGCATACGCAACAAAATACAAATCATCGTCGTAAATGATCAAAGCTTCAATGCTTTTGTCGACGGGCAGCGTATGTTTGTCAATATAGGTGCATTGATGCAGGCAGAGACACCAAATGAACTTATCGGTGTCATTGCCCACGAAACGGGTCACTTGGCAAATGGTCACCAACAACGTTTGCGCGAACAGATCAAACGTGCGCAAACAATGGCTGTTATCGGTATGCTGCTTGGTATCGGCGCCGGTGTAGCCGGTGCATCAACTGGCAACACATCTGCTGCCGGTGCGGGCGGTGGTATTGCTGCCGGTAGTAGCGAAATGGCTATGCGCACATTGCTTAACTATCAACGCAGCGAAGAAGCTGCTGCCGATAGAGCCGCTGTCAACTATCTGAATGCAACCGGTCAGTCTACAAAAGGAATGCTTGTTACTTTCGAACGTTTTTCCAATGCACTCGCCCTCTCGGGAACGAAGGTTGACCCTTATAGAGTTAGCCACCCGCTTCCCCGCGAACGTATTGCAGCCTTGGAAACACTTGCAAAACAGAGCCCCTATTATGACAAAAAGGATTCCCCCGAATTACAGTTACGTCATGACATGGTACGGGCAAAGATAGCAGCCTATACTGATCACTTCACCGAGTTGCGCCGTATGTTTAAAGATAATCCGCGGGGACTTCCGGCGCGTTATGGAGAAGCTATATTGGCTGTTCAAAGTGGTTCACCAAAAGTAGCTGTCGAGAAAGTCAAAGATCTTATAAAAGATGAACCCAAAAATCCGTATTTTCAGGAACTGTTGGGGGACGCATTGATAAAGGCTAACGACCCTGCAGGAGCGGCGAGCGCTTACAAACGTTCCGCTGAAATCGACCCGCGTGGTTCTAGCCTTCTTAAGGTGAGCTATGGACATGCACTGCTTTTAACAAATGATCCTAAAAATGTCCCGACTGCGATAACCGAAATACGCAATGGTATCGCCAAGGAACCGGAATTTGCCGCCGGATATGGATATCTTGCACTTGCCTATGGCAGAAGCGGACAGGTTGCACTTGCCGACCTTGCAACTGCCGACATGCATTATTACAGCGGAAACCGGATGCAAGCCCGCATTTTTGCAACCCGCGCCAAGCAAAAACTAACACCCGGTTCAGCCGAGTGGTTGCGTGCACAAGATATTCTCAATACAACGCAACAAAAGAAATGATATCTACAGAAAGCCTCACGATGAAAATTTTTAAACCGTTTTTTAATAAAAATCATTCCATTTGCGCAGGCGCAATGGGGGCGATACTGTTGCTATTTCCGTTAAGTGAAACCGGTTTTGCTGCCTCTGGCAACGACACTACGCAAGCAGCCGAAATCAAAAGTGAGCTTCTCAATGATCAAAGTTTCATCAAAGCGGTGGGCGAAGCTTTAAACAAACAATCGTTGGACGATCATATCCGTGAAGTGGTCAAAGATTATCTCGTTAAAAATCCTGAAGTCATGATTGAAGTTCAGGAGGCACTCGATAAAAAGCAAGCTCAAAAAGTAGCCGAAAACCAGACATCGACCATAGCGGCAATGAAAGACGAGATTTTTACCTCTCCAAACGATGCTGTTATTGGTAATCCCAAAGGCAAAGTATCGCTCGTTGAATTTTTTGATTATAATTGCGGCTATTGTAAAAAGTCCTACCCTGACATTCAGGCACTTTTAAAAAACAATCCGGATTTGCGAATTGTGCTTAAGGATTTTCCAATATTAGGACCCGATTCGGTAAAAGCACATATCGTTGCACGTGCGTTTTTAAAGTTAATGCCAATGAAATACCCTGCCTTTCACGCCGAAATGTTGACGAGCGAAGGTCGTGCGAATGAAGAAAAAGCAATGAAAGTTGCTGTAAAACTTGGCGCCGATGAACAAAAACTGCGTGAGGCCATGAATGATCAAAAGCTTCAGCAAGCTTTTGTAGAAAATGGTCAAATTGCTTATGCTCTCAATATCAACGGCACTCCGTCTTATATTTTGGGTAACGAAGTTCTGGTCGGCGCAGTGGGTGAAAATATTTTGAAGCAAAAAATCGGACTTCTTGATAAATAGATTATATTGATTGTCTCGATCACTTCAAACTTTTATCAAAGCTCTGCCAAGGTCAGGGAATTTGCACTTTCGCTTTTTCCCCAACATGCTTATAAGCGTTTTTGAGTTTTGAACTGTAATTAAAAATGTTACAGTTGAACCAATCGGATTTTTAAAGCCGTCTTTGGTTTTGCCATAGGATGGTTGTTGATCGAGCTTGAAAAGTTCCGATCCTGAATATTAGAACGGTCATGAAGATCGAGGAGTAAAAGAAAGAGATGGCTACAAAAACAACAAGTACCGTCAAAAACACAGGTGTCAATAAAGATCTCATCCGCGATCTCGCCGAAATACTCAATGATACAAACCTTTCGGATATTGAAGTCGAACAAGGGGATTTACGTATCCGCGTTTCCCGCCAGTTAAGTGGCGGCGTACCGGTGCAAACAACCTATGCACCTGCCGCTCCGGCAGCTGCTCCTGCTCCAGCCGAACCCAAAAAAGAAGATTTGACGAAAAACGCAGTTACCTCCCCCATGGTTGGTACTGCCTATCTCGCACCGGCTCCGGGAGCGCGCCCGTTCGTCGAAGTCGGACAACAGGTTTCCGAGGGGCAAACTCTTATAATTATTGAAGCAATGAAAACAATGAACCAGATATCTTCGCCGCGTGCAGGAACGGTCAAAGCTATTTTGGTTGAAGATGCGCAACCGGTTGAATTTGGTGAGCCACTGGTCGTTGTTGAATAAGACAGGATAACTAAATGTTTCAGAAAATCCTGATCGCCAATCGTGGTGAAATCGCACTCAGGGTTCTGCGTGCTTGTAAAGAGCTTGGTATTAAAACCGTAGCTGTCCACTCGACAGCCGATGCCGATGCCATGCATGTAAGACTGGCCGACGAGAGTGTTTGTATCGGACCTCCCCCCTCACGCGATTCATATCTCAATATCCAGCAAATAGTTGCTGCTTGCGAGATTACGGGTGCAGATGCTATTCATCCTGGCTATGGGTTTCTTTCGGAAAACGCCAAATTTGCTGAAATTCTGGAAGCTCATTCGATTACTTTTATTGGCCCGACTGCCGCTCATATTCGTATTATGGGCGATAAAATCGAAGCCAAGAAAACAGCTAAACGTTTAGGCATTCCCGTGGTTCCCGGTTCCGAAGGCGGTGTTACAGATGATGACGAAGCTTATAAGGTTGCTGATAAAATCGGCTATCCTGTTATCATCAAAGCTTCTGCCGGCGGTGGCGGACGCGGTATGAAAGTAGCGCGCTCTCCAAAAGAGCTTTCAATTGCTCTTAGTACCGCGCGTAGCGAAGCTGCTGCTGCGTTCGGTGATGACGCTGTCTATATTGAAAAATATCTTGAGAAACCGCGTCACATCGAAGTTCAGGTTATGGGTGATGGCGCCGGAAATGCAATTCATCTCGGTGAACGGGATTGCTCTTTGCAAAGACGTAACCAGAAGGTTTGGGAAGAAGCCAATTCCACAGTGTTGGACGAACAAGCACGGCAGAAAATCGGCATGATTGTTGCCAACGCCTGTGCCGAATTAGGTTATCGCGGCGCCGGAACGATTGAATTCCTTTATGAAAACGGCGAATTCTATTTCATTGAAATGAATACCCGCCTTCAGGTTGAACATCCAGTAACTGAAGCCGTAACCGGCATCGACCTTGTTCACGAACAAATTCAGGTTGCAGCCGGCGAAGGTCTTTCGGCAAAACAAAGTGATATCCACTTTTCAGGCCATGCGATTGAATGTCGTATCAATGCCGAGGATCCGGTCAACTTCACCCCTTCCCCCGGATTGATTACCCATTTCCATACACCGGGTGGCCTGGGTGTGCGCGTTGATTCAGGCGTTTATTCCGGTTATCGGATACCGCCTTATTACGACAGCCTGATCGGCAAACTAATTGTTCATGGAAGAACGCGGCTTGAATGCATGATGCGGTTGCGGCGCGCTCTTGACGAGTTCGTTGTCGACGGTATCAAAACGACCCTCCCGCTTTTCCGTGATCTTATTGGCAATGAAGATATAGCCAAAGGAAATTATGACATCCACTGGCTGGAAAAATATCTTGCCGATAAAGCAGCATCGAATAGCTGATAGCTTTGTCTCAAAAAGAAAAAGATAAATTAACCCCTGCGCTACTACTGAGCGCATATGCGCAGGGAATTTTTCCTATGTCGGATGATGCAGAAGATCCTGACATTTATTGGATACGTCCCGAACGGCGTGGAATTATTCCTTTGGACAATTTTCACATTCCGAAAAGTCTGAAGAAAACCATGAAGAAAAAGCCGTTCAACATCGTTATTGATTCCGATTTCGAAGGCGTTATTTCCGGCTGCGCCGAATCAAAGCCTGGACGCGAAACAACCTGGATCAATCACCCCATTCGTAAAGCTTACGGAGAGTTATTCGACCTCGGTTTTTGCCATACTGTTGAAGCTTGGCAAAACGAAAAGCTTGTCGGCGGTTTATATGGTTTGGCTCTGGGGCAAGCCTTTTTCGGAGAAAGCATGTTCTCTCGCGTTACTGATGCTTCCAAGATATGTCTTGTGGCGCTTGTAGAACATTTAAAAAGCCATAACTTCATTCTTCTTGATACACAATTTACAACACCACATCTTGAGCATTTCGGCGCGATAGAAATTACGAGACAAGATTATGAAATGCGCCTGAAAAAAGCCCTATCCGGCCGCGCCGAGTTTTAAAATCTTTTTATTACCCCACAAATTGCTCGCTAACGATTCTCTGTCGAGATTTACGACAACATAAAACGTTGTCTCCATCGACGCCTTGATCTATTGTTTGGGGAAATTAAATGACGTTTCTTTTGAGATAATATATTCAATAATTTTTTGATTTTGCTGAACAAATCAATGGTGCCCCCAGAGAGACTCGAACTCCCGACCCCCTGATTACAAATCAGGTGCTCTACCAACTGAGCTATAAGGGCGCCGCATTGCAACTAGCATAAACTTTACCAAAGGCAAACAGAAAAATTGCCAAAACAACAATCTTTTTTATGTTACAAAATTTTTTAGAAAACACATATGATTTCAGCATTCATGATTATCAATTCTCTTGTCTGTAGACCTTCGTTGCTGCAGAAAAAATACGTCTCCCCTTACGGAATAGCAGATTTCTCAAATAAGTTTCTAACCCTCGAATATCGTTTATTAATAGGACTAAATCCCTTTTAATCTTTTAAGCCTTGCTGCCATAAATGCAAACCGATTGTGGTCATACAGGTTTGCCGCGTAATATTGTCCCTCCCCCGAAAGGAGATCACAATACAAAAGTGTTCTGACGCCGTTATAGCGTTCTACGAAGTCCGGCCTGTCGAGGTTCTCAATGAAGACACCTACCATGTCCATTACGTACAGGTATATATCAACACTGAGCGCGTCCATTTTGCTATAATTAAACTCGCGTATAAGCGGTTGAACGGTTATTCCTCGCCAATCTTTCGGGACTATATCACCTCAATTGCCAGACTTACCGGAATTTAGTCAGCCATTTAGCTTATTAACTAACAGGTTATCACCTCCGTTATATGGCTGCTGATTTCTATCTGTTGGTTCTCGTCTAATTTCCAACATGCGTATCACGAAAGTAATTTCCACCTTAAAATATCAATCTCGCGATACTGCATTTTTCCCGCTGGAGCAGATTGAGTGTGTTTGGCTAAACTCCGGTGTTGGCACGAGCCGTAATCCAACATGATTGAAGCGCATGATAAAGCGGATGAATGCGAGCGAGACCTGCAGCCGATAGATATAGTGTCCGCTTTTGCCGATACGACAACCGTGGAGTGACGCAAAAGGCCGCAACCACCGAGTGATGTTAAGTACCTTTCCTTACAATCTAACCTCGGCACTAACGTCAATATGCTTGCCAAAGTTGCTAAAAATATCATTTGGACTTACGCAAATCGGAAGCAAATCGGGAACATATCGAGACGATTCGCTTACAAAGCAAAGCAATTATTGGCGCTTAAAAAACCGTTGTTGAGGCTCAAGCAATTTTCGATGGTGTCACATGGATATCGAGATAAATCCATTTTGAATAAAAGTTTTTGATAACCCCTATTTTTTCGGAGAACATCTGTTATAAGTCCCCCCACAAGACGAAAAAGGGGATGTGTTTTGTACGTAAAAGATATCTTGAAAAGAGAAAATAATAATTTTGATCTCTTGAGAATAATCGCTGCATTATTAGTTATTTATGGACATTCAAATGTATTTGTTACGAAGAAGACTCATGATTTTTTAAATCATTATATCTTTTATGATTATTCTGGCGGGGTTGCAGTAAAGGTATTCTTCTTTTTAAGTGGACTTTTTGTTACAAACAGTATTCTAGTAAAACGAAATCCTTTCGGGTTTGCTATCTCACGAATATTTCGTATTTTCCCTGCGTTAATTTTTGTTGTATTTTTAACTACATTCTTAATTGGAGCAATATTTACAAATTTGTCATTAGGAGAATACTACTTTAATCAAGAGACTTACTCATACTTTTATAAAAATGTTCTATTATTTTTGTCATATAGTTTGCCCGGTGTTTTTTCGAGCAATTTAAGCGCTGGTGTCAATGGGTCTTTATGGAGTCTACCTTATGAATTTTATTCATACGCATTATTACTTTGCTTATTTGTCTTCGGTATTTTTAAAAATCGTAAATTGGCAACATTAATAGGAATCGGAATTATTATTGATGCGTTTATGGGTAATAAGTTCATATTTACATGGATCCAACCTAACGACATCGATAGACAATTCTTATGCTTAAGTTTTGTATTCGGTTGTCTATTAGCTTTATGGAAAGATAAAGTGAAAATAAATATAGAACTTATTTTGGCTTCGTTCATCATATGTTATTTATTCAGGAATACTTCACTTACGCCTTACCTAATGTATATTTCAATTTTTTTAACATTAACATACTTGTTTACAAGAAATTTTATTGTTCATTTGAAACCTCGATATGATTTGTCATATGGCGTTTACCTATGGGGTTGGGTTATCCAGCAAATTTGGGTTTCTTTAATGCCAGGTCTGAGTTCATTAAAATTGACTGTACTTTCCTCTTTTTCCAGTATTTTAGTTGGTTACCTTTCTTGGAAGATAGTTGAAAAACCGTTTATTAATTACGGGAAAAAACTTAGTAAGGTATTTGATAATAAAGAGAACAAAACTTTGTTATGATTGCTGAAGATTTAAGAGATAAGCTATTTTTAAAACTTCGCTTAGGCGAAGTTTTTTATACATAAAGGAAAGATGGGAGAATACACACTTGATCGATACGTGAATAGTAACAAAAACATGGATTGAGCTGGTGTATTGCGCAATAAAATGGCTTATATCTTTGCTATAACTTATCGTAAGACATCCAAACATCATGAATCCTATGAATGAACGGGATCGCAATACATATTTTCGTTCAAAAGAATATTACCTAGTAAAAGTTATGAATTGTGATCCTCTTCATTCAATTGCATAGTAAGAATCAAAGTGTCATAAAAGTCAGTACAAATGGATAAAGATAAATTAATTGACGTTAAGCAAACGTTTGCTCTCTGGTGTGCATTAACTGCAGCTCGATCTTCTCCGAAATGTCGATTTTCAAATGACGAAGGAATCGATATTGCTCGTAACAGTTCTCTTTTATGCTATAGGACTTTAGATAAACTGCTTAAGCGGATAGCACTACCGGCAAGTGAATTTTCACCAAGTAAATGCCACCCAAATAAATTTGACCCGAATAATTTTCCCCTGAATCGATTTGATGATCTTCACGCAGATATACGAAAAGAACTAATTAAAGCCGCTAAAGAAAAAATAACAAACAAAAAAATGAAATTCACGCATGGTGTAGCTGCAAAATTTATAAACGTTTATTTTAAGGCTATGTTCCTCAATGATGTTTCAGATGGTTGCTCAGACCAGCAGAAAATAATAAACGCTTTCCATCCACCAATAGACAGGGTCTTATTGAAAACTTTAGCCAAGAAAAAAGTTGGCGACCTTGAAAAATTTTGGCGGGAAAAAGCAAATAAAGGATGGTCCAATTTTTCATCTGACGATTATGAAGATGTTATACGACATATAAAATATGTAACCAAAGGTCGTTTATGGAAAATTGAAGAGTATTGGAAAATAGATGACAAAGATGACAAAGACGACAATAATCCAAAACAGCGTTGTTTATAAAACATAAATGCAAAACGATGTTTCATAATGGAACATCTCAATTATGCTTTTTCCCCTCGTGTCCTGATGACTTTATGTTTTAACTTTAGTGTAAAGCCGTATGTTAAATATTTTTATCGGTTTTTTGTATTTTAAGAATATTGATCAATTGAATCGACACGACCACAGTGGGCGATACAACTGCAAAGTTGACGGTAGTAACTAATGCTTTCAAAGTTATTATACGCAAAATAGATCACCTATGCTTTAGTTTTTGTTGATTGTTCAATCGGAACGACCGACGTCAAACTTCGAACAAAAGATCATACAATCCATAGTCAGGATTGGCCATCTCTATTGATAAAAAACTACCACGCTCAAATAACAACTAATGGGGCAAAACGCCCACACAACCACGACCAAGAAAGTCAACCTGCCCTGCAATACGCTGTAACGGAGACGTCAAAAAGTGGACCATTTATTTCCTGTATAATTTAAATACTGTGAAACAACCAACATAGAAGTTCGCGTCTTCAAGATAACAAAAGAGGCAAATATCTTTTCGAATAACTTTTAAAATCAAGAAGCATCAAATTTAAAATTGAATTAGAACCCAAGATCCAATGTAAAGCAGCCAATTCGATGACGTCAAATAAACTATCGTTGCTGTTTCATCACTTAACCCTTCTCGTATGCCAATTCATTATCTGTGCCAGTTCGAGAGTTAGCTGCCTAAAACAAAATAGATTGGATGCTGCAATGGAGTTCCGTTATATTTTTGTCCTTCATTGTCTATTGCGTAAGGAATAGCACACGTATCAAAATGATGGAATTTTTCTTTTTCGTTTGCAAAATAGCAACAAGGAACGTCGTAACTAAATTGATCGCTAGTCTCAAGTTTGGCGGGCAATCTAGCAGCATCATTCTCATAATCGACAGGTTTTGACAGCTTAGGCTCAACGGACGGATCATATTTCAAGCCTATTTCTTTAATAGTGATGGGTCTTAGTGATTTATTAACAACGGTTATGGTCGCAATATTTGCTTCAACATAAGATGACTGTATAAAATTAGCTTCAATATAGAGTTCTTTTTTATCTCGTTTCCTCATATGCCCAAAATTAAGGCTCGAAAGGACTGCACCATAAATGGCTAGAACCGTCGTTATTACACCCACTATATTATCCCAAAGCCAAGCCATTATTCACTCCTCAAATGGTTAACCACCTTAGATTGTAATCGTTATGTTGAAACGTCTATCCGAACAAGAATAGCTCGAACAATTAATTCAGCAATATGAGCCTCTTGGAAGGCATTTCTGGAAGCCATTGAGACAATATTTGATGCGGTGATTGAAGAGATCACTGAACGCTTACAAAAAGCCAATGTTACAGGTGAGGTGAATGCAATACCAGTCTATAACACGGCGTTTAATCCGATAGCAGAATCCATTAGAGCAACATTCAATGCCGGTGGAATAGCAGCTTTATCAAAATTACTATGGCTTAAAAGCCCTTCCGGACATAAGGTTGTGGTTCGGATTTGATGCGAAAAACACACGACTGAATAAGTATGAAGTCTCACGGTTAAAGCTTCGTGGCGACACAGTTGACAGAACCGAAGAATCGTAAAGCTTGCATGATCCACCGCAAGACGTATTGGAACAGTCACTCGACAATATATTCTATATTGATCAGAATGTTCAACGGCAATGAAAAATATCCGGTAATCGTGCAAATGATTGTCGTGTCGCTATGAATGGACAGATTATAAAACGGCAACAGATGCCATTCATTACGCAAGATGGATATAAGATGGAAATATCCATACGATCGTAGCTCTGGAGTACCGGAGAACGGAACAATAACTTATCAATGCATCCAAGCGGTTCGGCCCGATTATAACAAAGCTATAGACAAGGGTTACGTACTGTATTTGGATTCGCACTACTTTTATTGCCTTTGACATCGTTGCCAACTCTACTCAGTGCATTTGTTATGCAACATTCCTTTAACGCTCAGATAGAACAATAACTTTGGAAATCTTAAGCTTCAAATGCTAACAACATTTCGAGACTGTGAGGGCAATATACATGTATAGCGGATGATAGGCGTTATTTATGTACTAGCCCAACGGTTAAGCTTAAGCCCTCCGCCCCTTTGAGATCAAATAACGTTCCGTCTAGAAGTGCAACAAGGAACAGACAGCATATAGATACCCAGCCACTAACCACTGCAGCCTCAAAAATCGGGCAAACAATCTATGCATCATACACGGCAGCAACTGCACTTCCTAACGCATTGGTTCGCCAAACGCTTGGACGCTTTCAAAAGAGCTGTTCTATTTTTCAGTCAATTTCCACGGTGCGGCTTCATTATGTTGCCAAATACCACTCTTGTTTGATTGTGCCTGTTTTTCTGAAACGCCGTAAAAACCATTGGAATATTTCGGCCAATCAACGGCATAGCCGTTACGTACCATCCAGCTTGCAATGTCATCTCCCGTCGAGGTATAGCAAATCGCAATCGTATTGCCTGAATTATCATTGCCCCGAGGTTCGCAGCGCACAGGTTGCAATTCTGTCAACCATTGCGAAAGTGCATATGCGGCTTCTTTTCCACAATCATAACCGGCATCCTGACCATTTTTACATGTCTGGTTAAGTTCCGGAGCATCTACTCCCCACAATTTTATACGTTGATTTTGAATTTCGAGTGTTTCCCCATCAATAACTTGGATAGCTCCGATAATTGCAGTACGGCTTTCAGCCAAGGCAGGCAATGACAAAATACACAACAGAAATGAAATAAAAAAGCGCATCGTTTACACCATACTATCGTTCGAGAGCTGTCGGAGTTTAAACATTTCTCGCATTATTTCAAAGAACAAATTCGCGCCAAAATAGATTCCATAACGCAACATTATTTTGTCTTGAGAAAACGCTATGCATACATGCACGAAAATTCCATTGCACCGCGGCATTCAACCGAGTCGTCGTCCCTTTAAGCCAGAGACAGGCTTTTTTCGATTTATTCCCAAGAAAAACATTCGGAAAGAAGATTGAGGTTTTCAACGTTTTCCAAATACCTCTATTTTCCACACGAAACGCAGCAAAAATTCACATTAAGATTTTACATATAAAAATGGCCCAACATCTATCATGAATTGGGCCATTGGATTCAGGAATAGAAAATCAAGCTTTAATAAACAATTGCAAAATGGATTGAACCGATTGCACCGGCAAAAATTTGTTTACCATCTTGAGCCACCTGTTGAACAGCTTTCTGGTCAATAGCATTGCGATCCCACATTGTACCGCCAATGCTTCCCTGCTTCCAGTCAACCGGTTTACCGAGAAGATTTTCAGAATCCTCCTGGTTATAGATCTTTGCCGTATCATTTTGCAGTGCTTTGAACAAAGCATCATCGCCATTTGGAAGACCACCAAGCTGGGCAGTGGATTTGACAAGATCTTTCAGTTTGTCGTCACTGATTTCAGGCGGCGTAAATACCTGAAAACTGCCAGTCGGAACACCCTCGAACCCGGCATATTTAGCCGCATCGGCGTCCTTCAAAGTGCCGGTAAAATATTGCGGATTGGTCATGTTCGTATTGACTTGCTGACTGATAATGCCGGATGCATTAATCCCCTTTTCAACAAGTTCCTGTATACGTGACAAAGCATCGGAAATACGTGGCGACATTACATTACGATCATCGACACGCACGGTTTGTGTGGCGTTGTTCTGCGATTGGACAATTTCTTGTATGTTCTGGGCTGCACGTAGTCCCGGAACATCAAAACCATGATTGACCAAATTCATATCAGTTGATGTGATCGATACCATTTTCGCCTCCGATATAATGCCAGACTTTTGGCACTATTCTCTGTGAACAATATAGTTCAATTAGCGTCCGGATGCAAATAATGCAGCGCAAGCAAGCTTGCTATTTAGAGTTAATAGTCGCGTTGAATAGAAAATTCATCATTTTTCCGGCAATTTTACAAAAACAATTCTGATTGAACAGCTTTGATCTACAATTATTCCGGTTTTCAGCGGTAGTGAACTGCTCGAAAATGACTGGCAATGAAATAAAACCATTGGCAACCGAATGGACATCATCCACTTTGCTTTTGAGACCGGCCGTCATTTTTAGACCTTTCCTATAGGTTGCTGTTGCCCGAGCGTGAAACGACTGATATCCGTTTTAGCAACAGACAATGATTGCAATGGTAATTCCATTTCTCCGGTCCAACTATTTTAGGACATAAACAACAATCCCGACGAGCTCACACAGATTCTGCTGTCTTCAATTTTACTTTGCTTTTCCGATCGATTGTTTTGGGCTAGAGTCTAAACTAGAGTGTAAACTAGAGTGTAAAAAAGTCTTGATACTGCTGCCGCTAAGACCAGAAAAATCTCAACAGTGCGAGGAAATTTTCGATGAAACTTTACTATTATGACCATTGCCCGTTTTGTACCCGCGCCAAAATGGTGGCCGGATATAAACGTGTTCCTGTCGAATATGTTGTTTTGCTTAACGATGATTCCGACACATGCATGCGGCTCGTTCACAAGAAACAGGTGCCGATTTTGGAATTCGACGATGGGACTGCTATGGTTGAAAGCCTCGATATTGCCCATAAGTTCGATGAAATCGGTCAAAAAAATCAGGTTATATCACCAGCAAGCGACCATCAGAAAGTAGTAACCGACGAGCTTTCGGCGATATCAGCCGATATCAATGCATTGCTTTATCCGCGAAATGTAAAAGCGTCACTTCCGGAATTTGCTACAAAATCGGCCATTGAATATTTTCAGGGCAAAAAAGAAAAATCACTTGGCAAATCATTCGATCAGGCAATGAGCGAAACTGCCGATCACAAAAAGAAGGTTGAAGACAAACTGGTTACCTTATCTTTCCATCCCGATAATAAAAATCAGCGCCTGAGCTGGGATGATGTTATGATATTTCCGACATTGCGCAATTTGACAATTGTGAAAGATATCAAAATGCCACAGCAGCTCCAGGATTATGTCAAACATATTTCTGCTCTGACCGGCATACAGCTTTATTACGATCGCGCTTTATAAACTTTTTTAATTTACGACAAATGCAAATTTTACCTTATATCGCGCCTATCGGCTTGTTGTTGTTATCAAATGTTTTCATGACCTTTGCCTGGTATGGGCATTTGAAATTCACCAACAAGCCATTAATGATCGTCATCATTGCAAGTTGGGGAATTGCATTTTTTGAATATTGCCTTGCAGTTCCCGCAAACCGGTTGGGGCACACGGTATATAGCGCGGCCCAGCTCAAAACGATTCAGGAAGTGATCACGCTTCTGATATTTTCCGGTTTTTCCGTTCTTTATCTTGGCGAAAAACTGACGATAAACCATTTTGTCGGCTTTGCGCTTATTGTAAGCGGCGCCTACTTCATCTTCAAAGGTCCGTTATAATCTCGGTTTAGGGCTTTCCAGTTCGTGTTTGCGAATGTTATAACGGCAAAAATATTAAAACTACGGAAGAGGAATATCATATGGCAAAGATCAAGGTCGCAAATCCGGTCGTCGAACTCGACGGCGATGAGATGACACGCATTATTTGGCAATATATCAAGGAAAAATTGATCCATCCCTATCTCGATGTAGATCTGAAATATTATGATCTTTCGATAGAAAATCGTGATGCGACCAACGATCAGGTAACAACCGACGCTGCAAATGCTATCAAGAAATATGGCGTTGGCGTTAAATGCGCGACAATCACGCCGGATGAAGCACGCGTCAAAGAATTCAATCTGAAAAAAATGTGGAAGTCACCGAACGGTACAATCCGTAACATTCTTGGTGGCGTTATCTTCCGTGAACCTATTATTTGTAAAAATGTTCCTCGACTTGTCCCACACTGGACAAAACCGATCATTATCGGCCGTCATGCTTTTGGTGACCAATATAAAGCAACAGATTTCAAATTTCCCGGCAAAGGCAAACTGACGATCAAATTTGTCGGTGAAGACGGAACAGTTATCGAGCATGATGTCTATGATGCACCGGGTGCCGGTGTTGCATTGGCCATGTATAATCTTGATGCATCAATCCGAGATTTTGCCCGTGCGTCGTTCAATTATGGCTTGCAGCGCAAAGTTCCGGTTTATCTTTCCACAAAGAATACCATTTTGAAGGCTTATGACGGCCGTTTCAAAGATATCTTTCAGGAAGTTTTCGATAAGGAATTCAAATCCGAATTCGATAAATATAATCTCACTTACGAGCACCGTCTGATCGACGATATGGTTGCTTCATCACTTAAATGGTCCGGCGGATATGTCTGGGCTTGTAAGAATTATGACGGTGATGTCCAATCCGACACAGTGGCTCAGGGTTTCGGCTCTTTGGGACTCATGACATCGGTTCTCATGACACCGGATGGCAAAACGGTTGAAGCCGAGGCAGCACATGGAACAGTAACCCGCCACTATCGCCAATACCAGCGCGGCGAAGAGACATCGACCAACTCGATCGCTTCGATCTTCGCTTGGACTCGCGGTTTGGCTCACCGTGCAAAGCTCGACAACAATGACCAGTTGAAGCACTTTGCAGATACACTTGAAAAAGTATGTGTCGATACGGTTGAATCCGGTTTTATGACCAAGGATCTTGCCCTGCTTATCGGTCCAAACCAGAAATGGCTTTCAACAACAGGTTTTCTTGACAAGATTGCGGAAAATCTTGCCAAAGCACTTGCTTGAACATTTCAATTTTGAAAAGCAAAAAGCCCCGTTTTACACGGGGCTTTTTGCTATTGGGCGGAACAAAAAACGTCGATCAAAGTTTCGTTTCTTGGCTCCATGGTCTTATGAGGTTATTTAGAAGACCGACACTGATTCTTAAAAAAATATAGGGATGACAATGAATGAACAAGGCTGGTCAACACTTCTTTCAGGTAGAAATGGTGTCCGCTCTATAACACTTGCAGGCGGGGTTGCTCTGCATGCGGTCAATGTCTATATTGTTGTCACTATTCTCCCCTCTCTTGTTGCCGATATTCACGGTGAACAATATTATTCGTGGGCAGCAACAATTTTTGTGACAGCATCGCTTATCGGTGCATCGCTCGCAGCAAAATTGCTAGCCCGTTTCGGCCCCAAAACAGCTTATGTCCTTTCGGCACTCCTGTTTGCTGCGGGTACACTTATCTGTAGTGTTGCTCCAACTATGGCGGCGTTCCTGTTTGGTCGGCTCATTCAAGGTTTCGGCGGCGGATTTTTATTGTCACTGTCCTATTCCATGGTCAGAATTGTATTCGACCCTGCCTTATGGCCACGTGCCATGGGGCTCATTTCCGGCATGTGGGGCATTTCAACATTACTTGGCCCCGCTATTGGCGGCATTTTTGCCGAATACAGCACTTGGCGTGCTTCATTCTGGACGGTTGGTATTCTGGCACTTTTATTTTCCGGCGTTGCACTTAAAGTTTTGCCTGCCTCCGCAAAACTTAAGAATGCTTCGGAACGGCTTCCTGTTATCCAACTTGCTGTTTTGACCGTTATGGTTCTTGCCATTTCCGCAAGCAGTGCGGTTGCCGACAACAACATTAAAATTGCCGGTATTATTATCGGTGCTATCCTACTTTTTGTTCTTGGGATTATCGATAATCATTCTGAAAACAAAATGCTTCCCGAAGGTTCATTTTCGATTCAGTCGATATTCTTGCCGCTTTACGGCCTGATGGTTATTATTTCTGTCGCCGTAAACGGTGCGGAACTTTATCTGCCCCTGTTTCTTCAGGAACTTCACGGGCGTGGGCCACTTGTTGCAGGCTATATTGCCGCGCTTATGAGCATCGGCTGGACCTGCGGTTCACTGCCAAGTGCCGGAGCCTCTCCGAAAATTGTGCGCAAAATCATCATTCTCGCACCCGTGATTGATATGCTCGGAATGGCAACATTGTTTTATTTCATCCCCTCTGAAATGAAATCATCGGGATTTCTGATTTCGATTTGTATTGCGCTTTTCCTGATAGGGGTCGGAGCTGGAACGTCATGGCCGCATTTGCTTACCCGCGTATTACAATGTGCTTCCGATAAAGATGCCACGCGTGCCAGTGCATCTCTTACAACAATCCAATTGTTTTCAACAGCTCTAAGCGCGGCACTTGCGGGAAGCATTACCAATCTTGCCGGATTATTTGATCCAGGTGGTGTCAGCGGTATGATTGCGGCTTCCAAAGTGCTGTTTATCTTTCTGCTTATTATATTGCTACTTGCTATACCGCTCGCCTTTATTATTTCGCGCGATATGTTCAACCGTCCCGATGGAAAACATTCAAACAACCAAAGCAATCAGAAACAGCACCAGAATAATTGAAAATAGCACATCTATCGAACGCTTGAAGAGCCGGATGGCACGGTAAATATCGGCGGGACCGGCCATTTTCCCGCTTTCATTCTGGAAAGGTTCGTCAACAGCTTCCCCTGAATAAATTCTTGGCCCCAAAAGCTTGATATCAAGGGCGCCTGCAAAGGCGCATTCGGGAAAACCGGCATTGGGCGAATGATGGTGACGTGCATCTTTTCTCACCACGTCAACCGCCTTTTCAGCAACTTTCCGATTGATAAAAAGTCCGGATGTCAGGATAACGATAAACGCTGTCACTCTTGCCGGTATAAAATTGACAACATCGTCAAGTCGTGCCGAAGCCCAGCCGAAATCCTTGAAGCGCTCATTCTTATAGCCGATCATCGAGTCGGCCGTGTTCACCAATTTATAACAAAAAAGGCCGGGAAGACCGAGGATGATATACCAGAATACGGGTGCCACAACGCCATCAGAGCTATTTTCTGCGAGGCTTTCGATTGCTGCACGACAAACCGCACTTTCATCGAGATTTTTTGTTTCCCGCCCGACTATGAGCGAAACAGCATTTCTCGCTTCGATAAGCGAACCTTGTTTGAAGGCTTTTTCCACTTTACCAACGTGATCGACAAGGCTTTTTTGCGCAATGAAGATGGAGGCAACCAGCGCTTCAATAATTATTCCTGCAAACCCCAGTTGGAGCAAAAGCAGATGAATAACAAGGCCAATAATAAAGGTTGCCAACAACAAGATAAGAAGCGCACTGATGCCGTACCATTTCCGGCGGCGGGGAGACATCGACTTTCTGTTAAATCGTGTTTCAAACCACTTTATCCCTGCCCCGAATGCCGCTACCGGATGAGGAACCTTGCGCCATATCCAGTCGGGGTCACCGATTAACCGATCAATCAGGAGCGCCAATAAAAGGACAAAACAAAGACGCCCCACCGGTATCACACCTGTTTTGATGCTTTAGCCTGATCATGCTTATCGACGTACCACGATGCTGCAAAGATCAACACGCCGCAAAAGGTAAGGCATCCGCCCAAAATCGCCGTATCCTGATAACCGAAACCTAGCCGCAAGATTTCTGCACCCGATTCAGCACCCAAAGCATTGGCAACATTATAGGCCGATTGCATCAGTGCTCCGGCAAGTGTCTGGGCATTGGCTGCGACATCCATCACTCGTGCCTGGACTGACGGCATACTGGCAAATGATGTACCGATGAGAAAACAGCCGATCGCAGCCGTAATGCCGGAATGACAGAGGAAGAAAAACAGAAAGAATGTAATTGTGCTCCACAGCATTGCATAAAATATCATCTTCATCGGACCAATTTTTACCGCTATTTTTGGTCCGAAGATGTTGCCTGTTACCATACCAAGACCGATAAGCGGCATGATAAACGGCACCCAGCCGATAGAAACACCGGAAACGACAGTCAAAGTCGATTTGATGTAGCTGAAGACAGCAAAGAGGCCGGCTGTGCCAATGGCTACCATTGCCAGCATGAACCAGACCTGCTTTTCTTTTAAAGCGCTAAGCTCGGTAAGGGGACTTGTCCCCAATGCGGTCGGCAAACTGGGTAGAAAGAAAAACACCAAAATAGCACAAAGCGCACCGATGCTGCCGACCAGCACAAAAGCCATTTGCCATCCAAGTTGCTGACCGAGCCAGGTTGCAAAAGGTGCGCCGACAACTGTCGCAATTGTCAACCCCAACATCACCGCCCCGATCGCCTTGGGGCGATTTTTCATCTCCACCATGGAAGAAGCGGCAATAGAGGCAACACCGAAATAGATGCCATGCGGCAAACCGCTCATAAATCGCAAGCCGACCAGCGCGTGAAAGCTCGTCACACAGGCACTGGCAATATTGGCAAAGGCATAAAACAGCATCAAAGCAATCAGAACATATTTCCGTGGAAATTTTGCAGTTGCTACAGCCAGAACCGGTGCACCGACAACAACCCCCATCGCATAGGCTGAAATATACTGACCCGCAGTCGGTATATCGACTCCCGAACTTTTGGCCATTTCCGGTTGCAACCCCATTGAAACAAATTCTGATGTACCAATTGCAAAGGCACCGACAGCAAGAGCAAGTATGCTGATACGGCGTGTTCTTGCGTTAACTGCGGAAGCAACATTGAGCTTATCAATTTCATATTTCATAATTAACGGACGAATCCCTTAATGCGATTGTTTCAAATATCCGGTTTGCCATTTCACATCACATTGGTGCAAGAAAATATCTTCCAAATTCAATGTGTTCACGGCAGTTTGTTTCCAGCATCATTGCCTCTCCTCATCTTCTGATAAAAAGTCGCAATGACAGAGTTTTTAGTAAATTTACTCGAAAACACATCAAACAGTTACGCCGCATTTTCTTTACGCGTGTAGGATATTTTTTCAACCTTCAATATCTATCAAATGAATAAAAGAGCCGGCAACATTGTTTATTCTCATTCCGCTTGTACCTACAGAATTGTCAAGCGCATCATAGGCTTTAAAAAGTGGTTTATCGACTTTTTCGTCTATAATCGAAGCATAATGGAATTCATGCCCTCGAAAGCGGGTTTTTCCAAAAAACTCTCCTTCAGGAACCAATCGGCGATAGCCTAAATGCAGTTTCTTCTGTTTGAAGCTGGTATTCAATGGCAACAGACCAAGCATCGGGTGTTTAACCCCTTCGCTATCTTCCAATGTTTCCCCCAAGGTCATATAACCACCGCATTCGCCATAAACGGTTTTTCCGGCTTTTGCTATATTGGTCATGGCTTCTTTGAACTTTTCTGCTGCTGCCAGTTTTCCGGCAAAAAGTTCGGGATAACCACCACATAAATAAACACTATCACACTCTTTATCCGGCACTTCATTCGCCAAAGGCGAAAAGAACATGATTTCGGCACCGGCTTTTCTCCAGCCATCAAGCAGATGTGGATAAGAAAAGCGGAAAGCATCATCACGGCTCACCGCAATGCGTTGTCCAAGTGGCGGGATATAATCAATCGTGGCACTATCAACTTTCACACGATTTGAAGTCGATAATGTGATCATCGCCTCAAGATCAACGCTTTCCTTTATGATTTCTGCCGCTTTTCCAATGAAAGCATGAAGATCTGTTCGTTCCGAAGCTTGAACCAGTCCCAAATGACGTGAGGGGAGTGTCAGCGCCTTATTCCGGTAAACGGCGCCAACCACCGGAATATCAAGCGGTCGCAAGGCCGCGCGAAGCATGGCTTCGTGTCGGGGGCTCCCGATTTTATTCAGGATAATGCCGGCAAAGCGCAATCCCGGCATAAATTCGGCAAAACCTTTGACAAGTGCCGCGACCGAATGTGATTGGCTTGTTACATCAACGACAAAAAATACCGGCAAATCCAACAAACGGCCAAGTTCGGCAGACGACCCCTTGCCGTTAATGGCACCGTCATAAAGCCCCATCATGCCTTCGACAACAAAAAACTTCTGCTCCGAAGTGTCGGTAAAATTGATATTTCTTATGAGCGCGTCGCGCATTGCCCAACAATCGAGATTGTAGCTATCCTCGCCTGTTGCCGCTTTATGAAACGCGGGATCAATAAAGTCCGGCCCCGCTTTTCGGGGAGCAACGGCTAATCCCATTTCTTTCAGGGCTCGCATTAATGCCAGAGTGATAACAGTTTTACCGGCTCCCGAATTGGCAGCGCTCACCATAAAGCCATTCATAATGATCTGTTATCCAATTCGTCTCTAACAATATTTGGAGCAAGTTTATCGGAAAGAGAAACAACTTTACCAACGACAACAATTGTTGGCGGTTCGATGTCATGTTCTTTGATTGTTTGTTTTATATGATCAAGTTCGGTTTTATAAATCCGCTGATTGGAGGTTGTCGCATGTGTGATAAACATAACCGGCTCATCATTCTTGCGCCCCCCTTTAATGAGGTCATCGGCAATTTCATCAATGTGTTTCATCGCCATATAAAACACGAGAACCGGTGCGGCGCGGGAAATTGCTTTCCAGTCAAAAGACTTTGGCACTGTACCGTCAGCATCGTGACCGGTTAAAAACAATACACTGTGATTGACGGAGCGATGCGTAACCGGAATGCCTGCATAGGCCGGGCCTGCTATTCCAGCTGTTATTCCAGGAAAAACGCGAAAGGGAATATGGGCGTCTATCAAGGCAAGCGCCTCTTCACCACCACGGCCGAACACAAAAGGATCGCCGCCTTTCAAACGCAAAACCCGTTTTCCTTCTCTGGCAAGGCAAATCATGCGGTCGGTGATTTCCTGCTGTTTAAGCGAGGGTTTGCCACCGCGTTTTCCGGCAAATTCTAAAATTGCGCCTTGTTTTGCGAGCTCAAGGCACGAATGATCGACCAACGCATCATAAAGGATATGGTCTGCCTGTTTGAGTGCATTGACACAATGGAGAGTAAGAAGTCCGGGGTCACCCGGCCCCGCGCCCACCAACCACACATGCCCGGCAATGAACTGTGGCAATTTGAAAGGCAAATCTGCCGTCATTTCGGGTCCTTTTGATGGTAAAATCTATACAAAACAAGAATCAATGCATTATATGTGTTATCTATTGTGCAGTTTCCAACCACTGTAAACGTTTAATTTTCAAGAAATATTGTCAAAATGGCAGACTTGCAAAGCACATTGAAACGCAAACCGGAAGGCCCCCTTCGCTTGGGCTGGACAACAGGCGCCTGCGCAACCGCTGCCACCAAGGCAGCGCTCACCGCTCTCATTACCGGTGAGTTTCCCGATCCTGTGGAGATAAGATTGCCAAGGGGGCAAATGCCGCAATTTGCGCTTTCTCTCAAAAGTCTTGGAGAAAATCAGGCGACAGCGGGAATTATCAAAGATGCAGGTGATGATCCCGATGTGACCGACAAGGCGACCATTATTGCAACTGTCACCCCAGCCTCTCCAAACAGCGGAATTATATTCAAAGCCGGAAAAGGTGTTGGAACTGTTACAAGACCGGGTTTGCCGCTTGATGTCGGAGAAGCGGCCATCAACCCCGTTCCACGCCGCATGATGAGCGAGGTTTGCAAGGAAATTTGTGACAAATATTCTTTTCCGCAAGATCTCGTCATTACAATTTCGGTACCGGATGGCGAAAATATCGCGCTCAAAACATGGAATCCGCGCCTTGGCATTCTGGGCGGCATCTCCATTCTCGGTACAACCGGTATTGTTCACCCGTTCTCATGCTCGGCATGGATCCATTCTATTCATAGCGGTATTGATGTCGCTCGTGCAGAAGGGGCAAGCCATGTTCTTGGTGCAACCGGAGCAACTTCGGAAGATGCGGCACAGGCAATCTATCACCTTCCTGACTATGCCATATTGGATATGGGGGACTTTGTCGGTGCTGTGTTAAAATATTTGCGTCACCACCCGATTGATAAACTGACAATTGCCGGTGGTTTTGCAAAACTGACAAAACTCGCGCAAGGCGAAATGGACCTTCATTCTTCCCGCTCTCAAGTCGACAAGACATATTTGTGGAACGTTGCAAAGAATGCCGGCTTGAACCAATCTCTCAAGAACTTCATCGAAAATGCGAACACTGCGAAAGAAGTGCTTGATATTGCTACAAAAGAAGGAATTAATATTGCTACCCCTATTGCGCTTCAGGCAAAACATGTCGCTGAAGAAACACTAAGGGATGCGCCGGTTGCTGTCGAAATCATTGTGACCGATAGAAAGGGAAATATTCTTGCGAGAAGGTAGGACAGTTTTATTATTGGGTGGCACCAGCGAAGCCTATGCTCTTGCAGAAAAATTTGCCGAAGAGGACTATCCTGTTCTTTCGTCTCTCGCTGGCCGTACATCGCATCCGAAAATTCCCGCAGGGCGGTATCGCATTGGCGGGTTTGGCGGCATTGACGGGCTTATCGATACAATCAAAAAGGAAAATATAGGGCTTATTGTTGACGCAACCCATCCTTTTGCCGAAACTATGACCGATCATGCCTGGCGGGCAGCACGCGCAGAAAAGATCGACTATATCCGGTTCGAGCGTCCGCTCTGGCAAGCGGGGAAAGAAGACAAGTGGCAAACGGTGAATAATATTGCTGAAGCCGTTGCCGCTATTCCTTTAAATAGCCGCTGCTTCCTTGCGATAGGGCGCCAACACGTCAATGAATTTCTGGTGCGTAAAGATGTGTCATTTGTCGCGCGTATGGTCGAGAAACCGGAAAATTTTGTTTCTGAAGCCAATATAGAAATTGTGCTTGGTAAACCGGAAAATGAAAAAGAAGAATATGACTTTCTCGTCAACCATCGTTTTGATTGTCTCGTGTGCAGAAATTCCGGAGGTTCCGCCTCTTTTCCAAAGTTGGAGGCTGCACGCAAACTCGGCCTTCCGGTGATTATGATAACCAGAAAGCCCCTGCCCGATGTCGTCACATTGAACACGGAAAAAGATGTTATCAACTTGGTGAGGACATTTTGCCAAGCGGACCGTGCGGAAAAGCATAAAGAGACGAACGGCTAAGCTTTTCCGGCCGCAGCGCTTTCCCGACAAAGATGATCGCGGTCTTTTCTATTTTTTCTTGCGCTATCTTTTCATGAATATCGGCAAGCGTGCCTGAAATGATTTTTTCGTCCGGCCAGCTTACATGATAGGCAACAATGACGGGGCAATCGGCCCCGTAAATCGGCAATAATTCTTTCTGGATTGCGACAATATTTTTTGCCGATAGATGAATTGCCATTGTCGCTTTTGCTTTTCCGAGATTTGACAATGTCTCAAGTTCCGGCATTGGTGAAGAATTAACCGATGTTCGTGTCAAAATGACCGACTGGTTTAGCTTTGGAAGTGTCAATTCCTGCTTCATGGCTGCCGCTGCCGCCGCATAGGAAGCAACCCCCGGTACCACCTCGTAATTGATCGCTAGCTTGTCGAGCGCTGCCATCTGTTCGGCAATTGCGCTATAGATCGAAGGGTCGCCGGAATGAAGCCTTGCAACATCCTTTCCTTCTTTTTCCGCTTTGACAAACTCTTCGACGATGGCATCAAGATCAAGATGGCCGGTATTGACGCGTCGCGCTTCATGAGGAATTTCGGCAATCAATTCTTCCGAAAGAAGCGAGCCGGCATAAAGGCAGACCGGACAACGTTTTATGAGATTGAGCCCGCGCAGTGTAATGAGATCATATGCCCCCGGACCTGCGCCAATAAAATATACTGTCATTCTTCCTTCTGTCCTGCCACCGCAATGGTAAGCCCACCAATTTTTGTCTTTTCAACGAGCAAAATACCACCTTTACCTGAAGCCGCCAAAGCTGCAGCTTCCGCAACTCCATGGCAGCCCGTATATTGAAAAACAATATCGGAAGGGTTCTTCAGAAAGCAAGTCATTGTCTCCAACTCTTCAGACGAAAATGTAACGAGAGGAACAGCAAAACGTTGCAAAGCGCTTAAAATAAGACCGTTGGATTCTTTACCTTCAAGTGTTGAAAAAGCCGCAATATTCCATTTTTCGAGAGTTTCGAGAGCCTTTTCCATGTC
Source organism: Bartonella sp. W8151 (assembly GCF_016100385.1). Taxonomy (NCBI): domain Bacteria; kingdom Pseudomonadati; phylum Pseudomonadota; class Alphaproteobacteria; order Hyphomicrobiales; family Bartonellaceae; genus Bartonella; species Bartonella sp. W8151. The sequence goes on from NZ_JACFSO010000004.1 coordinate 430,955, forward strand.
GCCCGTCGTGGCAGATGATGAAATGCCTATGCCCACAAAAACCGGCATAGCACTTCTGTTGACCATATCCGGTTTTGCCTTCAAGCGCGTTCTTTGACAGTGTTATAAATCCGTTCCACCTCTTGTGAAGGGACACCGAGAATGGCTGCTATCCGATGGATGAGCGCAACTTCATCAGCATCGACATGATTATCGGCAGCGGCAATTGTCATCAAATTTTCGATAAGTGCAATACGCCGATCCGGTGCCAATTCACCAAAGAGAGCCGCAGCCTGCCCGGTTGTGGTTTCATAGCCATAATCATAAAGATATTGGATGACATCCGGCAAAGCATCGGGAGATACACCGAATTGTTGTTCGGCAATTTTTGAAAAAGCGGCTGTTTCGCTTGGCGTATGTTTGCCGTCGGCAAAGCCCAAATGGATGAGCAAGAGAAGCTCGGCCGCTGTTGCCGGATTTTCGGCCACTTTACGAACCGAATTATGACGGGAAAAATAATTTGCTATGCTGTCAAACATGCGAAACTCCGCTTCTTGCCACGTTAGGAGAGCTGAACTAAAAGCAGAGCTTGCCAATATTGCACAAAAAACACAAGTGCATGAATGCAACGTTTGACGTTTCTTTATCGAAATTATTCTATTATTCCTTATTCTATTCTGTTCAGGTAGTATTCGCCAATGCTGGAATTCCTTTTTGACCCGACTGTCCTGATTTTGATTTTTGCCGGTTTGCTTGCCGGTTTTATAGATTCGATTGCCGGTGGCGGTGGCCTTATCACCATCCCTGCCCTGATGCTTTCGGGCCTTCCGCCAGTCGAAACATTGGGCACAAACAAGTTGCAAGGGCTTTTCGGCTCATTTTCTGCAATGGTCGCCTATGCCCGTGGTGGACAAGTCAATATCCGGAAACAAATCCTTCAGGCCGCCATGGCGTTTATCGGAAGCATTATCGGCGCATTGGTTGCAACCCTTATTCCTGTCAAATTATTTCAGGCATTCCTGCCCGTTCTGCTCATTATTGTCGCCTGTTATTTTGCGTTAAAGCCGAACCTCAACGATATTGATAAACAGGAGCGGATGCGACCAATCATCTTTTCACTGACTATGGCACCACTTGTCGGCTTTTACGACGGCATATTTGGTCCGGGTGCCGGTTCTTTCTATATGCTGGCCTTTGTTTCTTTGTCAGGCTTTGGAATTCTCAAAGCAACAGCCCATACAAAACTGTTGAACTTTTCATCCAATCTCGGCGGTTTTTTAACCTTTGCTGTCATGGGCTCGATCAATTTAAAAATCGGCATTGCTATGGGAATTGCCCAATTCATCGGTGCGCAAATGGGGGCCCGCGTTGCCATGAAAACCGGTGCCAAGCTCATAAAACCGCTATTGGTCATCGTGTGCGTTATTCTTGCCTATAAACTCTTACAAGCCCATGACAATCCGTTGCGGCAATGGCTGAACCTTTGAGTGATAAAAGCCCGTCCATTAAGATACCGGAATAGAGCTTAAAAGAAAAACCGGTTCGCACAAAGCTGCCAAACCGGCTTTAAAAATTGAACAATTATGCTCTTCTAAAATTTTAATGCCAGCAAAATAACGCCCGCGCCGATCAGGACGACGCCGGTCCAGTTGATGGCTGTCAGTTTTTCACCAAGAAAAGTAACGCCGAAAATGGCAACAAAAATAACCGACAATTTGTCTATCGGGGCAACATGGGAAGCATCTCCCAATTGCAGAGCGCGGAAATAGGCGAGCCATGAAGCACCCGTGGCAAGTCCTGATAAAACAAGGAAAACCCAGGATTTCGTCGGAATGGCTCCCGGACGTTGCCATTGTCCGGTGATGCTCAAAAACAGACATAATGCGGCAATAATAACAATTGTTCTTATCAAAGTGGCGAAATCGGAATTGATACCGCTTATGCCGACTTTTGCAAAAATCGCTGTTAAAGCCGCAAAAATTGCTGAAAGAAATGCCCAGAACTGCCATGTTGCGGTCATCAGAATTCAATCCCCTTCTGTCCTTTTATGCCAGAACGGAACGGATGTTTGACCAATTCCATTTCTGTTACCAGATCGGCAGCTTCAATCAATTCATTTCGTGCATTGCGACCGGTGATGATAACATGTTTCATGAAAGGTCGCTTGGATAATACGTCAAGCACTTCTTCCAAAGGTAAATAATCATAGCGCAATACGATATTCAGCTCGTCACAAAGCACCATATCGGTCGTGTCGTCGAGGATCATATCTTTGGCAATGTCCCACGCTTTTCGCGCTTCGGCAATGTCTTTTTCACGATCTTGCGTTTCCCATGTGAAGCCTTCACCATGGGCATAAACGCGCACCTGATCGCCAAATTTTTCAAGTGCGGTACGCTCTCCGGTTTGCCTTAATCCCTTGACAAACTGCACCACTCCAACCTTCATATTCTGGCCGAGAGCCCGAAAAACCATACCGAAAGCGGCTGTTGTCTTGCCTTTGCCCTTGCCCGTATGAACAATGAGAAGACCTTTTTCCTTGGTTTTACCGGCTTCTATTTTTTTGCGCGCGGCCTCTTTCTTTTTCATTTTTTCGGCATGACGGGCATTCAATTCCGCTTCCGTCAGCTTTTCCTTGGCGTCCATCTTATCGAGCCTTTCTGTAGTTCTTCCAGTTCAAACAAAGCAGAATTGGAGCGCGGTTTCCATAGCTCTCTCCGGATCGCCTGTTCAAGTTTATGTGCCATTTCTCTTAAAGCTGCAGGATTGTTTCCGATTAAAAAATTCCGCACGGTTTCATCGTCGATATAGGCAGTATAAATCGCCTCGAATTGTTCGTTGGATACGGCATTTGTTGTAGCCGAAAAAGCAAAGAGATAGTCGACAGTTGCAGCCATTTCGACCGCACCTTTAAAGCCGTGTCGCATAACCCCTGTTATCCATTTCGGATTAACGGCCCGCCCGCGGAGTGTCCGCCCGATTTCTTCCTGCAATGTTTTTATCATCGGCCGTTCGGGGCGCGACATATCATTGTGATAGACTTTCGGAAAAGACCCCTGCTTATCGGCAACTGCCGAAGCCATTCCCCCTTCAAAGGCATAATATTCACCGGAATCGAGAAGATCATGTTCGCGATTATCCTGATTTTGGACAACGGCATTGATATGATGAAGCCGGTTTTCAAGCATATTTTGTGCAGCAACACCGTCTTCCTTACCGTAAGCAAAAGAAGAATGGGCAATCCATGCTTTACCAAGATCGTTACGGTCATTCCATTCGCCCTTGTCGAGAAGCTCCTGAACGCCGGTTCCATAAACACCCGGACGAGCGCCGAAAACACGAAAACCGGCTTCTCTTTCCGCCTCTTTTGTGCTCTTTCCGGTTTCTGTGAGCGTTTTTACGTCTTTCAAATAATGCGCATGAAGCGGATTATCCTCTTCCTCCTCGTCAAGCGAGGCAACGATACGCACCGCCTGATCGAACAAGGCTATCTGTTCGGGAAATGCATCGCGGAAGAAACCGGAAATCCTTAATGTCACATCAACACGTGGCCGCCCGAGAACTGCTACCGGAATAACTTCAACACCGGTTACACGGCGGGATGCCGCATCCCACAAAGGTTTCACACCGATAAGTGCCAGAGCCTGCGCAATATCATCGCCACCGGTACGCATATTGGCAGTTCCCCAAGCAGTAAGGCCAAAAGCCTTCGGCCAATCACCGTGATCCTGCACATAGCGGATAATGAGAAGCTCGGCCGATTTTTTACCCAATTGCCAAGCCGATTGTGTGGGCACAGCTCTTGTATCGACCGAAAAAAAGTTGCGCCCTGTCGGAAATACATCCGGCCGGCCGCGTGTCGGGGCACCGGATGGCCCCGGCTCGACAAAGTGCCCGTCAAGAGCGGTTAAAAGCCCGTCAATTTCCGCCTTGCCGCAACTTAAAATCAATGGCCGCAATGTTTCTGCAATATTTTTAAGAATTGGCGCTGTTTTCTTGAACTTCGGAGGAAGGGTAATCTTTCCGGAAACCAGCGCCAGCGCCAGAAGCTCGATCCGTTCAACCGTGTCACCATTGGTGCGCCATAGGCTATCGGTCATACCCTTCAATATTTCAGGCTTTTTACCTTGCCACTTTTCGGAAAAAACACAATCAAGCGGGTCAAAAGCAAGGCCAAGATCATCGGCTATAGCGCGGTGTAAACTGCCATTTTCCCCCTCGCCGCGAGGCACACGCGCCGTTGCAACAAGGAGATTTTCCAATTGTTCGCCGGAAGGGGCTTTGCCAAAAATATGTAGCCCGTCCCTGATTTGCAATTCTTTAAGATCGCACAAAAAGGCATCAAGTTTCTCAAGTGCCAGATCATCGCTATCATGGTCTTCAATTCCGGCATCATGATTGAGACCGGTAAGCCTCACCAGATCAAGTATTTCGCCTTTGAGCTTTACGAGACGACGCGGGTCAACGCCCGACGCCTCGTAATATTCATCAACAAGGCCTTCCAGATCTTTTAACGGGCCATAACTTTCCGCGCGCGTCAAAGGCGGGGTCAGATGGTCGATGATAACGGCCGAAGAGCGTCGTTTTGCCTGTGTCCCTTCACCGGGGTCGTTGACAATAAACGGGTAGATGTGCGGCATCGATCCAAGAGCTATTTCAGGATAGCAATGGTTCGAGAGTGCCAAAGCTTTTCCCGGAAGCCATTCAAGATTTCCATGTTTACCCATATGAATGATGGCATCGGCTTTATAAACAAACCGGAGCCAGAAATAAAACGCAAGGTAATGATGGGTAGGAACAATATCGGGGGCGTGGTAGACTTGCTTTGCATCCATACCGAATGCGCGTTCCGGCTGTAATCCGACAACCGTTTCCCCCAACATTAAAACCGGCAAGGCCAATCCGTTGTCAACCACATAGGCATCGTCTTCCGGCGCACCCCAACGTGCAGTCACTTCATCTTGAATCTTTTTATCAAGCGATTGAAAGAACTTCTTGTAAAGACTCAAAGAAAGTGCTGTCCGGACGAGCCTCCCCTTTACTCCTTCATTGGTTGGACCTTCAATCATCAACCGCATGAGCTCATTGCCATTTTCCGGAATATTTTCAATCTCATAGCCTTGGCTTTTCATGGCTTTGAGAGTCACAATCATGGCTGCCGGTGTATCAAGCCCGACACCGTGCCCCAAGCGACCATCGCCACCCGGATAATTGGCCATGACAATGGCAACATGGCGCTCTTCCGGCTTCTTGTTGCGCAGTCTTACCCAGTTTTTTGTGAGCTCTGCAACAAAGTCGACCCGATCTTTCAAAGGTTTATGGACGACAACATTACATTCTGTCTCGTCATCATATTCCACTGCCGATTTGAAAGACACAGCGCGGGTGAATACACGCCCATCGACTTCCGGAAGCGCAACATTCATGGCAAGGTCACGGGCAGTTAAGCCACGCCCGTCTTTTTCCCACTGTTCTTTGCTACTTCCGGCAAAAACCACCTGCAAAACCATTGCACCGCGCTTTTCGAGGACAGTGGGTTTTCGTCCCATATGCCCGTTTGAAACGGCAAAGCCCGTAGCATTTAAAACAATATCGGGAGGAAGCCGGTCAAAAATTGAATCGACAATTGCAACGCTCAATTCGTCTTTAAGACTTGAAACAAAAATTGGCAGCGCGATTAAGCCGCGTTTTTCAAGAGCGTCAATAAGAGCTTCCACGCTCGCTGTTTGCCCGCTCTGCACCAATGCGCGATAAAAGCAGATAGCCACCACCGGTTTATGGGTGGCATTGTGACGTTTAATGAGATCATCAACAGTTAACGGCGGGTCATCCGGCGACCAAAGGCCGGCCTTCATCAAGGGTATCGCTTCGACGGGCTTTTCGTGGCGGCCGAGCAAATAATCGCAATATTCAAGAAAGGAGCGCATATTTTGCGCACTTGCTTCAATGAGATAGTGCCAAAGATTGTGGCAATCCTCTTCGGCAACAGTAGAAAATTTTTGCAAATTTTCGTCTACTTTATCGTCACCAGGTAAAACCACCAGTTTGATCTTCTTTTCGAGTGCCAGCGAGTGGAGAACTTGCAACCCATAAGGCCAGTAACTTTCGCCACCTATCACGCGCAACACAATCAATTTCGCATATGACGCGGTTTTTTCGACATAGGTGTCAACCGACATGGGATGAGAAAGCGAAAGCAAATTGACAAGCCTCAGCGAAGACGTTGTTTTCTTCAATGCGGCTTTTGCAACCGAAAGGCTGGCCAATTCGGTGTCAGCCGCCGAAAGAAAAATAACATCGGCAGGCGACTGTCCAAGATCAATCGCCTTATCCTGTTCGGCTATGGTTCCCTTCTGGGCAAGAAGCAAATGCATCAGACATCAAGCGCTTCAATAGTTTTGCGCACCTTCCCCTCGTCGATTTCGTGAAGGCCGATAACAACAAGATGGCTTTTATGCTCTTCGTTTTTTTGCCAGGGGCGATCAAAATAGGAATCAATCCGCTGACCGACAGCTTGAACAACAAGGCGCATCGGTTTTCCAACCACATTGACAAAGCCTTTGAGCCGCAAAATATCATTTTCTTCGATGATCGTTTTCAACCGTTCGATTAATGCCTTGGGATCATGGATGGATGGTGCGTTAACGACAAAGCTTTTGAATTCGTCGTGGTTATGTGGAACGCCTTTCGCATGGTTCATTTCATGGTGGGATTTGCGGTTTTCAATATCGCTCTCGGTACCGACGCCAAGCCCCAATATAAGATCGGTTCCGATACTGCCAAAACTCGACGTGACCATTTGCGGAACTCTGTCACTATGGCTTGAAATGATATTGCGCACATTCTCGAGCTTATCCTCGTCGATAAGATCAACCTTGTTAAGGACGATAAGATCAGCCGCATGAATTTGATCTTCAAACAATTCTTCAAGCGGGCTTTCATGAGTAATCGAACTATCTTCGGCACGTTCGGCATTGATTTTGTCAATATCATCCGCAAACCGGCCTTCGGCCACCGCCGGAGCGTCAATCACGGTAATCACTCCGTCAACGGTCACCTGCGTTTTGATCTCGGGCCAATTGAAGGCTGCAACAAGCGGCTGGGGAAGTGCCAAACCGGATGTTTCAATCACAATATGATCGGGTCTATCCTCGCGCTCAAGCAGTTTCGTCATAGTCGGAATGAATTCTTCGGCAACCGTACAACAGATGCAGCCATTATTGAGTTCAATGAGATCATCATCATGGCAATTATCAAGACCGCAGCCTTTGAGCAAACCGCCATCCACACCAAGTTCGCCAAATTCGTTAATGATAAGAGCAATACGTTTGCCTTTTGCATTTTCCAATAAATGCCTGATCATTGTGGTTTTTCCGGAACCCAAAAATCCGGTTATGACGGTGGTTGGGATTTTGCTCTGTAAAAATTTTTGTTCCGACATCAAACTTAGCCTTTCAATTTAAGCGGCAGACCAGCCGCAACAAAAAACACCGTTTCTGCTATATTTGCAATTTTCTGATTCATGAGACCGGCATAATCACTGAATTCTCGCGCAAGCTTGTTGTCCGGCACAATGCCGAGCCCTACCTCGCTCGAAACAAAAACCGTTTCTACCTTAAGTCCTGCAAGACCATCAACAAGCTTTGCTATTTCTGTTTCAACGTTCCTGTGATGCTCCAATAAATTACCAAGCCAAACGCTGAGACAATCAATAAGGATGATCTTTTGTTCACTATTATGTTTTGCGATCTCGCCCATAATATCAATCGGTTCTTCAACATTGATCCAGCCGGACTTGCGGCGTGAGCGATGCATGTCGACCCGTTTTTTCATCTCTTCATTGAAAATTTCTGCCGTTGCGAGATAGACCGGCACTTTATTGGCAGATAACACATAATTTTCGGCAAAAACCGACTTTCCCGAACGCGTACCGCCAAGAATCAATGTGCTCTTTGCCAAAAATCTTCTCCACTTACGGAATAGACATTCATCACTTTACAAAGAAAGCTGAAAACCGGCTTCATGCCTTTGATACACAATCTGAGTTCTTGAATGATGAGAACACAAACCGGAACCGGATTTCTAGCCCATTCTTAAATACAATAATTTGACTGACCGGCTTGAATGAAATGCCCGAATTGGGTCCACTTCCTGAAAGTCCAGTTTATTTTTCGCAACTTCTTTTGCAAAAAACCGGCTTTCTTAGAGATAGCTGCTTAAACTTTATCGTGCAAGCCGAAAAAGCGCGTTTATGTCGACAGCCTTTTCCAACTCGTCGGCAATTTTATCGAGCGCATTATCAATTTTTTCAAAATGTCCGGACTTATCGGGCTTTGCACCCAAACTTCCGATAAAATAACGACGGAAAGCATCTGCCGAAAACAAACCATGGAGATAGGTTCCCCAAATCTTTCCATCGGACGAGGCCGCACCGTCTTCGACATTGTTTATTTTTAAAGGTGCATGGCGACAATCAGGACCAAAGCTTTTGCCCATATGGATTTCATAGCCTGTGAGACGAAGTCCGCTTGCAAGATGAATAGCATTACTATTACGTGTAAGTTTTCGTTCCCCGATTTTTGTTACCATATCAAGAAGGCCAAGCGCGTCTATTTCGCTAACATTTCCTTCCAGAGAATCGGGATCCAAAATTTTCCTGCCCAGAATCTGGAAGCCGCCGCAAATGCCGATAACCATACCGCCTTTTTTGGCGTGTGCGATAATCTCCTCATCCCACTTACGCTCACGAAGAATAATCATATCCGCTATGGTCGATTTGGAACCGGGAAGGATAATAACATCGCTATCGGTCGGAAAACATTCACCCTTCCGGACAAAGATAATTTCAACATCACTTTCGTGTGCTAACGGGTCGAGATCATCAAAATTGGCAATATGGGGTAAAATCGGTACAGCTATTTTTACTTTGCCATGTTTTGTTGGCTCCCTATGTTCGAGTGCCATAGAATCTTCAGAAGGTAAAAGGCTTGCCCCTTCAAGCCACGGGATTACACCGAGACAAGGCCAGCCGGTAAAATTCCGGATAGCGTTGATTCCGTCATCAAAAAGGCTCAAACACCCACGAAATTTATTAATGAGATAACCGCAGACCATTGCGCGGTCTTCGCAATCAAGAATTGTTGCTGTGCCGACAAGTGAAGCGATTACACCACCGCGGTCAATGTCACCAATCAATACGACCGGCACATCGGCGCTTCGCGCAAATCCCATATTGGCAATATCACCATGGCGCAAATTGATTTCTGCCGGTGAACCCGCCCCCTCCACCAGCACCAAATCGCATCTCTCCTTCAATCGGGCAAAAGATTCCATTACCCGATCTAGAAGTTCCCCCTTCATTTCTTGATAATCGGCACCTTTTTTAAAACCGGAAAGCTTACCCTGTACAATGATTTGGGAACCGGTAGAACTTTGCGGTTTCAATAAAACCGGATTCATATGAACGGACGGTTTTTCATTTGACGCAAATGCTTGCAGCCATTGACCGCGCCCGATCTCGCCGCCATCATCGGCAACAGCGGCATTGTTCGACATATTTTGCGGTTTGAACGGCATTACCTTGATGCCCTTGCGGGAGGCCAAACGGCAAAAGCCGGCAACAAGAACTGTTTTTCCGACGTCGGAACCTGTTCCTTGAAACATCAATGCACGTGCCAAATCAATCACCCTCTATCGATAAAAAAACCGCAATTTTTTCAAAAAAATAGCGATTTTCATACTTCATTAAGTATTCGCTAACCCGTGATTAACATTGTTCAACTACAAAGGCTCCAGAAACAAAAACAACTTGTTTCTCTCTGGATCAGGTAGTGCGTACCAGAGGTGTAATTCCGGACATGTGTATGAGTATCGTCCGGAATATGCGTAAAGATAAAACTGCGTTAACCGGTCTCCGGTTGCGCAGTTTTACGTTTTTTAGCCCCTATTCGCGACTATTGAAACAAGTCTTGGTTAACCTTCCACACTTTTTAAAATTCCTTCACACTTTTTAAAAAGTCGCTTGTTGCAAGCCGCTCTGCCGAACACATTTCCACTCCCCACTAGGTGTCAACTGCTTAACAGCAAGCGATGCTCTTTAAAAATGGTATTAAGCCGATATTTTTTTCAAAGCCCAATGTTTATCACCGCTTGCTATCCGATCGACAAAAGACTTGTCCGAATTTCAAAGGTTCTTGATGATACGAGCGAGAAGTGTGAATGAATCCATGCGTTTTTTATTATCCCAAATCGGGCTCGTAACAATCAGCTCGTCTGCATTCGTATCGGCTATCAGTTTTTTCAGTCCTTGCTCGACTGTTTCAGATGAGCCAACGACAGAGCAGGACAACGATTGCTCAAGCACCAAGCGGTGATTGAAAGGCAGATTATCAACATAATTCATAACGGGTTTTGGTAATGGACCGGCGCGCCCCGTCCTTAAATTTACAAAGGATTGTTGTTGGGAAGAAAATAGAAACTTTGCTTCGTCATCCGTTTCAGCAACCACAACATTTGCTGCAACCATTGCAACGGGCTTATCAAGATATTCCGAAGGCTGGAAATTATCGCGATAGACTTTGAGTGCGCGATAAAGCTCGGCCGGTGCAAAATGCGAGGCAAATGAATAGGGCAAGCCCAAAACTGCCGCAAGCTGCGCCCCATAAAGGCTCGACCCCAAAATCCAGACCGGTACATGCAAACCTGCCCCCGGAACTGCCCGCAATTGTTGCTGAGGCTCGGCATCTTTAAAATAGTCAAGCAATTCGACAACATCGCGCGGATAATCGTTCGGGTTGCTATCAAGCGAACGTCTCAAGGCTCTGGCTGTCATCTGGTCAGTACCCGGGGCGCGCCCTAATCCGAGTTCAACCCTTTTCGGGTAGAGTGCTTCAAGGGTGCCGAATTGTTCGGCGATGACCAGAGGCGAATGGTTGGGAAGCATAACGCCGCCCGCACCGACAACGATTTTATTGGTCGAGGCAAGAATCTGCCCCATTACAACCGCCGTTGCAGCGCTTGCAATGCCGGTCATATTGTGATGTTCAGCGTACCAAATACGAGGAAATCCTAGCTCATCCACATGTTTGGCAAGAGCTATGGAATTTTTTAACGCCTGAGCAACCGAACTTCCCTCAGGCACGGGACATAGATCAAGGACAGATATTTTCATTTTTTAAATATAGGAACTCTGAAAATGAATACAACGAGTGAAATTCAATCAAGCGCGGCTTTTTTAAATCAATCCCCACTATCGCCCCTATTCCACTCTTCTGTGACTTCGGCTACGAAATCGGCATAACGATGTGCTTCGATCGCGTCTCTTATGCCTTGCATCAATTGCTGATAAAAAGCGAGATTGTTCCACGTAATCACCATTCCGGCCAACGGTTCACCCGCTTTTACGAGATGGTGAAGATAAGCACGGCTATAATCCCGTGCAGCCGGACAGGGAGATTGGGGATCTAACGGGCGCGGGTCTTCGGCATGTTTTGCATTTCTCAAATTGATTTTACCAAATCTGGTGAACGCCAAACCATGTCGGCCTGCCCTTGTCGGCATGACACAATCGAACATATCAACGCCATGTGCCACACTCTTCAAAATATCATCAGGTGTGCCAACCCCCATCAGATAACGCGGCTTATCTTCCGGCAGAATCGAACAGGTCACATCAAGCATATCCATCATAACATTTTGCGGCTCACCTACCGCCAGGCCGCCAATGGAATAGCCTTTCAAATCGAGATCTTTCAAAGCATTTGCCGACCGTTCCCGCAAATCTGCATTATCCCCACCCTGAACGATGCCGAACATCGCCTTGCCCGGCTGGTTCCCGAAAGCCGTTTTGCAACGTTCTGCCCAACGTAAAGACAGCTCCATTGCCTTTTCCATTTCTTTGAATGAGGCAGGCAAGGCAACACATTGGTCGAGCTGCATTTGGATGTCGGAATCAAGAAGGCATTGTATTTCGATTGACCGTTCCGGCGTCAGCTCATAACGCGCGCCATCAATATGCGATTGGAAAGTCACGCCCTTTTCGGTCAATTTTCTAAGCCCAGCTAACGACATAACCTGAAAACCGCCGGAGTCGGTCAAAATGGGCTTCGGCCAACGTGCAAAAACATGAAGGCCGCCGAGCCGTGCAATACGTTCGGCACCGGGACGCAACATCAAATGATAGGTATTGCCGAGTATAATATCGGCACCAAGCTCTTCAACCTGCTCCATATACATTGCCTTCACCGAACCGGCGGTTCCTACCGGCATAAAAGCAGGTGTGCGGACTTTGCCACGCGGCATAGTAATTTCGCCACGCCGCGCGTGACCATCTTCAGTAATTTTTTTGAAGGTGAAGGTTTCGCTCATTGTTCCTAATCTTTTCGTTCCAGAAAACTTGTGTCGCCATAAGAATAAAAACGATAGCCTGTTTCAATAGCGTGTTGATAGGCGTGTTTCATTTCATCAAGCCCGCTAAAAGCCGACACGAGCATGAATAATGTCGAGCGCGGCAAGTGGAAATTTGTCATCAGGCAATCGACAAACCGGAAATGATAACCCGGTGTTATAAAAATATCGGTTGAACCCGCCCATGCATCAAGCTGCCCGTTTTCATCCGCAGCACTTTCCAGAAGTCGCATCGCCGTTGTCCCAACAGCAATCACCCTGTTGCCACGTCTTTTCACATCCATCAATGCATCTGCCGTTTGTTGGTCTATATGGCCAATTTCGGAATGCATTTTATGATCTTTTGTATCGTCGACCTTGACGGGCAAAAAAGTGCCTGCACCGACATGGAGCGTTACAAAATATTCGTCGACACCCCGATCTTTGATCTGTTGCATCAAATCCTTGGTAAAATGAAGACCGGCAGTCGGCGCCGCGACGGCCCCTTCTTCGCGTGCATAAACGGTCTGGTAATCGGTTTCGTCACGCTTGTCCTCGCCCCGTTTCAATGCAATATAAGGTGGTAAGGGCATATGGCCAATAAGCGCGATTTCACGATCAAGCTCGGCACCCGATTTATCAAATTCCAACAGCATTTCGCCGTTTTCGCCCTTTTCGCGAACCGTGGCAACAAGCTTGTCATCATCGTTAAGACTTCTATCCTGCTTGTTGAAAACAATTGTTTCGCCAATTTTTAAACGTTTTGCCGGACGAACAAAAGCAAGCCACTCGTTAGGGCTTACGCGTTTATGAAGTGTTGCACCAATATGGGCAATGGCTGCATCGCGCCGCCGTTCCCCCTGAAGTTGGGCTTTTATAACCTTGGTGTCATTGAAAACCAGTGCATCGCCTTTTCTGAGAAGCGAGGGTAAATCACGCACATGTAAATCTTCGAGACTTCCACCTTTTCCGACATGTAAGAGACGGGCACTTTCCCGCGGCACAGCCGGACGCAAAGCGATTTGTTTTTCAGGTAACTCGAAATCAAAAAGATCAACTTGCATAAGAGCGCACGCACATTCATAAATCGGACAAGCGGATAATGCTTGTCGCACTGTTATATCAGACCAAAGGACCAACCTTTATGGAGGCCTTGCCAAGGATACTTGGTAATGGTTTTTTACTAAAGCATTTTCCGAAAAGTGTGAAGCGGTTTTCGGGATTAAAAATGCGCCACTAAAAACGCATTTTCCGAAAAGTGTGAAGCGGTTTTCGGAATCAAAAATACGCAACAAAAAACCTATTTTCCGAAAAGTGTGAAGCGGTTTTCGGAATCAAAAATACGCAACAAAAAACCTATTTTCTGAAAAGTGTGAAGCGGTTTTCGGCGATTAATTCTGCCATTTGCCACAGAGTATCTTCAAAAAAGGAATGCGGATATAACACGATTTTTCGGGCTAGAAATCGTGTTTTCCATCAACTGTTTCGATCAAAAACATCCAATGGACAGTTCGACGATCTGTCGGTAATCTTACGTCAATTTCCGATTAAAATGATTAGTGGCAGGGGCTTTCGGAAAACATCTGGAAATGCATTGAAGCCTATTATTTTCCCGTCACATTATTACGAAGTTTTTCTTGCGAGAAACCGAACGAATATCAGCATATTTTATATAAGAAAAATAATGGAAATCGCGTTTTAAGCGAGGCGCTTAATCACTTTCATAATCAAGCTTTTTGGTGGCTGTTACTCCGATCATTCCCGATGCCAAATATATTATTCAAGAGTGAACCGAACGATATAAATAATATCAATAAAAATATTTATACATTAAAATTCAAAGTGTTAAAGATAAAACATGAATCATTTTACGAAGATTATATCGCTCTATTTTTAGAATGAGCACCAACCGCCATCTGCCGGAATTTCAAGTTTTAAAAAGACAAAAGGTGTTCCGAATTTTACCAGAACACCTTTTTCAAGTCTCATAAATCAAAGCTTCCGAACAACTGTGTCAACTCTGAAAATTATTTTTTATCAGCAGCAATTGTTGCTTTGACGATGCTATCAGGATCGCTGACAGGCTCGCCTTTTTTGAGCTTGTCGACATTTTCCATGCCTTCAATGACCTGTCCCCAAACCGTATATTGACGATTGAGCCACGGAGCATCCTCAAAACAGATAAAAAACTGGGAGTTTGCCGAATTCGGATTTTGACTGCGTGCCATAGAGGCCGTACCGCGTTTATGTGGCACATTGGAAAATTCGGCTTTAAGATCGGGCTTGTCGGATCCGCCCATGCCTGCGCGCGCTGCGCTGAACTTCTTGCCGCCTTTTTTGCCAAATTCGACATCGCCTGTCTGTGCCATAAAGCCGTCGATCACACGGTGAAAAACCACATTGTCATAAGCGCCTTCGCGGGTTAACTCTTTAATTCTTTTGACATGTTCGGGTGCAACGTCGGGCAATAATTCTATAACCACATCACCCTTTGTCGTTTCCAAAATCAACGTATTTTCCGGATCTTTAATTTCAGCCATTTCTTTTCCTTTATTTTGTAGCTTCAATACGTGCTTTCACAATGACGTCCGGATCAGCAACCGAACCATTATTATCGGCACGACCTTTTTTAATTTTATCAACGACATCCATGCCTTTTACAACTTCACCAACAACCGTGTACTGGCCGTTGAGAAAAGACGCATCATCAAAACAGATGAAAAACTGTGAATTGGCCGAATTCGGGTCTTGCGAACGTGCCATACCGACTGTGCCGCGTTTGAATGGTACTTTAGAAAATTCCGCTGCAAGGTCGGGATATTGTGACCCACCCATGCCGGCACGACGAATATTGAATTCGGGGCTGCCTTTTTTGCCGAATTTTACATCGCCTGTCTGTGCCATAAAGCCCGGAATAACCCGATGGAAGACAACATTATCATAAGCACCTTCTTTGGTGAGCTTCTCGATTTGTGCGACATGCTTGGGAGCAAGATCAGGCCGCAACCGGATTGTGACATCACCATCTTTCAATGTTAAGATAAGATTTTCTCCACCGGCGGCAAAAGCTACGGACCCAAGCGAAAAAAGTGCAAACAGAACGGCCATAACGCCTAAAAGTTTACGAACCAAAGTTTTTCTCCATTTATAATTTGAATTTTTTTATCAATGCAGATGCCACATTTTCAGGAACAAAGGGCGAAACATCACCACCCATCAATGCAATTTGCCGCACAAGAGTAGCGGAAATTGACCGAACCGCATCAGCTGCCGGCAAGAACAATGTCTGTATTCCGGGTGCCAACGCCCTATTCATGCCGGCAAGCTGCATTTCATAGTTAAAATCGGTTCCATCCCGCAAACCACGTATGATAAAATTTGCGCCGATCTCACGTGCTGTATTAACCAGCAAATTGTCGAAGGAAATAACTTCCAAACGCTTTTCTGTGTCTCTCAGAACAGTCTTCGCGACCGTTTCAATCAGTTTCTTACGTTCTTCAAACGTAAAAAGCGGGGCTTTACTCGGGTGGATGCCAATGGCAACAACAACCTTGTCAGCTACTCCAAAGGCACCCCGCAAAACGTCAAGATGGCCATTGGTAATCGGATCAAACGAACCAGCAAAAATTGCTACTTTCATCTTTCACCTCCCGTCAGCCATCCTGATATGACCTGATTATTCAATCATCCGTTTGCGTATCAGAATTGTCTGATGAACCGTTGTCATCATTCGCCACAGTTTCGTCAACGTCACTATCGTCTTCCGATTCAGAGATACGTTCAACCGAAACAACTTTTTCGTTTTTGGCTGTATCGAAAATCGTGACACCTTTTGTCGAACGTCCTGCAATGCGAATTCCTGCCACCGGAACGCGGATGAGTTTTCCTCCATCCGAAACAAGCATGATCTGATCACTTTCCTCAACGGGGAAAGCCGCAACCAGCTTGCCGATTTCGGCCGTCTTTGAAGGATCTGTGGCTCTTATTCCTTTGCCACCACGACCGGAAATTCTGAATTCGTAGGATGAAGAACGTTTGCCATAACCGAACTCACTTACTGTCAACAGCATCTGTTCATGTTGAGACAACTCATTATAACGTACGTCGCTAAGATCGGCATCGCCTGTTGCTTCTTCCTCGTCACTGATTGTCACATCATCGCTATCGTTACCGGCTGCACGGCGTTCGGCAACGGCGCGTTTGAGATAAGCCGACCGTTCGGCTGGTGTTGCCTCGACGTGCTCCAGAATAGCCATTGAAATGACTTTATCACCTTCACCGAGATTGATACCGCGCACGCCAATGGAATTTCTACCGGCAAAGACACGAACATCGGAAACGGCAAAACGGATACATTGACCATCGGCAGTGGTGAGAACCACATCATCATTTTCCGTACAGGTATCGACAGACAGAATTTCATCTTCATCATCGTCGAATTTCATCGCAATTTTACCGTTGCGATTGACCTGTACAAAGTCGGAAAGCTTGTTTCGCCGCACAGTACCACGCGTTGTTGCAAACATGACATCAAGTTCGCTCCAGCTTTCTTCATCCTCCGGCAATGGCATGATTGTGGTGATGCGTTCACCCTGCTGCAACGGCAGAAGATTAATGAGCGCTTTACCACGCGATTGGGGCGTACCGACCGGCAACCGCCACACTTTTTCTTTGTAAACAATACCGCGCGAAGAGAAGAACAGAACCGGTGCATGCGTATTGGCAACAAACAGACGGGTTACAAAATCCTCGTCTTTTGTTGTCATGCCGGAGCGGCCCTTACCACCGCGATGTTGCGCCCGATAAGTATTGAGCGGAACGCGCTTGATATAGCCGCTATGGCTTACAGTGACGACCATTTCTTCACGTGCAATGAGGTCTTCGTCATCCATTTCGGCACCACCGGAGCCGAATGACGTAAGACGAGGTGTGGCAAATTCATTGCGAACAGCCATCAATTCGTCTTTGACAATCGTCAAGACGCGCAAACGAGAACCCAGAATATCGAGATAATCGGTAATTTCAGCACCAATTTTATTGAGCTCGTCGGCAATCTCGTCGCGCCCCAAAGCTGTCAGGCGTTGCAAGCGCAAATCAAGAATAGCACGCGCCTGCTCTTCCGAAAGATTATAGGTGTTATCCTCATGAATAATGTGACGGGGGTCATCAATCAATTCAATAAGATGGCGGACTTCCGCAGCCGGCCAGCGACGTGTCATCAACTGGTCACGTGCGGTTTGCGGGTCCGGTGCATTACGAATAAGCTGGATGACTTCGTCGATATTGGCAACAGCAATTGCCAGACCGACCAAAACATGGGCACGTTCACGTGCTTTACGCAGCAAAAACTTGGTACGCCGTGTAACAACTTCTTCACGGAACAGGACGAACGCCTTGAGCATGTCAAGGAGTGTCATTTGTTCAGGCTTACCGCCATTTAACGCAACCATATTGCAGCCGAACGAGGTTTGCAAAGGTGTGTAGCGGTAAAGCTGGTTCAATACAACATCGGCAACGGCATCGCGCTTCAGCTCGATCACAACGCGATAGCCTTCCCGATCGGATTCATCGCGTAAATCCGAAATGCCTTCAATACGTTTTTCGCGTACAAGCTCGGCAATTTTTTCGACCATCGTCGCTTTATTCACCTGATAGGGAATTTCGGTAACAACGATGGCCTGCCGGTCATTACGGATATCTTCAACTTCAACCTTGGCACGCATAATGAGCGAGCCACGTCCGGTTTCATAGGCCGAACGTATACCGGCGCGCCCGAGGATGATCCCGCCGGTCGGAAAATCCGGCCCCGGTATGATCTTGAGCATTTCGTCGAGCGTTATGGCCGGATTATCAATGAGAGCGACACAACCATCGACAATTTCACCAAGATTGTGCGGCGGAATATTGGTGGCCATGCCGACCGCAATACCACCAGAACCATTCACCAAAAGGTTCGGGAACCGTGCCGGAAGAACTATCGGTTCCTGCTCACGGCCATCATAGTTATCCTGAAAATCGACCGTTTCTTTGTCGATGTCATAAAGCAGACTATCGGAAACTTTTTCCAACCGGCATTCGGTATAACGCATAGCTGCCGGCGGATCACCATCAATCGAACCGAAGTTCCCCTGCCCGTCAATAAGCGGAACGCGCAGCGAAAAATCCTGCGCCATACGGACCAGCGCATCATAAATCGACGAATCGCCATGAGGGTGGAATTTACCCATCACCTCGCCGACAACACCGGCAGATTTGCGATAAGGCTTGTTATAAGAAAGCCCCATCTGGTTCATTGCATAGAGAATGCGTCGATGGACCGGTTTCATACCATCACGAACATCAGGCAACGCACGCGATACAATCACGCTCATGGCGTAATCGAGGTAGGAGCGCTCCATTTCCTCTACAATATTGACCGGTTCAATACCGTTCGGATTTCCTGAATCTGGTGGTATAATTTGATCGTTCACGGCTACAAAACTTCCTTAATAGAATCAGCCCTTCCTTTATAACGAAAAATGCCCCGAAAAGCCAATTTCTCTTGCCCTTCTATGTATGGATTTGGCTTTTATTTTCAGTGTGTTAGTTGGCCACAAGAAAAATCGGTGGATGACTTTATGTTGAATTTGTGCCATGAGAGCGGAAATGAATGATTTTAACTGCCCCTCATTTTGGCAAATACCGAATGATGGCGCACCAAGGAGTAACAATCATGTTTGATGCAGGTTTGTTGCTGAATGCGTTTATCACATTACTGGTTACGATTGATCCTGTGGGGCTGGTGCCGATTTTCCTCGGACTGACGCGCGAAATGACCCATATGGAACGCAAGTCCACCGCAATGGCTGCTTCTGTCATTTCTTTTGTCATTCTGCTCGCTTTCGCGCTTATTGGTGGGGCGATCTTGGAAGGTTTGGGGATTTCACTCGGTGCATTCCAGATTGCAGGCGGTATTTTATTGTTTGCGATTGCTTTCGAAATGATTTTCGAAAAACGCTCGGAGAGAAAACAGAAATCTGTCAAAACCGCCGTCACTAAAGATCATATTCACAATATTGCAGCTTTTCCGCTTGCAATACCGATGATCGCCGGCCCCGGCGCGATCTCAGCCACCATTCTTATGGCGAGCAAGAATCCGGGTTTTATCGGCACTGCCGTTTCCTGCTTTGTGATCCTGATTTCGGTCATTGTCTGTTACGGTTTCATGCTTCTTGCCCATCCTATCGACAGACTTCTTGGTGAAACGGGCAGAACAATACTCACGCGCCTGTTCGGTGTCATCCTTGCAGCATTGGCGGTTCAATTCGTTGCCAACGGAATTTTGGCTCTCTTCCATATTGTGTGAAACTGCATCACCGCTAAACGCCCTTTCACGCATCATTTCAGTATTGTTGCGTATACGGTTGGTTGCAGATCCAATTTTCATGGGAAATAGCCGGGACGTCCAAAACGAAGAAGCGTTCAAAACAGTTCGCACCCTACGGGTGGCAGTCATTCCGGACAACACTGGGATAGGCTGCTTCAATCCACCCGATCTTGCATGTTGAAATGTCAACTTTATTTGTATGCTAAGAAGGCTGTAAGATAGACTTTTCGGCTTCATAAAAGCCCCTCGCTCCCGTTTTTGCTAAAA
This sequence comes from Bartonella sp. W8151, assembly GCF_016100385.1. Classification (NCBI taxonomy): domain Bacteria; kingdom Pseudomonadati; phylum Pseudomonadota; class Alphaproteobacteria; order Hyphomicrobiales; family Bartonellaceae; genus Bartonella; species Bartonella sp. W8151. Next base: position 450,951 of record NZ_JACFSO010000004.1, read on the forward strand.
TCTGCGATTTAATGAGCAATAACGGAAACGCGAAGCTCTTTAAAATTTTTGAATTACGCAAATGCAGTTCCAAGAAGATCGCGACAACGCTTTACGCGGCAACCGAAATTCAATGTATGGAACGGCAATTGCAAGGCGGGATAATCGCTAAAGAACTAGAGCCTCAAAATGGAACATCGTCATCAAGCTGGCGTGAAAAATTGCTTCCTGATTGATTGTTTCCACCCTGATCGGAATTGCCGTACCCGCCGCCGAAACCACCAGAACCGGATTGATCGCTTACCTGTGGGCGACCGGCGCCACCTTCCCCACGACTATCAAGCATTTGCAATTCACCGCGATATTTTTGCAAAACAATCTCGGTTGTATAACGGTCATTGCCGTTCTGATCCTGCCATTTGCGGGTTTGCAACTGCCCCTCAATATAAACTTTCGCGCCTTTTTTAAGATATTGCTCGACAACTTTGACCAGATTTTCGTTAAAAATGACAACGCTGTGCCATTCTGTCCGTTCGCGACGCTCACCAGTATTACGGTCACGCCACGTATCCGATGTTGCAATGCGCAAAGTTGCTACTTGATCGCCAGAATTCATCCTGCGAATTTCCGGATCTGCACCGAGATTACCAACCAGAATGACCTTGTTAACACTGCCTGCCATTATAAAAACTCCAAACTGCGCGGCAAAAAACCGAAAATTAAATGCTAAAGCTCAATTTGCCACCATATAATCTATTTTTAAGCTTGGGGCAAAAAAGCCCGGTTTATTCATTCAATTTCCACAGAACTTCTATTTTCGTTATTGTTTTGGGTCGAATCTTACCATTGCAATTTTTGACCATCTCACCTATTTGAAAGCGAGTGTTCCATTTTTGTTCTTTCCCCGCAAGGCCAAATATGTCCGATCAGAAATATATTTCAATACGTGGTGCCCGCCAACATAATTTAAAGAACATAGATCTCGATTTGCCACGAGACAAACTCATTGTCATGACTGGCCTTTCAGGATCCGGCAAATCGTCGCTTGCTTTCGATACGATCTACGCCGAAGGGCAAAGGCGATATGTTGAAAGCCTTTCGGCATATGCCAGACAATTTCTGGAAATGATGCAAAAACCGGATGTTGACCAGATTGATGGTCTCTCTCCGGCAATTTCTATTGAACAAAAGACCACAAGTCGTAACCCGCGGTCAACTGTCGGCACGGTTACCGAAATTCATGATTATATGCGCTTGTTGTTTGCGCGAGTCGGTGTGCCTTATTCGCCCGTCACTGGGTTACCCATTGAAAGCCAGACCGTAAGCCAGATGGTTGATCGTATTATGGCGCTTCCTGAAGGAACACGGCTCTATATTCTGGCTCCGCTCGTACGCGGACGCAAAGGTGAATATAAAAAGGAAATGGCTGATCTCCTTAAAAAAGGTTTTCAGCGTGTCAAAATTGACGGCGTTTTTTACGAGATAGCGGATGTTCCCGAACTCGATAAAAAATATAAACATGATATTGATGTTGTCGTTGACCGCCTTGTCGTAAGACCTGATATTTCCGCCCGCCTTGCCGATAGTCTTGAAACCTGTCTTCATCTGGCTGATGGATTGGCCGTTGCAGAACTTGCCGATAAACCGCTTCCAAAAGAACAAACAGCCGGCGGTTCAGCCAATAAATCGAAAAATGACACGCACGAGCGTTTACTATTTTCCGAAAAGTTCGCCTGTCCTGTTTCCGGCTTTACAATTCCTGAAATTGAGCCGAGGCTTTTTTCTTTTAACAATCCGTTTGGTGCTTGCCCGACCTGCGACGGCTTGGGGTCGCTTCAGGCAATTGATCCGGCAATGGTAGTGCCAGACGAGAATTTGTCTTTGAAAGCCGGTGCGATTGCTCCATGGTCGAAATCCTCTTCACCTTATTACAATCAGACACTTGAAGCACTCGGAAAGGCATATCACTTCAAGCTTACCGACAAATGGAAAGACCTTTCCGAAGAAGCTCGTCACGCTATCCTTTACGGCACTGGCAAAAAAGAAGTAACATTTACCTATCACGACGGTATGCGCTCCTATTCTGCGACAAAAAGTTTTGAAGGTGTTATCCCGAATATGGAACGGCGCTGGAAAGAGACTGATTCTGCCTGGTCGCGCGAGGAGATTGAGCGTTATATGTCATCCTCCCCTTGTCCGGCATGTAAAGGCTATCGGTTGAAGCCGGAAGCTCTGGCTGTAAAAATCAACAAACTTCATATCGGTGAAGTGTCCGAAATGTCGATTTCCAAAGCCGATAAATGGTTTCAGGAAGTTGACAAAACCTTCAATGAAAAACAGAAGAATATTGCTTCACGCATTTTGAAAGAAATTCGCGACCGTTTGAAATTTCTGAACGATGTCGGACTTGAATATCTCACTCTAGCGCGTGCCTCCGGTACATTATCGGGTGGTGAAAGCCAACGTATCCGACTTGCTTCGCAAATCGGCTCAGGCTTGACCGGCGTTCTTTATGTTCTCGATGAACCCTCTATCGGATTACATCAGCGCGATAATGCGCGTCTTCTTGAAACGCTTAAACATTTACGTGATCTCGGCAATACGGTGATTGTTGTCGAACATGATGAAGATGCCATTCTGACTGCTGATTATGTTGTCGATATTGGTCCGGCCGCGGGTGTTAACGGTGGTAAAGTCGTCGCGCAAGGAACGCCAAAAGATATTATGGATGATCCGGCTTCCCTCACCGGACAATATCTTTCAGGTAAAATGTTTGTTCCCGTACCGGCCGAGCGTCGCAAAATTTCCAAGACAAAGAAATTGCGCGTTGTCGGGGCGAGAGGCAATAATTTAAAGAATATTACAGCCGATATTCCACTTGGAACGTTTACCTGTGTCACCGGTGTTTCGGGTGGTGGCAAATCGACATTCCTTATCGAGACTCTGTTCAAAGCAGCCTCGCGCCGCATCATGGGAAGCCGCGAACATCCGGCAGAACATGATCGAATTGAGGGGCTCGAGTATCTCGACAAAGTGATCGATATTGACCAATCACCGATCGGGCGCACTCCGCGTTCGAATCCGGCAACCTATACCGGCGCATTTACCCCGATACGTGACTGGTTTGCCGGTTTGCCGGAAGCAAAAGCCCGTGGTTATCAGGCGGGGCGTTTTTCATTCAATGTCAAGGGCGGGCGCTGCGAAGCCTGTCAGGGCGATGGCGTCATAAAAATCGAAATGCACTTTTTGCCAGATGTCTATGTTACATGTGATGTCTGCCACGGCAAACGCTATAATCGGGAGACGTTGGAAGTCACCTATAAAGGTAAATCCATCGCCGATGTCCTTGATATGACAGTAGACGAAGCGGCGGAGTTTTTCCAGGCAGTCCCTGCCATTCGCGACAAAATGGATACATTGGTTAAAGTCGGGCTTGGCTATGTCAAGGTCGGACAACAGGCGACCACCCTTTCTGGTGGCGAAGCGCAACGCGTAAAACTCGCCAAGGAACTGGCTCGCAAGGCAACCGGCCGGACACTCTATATTCTTGACGAGCCGACAACAGGCCTGCACTTTCACGATGTTGCGAAACTTCTTGAAGTTCTGCATGAACTGGTCGATCAGGGAAATACCGTTGCTGTTATCGAGCACAATCTTGAAGTGATCAAAACAGCCGACTGGATTATCGACCTTGGTCCCGAAGGTGGCGATGGAGGCGGCGAAATCGTTGCTGTCGGCCGTCCAGAAGATATTGTGAAAGTGGAACGCTCTTACACCGGACAGTTCCTGAAAGAACTTCTGGAACGCCGGCCAACGAAAAAAGCAGTGTCGTAACACACGGACAAACAAAACTCGGTCAGAAAAAATTATCGAAAGGCGGGGCTTTTAAAGTTTCGCCTTTTTGAAATTTTTGCGGCTAATAAATTTGAAAATTTTGTCGGAGACAAACAACTGAACTTAAAAAACGATAGCAAAATATAAAAACCTAAATACAAAAACGGCGTTGCGGAATGGGCAACTCACATATTTTGCAGGCTGCTCCTCATCTCAATCCCTCTCACGGGCTTTGCCTCTCCTGCCCCTTCTCGCAGGCATGTTGTTGATCAAGGGGATATTTTTGTAGCTCAGTGTTCCGATAAGTTGCCCTATTTAGAGCTAATAATGAGATTGCTTAAAAACACATCTCATTTATGAATATGTTGAATGCGTTTTACGCGGCAATTGCTTTAATTCCTGATAAGCAAGCGAACTTCCTGAAAACATATGTTTCTCGCCTTCACCTGCAACCAATCTCTTCAACATAAAAATTCGAAGTCGCTACTTTTCCCCGTTAATACGCAATGTCCTGCCATATCGCGCAGTCGCTATCTCTTTATTATAGCGAGGCAATCAATCTTATAAATCTGAAAGCCGGACAGAAAATCAAAAGCCATACGAAATTTTTCAAAAAAAATGGCGGCTAAAGCCGCCATCCGAAACATTAAATGACAATATTCTAGAAATTGCGCTGCATACGCAACATTCCTTGTACGGCATTATCACCGTGGAATGTAACGCGTGAACCATCGTCCCACTTCTTATCGTTACCGAAGTTCAGATAAGAAACTTCAGGTGTAACAACGAGACCGGGAACAAGCTCGTAAGCCATATTGACCGATGCACTGAATACATCCGTGTCATCATAGGTCAACTGCGAATTGAAAGAGGCCTTCTTGGTAGCTTTGTAGGTTGTACCACCCCAAACGGCCCAATCGCCGCCCCAATCGCCATATTGGCTCGTATGCATGCGATAATAGAAATCATGCTTTCTGTTGGGGCGATCATGATTATAGACATCGTCATAGGCGTAATAGTCATCATTGGTCTTATAACCGCCCATGACCCAAACCGACAACTGATCGGTTACGTTCAAATTGACGCGGAGTTTGGCAGCCCATTCTTCCCATTGCGCATCATAAGCGCCGACAGCTGCGATAGACCCCCAGCCCTGTACAAATTTGGCACCGAGAAGAACATTCGGTGTGTAATCATCAATGCTGCTACCACTATAGAAGTGACGAGCATCAGCATCGTTACGGTAGCTTACGCCAGCACCGGTTCCAACCCGTTTACCCATACCTTTTAGATAATAGTTGTCGCCCGGATTATCGCTTCCTTTATCGGTACCCTGTTCAACACCGATAATTGCCGAAAAACCGTTATCAGCCGAGAATGTATAACTTAAAACATTGGTACGCTGGAACATACCGGGATCGACAACGTCATCGTTCAAGACCTTGCCGAGATAACCCGTCCAATGCCAGAAAATTGATTCGTCAACACCAACGCGCAAACCGCCCAATTCGATATAAGCAAAGTGCGCCTGACCACTCAACGTATCATCACCGTCGTCCCACTGGTTACGTAGTTCAACCATAGTGCGCAAAGTACCAAGCTCGGTTTCGCTTGCTGTCTGGAAGCGCAATTCAGCACGGGCGCGCCATGCGTAGGTGTCACGATCTTTCTTGCCCTTGTAGGCATAAACATTGTCGCCACCTTTTATATCGGCACGCAAATATCCGCCAACACGCATACATGTGTCGGTTCCGGGGATATAGAAATACCCTTGTCCATAAGCGTCGCAAACGCGTACAAATTCGACGGGTTCCGGCTCTGCTACGACAACATCGGCAGCGTAAGATGCACTCGATATGACCATGGCAGCAGCAGAACCTGCCAACAGTGCTTTAATTTTCATACGGATTTCTCCCTGTGCCCGATAGGCTCTAATAAATAGAATTTTGTAACGGTGTTATGAGACAGCGTTTGCCCAATGAAAAGCCAAAATTACGAAAAACTGCCATCTATAGTTAAATTGTGATAAATTAGTCACATAATTATCTCGGAAAGAACCAACGGAATTGCCGAAACAATATCGTCTGCAATCATACCAGGCCCAAAATGCTCTGCACACCGCGCATGGAGAAAGACACCGGCACAAGCTGCCTCGAAAGGCAGCATTTTTTGCGCACTCAAGCCGCCGATAATCCCCGAAAGAACGTCGCCAGCGCCTGCTGTGGCGAGAAACGGCGTTCCATTTACGTTCACTGCCAGGCGCCCATCGGGAGAAGCAATGATTGTATCCGCGCCTTTATAGACAACCACTGAACCGCTATCAGTTGCTGCTTTTGCGGCTTTCTCTATACGCGACAAGTCTTCCATGTGTGCAACAGACGGGAAAACGCGTTGGAACTCGCCTTCATGAGGCGTCAATATAACATTGACCGGCGATTGTTTGATAAGTGCGAATATTTCTTCGCTTTTTCCCGCCATAGCAGTGAGCGCATCGGCATCAAGAACGAGCGTAAAAATTTTACTCTTCAAAAGGACGACTTCAATAATCGAAAGAGCACGCTCCAATGAGCCGAATGCGGGGCCAAGAATGACCGAACGCACTTTCCGGTTTTCGAGAAAGTCGAGAATTTCTGTATCACTCCCCATTTCCTTGAGCATGATACTGGTGAGATGCATTTCATGAACGAGAAGTGCATCTTCCGGCGAAACTATTGTAACAAGCCCTGCTCCGCTTCTCGCCGCAGCGTGGGCAGCAAGTCTCGCAGCACCGGTTGATGATTGATGGCCGGAAAACACCACGGCATGTCCCCGACGGTATTTATGTGTATCATAGTCCAGTTCCGGCCAATTCTTGAGCCAAAGTGAAGGAAAATTGATAAAACGTGTCGGCTTGATAGTTTCCAGCACTTTTTCCGGAATGCCTATATCGGCAAGTCTGATCTCGCCACATTGTAATCTTCCGGGGTAACACGCATGTCCCGGCTTCAACCGGAAGAATGTGACCGTCTTTGATGCCTTGACAGCTTCTCCCTTTATTGCCCCGTTTTGTCCGAAAACACCGGAAGGCAAGTCAACGGCAATGACCGGAATGCCACTTTCATTCAAACTTTTCAATTTTTCCTGAAGCGATTGTTCCAACGGGCGATCAAGCCCTGCTCCATACAAGGCATCGATAACAACATCGAAATCCTGTGGAGATGAAAAATTATCAAAAGCCAAGTGCTTTGCGCCCCACAAAGCGGCTGCTTTTTCTGCGTCACTTCCTGCTCTTGGTGTCCCCAACGCAAATATGGTGGGCTCGAAGCCATGGCTTTTTAGAATATGCGCAGCCATATAGCCATCGCCGCCATTATTTCCTGGTCCGCATAAAACAGCTATCTTTCTGCATTGCCGATAGTCATTCAGAACAATATCGGCGATAGCCTGCCCTGCCCGTTCCATGAGCTTGAAACTATCTTCCCTGTTTAATGTGGCAGCCAAATGATCCGCGTTACCCATTTCTTCAGGCGTCAAAAGTTCGACGGGAAAATGTGTGTTCAATCCCGGAATTGCATATTTTTTCATCATGGGGCCTATTTTTTATTCATTGCGACAGGATTTATTCAGCTCACTATACGCGGTTTTGTCAAATTCGTCATAGTTAACAAACGGTGAATTCTACATTCCGACAAAATATTGTTGAGTTATTGCTTTATTTTTCCAACTTGGCACAAAACATGCTTATAACTTGTTAGTGATTGAAAAAATCGACTTAAAGCGGTTACCGAAGCTAAAGTTTAACGTTGGAGGCGAGATCAATATGAAAAAAATCGAAGCTATCATTAAGCCGTTCAAGCTTGATGAAGTAAAGGAAGCCCTTCAGGATGTCGGCTTGCAAGGTATAACCGTTACCGAAGCCAAGGGATTCGGCCGGCAAAAAGGCCATACCGAGCTCTATCGTGGCGCCGAATATGTTGTTGATTTTCTCCCCAAGGTAAAAGTCGAAATTGTTGTTGCCGATGAAACCGTAGAGCCGGCAATCGAGGCCATCCGGAAAGCTGCACAAACTGGTCGCATTGGCGACGGGAAAATTTTTGTTTCATCTGTCGAAGAGGTTATCCGCATCCGTACAGGTGAAACGGGCGTAGACGCTATCTAAGCCATAAGTTAACTCATGCCCCATTTTACGGGGCATGTCCGATCAACCCTTTATTACTTTTAAATAAGGAATGTAATATGACGACTGCATCTGATGTCCTTAAGCAAATTAAGGATAATGACATTCGCTTCGTAGATTTGCGTTTTAGCGACCCTAAAGGCAAACTACAGCATGTAACCATGGATATTGCTGAAATCAGCGAAGATACATTTGCTGATGGTGTCATGTTCGATGGATCTTCCATCAGCGGATGGAAAGCAATCAATGAGTCGGATATGGTATTGATGCCTGATCCAACCACCGCCCATATGGATCCGTTTTTCGCCCAATCCACAATGGTCATCCTATGCGATGTACTTGATCCGATCTCGGGCGAATCCTACAACCGCGATCCGCGCTCGACTGCCAAAAAAGCTGAAGCTTATGTAAAATCTTTGGGAATTGGCGACGCCGTAAATGTCGGGCCGGAAGCCGAATTTTTCCTGTTTGACGACGTTCGCTTCAAAGTTGATCCCTATAACACAGGCTTCAAACTCGACTCCAACGAATTTCCTTCCAATGACGACACTGAATACGAAATGGGCAACCTCGGGCACCGTCCGCGCGTAAAAGGCGGCTATTTCCCTGTTCCGCCAATTGATTCCTGTCAGGACATCCGGTCGGAAATGCTGACTGCTTTGACCGATATGGGCGTTCGTGTTGAAAAACATCACCATGAAGTTGCTGCTGCCCAGCATGAATTGGGTATCCGCTTTGACACATTAGTGCGCGAAGCCGACAAAATGCAGATATTCAAATATGTTGTTCATCAGGTTGCCAATACCTATGGCAAATCGGCTACTTTCATGCCGAAGCCTATTTTCGGTGACAACGGTTCGGGCATGCACGTTCACATGTCGATCTGGAAAAACGGAAAACCGACCTTTGCAGGCAACGAATATGCAGGCCTTTCGGAAACCTGCCTGTTCTTCATTGGTGGCATTATCAAGCACGCAAAAGCTATCAACGCTTTCACCAATCCGTCGACCAATTCTTACAAGCGTCTGGTTCCGGGATATGAAGCACCTGTTCTGCTCGCTTATTCGGCACGTAACCGTTCAGCCTCCTGCCGTATTCCTTTCGGTTCTTCGCCAAATGCCAAACGTGTAGAAATCCGTTTCCCTGACGCGACAGCCAACCCGTATCTTGCCTTTTCGGCAATTTTGATGGCAGGGCTCGATGGCATCAAGAACAAGATCCATCCCGGACAGGCAATGGATAAAGATCTTTACGATCTGCCGCCAAAGGAATTGAAAAAAATCCCGACGGTTTCCGGCAGTTTGCGTGAAGCGTTACAATGTCTCGACAAAGACCGCGCCTTCCTCAAAGCCGGTGATGTATTTGATGACGACCAGATTGATTCGTTCCTCGAATTGAAGATGGAAGAGGTCTTGCGTTACGAAATGACACCTCATCCGATCGAATTCGATATGTACTATTCGGTCTGATCCGAATTAACCAAGATCATAAAAAGCGGGGGCTTCGGCCTCCGTTTTTGTAACAATCTTTGCCTTTTTCCTGTCACGCTTTGCCTTTAGTTTATGAGTTCTCTATAAAGAAGGTATGAGTAAACAGTATCGAAGGTAAGCTATGCGACGCATCCTCCCAGTCATCGTTGGTTTTTCAATTGTTTTTTGCGGGCTTATCCCGGCAGATGCACGATCGGCGACGGACGCAGAAGTCAAAATGTTGAGTGATGCCACAAATAATTACGCAACAGCCCTTCAAACATCCAACTTCGACGCGGTGTTGAACGCAATACCGCCGCGAATCATCCAGACTTTGGCAGCTCAATCAAAAGTTGATCAGGAGCAGTTCCGCCAGATCATGGTGAGCCAGATGAAGCAATTGGCTCAAACTTATAAAGTTGACAAGATAACAATAAGCCAATCGAAAAAAAGTGCTGGCGAATTCGAGGACGGAACTCCTTATTATATTATCCCTACCGATTTTGTGATCACCACTATCAATGGCAATAATAAAAACCAGGTCAAAGGTGAGCTTGTAGCCATTCTCGATAATAATCAGTGGTATTTTGTCCGTGGTGACGACGCTACCACTATTTCGACTATGAGTGCTGCATTTCCAGGTTTTGAAAAAATCAAACTCAGTGCGCCTGAAGTCAAGCCGATCAAATAAGATTTATTGCTTTTATCCGTTGTCTTAACCTTTTACGATACATGATTTCCGGTTTTTTATTTCCGGAAGCGCATATTCTCGATTATCCAAATCGGGGCTTTAAGAGGGTAATAAAACATATTCTTGGAGGATAGACCTGTTTTCTATCGTACCACCGCGTTTCGGGGGGTATGTGCGGGCAAAACAAGTTCGATGAGCCCAAAATCAAATGTTTACGGGTGCGTTTCTATATTTGCAAAATGCATTTTTATATTTGGTGGTGTCGTTAGAACAGAGCTGTCGATTGCATAACACGACCCTAGCTCTTTTCATAATTGATATAGCGGCGGATGGGGTGCAAAAACTTACCTTTTCTGGTTGATGCCGAACGCCCCGATTTTAAAAATAATAAAATCTCGCCAACGAGCGATACAAACGGAAAGGCATCACTGATAAAAAGCCGGACATCGGCTTTTTACGGGATTCAGAGCGTCATTTATTTGAATAACCCGTGAACCATCTGAACACTTTGCGGGATAAAATATTCTGCGGCTCATATCGCTTTAAATTTCAGAAACTTTCGTTCAAGACGAAAAAGTTGTTCGTTTGCAAAAAAACTTCCAAACGAACAACTTGCAAGAATAAAGATACCACAGAATTTCCGGCGTTAGTTCTCAAATCACTTTAATCTGGACACTGATATTATTGCGTGTCGCATGAGAATAAGGGCAAATCTCGTTATGAGCAGTCATAGCAGCCATTTCGGCTTGTTGTTTGTCAAGCCCTTCCAGATGAACTGTCATAATAACTGAAAGTTCAAAACCACCGCTTTTGCGCGGTCCAATTCCGACTTCTGCTTTTACATAACTTCCGTCCTGAACTTTAAATCCAGCTTTTTGTGCAGCAAAACGCGTTGCCGATTCAAAACATGCAGCATAACCGGCAGCAAAAAGCGTTTCAGGATTGGCACCAATCGTACCGTTACCACCCATCTCTTTAGGTTTTACCAAGTCGATGTCGAGTGCACCATCTTCCGAATGCACATGACCTTCCCGCCCACCTTCGGCAATCGCTGTCGTTTTATAAATTATATTCGATAACATTGAGCTTCACTCCTTGGTAAGACAAACCCGCACATTTAAACTAGCGTGTTTTTTAAAAGATGCAATGAACCATCAATCGAACTTGAGAGAATTTATCGATTTTCAATGGCCGCAATAGTAGCGGCAGCGGCTTCATATTCGGCCTGATGATAAGCGCGCTTTTCTTTTGCTTCGGCATCTTCTCCCCAATGTTCGATTGTCCAGTCTTCATCAAGATGAGCGAGTTTCCACGCTTCCGGCAGGCTTATTTTTCCTTTCCAGACGGCAAGCGCCAGCAGTGCCGAACCACAAAGTGTGGTGATGGAATGTAATGCCGCCAGCACATAAGGGGATTCTATTGCTTCAAGAGCTTCGCCTATTGCCGAAATCGAATCATCAGGTTGTTTTACAAACATCACGCCTTCAGTCAGCATGAAACGTGCACCATAATCCTTACGAATCCATTCAAGGATAGGATCCCAATGGTGGTGCTGCCTTTCGACCAGCTCTTTTGGAGAATCCGCCCGATAAAACAACATATCATTGCCAACGAATTCGAGAATATCGTGCCGCACAACATCCAAATTATCGACGACGCCATCGAGGATTGAATTGACAAGGCGGGTTACCGGCATTTTTGCCGGATCAATTGTCTGTTGTTGAGAATTGAACTCGTGTGCCACCATTTCGGCCAACGCTCTATTAGGCAAAACAAGTTTATGGCGTGCCGGCGTTTTGACTGTTTTTCCATCAAGAACAACCGAGAATTCTCCGCCCTCATCCTTGACAAAAGCTTCTTTATAAAACCGCTTTGGTAATTCGCGTTTAGACAGAAGCTGAGCCTGTTTCACCGGATCCACTTTTTCAGCTTCATCGTTCAACTCTAGCAGAAATTCACGCATTATTATCACTTTCCAAAATCGGAATTATATCTTTCGGCTCTCTTACCAGTTTATCTGCGCCCGCTTCTCTCAATGCATCCGGCGTATTATAGCCCCAGAAAACGCCGATCGCTTTTGTATGTGCAAGCTTGGCCATTTGCATATCAAAAATGGAATCCCCGATTACGAAAGTATTTTCAGAAAACACGCCGGTTTGTTTACAACTTTCTATAACCATTGTCGGATCAGGCTTTGACGGGCATTCATCAGCTGTTTTGATCGTAACAAAACAATGGAGTTTGTAGGCTTCCAATATTTTGTCAATTCCGAGCCTCGACTTGCCGGTAACAACACCTAAAAGAACATCATCCTTACTTTCGAGCGCTGTCAACATTTCGGAAATTCCCGAAAAAAGCGGCTCGGTAAACGAAATATCGCCTCTGTTTTTTGCAAAAATCTGTTTATAAGCCGTCACCATTTCAAGAATTTCATCATCAACGGGACGACCTAAAAGACGGGCAATCGCACGATCAAGCGATAGGCCTATGACAAGTTTTGTCTCGTCAAGATCGGGTTCTTTATAGGAAAATTTTTCAAACACTTGAACCATTGCCCGTTGAATAGCAAAAGCACTATCAACCAGTGTTCCATCACAATCAAAAAGCGCAAGGCGAAGCGGCTTATCGGTCAATCTTGATCTCCGTCACTTTCATCGAATGCAAGAAGATTGAACGTTTGCACCATATGGGGCGGAAGAGGAGCAGTCACATCCAATATTCCTCCGGAAGGATTGGGAATTCTTATCCGGCGGGCATGGAGATGAAGACGATTCTGGATACCGCCCGGTAGTTCCCAATTCTGATCTGCATAAAAATATTTGGGGTCACCAATAATCGGATGGCCGATATAGGCCGCGTGAACACGCAATTGATGGGTGCGTCCGGTATAAGGTTCCATTTCAAGCCAGGACAAAATCTGCCCGCGCGTGTCTATAACACGGTAGTGCGAAACAGCATGATCGGAATCCGGTTCGCCATGCGGGCATACACGCATTTTATCGCCATCGGGGGTGGATTCCTTAACAAGCCATGTTGAAATCTTGTCTTCGCATTTTTTGGGAACACCTCTTACAATGGCCCAATAGGTCTTTTTGGTTTCACGGGCACGGAATGCCGCTGCCAAAGCCTGCGCTGCCAAGCGTGTTTTTGCAACAACGAGGACACCTGACGTATCGCGATCAAGCCGATGGACAAGGCGTGGCTTTTCACCCTTTTGATTGCGCCAGGCTTCAAGCATGCCGTCGACATGACGGGTAACACCCGAGCCACCCTGAACAGCAAGACCGGCCGGCTTGTTAAAGACATAAAGCTTCTTGTCTTCGTAAAGAAGCATCTGCTTTAAAACGTCACCATCATCCTGCCCACGAATGGTTTTGCCTGTTAGAGGTACTGCGCCTTTTTCATCGACAGGTAGAGGAGGAACGCGCACCGATTGTCCGATTTGCAATCTCGTATCAGACTTTACCCTGCCCCCTTCAACACGGATTTGACCGGAACGCAAAAGTTTTTGCAGGTGGCCAAACCCCAGTCCCGGATAATGAACCTTGAACCAGCGGTCAACGCGCATACCGTTTTCATCTTCATCAACTTTTTTTATTTCAACACCGGCCATCGTCATCTCCTTGGTGTTTTCTCTAGCATCATCGAACGACAATAGCGACATGATTTATCGTTGTGATCACACTCGGTTACATCGTGTTGTTAAAAGTGGTTTTGCTGATCGTAAATTGAACAGTAGCGCACATTAAATAAACATTATAAACAGTTGAACCGATTTTAAAACGGACAACCACGGGGACAAGGTGTCATTGGAGGTATAAGCTTGTCGCTTTTTAAAACTTATACGCGCGCAGTCAGCTATTTGATGACAGAAAAGAAAACTGTCATCATCATTTGTGCAGCCAATATTGCTATGGCGGCTGTGCAGGTTTTCATACCGAAAATTTTCGGCTGGATTATTGATGAACTGTCTTTAACAGCGCAAGCAGTATCAAGCGGCACTGCCTTTTCGGCTGGCGATACCTTCACAGCAGTTATTCCTTATCTCGCATTGTGGACGGCACTCGGTATGTTTTCCATTGTCGCAACTGTAATGGTGGACAGGGGAGCCGATCGTCTGGCACATCGCAGACGCTTGGGAGTATTAGCTGAATCCTATCAGCGCATTATCAATATGCCGCTTGCATGGCACCAGAAAATCGGTACCTCCAATGCACTTCACACAATGCTGCGAGCTTGCGAATCCATGTTCACGATGTGGCTCGAATTCATGCGCCAGCATCTCGCTTCAATGATTCAGCTTATAATTCTGTTAAGCGTTGCAATCTGGACCGATTACCGACTGTCCATCGTTCTGATTTCGCTTGGCATTATTTATATCATGATCGCTCGTCTTGTCATGACCAAGACCAAAACGGGACAGGAATCGGTTGAAAAATATCATCTTGCTTTATTCGAGCATGTCACAGATTCAATCTCCAATGTCTCGGTTGTTCAAAGCTACAACCGCGGCGATGAAGAAAGCGAACGCGTCAAACAGAATGCACAAAACGTGCTCAAGGCACAATATCCTGTTTTGAACTGGTGGGCCTTGGCTGCCGGCCTTAACCGTATGGCCTCGACAATCACAGTCATCGTCGTCATTGTTCTTGGCGCCTATCTGGTTTCCAAAGGTATCCTCAATATTGGTGATGTTGTTGCCTTTGTTTTCTTTTCACAAATGATGATTGGTCAACTTGACCAGATCAGCAATTTCATCAATCTCATTGGTTCCAATCGAGCGAAACTCGACGCGTTTTATGACATGATGGATTCGACTGTTGCGGCAGCCGAACCTAAAGGCCTCCCCTCATTGACCAATGTAAAAGGCGACATCCGTTTCGACCATGTCACCCATGAATTTTCGAATACTCTGCAAGGTGTCTATGACATCACCTTCGAAATCAAACCCGGACAGACCGCAGCAATCGTCGGGCCTACCGGTGCCGGTAAAACAACATTGATCAATCTGTTACAACGAATCTACGATCCGGAAAGCGGCGTTATAACGATTGACGGTGTTGATACAAGAACAGTCAACCGTGCGTCTCTTCGTCATGCCATGGCAACGGTATTTCAGGATTCAGGGCTGTTTAACCGCACAATCAAAGAAAACATCAGCATCGGCCGCCCCGATGCGACGGATGAAGAGATATATGAGGCAGCAAAGATTGCTGCTGCCAATGATTTCATTCATGCGAAGACCAACGGTTATGACACCCGCGTGGGAGAACGCGGGTCGCTCCTTTCCGGTGGCGAACGGCAAAGGCTGGCAATTGCCCGAGCCGTATTGAAAAACTCGCCTATTTTCGTGCTTGATGAAGCAACAAGTGCACTGGATGTTGAAACAGAAGCGCGCGTCAAGGAAGCAATTGACACAGTAAGCCGCAATCGGACAACAATCATCATCGCCCATCGGCTCTCGACAGTGCGCAATGCGGATCTGGTATTATTTATGGATCATGGTCATATTGTCGAACAGGGGAGTTTTGATGAACTTGCTGAAAAAGGCGGTCGCTTCACTGCACTCCTTAAAGCGGGTGGTTTAACAATAGACCATTCGCCCCATGCACTTAACCGCGACAATGCTGTTCAGGTTCAACAACCATCGTAACTTAGCCAATTTTCGACTAAAGCATTGAGCTTTAAAATTTTCATCAGCGGTTAAGGCGATGTAACGGGATTGAATGGCTATACGATAATTTCTGTTCAATGAATTTAGAGCTTTCGCTCGTCTTGTATTCTCGTGGCGAGACAAGCAGTTTATGTTTACTGGGATGAACCGTCTTGACCTGAAATAGAATTACCACATAAGTGAAAAGGAAAATTTTCTTTAAATTCAGTGCTATTCCATTCGCAAGGAGGGACTATAGGCACCTGATCGTAATGGCATCGCTGAAAAATGAACGCCTTCAGTTCTTACGCTTAGGCACCCTTGTCGCTTTTCAAGCGACATTAACCTGCAATAGCTAGCCGAAAGGCAAAATTTCACTCCATAAATTCAACAATACTCTGCCATCATGAACTGGTGAGCCGCGTTTGTTTTATATTCGTGAAAAGCCTTCCTCCAATTAGGTAATTCCTGCATAACAAATGATCACTCGCGTATGGGAAACGTGGCTATTCAATTAGTCTATTTTATCGGCACCAATGGTTCTTCAAAGGCGTGCACTTGATTACGGTTATCAAGCAAGACAGGCGTGACTGAACGTATGATAATTCATTGATCAAACCTCATCGTAACCCAACCATTGCTCTACCAAAAACCGACAGCAACGATGAACGAATTATCACCACCAGCAGCAGCAAAGTTTTGAACTTTGAAAATCCAGCACAATTATTTGCTAAAATCGGATTTGTAGGCCCGCATGGCTTAAAGTATTCCCTTGAATAGACCTAAAACGCCCTTGCGCGCCACTTTCGAAGAGCACGTTGATCATCCCGAGATAGGCGAGATTACCTTACGATGAGAGCTTTTCTAAAGTGTCGTGATTTCATTCAGATGGCGTAAAGTTAAAAAACGGAAGCGGCTTCAAACTTCTCAATGGCCTTGATTGCATGTCTGAAAAGGAGGCCGACAAAAACAATAATCTCACAAGCCTATAAGACAATAAAAAAGCGGGCTAGTGCCCGCTTTTTTAAGTCTCATTTCTGTAATTTTTGTCTCAAGGCTTTCATGGCATCATCTGCTTTATTGCCATCCGGTCCACCAGCTTGGGCCATATCCGGACGACCGCCACCGCCTTTACCTCCTAGAACTTCCGACAATGCTTTGACAAGTTCGACAGCATTGAACCGTTTTGTCAAATCATCGGTAACACCGACGACAGCACTTGCCTTGCCATCTTCCGAAACACCGATAAAGGCAACAACGCCGCTACCGACCTTGTTTTTACCGGCATCAGCAAGTGGCTTCAAATCCTTTGGCGCGATACCATGAACAACACGTCCCATAAAGGCTAGTCCGTTTATCTGTTCAATATCGGCTTCGCCGTGATCATTTGCGCCACCGGACAAGGCCAATTGCTTTCTTGCCTCATTCAACTCTTTTTCTAGCTTGCGGCGTTCTTCAACAAGCACATGGACACGTTCCAGTGCTTCCTGAGGCGTTGTTTTCAATGCACTGGCAATTTCGTGAACACGTTGATCCTGACCATCAAGATAATGGCGGGCTGCATCGCCTGTCAGCGCTTCAATACGACGAACACCGGCAGCAACTGCGCTTTCCGATACAATGCGGATAAGCCCGATATCACCGGTACGTCTGACGTGGGTGCCACCGCAAAGTTCAAGCGACCACGCGCGGTTTCCGACTTTTGTCGGGTCAACCCGCTGCCCCATTGAAACAACACGAACCTCGTCACCATATTTCTCGCCGAACAAGGCCATTGCACCTTCGGCAATGGCGTCATCAACGCTCATAAGACGGGTTGTCACAGGGCTGTTTTGCAAAACAATTTCGTTTGCCAAATCTTCAACCTGTTTGATTTCTTCCGCTGTCATCGGTTTCGGATGAGAAAAGTCGAAACGTAACCGTTCAGGCGTGACCAATGACCCCTTCTGGGCAACATGCGTACCTAATGTTTCGCGTAAAGCCTCGTGTAAAAGGTGCGTTGCTGAATGGTTGGCACGGATTTTACGACGCCGCTTTTCGTCAACATCAAGTTCGACAACGTCGCCCGTCTTGATCGAGCCATTTTTCGCAACACCGATATGGACAAACACACCGTTTGCCTTTTTCTGTGTATCGGTCACATTAAACGAGAACTTTTCGCCGGCAATTACGCCGGTATCACCCACCTGACCACCGGATTCGCCATAGAAGGGTGTCTGATTGACGATCAATGCGCCTTCTTGACCTTTCTTCAACTCATCGACAATTTTGCCATCTTTCACAATTGCAGTAATCACTGCTTCGGCCTTTTCTGTCTCATAGCCAAGAAATTCGGTTGAACCGACGCGATCTCGAACGGCAAACCAGACGGTTTCGGTTGCCTCTTCTCCAGACCCCGCCCAATTGGCACGGGCTTCTGCTTTCTGGCGTTCCATTGCCTTGTCAAAAGCCTCAACATCAACCGTTATATTGCGGCGACGAAGTGCATCCTGAGTAAGATCAAGCGGGAAACCATAGGTATCATAAAGTTTGAATGCTGTTTCACCATCAAGATGATCGCCCGATTTCAGATTGTGGCTTGCCTCGTTCAACAGGGTAAGGCCACGTTCCAAAGTCTTCCGGAAGCGTGTTTCTTCCAACCGCAATGTTTCCGAAATTAGCGCTTCAGCGCGGATGAGTTCGGGATAGGCTTGGCCCATTTCACGTATCAAGGTCGGCAACAGGCGCCACATCAAAGGTTCCTTTGCGCCCAAGAGCTCGGCGTGACGCATGGCGCGACGCATAATGCGGCGCAATACATAACCGCGCCCTTCATTGGAAGGCAAAACGCCATCGGCGATCAAAAAAGCGGATGAACGAAGGTGATCTGCAATCACACGGTGACTTGCAACGAATTCTCCCTCCGCCTTGACGCCGGTTGCCTCTTCGGAAGCGCGGATCAATGTCTTGAAGAGATCAATATCGTAATTATCATGAACACCTTGCAAAACGGCAGCAATACGTTCAAGCCCCATGCCTGTATCAATGGATGGCCTCGGGAGATCGTTACGCTGGTCCTTTGTCACCTGATCATATTGCATGAAAACAAGGTTCCAGATTTCAATATAACGATCACCATCTTCCTCGGCGCTTCCCGGCACGCCACCCCAGATTTTATCACCATGATCATAGAATATTTCCGAACACGGTCCGCAAGGACCCGTGTCACCCATAGCCCAGAAATTGTCATTGGTTGAAATCCGGATAATTTTGTCGTCCGGAAGACCGGCTATTTTCTTCCATAACTCGGCTGCCGCATCATCTTCATGATAGACAGTAACAAGCAGCTTTTCTATTGGCAGACAGAATTCTTTAGTAAGCAAATTCCAGGCAAAATAGATGGCCTGTTCTTTGAAATAATCACCAAAAGAGAAGTTACCGAGCATCTCGAAAAATGTGTGGTGGCGAGCTGTGTAGCCCACATTATCAAGGTCGTTATGCTTACCGCCGGCGCGAACGCATTTTTGCGCTGTTGTTGCTCTTTTATAGGGGCGTTGTTCAAGACCGGTAAACACGTTCTTGAACTGTACCATTCCCGCATTGGTAAACATCAAGGTCGGATCATTTCTCGGAACCAACGGACTGGATGGGACAATTTCATGCCCGTTTCTATGGAAATAATCCAGAAATGTTGACCGGATCTCGTTAACACTATTCATAACTGACACCTGTACTCGCCGCTGAGCTTAATCCTGCCCGCCGGATTTTTAAAAATATATTTGACTGCCTTTTAGAGCATATTCACCAATCTGGAAACTACTTTTTCAAGCCAATCCCGCAATGTGAATGCTAAATCCGGTGCTTTTTGGCTCAAGCAAAGTAGATCAACAGAAAACACTTGAAACATATGCCACGAGCTTAAAAAAAGCGCTTGTTCAAACATTATCTCAACGACTTGAATGGGCGGTGACGAAAGCAACCACCTCCTACTAACACGTTTTACCCGCTTAAATTCAATGGCTATCCCATTGTCGGTTTTTCCTATTGCCACCACTCTATCGCATAAATCCCTATCGGAATGTGTTACCTCGGACATTTTCGATCAATTGCGTCAGAAAGATTTCTTTGACTTACCGCAATATTTTTTGGTGTTAAAACGGTTTTTCTTCAATTTACCAGCAGCAAATCGGATCTTGTCCCTCTTAATTATTTAATCCTGAAATCAACAGTAAACCGCATCCGATAAACTCTCATCTGCGAATTTCAAAATTGCCGTCAGCAATCGGTCGAATACCAACTCGAAGCACGACAATTCATAAAATTGGAACACGGCTCATTATTCCGCGATAATTCCATGAGATACCAAGACCACGACAATTTTTTGCAATAGCGAATAAAAGAGTTCACTAGACCGAACTTTTATCCGTTCAGTCTGATTTCCTGAAGTGCCTGATCAAACCGCTATTAAAACGATAGCACCTCGCACCGATAAGGACAGAACTCCGAACACTTCATTTACGTAAAAGTACCACGCGCTATACATAGAATTTCAGGGCATTTTAGGAAATTCTAGGAACGCTTTTGGAATGACGCCAGAAGAATCATCATTAAAAACTGTGTAGTCACGCACAACCACTGCAAAGCGAATATCATTTCGACAGAACAATGCCGTTTCATTCCGACATAGACACATATCCTGCTGGCATTTTCCTGAGGGTTTTATTCCTGCCGTTTTTTCCCAGTGGGTTTTTCCTGACGGCTTTATTAGCTAGCCTTTACAATTCAACTTCTATCGAACAACATTTAGATTAACTGCCAACCGCATTATCCATAAACGCTAACGGAACAATCAAAAAAGGGCGCCAGCCTTTCTGCTAACGCCCTTCATTCAATTATAAACCAGATACAGAACCGATAAATTCTTTAACGTTTTCACATTAGTATGGACAAATTTTCGATCCCGAAACCACTCTAACTATCTGTGCCGGTTTCAATAAAGCAGGATCAGCCTGCTGCGCTTTCATCATCAGCTTCCGGACCACCGTTTTCGAGAAGTTCTGTTGCAATCAGACCGGCGTTTTGACGTAAAGCTGCCTCGATTTCGTCAGCCACTTCCTTGTTATCGCGAAGAAACTGTTTGGCATTTTCACGCCCCTGCCCCAAACGTTGGGAATTATACGAGAACCACGCACCGGACTTCTCGACAATACCGACCTTTACACCAAGATCAATAAGTTCACCGAGCTTCGAGATACCTTCGCCATACATAATGTCGAATTCAACTTGCTTGAATGGAGGAGCAAGCTTGTTTTTGACGACCTTGACGCGTGTCTGGTTACCAACAACCTCATCACGGTCTTTGATAGAACCGATACGACGGATGTCCAAACGGACAGACGAATAGAATTTTAATGCATTACCACCCGTTGTCGTTTCGGGCGAGCCGAACATAACACCGATCTTCATACGAATCTGGTTGATAAAAATAACCATGCAATTCGAACGTGAAATGGACGCGGTCAATTTGCGTAATGCCTGACTCATCAAACGGGCTTGTAAGCCGGGAAGCGAATCTCCCATCTCGCCTTCGATTTCAGCGCGTGGCGTAAGTGCAGCCACAGAATCGACGACAAGAACATCGACCGCACCGGAGCGCACCAATGTATCCGTAATTTCCAGAGCTTGTTCGCCTGTATCCGGCTGCGAAATGAGAAGGTTTTCAATATCGACACCAAGTTTACGGGCATAAACCGGATCAAGTGCATGTTCGGCATCAATAAAAGCGCAAATGCCGCCGCGTTTTTGTGCTTCGGCAATTGTATGAAGAGCCAAAGTTGTTTTACCGGAACTTTCAGGCCCATAAATTTCTACGATACGACCTTTTGGAAGTCCCCCTACTCCAAGCGCAATATCCAACGATAACGAACCTGTCGGAATTGTTTCGATTTCGACAATATGTTTGTTATCGCCAAGGCGCATGATAGAGCCTTTGCCAAACGAACGTTCAATCTGGGATAGTGCGGCATCCAGAGCTTTTGATTTATCCACTGTTTTATCCTCAACGAGTCGCAATGTATTTTGTGACATCTTACACTAACCTTTTCTAACATATGAAGCCAGAGCGTTCATTTATTTGATGGTTCATTTGTACACTATTTGTTCTTTTTTGACAAGGCATATAACACGTTGATTTTGTTCTATTATGTCATTTTGTTCTATTAATGTTCTTTTCACTCATGGAAAAACTCAATAAAATAAAACCGCCGATCTGATCGGCGGTTTTTAGAAAAACAAATTTTTAATTCACAGAAAATCAATAGCCGTCCTGACGCAACGGTGCAATCTGGATTTCTACACGACGGTTCTGAGAACGGCCTTCCACAGTGTCGTTGGAGGCAATCGGATTAGAAGGGCCATAGCCTTGAACCGCAAGTCTGCGTCCATCAATGCCTTGGCTGTTAAGGTAATTGGCAACCGAAAGCGCACGCCTTTGTGACAGATCCTGATTATGTTCAAGACTTCCGGTAGAATCGGTGAAACCGAAGACATCGACCAAGGATTTGTTATATTTTTTCAGTACAACAGCAACCGAGTTCAGAACGGGGTAGAATTGTCCTTTGACTGAATCCTGATCGGTGTTGAACGTAATATTGCCGGGCATATTGAGCCGGATCTGATCGCCATATCGTGTAACGGATACGCCCGTCCCTTGGAGCTGTTGGCGAAGTTCGGCTTCCTGACGGTCCATATAATTGCCGATAAGGCCGCCACCAAGTGCGCCAACGCCGGCGCCGATCAACACAGCATTTCTTTGCGCATGACTTGAACCGCCAACCATCAGACCACCAAGGGCACCTGCTACGGCACCGATCGTTGCGCCCGTTGCCGTTTTCGATACCTGACTTTCGCCGGTATAGGGATTTGTGGTTTCACATGCGGTTAAAAAACTTGCTGATAGAAAAAGGATGCCCAACTTTTTCAACATTGTTTGTAATCTCCATTAGAGTGGATTCACTTTAATCTCCTGTTGGAGATTATAGAGGTGGTTTTCCGGATTTCACTACATGAATACAATTTTTATAGCGAAATACCGAGTTTATTTTTCTTCTCTGCGCTCTTTACGTAATTTTTCCCACCATTCAAGGCGTTTTCTTATTTCACGTTCAAAGCCGCGTTCCGGCGGATCATAGTAGTGCTGGTGGCCTATTTTTTCGGGAAAATACTCCTGCCCCGAAAAGGCATCCGGTTCGTCATGATCATAATGATAGCCTTCGCTATAACCTTCCTGCTTCATAAGTTTTGTTGGAGCATTAAGGATAGATTTTGGCGGCATTAAGGAACCGTTTTCACGCGCAGAACGCATCGCTTTATTAAATGCCACGTAACCGGCATTGGATTTCGGAGCGGTTGCGAGATAAATACACGCATCGGCAAAAGCAAGTTCCCCTTCCGGCGACCCGAGATAATCATAAGCATCTTTGGCTGCATTTGCGATCAAAAGAGCTTGCGGATCAGCAAGACCAATATCTTCAACAGCCATACGCACAAGGCGTCTACCAATATAATGCGGGTCTTCGCCGGCATCCAACATACGAGAAAGATAATAAAGTGCAGCATCGGGATCGGACCCACGAACTGATTTATGAAGCGCCGAAATCAGATTGTAATGACCATCCCGCCCTTTGTCATAAATTGCAGCCCTTTTCTGTACGATCTTTTGGAGTGTTTTATCGTCGAAAACTTCATCCGGTCTTGCTGCCCGCCATAATTCTTCGGCCATTGTCAGCACTGCACGGCCATCTCCATCAGCCATACGCACCAGCATTTCTCGTGCGCCATCATCAACAGGAAGAGCCTTACCTTCGATCTTTTCAGCTCTTGCTATAATTGTTGCCAAACTTTTTTCGTCGAGCGGATAAAATGTTAAAACACGTGCACGGGAAAGTAACGCCGCATTAAGTTCAAATGAAGGGTTTTCGGTCGTAGCCCCTACAAGAATAACGGTGCCATCTTCCATAACAGGCAAAAAACTATCTTGTTGGGCTCGATTGAACCTATGAATTTCATCGACAAAAAGCAAAGTTTGCCTACCCGACATGCGTCTCGCCCGCGCACTTTCGAATACTTTCTTTAACTCTGCCACACCGGAAAAGATTGCTGAAACCTGTTCGAAAGCCAATTTCGTTTCGCCTGCAAGAAGCCGTGCGACAGTCGTTTTACCGGTTCCAGGTGGTCCCCAGAAGATCATTGACCCCATAGAGCCGGACTTGACCATTCGGGTCAATGCACCCTCTGGGCCGGTAAGATGTTCCTGCCCGATCACTTCAGACAAATGTTGCGGCCGCATGCGCTCGGCTAAAGGTTTTGTCTTATCCATTTCCGGATCAGACGAAGATGAGAAAAGGTCGTTTACCAAGAAAACACCTCAGCGCACAAATTGCCGAACCAACATGCCGTTGCGTTCGTATTCGAGTTGCCAGATACGCGGTTGGCCATTTGATAGAATTTTTTTCAGATCGGCAACAGTTTTGACTTCCTTGCCATTAAGGCCGTGAATAATGTCACCCCGTTGAAACAATCCTGAAGCATTGCTGTTATCTTCAACATCATTGATGACAACGCCGTTTGAATCCGGTGCCACATGAAAACGGCGTGCATTCATCGGCGTCAAATTCATCACTTCAGCACCGGAAAAAGGCGTATTTCCCGACATTTTTTCTGGACGTGCAATCTCGTTTTCGGGAATAGAAGTGAGTGATATGGAGGTATTGGCTGTCTTGCCGTTTCTCAGATATTCGATATCCAGCGTGTGACCGATACCCGTTGTCATTAACCGGTAACCAAGGCTATCAGGATTATCAATACGGATGTTATTTGCTTTCAGGATAACATCACCGATTTTAAGTCCAGCCTTCTCGGCTGGGCTTTGTTTGGCAACATCGGTTATAATGGCTCCATAAGGCTGATCCATTCCGAGCCCTTCGGCAACATCTGCTGTTACGTTCTGAAATGATGCACCAATATAAGGCGGTTCAAATGTCTGTTCGCCCCTTTTCACAGCATCAACAACAGTTTTTACCAAGTTTGCCGGGATTGCGAAGCCGATTCCAACCGAACCGCCCGATTGAGAATATATCGCCGTATTGATACCGATCAATTCCCCTTTCATATCAATAAGTGCTCCACCCGAATTGCCCGGATTAATCGGTGCGTCGGTCTGGATGAAAAAATCGAAATCGGAAATGCCGACGCGTGTGCGTGCTTGAGCTGAAACGATGCCACTTGTGACGGTTTGGCCTACTCCGAACGGGTCACCAATTGCCAAAACCAGATCTCCCACCTCGACGGCATCAGAATCGCCTAATGGCAAAACCGGAAATGGCGCACCCTTAGGAGTGATTTTCAAAACCGCAATATCCGTTGCCTCGTCTTTTAACATCACCTTGCTTTCGAATTCGCGACCATCCGACAAAGCAACCTTTATTTCATCCGCATCACGGATAACATGATAGTTCGTAACGATCAGACCACTTTGATCAACAATCACGCCGGAACCTAGTGAGGACTGTCTTCTTGATGGAGCATTTTGAAGCGATTGACCAAAAAACTGTTCAAAAAAAGGGTCGTTAGCGAAAGGAGAACGCGCTTTTACAATTCTGGCAGCATAGACGTTGACCACCGAAGGTGCAGTTGCTTTAACAAGCGGCGCAAAACTCAGTTTAATTTCCGCTTGAGATTGCGGCACTTCGGAAAATCCAGCCTGAGGCAGAATGACTGTTAAAATGCTGAAAAGAACAATGGCCTTGAAAGACAGCTTCATCATCGATTCCTTATTATAGATTCTCTTTTCACAATAGCAGAGACAGCCTGGTATTTTTAAGCATTTCTCAATGAGACTTATCTCTGAATGCTTATTTTTAACTCAACTGCCATTTTATTGATGATTTTGGCAAAAGAACGATATCGGAACCATCCTTTTTTTTCATATCTTTTATCCGTTTCTTCGATGCTTTTTGTGAAGGAGCAAACGATATTTTTCAAGCATCATCCAATGGAATTCTCATTCGGGAAGCCAAGACTTCTGTAATCATACTTCACGTGCACTCTTGCAAGGAACGGCAGCCCAACTCCCACCCCTATCTTGATTCCATTTTCAAAATGATTAAGCATTGCGTGCGTCGAATATTCCCTACAACATCAAGTTTCGTACCCGCACACTAAAACACAGCGAGTAATTTCCGCTGCGAGATTACGCCCACACGCACTACAAGGCACAATCGATTTCCCGCTCAAAATGCTTTTCTCTTTTCGCCAATGTTCAAATACCAATTCCAGTGGTGTTCAATTCTGTCGGATACGACTTGCAGCACAATATTCACGTGCTGCTCTTTTCCTTGTTTTGTATACACATATTTTTTGGAACATAATCGGATAACGTTACGCGATTCTCATCCCAAGATTTTCATGCAATCATTCAACAGAATGAGATTTAAAAAATTCGCGACAATTTGTATCTTCCTATTGAAGATGAAGGTAAGTGCCTTACCGCATTGAAGAAATTCGAAACATCATAGACAACAAAAAACCCGCTGTAAAAGCGGGTTCTTCGAAGTGCTTTGTAAGCAAGCTATCAGGCAGCTTCAGTTTCCTTGGCCGCTGCTTCAACACGTGCTTTATCTGCAGCACCTTTGGCATTCACGTCGCGTTCAACAAACTCGACGACAGCCAGAGGAGCATTGTCACCGGCACGGAAACCGGCTTTCATAATACGCAGATAGCCGCCATTGCGCGTTGCGTAGCGCGGTGCCAAAGTATCGAACAACTTTGCGACCTGCTTTGCATCACGAATTGCCGAGATGGCTTGACGGCGTGCATGGAGACCTCCACGCTTACCTAATGTTACCAACTTTTCAACAATTGGACGAATTTCTTTTGCCTTTGGAAGCGTCGTCACGATCTGCTCATGCTCGATCAGTGACGTTGCCATATTGGCAAACATCGCCTTACGGTGACTAGCAGTGCGGTTCAGCTTGCGGCCTGATTTACCATGGCGCATGAGCCTTCTCCTTAATTTCTAACTCAGTATTGATCTTCATAACGTTTTGCTAGGTCGTCGATATTCTCGGGCGGCCAAGCGGGGATTTCCATGCCAAGATGAAGTCCCATTGAAGCAAGAACTTCCTTGATTTCATTGAGCGACTTACGTCCAAAATTCGGCGTACGCAGCATTTCTGCTTCCGTCTTCTGGATAAGATCGCCAATATAAACGATGTTGTCATTTTTAAGACAATTGGCAGAACGAACGGAAAGTTCCAGCTCATCCACCTTTTTGAGCAATGCCGGGTTAAATGCAAGCTCGGAAACCTGTTCTTGCGGAGCTTCTTTCTGCGGTTCTTCAAAGTTGACGAATACAGAAAGCTGGTCTTGCAGAATACGGGCAGCAAAAGCAACTGCATCCTCTGCACTCACTGCACCATTTGTCTCAACGGTCAGGATCAATTTATCATAATCAAGAACCTGCCCTTCACGGGTGTTCTCGATTTTGTATGAAACCTTGCGAATTGGCGAATAAAGACTATCAACCGGGATAAGACCTATCGGAGCATCTTCGCTACGGTTACGATCGGCAGGAACATAACCCTTTCCTGCGTTCACTGTAAATTCCATCCTGATTTCGGCACCCTGATCGAGTGTGCAAATAACGTGTTCAGGATTGAGAATTTCGACATCGCCGACTGTCTGAATATCCCCCGCTGTGACAACACCCGGTCCTTCTTTACGAACGACCATGCGTTTCGGACCCTCGCCTTCCATACGGATGGCGATTTCTTTGATATTCAAAATAATATCTGTAACATCTTCCCGTACGCCGGGTATTGACGAGAATTCGTGCAACACGCCGTCAATCTGCACAGCAGTGATAGCTGCACCGCGCAAAGAAGACAGTAATACGCGCCGTAAAGCGTTACCTAACGTTAAACCAAAGCCGCGTTCCAAAGGCTCAGCGATCACAACAGCTTTGTTCGAACCGTTTTGAGTCTGAAACTCGACTTTATTAGGCTTAATCAGTTCCTGCCAGTTTTTCTGGATCATATTCCTATTCCTGTCCTTTACTTCCGCCACCATTCAGCCGTGACGGCCAGCTTGAACGCCAGAGCAAAGCTCTGACACCGAAAAACAACCGGATTAAACGCGGCGTTTCTTACGCGGACGGCAACCATTATGCGGAATGGGTGTCACATCACGAATAGATGTAATAATAAAACCTGCAGCCTGAAGTGCTCTCAAAGCGGATTCACGCCCCGAACCTGGTCCGCAAACTTCAACTTCAAGTGACCGCATACCGTGATCTTGCGCTTTTTTTGCACAATCTTCTGCAGCGACCTGCGCCGCAAAAGGTGTCGATTTACGCGAACCTTTAAAGCCCTGAGCCCCAGCTGACGACCAAGAAATTGTGTTTCCCTGAGCATCGGTGATTGTTATAAGAGTATTGTTGAATGTCGAATTGACATGAGCAACGCCCGACGAGATATTTTTACGTTCGCGACGGCGAATACGTGTAGGCTCTTTGGCCATAATTTTCCTTTCACTGATCTCTGCACCGCCGTATTTCCAGCGGCTACACCTTATTAGCTCCAATCAACCCGAACAAAAACAATGTTTTCTGTTTTCAGGCAAACTGAAGTAAATTCACGTGTGAATTATTTCTTTTTACCAGCAATAGCCCGTGCCGGACCTTTACGGGTACGTGCATTGGTATGTGTACGTTGACCGCGAACCGGCAACGAACGACGATGACGCAAACCACGATAGCAACCAAGATCCATAAGACGCTTGATATTCATAGAAACTTCGCGACGAAGGTCACCTTCCACCTGATAATCGTGATCGATAGCTTCACGGATTTGAAGAACTTCAGCATCCGAAAGTTCACTCACACGGCGCTCAGCAGGAATACCGACTTTATCAACGATTTCTTTAGCAAATTTCGGTCCAATCCCGTGAATATACTGAAGAGCGATAATAACGCGCTTATTCGTCGGGATGTTGACGCCAGCAATACGAGCCACGCCTGTTCTCCTTAAATTAAATTTCAACCATTTGTGTCGCAACTACCAGCAGTTGGAACACAAAGCGACCAGAACCGCACACAAAGCCGATTCCAATCATCTCTCAAAAAAATGAAATTGTGCTGTCTTTGACGGATTTCACCGCAAAAGTCAACTCCCCTTTCACTTATAAGCCGGACTGTCTTTAGTGAAGTGCTTTTTCAATTGCCAGTGTGACATCCTTGACAGAGGCCATACCATCAATTTTTTTCAACAAACCGGTTTTTTCATAAAACTGCGACAAAGGAGCAGTTTTCTGACCATATTCCACAAGGCGTTTGGCAAAAGCTTCCGGATTATCATCCGAGCGAACTTTTCCACCTGCAGCAATTGTTTCTGCAACGCGAGTCTTCATACGATTGACAAGCGCATTCTGATCAACAACAAGTTCGATGACTGCATCCAATTTCGTATGTTTATGTTTCAGAATTTCTTGCAACGCTTCGGCCTGACCGACAGTGCGTGGATACCCATCGAGAATAAAACCTTTCGAGCAATCAGGTTCATCAATCCGGTCAGAAACAATCTGGTTCACGATCTCGTCTGAAACAAGCCCGCCAGCATCCATAATAGATTTGGCCTTCTTGCCGACTTCGGTTCCTACTGCAACTGCGGCCCGCAACATATCGCCGGTCGACAATTGCGGAATACCATATTTTTCAGTCAGAATTTTTGCCTGCGTACCTTTACCGGCACCGGGTGGTCCTAAAAAAATCAGTTTCATCTATTTCTTTTCCCGCTCCTGAGTTTTGATTTTTTGAGCAAACCTTCATATTGGTGAGCAACCAAATGCCCTTGAATTTGCGCAATCGTGTCAAGTGTAACTGTTACAACGATCAACAGTGACGTACCGCCGAGATAGAACGGAACATGCAATGTCGACATCAAAAATTCCGGCAAAAGGCAAACAAGAATAATATAAATCGCACCAACAACGGTAATGCGTGTCAGTACGTAGTCAATATACTGAGCAGTCCGCTCTCCAGGCCGTATTCCCGGAATAAACCCGGAATGTTTTTTCAGTTGATCAGCTGTATCTTTCGGATTGAATACAATCGCCGTATAGAAAAAGCAGAAGAATGCCATCAGTCCGGCATAAACAACCATGTAAAGCGGTTGTCCATGACTCAATGAAAAGGAAATTGCCTGCAGCCAATGAGGCATGTTTTGCGAAAAATTGTTAACTGTTGCAGGCAACATCAAAAGTGACGACGCAAAAATCGGAGGAATAACGCCGGCAGTATTGAGTTTGAGTGGCAAATTCGAAGTATCGCCTTTGAACATTCTGTTGCCCATTTGGCGATTGGGGTACTGAATAATGATGCGTCTTTGTGCACGTTCAACAAAAACGATAACAGCAATAACTGCAATGCAAATAACGATGATAGCAAGCAGCATGAACGTCGACAGATCTGCCTGCGCGTGTGCTGTCAAGAGTTGAGCAATAGCGGAGGGAAGGTTTGCGACGATACCCGCAAAGATGATCAGCGAAATACCATTTCCGACCCCACGCGAGGTGATTTGTTCACCAAGCCACATCAAGAAGATCGTACCGCCTGTAAGCGTAATAACAGCAGTAATCCTGAACATCATTCCAGGATCTGTAACAATTTGTAAGCCCGTCCCCATCCCGCTTTCAAGTGCAATAGCAATGCCGTAGGCCTGAATGAGCGCCAATAAAACAGTGCCATAACGCGTGTATTGGTTGATAATCTTCCGGCCGGTCTCACCTTCTTTTTTCAAGGCTTCAAGCGAGGGAATAACCGACGTCATCAACTGCACGATAATGGATGCGGAAATGTATGGCATAATACCCAGAGCAAAAATGGCCATACGTCCAACAGCTCCACCGGCAAACATATTGAACAATCCCAAAACGCCAGACGCGTGTTGCGCAAAAGTTTGTCTTAGTGCATCAACATTGATTCCCGGCATTGGTATATAGGTGCCAAAACGATATACGAGCAATGCACCCAAGGTGAACCAAATACGTTTCTTGAGCTCGGTAGCACGCGAAAAAGCACTAAAATTAAGATTGGAAGCCAGTTGTTCTGCGGCGGATGCCATAAAATCTCTCCGGTTTTATCCATGGTGTTGAACCACGAAAATTAACACATGCTTTTAACTCTCTACGCAAAAAAACGCAAAGAGAAACAATGTTAGTTAAACCTATTTTAACTCAAAGCCGTTTTGCCTGATAAAAATAGTTTTTGCAATAATAAATCCCGCATAAAAAAAGTCCGGAATGAATGCTATTCACATCACACCGGACCGAATTTTTCTCAAGAAAATAATTTATTCAGCAGCAGCGCGAACGTTAACAACGCCACCGGCCTTTGTTACTTTCTCGATAGCTGCTTTAGAGGCACCGGCAACATCAAAGGTAACTTTTGCCTTCAATTCACCATCCGACAAAAGACGAAAACCGTCTTTTTCGCGGCGGATAACGCCGGCAGCTTTCAAAGCCGCACTATCAACAGTCTTTGAGGCATCAAGTTTTCCCGCATCAATCGCCGTCTGAACACGGCCAACAGAAACTTCATTGAAGCTCTTGGCAAAAAGATTATTGAAGCCGCGTTTTGGCAAGCGCCGATAAACCGGCATCTGTCCGCCTTCAAAACCGTTAATAGCAACGCCCGAACGCGCTTTCTGACCTTTAACACCGCGACCAGCCGTCTTTCCCATGCCGGAACCGATACCGCGCCCTACTCTTTTACGATTCTTTGTAGCGCCTTCTTGATCGCGCAGTTGATTGAGTTTCATGTTCTTTACTCCTACAATCCTCAGCCTTCATCCACAATACGGACGAGATGCTCTACTTTTGCAATCATACCACGCACTGCTGGTGTATCGTTCAATGTGCTGCGGCGATGCATCTTGTTAAGTCCAAGCCCTTTCAACGTAGCACGCTGAACTTGCGGACGACGAATTGGACTGCCGATTTGCTCAACAGTGACCTTCTTGCCACTATGGGTTTTTTTCCCAACCATTTTCTAATTCCTCTATATCGCAAGTTCCACGAACTATTCTTCGTTGCCGATGATATTCTGCCGACGAGCCTGCAAAGTCGAATATTTAATTCCACGTTGGGCGGCAATATCTTTCGGATGGACCTGACGCTTCAACGCATCGAAAGTTGCGCGAATCATGTTGTAAGGATTTGAAGAACCGAGAGATTTTGCGACAACATCCTGCATACCGAGCGTCTCGAAAACAGCACGCATAGGACCACCAGCAATAATACCGGTACCGGCGGCAGCCGATCTCAACAACACACGGCCTGCACCATGGCGCCCCTCGACATCATGATGGAGTGTGCGTCCCGAACGAAGTGGCACATAAATCATTTCATGTTTTGCCGCTTCAGTAGCTTTGCGGATCGCTTCCGGTACTTCACGTGCCTTACCATGTCCGAAGCCTACGCGCCCCTTCTGGTCACCGACAACAACAAGAGCAGCAAAGCCGAAACGACGACCACCCTTCACAACCTTGGCGACGCGGTTGATGTGTACGAGACGATCAACGAACTCGCTGTCACGTTCTTCATGACGCTCATCACGATTATTACGTTCTTTTTGTGCCATTCCTAATTCCTTTTTCTTTTCCGGAAGCACGTATCAAAAAAGAATTCCCCTTCAAAGAGAGGAATTCCTCGGCGAAGCGCCCGGAAACTCCGGGCAATCAATTTAGAAGTTCAAACCGCCTTCGCGAGCTGCATCGGCAAGAGCCTTGATGCGACCGTGATAAATATAAGCACCACGATCAAACACAACCTCTTTTACACCAGCAGCTTTTGCACGTTCGGCAATAAGCTTGCCAACCGCACTTGCTGCTTTGACATTGGCACCGCCTTTAAGGGACGGACGAAGTTCTTTATCCAATGTCGACGCAGATGCAACGGTCCGACTATGCAAATCGTCGATGATCTGAACATAAATATTCATATTCGAGCGATGAACGCTCAATCTCATACGGCCATTAGCGACCGCTTTTACCTGACGGCGAACGCGCTGTGCGCGGCGCTGAAGTATTTCTTTAGGCGAAGCCATAACGCAAGTTCCTTATTTCTTCTTGCCTTCTTTGCGCACGATTCGCTCGTCCGCATATTTAACACCCTTACCTTTATAAGGTTCTGGTCCGCGATACTCGCGAATTTCGGCAGCAACCTGACCAACCTTCTGCTTATCAATTCCGGAAACCAGAATTTCTGTTGGCTTGGGAACGGCAACCGTAATACCTTCGGGCACCTGATAGATGACATCATGGCTAAAACCCAAAGAAAGTTGAACATTTTTACCATGCATTGCTGCACGATAGCCGACGCCGTTAATTTCCAGCTTCTTCTGAAAGCCGCTCTTCACACCTTCAATGATGTTTTCAATCATTGAGCGGGACATACCCCACTTAGAACGCGCTTCCTTGGTCTGATCACGTGGTGTCACATGCACCACATTATCTTCCAATTTGAGATGAATTTCATCATCAGCGACAAAACTCAACTCACCTTTCGGTCCCTTAACCTTGATCGCTTGCCCGTCAACTGAAGCAGTGATGCCAGCCGGGACATGAATCGGTTTTTTTCCAATACGTGACATTGTTATAACCTATCTTTCTAGCTTTTTCCGACATCAATCAGAAGATGCGGCAAAGAAGCTCCCCACCAACATTCTGCTCACGAGCCTCATGATCAGCCATAACACCTTTCGGCGTCGAAAGGATCGAGATACCGAGACCATTAGCAACTTGTGGAATAGACTTCACTGAAACATAAACGCGACGACCAGGCTTAGAAACACGAGAAATCTCGCGAATAACCGGTGTGCCATCAAAATATTTCAATTCAATTTCAAGCTCGGACTTACCATTCTCGAAATCGATCTGACTGTATCCGCGTATATAGCCTTCAGTTTGAAGAACATCGAGAACACGAGCACGCAATCTCGATGCAGGTGTCGAAACCTTCGATTTCTTACGTCCCAAAGCATTGCGAATGCGTGTAAGCATATCTCCAAGAGGATCTGACATAGACATTTACGAAACTCCTCTTACCAGCTTGATTTTACAACGCCCGGAATATGACCGAACGAGCCGAGATCACGCAATGCAATACGCGACATTTTCAATTTACGATAATAGCCACGCGGACGACCGGTAACTTCACAACGATTGCGAATACGAACTCTTGCAGAGTTACGAGGCAACTCGGCAAGCTGAATGGATGCACGAAAACGCTCTTCAAGAGACACTTTCTGATCCATAATAATTGCTTTCAGACGCGCACGGCGTGCTGCATACTGTTTGGTCATCGCACGGCGATGCTTGTTCTTCTCAACGGCACTTGTTTTGGCCATAATTTTACCTCGCTACGCTTGCCGTTACGCACGGAACGGAAAATTGAAACCACGCAACAATTCACGTGCCTCATCATCCGTTTTCGCTGTCGTACAAACGATGATATCCATACCCCAGATCTGATCTACTTGATCGTAGTTAATTTCCGGGAACACAATGTGTTCTTTGATACCCATGGCAAAATTGCCACGACCGTCAAAACTTTTAGGATTAAGACCACGAAAATCGCGAACGCGTGGCAAAGCAATCGTTACCAGGCGATCAAGAAATTCATACATACGGTCTCTACGCAATGTAACTTTTGCACCAAGTGGCATTCCCTCACGAACTTTAAATGTCGCAACAGAATTACGTGCGTGTGTTACAATTGCTTTCTGCCCTGCAATAAGGGTCAAATCCTCGGCTGCTCTTGCAGGCTTCTTGGAATCGGCTGTTGCCTCTCCCACACCCATATTGAGAACAACCTTGTCAACGTAAGGAACCTGCATATTGTTTTCGTAATGAAACTTATCCTGCAGTGCCTTGCGAACGATTTTGATATATTGCGTTTTCAAACGCGGCTCTTGAATCTTATCAGCCATCGATCAGATCTCCCGAACGTTTGGCAACGCGAACCTTCTTGCCACCCTCTTCAATACGAAAACCGACACGCGTTGGTTTTCCATCCTTGGGATCGGCAATGGCCAATTTTGAAATATGAAGTGGAGCTTCTTTCGAAATAATACCTGCTTCCTGAGTTTGGGTCTGACGCTGATGGCGCTTGACCATATTGATACCGCGAACGATTGCAGTATTTTCCTCAGGATTAACCTTGATTACTTCACCGTTACGCCCTTTGTCCTTACCGGACAGGATGACGACTTTGTCGCCTTTACGAATTTTATTCATCGCAACGGCTCCCTATAGCACTTCTGGCGCGAGCGAAATAATCTTCATATGATTCTTACCGCGAAGTTCGCGGGGAACCGGTCCGAAGATACGAGTACCGATCGGCTCTTTCTTATTATCAACCAAAACAGCAGCGTTCTTGTCGAAACGAATAACACTACCGTCAGCGCGACGAATATCCTTGGCAGTACGAACTACCACGGCTTTCATCACATCACCTTTTTTTACGCGGCCACGAGGAATAGCTTCTTTAACCGAGACAACAATAATGTCGCCAACGGAAGCATATTTCCGTTTCGAGCCGCCCAGCACCTTGATGCACATGACACGACGGGCGCCGGAATTATCCGCGACGTCGAGGTTTGTTTGCATCTGAATCATGACTGGCCGCCTTCTCTAAATGTTTACGTCCGGCAGTGCATTTGACACATTCGGACTTGCCTGTCAAATTATGATTAAGACTTTTTCAAAACAAAATGCTGGGCGCAACAGCACCCAACGTTCTGTATGTAAAAATCCGACTGATTAAGCAGCGCCGTTCTTTATAACGACCCAGCGTTTATCTTTCGAAATCGGCTTCGATTCTTGAATAAAAACCTCGTCACCAACTTTGAATTCGTTGTTTTCGTCATGCGCTTTGTACTTCTTCGACTGACTGACAGTCTTCTGTAGAAGCGGATGCGAATAGCGCCGCTCTACCTTGACTACAACAGTTTTATCGTTCTTGTCGCTGACGACAACGCCTTGCAGAATGCGTTTAGGCATGTCTTAACTTCCTTAAGCCTTGCTTTCGGCCGCCTTCTGGCGGGCGATTGTTTTTATGCGCGCGATATCACGGCGAACCTGCTTAACGCGTGCTGTTTTTTCCAACTGACCAGTTGCTTTCTGAAAACGCAGATTGAACTGCTCTTTCTTCAGCTTGGCCAACTCTTCATTCATCTGATCGAGCGTCTGAGCCCGTACTTCTGCGGCTTTCATCGCTTAGTCCCTTTATTCAGCTATACGCTGGACGAAACGTGTTTTAATTGGAAGCTTTGATGCGCCCAACCGTAACGCTTCACGTGCCACATCTTCGGGTACGCCGTCAAGTTCAAACATAATACGTCCCGGTGCAACACGTGTTGCCCAAAATTCAACAGCGCCTTTACCTTTACCCATACGTACTTCGGTAGGCTTCGATGATACCGGAACATCCGGAAAAACGCGGATCCACACACGGCCGGCACGCTTCATCTGACGCGTGATAGCACGACGGGCCGCCTCAAGCTGACGTGCAGTAACACGTTCAGGCTCCATGGCCTTAAGACCATAGGCACCAAAATTAAGTTCCGTACCACCCTTCGAAACACCGTGAATACGGCCTTTGAACTGCTTGCGGAACTTTGTGCGTTTTGGCTGCAACATTGTTCTCTACTCCAAATCCTTCTTTGCCCGTCTAAAAAATCAGGCGTTTTCGCGACGGCGGTTCGTGTTTGAACCTTGATTATCGCCTTCAATAGCACGACGTTCCGAAGCCATCGGGTCATGTTCAAGAATCTCACCCTTGAATACCCAAACCTTCACGCCACAAATACCATAGGCGGTATTGGCTTCTGCCGTACCGTAATCAATATCTGCACGCAAGGTATGAAGAGGAACGCGTCCTTCGCGGTACCATTCCATACGGGCAATTTCAGCACCACCAAGACGACCGGCACAGTTGATACGGATACCTTCAGCACCAAGACGCATTGCTGACTGCACTGCACGCTTCATTGCGCGACGGAAAGCAACACGACGTTCTAACTGCTGCGCAATTGACTGTGCAATCAACTCGGCGTCAACTTCCGGCTTGCGGACCTCGACGATGTTCAAAGCTGTATCAGCATGTGTCATTTCAGACAGTTTGCGACGCAACTTCTCGATGTCGGCCCCCTTCTTACCAATGATAAGACCAGGACGAGCTGAATGAATCGTGACACGGCACTTCTTATGCGGACGTTCAATAACAACTTCCGAAATGGCTGCCTGTTTCAACTCATTCATGACATACTTGCGGATTTTCAAATCTTCATGCAACAAACGGCCATATTCACCGGTATCAGCATACCAACGAGAATCCCATGTACGATTGATACCGAGACGAAGCCCGATTGGATTGATCTTCTGACCCATTATGCGGCCTCCTCTTTATCGGACACTTCGCGAACAACAATTGTAAGATGAGAGAACGGACGCAAAATTCTGCTGGCGCGGCCACGACCACGCACATGAAACCGCTTCATAACAATCGATTTACCGACTGAAGCTTCCGCTACAATAAGCGAATCGACATCCAAATCGTGATTGTTTTCTGCATTGGCAATCGCAGATTCTAACGTCTTTTTCACCGTATCGGCAATGCGTTTACGAGAAAAAGTCAAATCTGCAAGAGCTGTATTAACTTTCTTACCGCGAATCATTGCCGCTACAAGATTAAGCTTCTGCGGGCTAACACGAATTGTGCGAGCTACAGCCTTTGCTTCATTATCTTTAAGCTGGCGCGGAGCCTTAGCTTTGCCCATTATTACTTCCTCTTCGCTTTCTTGTCCGCACCGTGACCATAATAGCTGCGGGTTGGAGCGAACTCACCGAACTTATGTCCGACCATTTCTTCCGAAACAGAAACAGGAACATGCTTGTTTCCATTATAGACGCCAAAGGTCAAGCCAACAAATTGCGGCAAAATCGTGGAGCGGCGGCTCCACATTTTAATAACCTCGTTACGACCGCCGGCACGTACCTTCTCAGCTTTCTTGAGAAGATAGCCGTCAACAAACGGTCCTTTCCATACTGAACGAGCCACTTCAGACTACCTCTCTTATTTCTTGCGTTGATGACGTGAGCGCATGATGAATTTATCAGTCGCCTTGTTCGAACGTGTACGCTTGCCCTTTGTAGGTTTACCCCAGGGAGAAACCGGATGACGCCCGCCTGATGTACGGCCTTCACCACCACCATGTGGGTGATCGACCGGGTTCATTGCAACACCACGAACATGTGGACGCTTACCACGCCAACGGGCGCGACCGGCTTTACCGTCATTTGTGTTACCATGATCGGAATTCGAAACGGCGCCAACAGTCGCATAGCAACCACTTGAAACGAGACGCTGTTCGCCCGAATTCAAACGGAGAATAGCCATACCCTGATCACGACCAACAAGCTGTGCATAGGTCCCGGCCGAACGGGCAATCTGCCCGCCTTTTCCCGGCTTCATCTCGACATTGTGGATGATCGTGCCAACCGGCATATTGCCCAAAGGCATCGAATTACCGGGCTTAACATCAACATTTACGCCGGCAACAACCGTATCTCCTACGCCCAACCGCTGCGGAGCAAGAATGTAGCTCAGATGACCGTCTTCATAACGGATAAGCGCAATGAATGCAGTCCGATTGGGATCGTATTCCAAACGTTCGACCTTAGCGGGCATATCCCGCTTCAAACGCTTGAAGTCGACAAAGCGATATGTTCTTTTGTGACCACCACCCTGATAGCGGGCAGTTACACGGCCGTGATTATTACGACCGCCTTTCGACGACAAACCTTCGGTCAGCGCTTTCACAGGTTTGCCTTTGTAAAGACCGCTACGGTCTACAATGACAAGCTGACGCTGCCCTGGCGTGGTCGGATTAAAGTGCTTGAGTGCCATTATTCCTAACTCCGAGCCTCTTAAAGACCAGTCGAAACGTCGATTGACTGACCTTCAGCCAGCGTCACGATCGCTTTCTTGACATCACTCTGTCGACCGACAACGCCTTTAAAACGTTTCACCTTACCCTTGCGGGTTGTTGTATTCACTGCTGTAACTTTGACACCGAATAAAGCCTCAACAGCTTCCTTGATTTCAGATTTGGTCGCCTTTGGTGTAACCTTGAAAACGACCTGATTGTTTTCCGACAGCATCGTCGACTTTTCGGTGATCACCGGACTTACGACGACATCATAGTGGCGAAGATCTGTCATTTGAACCGCTCCTCAAGGGCTTCGACAGCTGCCTTGGACAAAACAAGTTTGCCACGACGCAGAATGTCATAAACATTGATCCCCTGAACCGGCAAAACATCTACATTAGGAATGTTCGATGCGGCACGGGAAAATTTCAAATCAATTGCTTCACCGCCGATTAACAATGCGTCTGAAAAGCCGAGCTTAGCAAAGTCTTTGACAAGAACATTGGTCCTGGCTTCTTTGACATTCAATTCGTCAACAATAATCAAATCCTTGGACTTGGCTTTTGCCGACAAAGCATGACGCAATCCCAAAGCGCGAACTTTCTTCGGAAGTTCATGAGCGTGGCTGCGAACAACCGGCCCGTGAGCCTTACCGCCGCCACGAAACTGTGGAACGCGAGCAGAAGAGTGACGAGCACGCCCCGTGCCCTTTTGCTTATACATCTTGGCACCCGAGCGGGACACATCAGCGCGTGTCTGGCTTTGATGAGTACCTTGTTGGCGACGAGCGAGCTGCCAGCGGACAACACGTTGCAGGATGTCTTCTCTGGGTTCCAATCCGAAGATATCTTCAGAAACCTTCAGCTTACCAGCATCCTTGCCGTCAAGAGTTGTTATGATGAGATCCATTATCAGGCTCCCTCAGCGACTGTGGCTTCCGCCTTGGGGGCAGCAGCATCTGTTTTTGCATTCTTTGGCTGACGCAAGGCGGCCGGTTTCGGTGCATTTTCAGGAATGCTCTTCTTGATTGCATCCCGCACCAATATCCAGGCACCTTTCGACCCTGGGACTGCGCCACGAACCAAAATCAACCCGCGATCGGCGTCGGTTGAAACAACTTCGATATTCAAAGTTGTAATTCGTGTCTGTCCCATATGGCCAGCCATTTTCTTACCTTTAAACACCTTACCCGGATCCTGACGTTGACCTGTCGAACCATGGGCACGGTGTGTAATGGAGTTACCGTGCGATGCACGATGTCCACCAAAGTTATGACGCTTCATAACACCGGCGAAACCTTTACCAATTGACATACCGGTGACGTCAACCAATTGACCGGGAACAAAATGCTCCGCAGTAATCTCGGCCCCGACTTCCAAAAGATTGTCGGGACTTACACGAAATTCAGCAATTTTTGCTTTCGGTTCGACCGAAGCTTTTGCAAAATGACCACGCAACGCTTGAGAAGTGTTTTTCACCTTTGCAAGCCCTACGCCTAACTGAACAGCTGTGTAGCCATTCTTCTCAACTGTACGCTGAGCAACAACCTGACAATTCTCCAAACGAAGAACCGTAACAGGTACATGTTCTCCGGCATCATTATAGACGCGGGTCATGCCCAGCTTTTGTGCTATTACACCTGAACGCATCGGGTTCGTTCCTTCCGTCCCCAAGCCTTAAAGCTTGATCTCGACATCAACACCAGCAGAAAGGTCGAGCTTCATAAGCGCGTCCACTGTCTGCGGCGTCGGATCAACAATATCAAGAAGACGCTTATGTGTACGCATTTCAAACTGCTCACGGCTCTTCTTGTCGATGTGCGGCCCACGATTAACCGTGAACTTCTCGATTCGCGTTGGAAGCGGAATCGGTCCACGGATATTGGCGCCAGTACGCTTGGCGGTCGACACAATCTCACGTGTCGATGCGTCAAGAATCCGGTGATCAAACGCTTTTAAGCGAATGCGGATGTTCTGACCGTTCATACTCTTTTTATCCCTGTCAACCGGAACGTCTTTTTGCAAAGACGCTCCTTAACAATTAAAATT
>NZ_JACFSO010000005.1:0-137298 GCF_016100385.1 Bartonella sp. W8151
GTCACTTTCTATCGAAACGCACGTCAAAAACATTCTGCTAAAACTATTCATATCACTCTGTGGTAATTAAAATGGCGGCTTCAAATATCCGTGTCGATCATTGGAAGAGAAGTATATCAGATCATTGCTTTGTCGGTGGATAATAGGAAATCCTGGGTATGCATGTGATTGTTAACAGCCTTTATATTGTTCATCTTTGGTTTAAATGAAAGCCCTCCAGAGGGTCACTTGTCTCTTTGCCTACAGCTGAAATTGATCTGACGTTTGGCAGCAAACGCGGTTTTAAGTCTCACTCAGATAGAATATGCAACGTGTCGATGTCTTGCACTTCCGTACAACGCGTTCTGGTGGGTCTTTGCATCAGGAACCATTGACAATCGTCACTTTACTGCTATCCGCAAAATCTCGTAAACTGACAATCTTCAGTCTAACCCGCGAAAAAGATTGTTTTTACTAGTATAGAAAAGTCAACGCTTTCGGAATAGACTCAAAACATATTTGCGCTTCAGTCTAATAAGGTGGAGTTCGTTTATTTTTGGACAGTTGGGAAAAGCAAAGTTTTAACTGATTAATGGTATAACAGTGCAATCATATTGTTGAAGGATTGACAAAATGCCGGAAACTAAGATCGAATGGACTGATGCAACGTGGAACCCTGTGGCAGGCTGCTCCATCGTGTCTTCTGGTTGTAAAAATTGTTACGCGATGAAAATGGCAGCCCGTTTGGAAGCAATGGGATCGGAGAAATATGCTGGGTTAACACGAAAATCGGGTGGTAGAATAGTCTGGAAAGGAATTGTACGAGAAGATTGGCAAGCACTTTCAATTCCGTTGAGGTGGAAAAAACCACGAAAAATTTTTGTAAATTCGATGAGCGACCTATTTCATGAACGCGTCTCTGATTCATTCGTAAAACAAGTGTGGCAGGTTATGAGGCAGACGCCACACCACAATTATCAAATTTTGACAAAGAGACCGGATCGAATGGCGCAATTCGTTAAAACGCAAATAGCGGACATATTACCTAATGTTTGGCTAGGCACGAGCGTGGAAAGTTTTGACGTAATAAAGAGAATAGATTTTTTGAGAGATATTCCAGCTGCAATCAGATTTATCTCGTTTGAACCTCTTATTGGCCCCGTTGGCAAGATAAATCTGACAAATATTCATTGGGCGATTGTCGGCGGAGAAAGCGGTCCAAAAGCACGACCTATTCACGAAGAATGGATTGACGACATTTATGACCAGTGCTTAACATATCAAACAGCATTTTTTTTCAAACAATGGGGAACTTGGGGAAAAGATAATAAAAAGCGTTCAAAAAAAGCAAATGGGCGTGAATACAAGGGTAAAATTTGGGATGAAATGCCGATATTTTAAACATAACTGATTATTTTTAATTCATTTCGGGGAAAGAATTGACTAAAAAATCATACGACTGGGAAAAAGGCGCCGAACTAGGTGAACATTCCAAGCGTAAACTTAAAATATTACGTGAGTATTTCTTTAGATATTTAACGGTTAAGTGTGGCAATCCTCTGCAATCCAGTTTCCGACTTGCCGTAGTAGACGGCTTTTCAGGTGCCGGACGTTATAAAACGGGGGTATCAGGTTCACCGCTAATTTTTATTGAAGAATTACAAAAAGCATATCAAAATATAAATGTCCGACGCGCCGTACAAAGACTCAAGCCTATCACGTTTGATTGTATCTTGTTTTTTAACGACGTAGATGCGAGCGCGATTGAACTCTTGAAAATAAATTTGGCGCCTTTGATAATTGACATAAAGGAAAAAAATTCGGGGCTAAATATAAAAATACAGTATTCAAATTGCATATTTGAACAACGCTATCGATATATCAAAGAAGAAATTAAGAAATTAAAGATTCAAAATGTAATTTTTAATTTGGATCAATATGGATATACTCATGTAACAAAAGAAATAATTATTGACATTATGAATAGTTTTAAATCAGTTGAAATATTGTTTACCTTTATGATCGGCGGTTTTTTGCAATATGCTTCACCATCGGATATTCCGAAAATACAAAAAAATTTAGATCGAATTGGCATTTCTTATGAAGATTTGAATGCTATTAGAGATATTATTGATAAGAAAGAATGGTTAGGCGCTGCCGAAAAATTAATATTTGATGTTTTTAAGGAATGTTCGACATTTTTCACTCCATTTTCGATCAATCATAAAGATGGATATAAATATTGGTTGATGCATTTCGCGAATAATTACAGGGCTAGGCAGGAATATAATAATGTGCTTCATAACAACGCTCTTCATCAAGCGCACTTTGGTCGTTCGGGACTGAATATGCTTTCTTATAATAGTGAAGATGAAGGGATGCTATATTTATTTGATGAAGAAGATAGAAAGGTTGCGAGAGGACAACTTTATGACGATATTCCAAATTATATTAACCAAAATGGTGGTGCGACTCAGCTTCGAGAATTTTACACGAAAATTTTTAACAATACTCCTGCGCATTCAGATGACATACATAAAGCTATAATTGAAAATCCAGATATAGAAGTTATAACGAAAGCAGGCGGCTTAAGACAAAAATATAATACTATTAGGGCTGATGATTATATAAGGCTAAAAGAACAAAAATCATTTTTTTATTTTTTTACTAGAAAAACATAGTTTAACCGTTATTATTAAATATAATTATTAAATATTTTTTATTTTAGATCTAAAATAATATTGATTATTGTAGTTTGTATAAATATGATCGTAAGAACGAAAAATTGTTGATAAAAATTATAAGAAAAACATATAATTACAATATAATTCAGTTAACTATATTTAAAGAAGATAGATCCAGTATGGTTTTTGCTTATTAGTGAAGGGCAAGAATCAACAATTAGGATGGAAGGTGACTGTAGAGACGATGCTTATAGTCGAGAAAAAGTGTGTACATCGGTTGTACCGCGGCGTGCAATAGGCTGCCGGTTTTTGAGTTTGTTAGACATATTTTCGATTTCGTATGGCTTTTTAAAGCCGTTTCCAACCCCGATTATCTTGCCTAAAAAACCGGAGCGAGCGATAATTATAACTTTTTACTGCTATCCACAAAACTATCATGATCGAATAATCTACATTCCAACCGTTAGAAAATGCCCATCAGTCATGATAGGTAATTTACGTCAGTCAGTCGGCTATTTGCCCGCTTATCACATGAACAAGGATAGTTGGATCAGTATCGTTCTTGATGGAACAGTATCTATGAAAGAAATTTGCGATCTCATAGACCAAAGTTATTTTCTCACTCATTAAGTCGGATTTTACGGCAAAAATAGGGAAATTATTCCTGAGCTTTTTAATCCCTTCGGCCGTAATTGGTGCTCAAAAATATACTTTGAGCCCACCTCAAAAACTGTCTGAATTGAGAACAATAGAGACCAACCCTTTCCATTGAAATCTTTTCAATTCATTATATGCTTCAAATCTCCTGCTTGGAAACCCGCTCTCGTCTCGCCAAAGTAAGCTGATGGATGAACAAAAAGTTTTTTATGGCAGTCTTGTTGAGCAATTGTACAAAATGAAGGATTAGGAGCCGCCTTTTGATTGCAGAATTCTGGTTGAAGGCTCGATGGCATTAGGCCATAATGAAGCTGTGAACCGCCTTTTGCGAAAGGAGCCTAACCGGCCAAATCCTTTTGCTACTTATCTCAAAT
This sequence comes from Bartonella sp. W8151, assembly GCF_016100385.1. Lineage (NCBI taxonomy): Bacteria > Pseudomonadati > Pseudomonadota > Alphaproteobacteria > Hyphomicrobiales > Bartonellaceae > Bartonella > Bartonella sp. W8151. The sequence goes on from NZ_JACFSO010000005.1 coordinate 3,695, forward strand.
TACTGTTCCAAAAATAAATTCCTTGAAAGGTTGGACCACCGCGATGTTCTATACCATTGTCCATTTAAGCACTGTCATTGTGCTTTTTTTGATTGCCTTGACACATTACTATTGGGTATTGAAACCCGATGCTGAATCATCATCAAAAGTAATTCCCTATATTGAGGGTGTCCCGGCTTTCCATGCAAGCAAATTAGGTACTTTTCTAGTTGCCTCGGCACTGTTGCTTGTTACATTGTTCGTAATGGAATTGGGAGCAGGGATTATCGGCTTGCTGCCAACTTATATATTAAAAATAGGTGGGACTTTGCTTGCAGCCGTTTTTATTGTCAGGGCAATTGGCGATTTTCGGCTTGTCGGTTTTACCAAGAAAATAAAAGATAGCACATTTGCTTACTATGACACGCGCTACTGGTCTCCACTATGTGCATTGATCGGCCTATCGCTGCTTTATATAACGTGGGGTTCCTGACAAAAGATGGCACGGTTTTTAAGCTGCAATCTGTTAGAAGATTGCAGGCTACATGCTTAAGCAGAAGAACAGTGATTTTGAAAAGTAGTTTATTGCCGGCTTATCACATGAACAAGGATAGTTGGATCAGTATTGTTCTTGATGGAACAGTATCTATGAAAGAAATTTGCGATCTTATAGACCAAAGTTATTTTCTCACTCAATAAATCAAAATTTTCAGTAAAAATGAGGAAACTTATTCCTCACGTTTTTAATTCCTTCAGGCGTAATTGGTGCTTAAAAATGTATCTTGAGCTTACTTAGAAGATTGGCTGAATTGAGAGCAGAATTATGGAAAACAAACGTTTTCAATGGCATATTGTCGGTCCATTGCATGGCTCAAATCTCTTGCTTAAAGACAAACTCAGTCGCTTTCGTCTCACAAAAGTAAGCTTGTTGGTAAGACACGGAAAATCCCAAACTTAACAAATTGGCTAAGTCTGTTCGTTAGATTGACATTCGGTAACTCATTTCGTTTTATAAGCTGCGTTCGAGCCAATGGCTGACAGAAAATGTGGGAGCAACGAGTGCTCGGCATTTAGAGGTCACCAAAAACATTTTGTTGTTATTTTTAAAAAAGGCTTACGGTTCAATAAGATGGAATATTGCGGCAATCGAAATCAAGAGAACAGATTATCGAATATTTCAGGTCAAGATATTGGACAAAACGTGAGGCTTGCAAATAAAAAGAGGGAAAAGATTCCCATTAAATGTGCGAGGATGAATGCGTTTCATATAAAAATTCCGGAGCCACAATAGTGCAATTGAAATCGATTTGGTTTGTGAAGCTGAAAAAAGCGTATCTTTTTATATAAAAGACAGATGATCAGCGAGAATTGGCCGATGAGACAATTCAAAAGCGTCAGAACGATTGGAATGCTTTTCTATTCTCTTACTCAAGAGAATAATTAATAAAAACATTAGGATAAAAAGGTGAAAAGTTGAGATGGTGCCCAGACGCGGAATTGAACCACGGACACGCGGATTTTCAGTCCTTGAATTTTTATTTAAAAATCAATGTGTTACCTATTTTTAATTGTCTAGCTTGGTTGATTGAATAAATCAATTTGGAGAATAATGTCTAACCTTTTGTTTGACAAACGATGTGATTTAGAACGACAAATGAGACTAACATCATGGCAATTCTCAAGCCGGTCGCGACAAGCAAGATTATTTATCTCGGAACACCTCAGGCTGAACAATCAATTTATAACTCTCTTTCTGATCGCGGTTATGAAATAAGAATCATACCCGCTAGATACCCCACAGAAGCTCAGAGAGCGCGATATGGTGACCGCTTGGCACAATTTCATCATAGATGACCTAGAAGCATCTCCTGAGCTAGCTGGTGAGCCTGTATGCACTCGATTTTCTAATGACACTCTTCAAAAGGTTACTGAACAACAGCGAGACGAAGAGTTACAGAAGGAATTGGACAAGTTTATGGAGCAGGTTGTGGGGGACAAATATCAAGCTAAAACAAGTTTGATAGACCGTTAAATTTTAATACCCCCCCATTAGATAGGATGCCCCCTATGCCTACCCTAAAGTTATATCTATAGGTTTACCTTAGGTGTAACTTAGGTGAACTTAAGGTGCACCTTCATCATTTTCATTACTAATAAATATTCAATCTCTCTTTTAAAAGAAAGGCATTCCCTTTGGTTGTCTTTAGTGTGTGCTACCAATTAGATTTTGTAGAAAAATCTAAAAATCTAAATCAATCTTTGAGAAGATCACAATATCCCCATAGCCTTGTGATAATAGCTGCTAAAGGTAATGCTTTAAGATGCTTGGTCATGATAATGGTCATAAGAATGCTTAAAAACACAATAAAACCAATATGTGAAAAAAGATTGTAAATCTTATTCGCTTCAAAAATTTCATTTTTTTTATTCTCTTTCTCTATCTTTATATCTGTTTTTTCCTTTTTTGCTTGACTTATTTTTTCCTATCAATTTTCATCATATATTATGCACTATCTTTAGTAGCCGTCTTGTACCAGATCTATAACGGCTGGTTTCATTTAAAGAAGCGCTAATATGTGACAGAAAAAATCTACTTGATTTCATTTCATGTCTATAAAATGGAACAAAAATAAGAACACTGGGAGAACAAAATGTCTAAGTTGAGAAGACTGACGGACAATGAAGCCCCTCAAAAGCCTCACCGCTTGCCACCATCGGTACAGGAACTGAACATTGCAGCACAATTTCTATTAACCGCCTCTTCGTTAATCTCTCGTGGAACTGAAGAAGCACTTGTTAGAAGAGAGGTAAGACATGCGATTTTAATTCTTAAACAAGCTGGTTTTTGATTGACGGGCTTTTTAACGTGGTGGGCAGATATAAAAACCAATATCTGATTGAAGGAACCACCAAATGATGCAAAGCTATGAAAAAGTTTCGGGCAAATCACTAAAGGCATTACTTGAATTGGCTACTGAAATGCGTTCTGTCGACGGTAATTTTGATGCGAACAAGTTAATTGTTTTAATATCAATTGCTCGAAAAAATGGTATTGAAGCCACTAAAATTGCCGAGGCATTTGGCATCCCAAAGGGAACTATGAGTAATGTTGTATTATCCTTATCACCCTATTCTTACCGTAGGGGGCGTAATGGCGAACTAAAAGATGGACTTGGGCTTGTCGTTCAAGAACCTTCTATGAACGACCGTCGGGCTAAAGAATTGCATTTAACACTCGAAGGCAAGCAGTTTATTGATCGTCTAATTAAAATTTTTGCAGGATAAACAAGATGACAAGGGAATACGGCCGGAGGTAGAGGGCTGACGTTCGATCCGGCGGTAAGCGGTTTAAGTTCAACATGGCAAAAAATTAAAATACGACTATTAGCTGAGCATAAAGTGTCAGAAGGGCTAACATTAAAAGGCTTGCGACACACCGTAGCGACGATTTTGGCAGAAATGGGTTTTGACGATCGAACGATTGCAGACATGTTAGGGCAGAAAACTTTGGCAATGGCTCAGCATTATTCGAATCGCGCAAACCGGTCAAAAAAGCTTACAAAAGTAGTTCGACAATTCGAACAAGAGGTAAATGAGCGGCATAAAAAATTGTCTACCCCACGCTAAAAAGTGTCTACCCCCAAAATAACCTAGAGTAAATCTAAACCAAATTATATAATTAAATCAAGTAGATGAAATGGTGCCCAGACGCGGAATTGAACCACGGACACGCGGATTTTCAGTCCGCTGCTCTACCAACTGAGCTATCTGGGCACGTCCGATTTTTTAACCGGAGCGGTTGGGTTTATAACATTAAAATTCCGAGTGTCTAGCCTTCAAAATAAAAATATTCAAAATTTGCCCTGATAAGTTTATTTTTTTGGGGATTTGGCATTGCTCTTTGAGTAAACAAGGCTTATTAGCGGCTCTACACCGTGCGCCTATCGTCTAGCGGTTAGGACGCCGCCCTCTCACGGCGGAAACAGGGGTTCAAGTCCCCTTAGGCGTACCAATTAATTTTCCCGAACATATTTTTCGTTTTAATTATACGGCAAAAATGTTGGCAAACATCTTTTTGCCTTCGGATAAGCTTTCGAGTCCATCAACCTTGTTCATGCGGCAGTAAAATTTTTTAAGCCGTGGAAAACGTTTTCATGTCGGTCGTTTGCTTATTTATCGGCTAAAGCCGCCCGCCTGTTCGATAAATCGAATAATGTCCTGAAGCCCGTCGCGGCGCAACATATCGGTGAACACGAAAGGATTTTCACCGCGCTGGATTTTTGCATCATGTTTCATGACATCAAGATCGGCATGAACATATGGGGCTAGATCTTTCTTGTTAATGATAAGCAAGTCGGAGCGCGTAATAGCAGGACCGCCTTTACGCGGAATTTTTTCGCCTTCTGCGACCGAAATGACGTAGAGCGTCAAATCGGCAAGGTCGGGAGAGAATGTTGCTGCGAGATTGTCTCCGCCTGATTCGATAAATACCATATCAAGGTCAGGATGACGTTTAACCAGCTCGTCAATTGCTTGCAGATTGATTGTTGCATCCTCGCGAATAGCAGTGTGAGGGCAACCGCCTGTTTCCACGCCGATGATGCGGTCTTCCGGCAGTGCCTGAACACGATTGAGGATCAGTGCATCTTCTTTTGTATAAATGTCGTTGGTAACAACTGCGACCGAGTAACGATCGCGCAAGGCCTTGCAAAGCATTTCCGTCAAAGTTGTTTTTCCGGACCCGACAGGGCCACCTATGCCGATACGTAATGGGCCGTTTGGTGAATATGAAGATGTCATGAGCGGAAAATCCTTGAATAGAGTGTTTCGTGGCGCATTGCCATGATGTCGGATAGAAAGCAACATGAACCGAGATTATCGAGCGTAAGCTTATCGCTTTGCATAACAAGTGAGAGGATGCGCTCTTCCATTCGTGTCATGGTTTTGACGCCGTCGCTTTGTCCTAACGGAACAAGTCTTATTGCTGCTTGAACGAGGTTTGATATAAACGCATGAAGATAAGCCGTAAGTAACGATGGCAGTTTGATTTCCAACCGGTATCCGAGGACGCCCACTGCAACCGGATAGGGAAGAGTTTTATAGATTTTGTTTGAAAAACCGGTCTCGGTAATCGCCCTACAAAAAGCCGCCCCTTGTAAATGGATTTCCATCAAGCGCTCTTTCGAGGCGGCTATGGCGTTTGCGATTTCTATAAGGAGAGAGATGTTTTGATCGAGGTTGGTATATCGCCACGTTTCGGCAATCAGAATTGCATCATTATGGAGAGACCCGTGAATGAGGAGGTCGTCAAGCCAGTTAAATAGATCCTCTGCGTTTTTTATGAAATTTTCATGGACTGCTTGTTCGAGACCATGGCTATAGGCAAAGCCTCCGACCGGAAAGACCGGCGAAAAAAGCGTCATCAAACGCAGTAATGAGGCGTCACCCTGCAACATTAATGATGGTGCCCCGCATGGTCGTGATAGGCGCCGTGGAGAGGTTGAAAAGGAGCTTCAATCTCTTCAATGGTCGCTCCTAAACCTTCAAGCATAGCGCGTATAACCGGATCACGAAGCACAAGGATTCTGTTTTCAACAATTTCGACAGCTTGATGACGGTTGCCCAAATGCCAGGCAAGTTGGGTAAGCTCCAGTGGTGTGTTCGCCGTTACAGCATAAAGCGGTTCGTTGGCTGCATGGATGAGAAAATATTCGCCGTTTTCTGCTTCAAGAACATCTCCTTCAGCGAGATGGACGGGGTCTTTCAAATCGACCATTATCATGTCGCCATTCACAAAATGAAGCAATTTTCGGCGGATATGGCGCTCGTCATGGGAAAGTGACAACGCGCCTGAAGACGGCAAACCTTTGGCATTGGATACCGGAATATATTTTGTTGCTCGAAAAGTTTTATAGGACATTTAAACCTCAATAGAGAAAATAACGTTGTGCCATCGGAAGTATCTTTGCCGGTTCGCAGGTTAATAATTCACCATCTGCGCGCACTTCGTAGGTTTCAGGGTCAACATCGATATGAGGTGTTGTAGAATTGAGTTTCATGGATTTTTTGGAAATAGTGCGGGTGTTTTTGACGGCAACAAGTTCTTTTTCGAGCCCTAGCTTTTCAGTGAGCCAATTATCAATAGCAGCTTTGCTGGTAAAGGTGACAGAGGTGTGTTTGACAGCCTTTCCGAAAGCGCCAAACATTGGCCGGAAGTGAACCGGTTGAGGTGTTGCAATGGATGCATTGGGGTCACCCATCGGAGCTGCTGCAATCATCCCGCCAAGCAGAACCATCTCCGGTTTTACACCGAAAAAGGCTGGTGACCAGAGGACAATATCGGCACGTTTACCGGTCTCTATCGAACCGGTGACATGACCGATTCCTTGTGCAATGGCCGGATTTATTGTGTATTTTGCAATATAGCGTTTCACGCGCTCATTATCATTGAACCCGCTATCGTTGCCCAAATAACCACGTTGTTTTTTCATTTTATCGGCTGTTTGCCATGTGCGGATAATGACTTCGCCGACACGTCCCATTGCCTGACTATCCGACGCGATAATGGAAAAGGCACCAATATCATGCAGGATATCTTCTGCGGCAATTGTTTCCTTACGTATACGGCTTTCGGCAAAGGCAACATCTTCCGGTATTTTTGCCGATAAGTGATGACAGACCATGAGCATATCGAGATGCTCGGCAATGGTGTTTTCGGTATAGGGGCGTGTGGGGTTGGTGGAGGCAGGCAATACATTTTCAAACCCGCAAACACGGATAATATCGGGAGCATGACCACCGCCGGCACCTTCTGTATGGAAGGCGTGGATTGTCCGGCCTTTGAATGCAGCGATTGTATCTTCGACAAACCCCGCTTCATTCAATGTATCGGTGTGGATCATAACCTGCACATCATAATCGTCGGCAACACTCAAACAATTGTCGATTGCTGCCGGAGTCGACCCCCAATCTTCATGAAGTTTGAGCGAAGAAGCACCGGCATTGACCATTTCGATCAAAGCATCAGGGGAAGATGAATTGCCTTTGCCGGCAAGACCGATATTCATTGGCAAGCTATCTACCGCCTGTATCATCCGTGCCAAATGCCAAGGTCCCGGTGTGCAGGTGGTCGCAAGCGTCCCGTGCGCGGGACCTGTGCCACCGCCAAACATTGTTGTTACGCCGGAATAGAGCGCTTCGTTGACCTGCTGGGGGCATATGAAATGGATATGTGAATCAATTCCGCCGGCGGTTACAATTTTTCCCTCCGCTGCAATAATTTCGGTTGCAGGGCCAATGATGATATCGACATCGGGTTGAATATCGGGATTGCCAGCTTTACCGATTTTTTCGATGAGCCCGTCTTTCAAACCGATATCGGCTTTATAGATGCCGGTATAATCAACAATAAGGGCATTGGTGATAACTGTATCCATAGCCCCTTTTTCCCGTGAACACTGGCTTTGCCCCATGCCGTCGCGGATAACTTTACCGCCCCCGAATTTGACTTCCTCGCCATAGGTTGTCTTGTCATCTTCGACAGTTACGAAGAGGTCTGTATCGGCAAGGCGGATATGGTCACCTTTTGTCGGCCCGAACATTTGTGCATAAGCAGCACGTGAAATTTTGTGGGTCATCAAAGATCCCCCTGAATTTTTGCACGAAAACCGAAGACACGCCGTTTTCCCGCTAATGGTATGAGGAAAACATCTTTTTCCTGTCCCGGCTCAAACCGGATAGCGGTACCGGCCGGAATATTGAGGCGCATTCCACGGGCTTTTTCGCGGTCGAACTGAAGGGCAGAATTGGCCTCATAAAAATGATAATGCGAGCCCACTTGAATAGGACGATCGCCGCTATTGCCTACTTTGAGCTTTATTGCCGGACGGCCGACATTCATTTCGATGTCGCCTTCTTTTGTGATGATTTCACCGGGAACCATGATGTTTCTTTCCGATTGTTAGAACGGTTACTTTTGTCAACGTTATTTACGCTGAAAACGCCATGTAAACGCCGGCAAGAAGGGTAGCGAGGCCTCCGATGCGGATGGCTTTTTTGCCGTTCAAACGGCCAAAAATTTTACCCGCTCCCAAGCCGATTGTAATACCGACACCGTGAAGCAATGCTGTGGCAATAGAAAAACCAATTCCGTAAGCATAGGCTTGCGAATTTTCGAGTTCGAGACCATGCGCATAACCATGAAAAACTGCAAAAGCACCGACAACGAGCATAGCTGGCATTATCGGAAGATGAACGGCCATAGCGGCAAAAAGACCCATTGCAATCACGGAAGCAAGAATAACCGGTTCAACATAAGGTAAGGCAATGCCTTTTGTGGCAAGCCAAAAACCGATTGCCATACACACAACAAAACTTGCCGGAACTGCGAGAATCGATTTTCCGCCGAGTTGAGCTGCCCATAGGCCGACTGCAACCATGACCAGAATATGATCGAAACCGGTTAACGGGTGCAAAAAGCCGCTTGCAAAAGAGCTATGGTCATGCGGAACACCTGTAAGGTGGGCAAAAGCCGGTGTGGATGTAAAAATCATCAAACCTGAGATAAGTGTTGATCTTGACACGAGTTTCATGAGAGTTCCCCTCTTTATAGTTTTATATTTTTCAATTGTTGGGCTTAACGTATCGGATGGTGGACAGTGACAAGTTTTGTACCGTCGGGAAATGTCGCTTCCACCTGAATATCTTCAATCATTTCAGGGATGCCTTCCATGACCTGATCGCGGCGCAATACATAAGCGCCTTGTTCCATGAGATCGGCAACGGTCCGCCCATCGCGAGCGCCTTCGACAACAAAATCGCTGATGATGGCAACCGCTTCCGGATGATTGAGTTTGACACCCCGTTCGAGCCGTTTCCTTGCGACTATTGCAGCCATAGAGATCAACAATTTGTCTTTCTCTCTTTCGGTAAGTATCATTGTTCACCTTCACCTAAATTGACCAAAATTTCGGCACACCTGCCCCTTTTGTCAGCAGATTTACCAAAGGAACCAACCTTTTCTTCAGAAAATAGGAGTCCTTTTCTATAATCCTTGCAAGAAGCTTGCCATTCCACGCAGACGCCCCTCCGGATTGCCCGATAATTTCTCTCGCTGCCTCTTCTTTGCTTTGATAATCATCAGCAATGTAAAGAACACTGGCAATGGCCTGATTGCCGTTGAAAATTGCAGGGCGGGTTGATTGCTGTAAAATATTGCCATTGATTTTAAAGGCTTCAAAATGGACAAGTTTATTTTTAAGACGCACCTGCCACTCGTCATCAATAAAGCCGTTGACAACTTTCTCCCCCATTAGTTTCCGTCCGAAAATAAAAGCTTCTACCAGAAGAAGGGCTGCACCTTCTTCCATTTCGACGGTGATTTTGCGTTTTAAGGCTCCACGATTGAAAAAAATTGTCTCCTGAGGGAGCCAGAACAATGTAGAATTTTTTCTTAAATTTAGCGAAATATTGATCTCGGCCGGCCTACCATCAAGCGAGCGGTATATTTTTTCCGCGGCTTGGGTGGTGATTGTTGCTTGTGTTTTTTCGCCGAGCTCGCATTTCCAGAAAAGCTTGTCGCCACCGGTTGCGCCGCCAGCTGTATTGATTTGCACAGCCTCGAAATGTTTATCCGGATAAAGCGGGAACCGCAGTTTTAATGATCCCGATTGATAAAGCTTTTCCAATGATGAGTGGTCATCTTTATAAATCGTGCTGAATGAAGCACTGCCTTCCATACGCTGCATAGCGATTTTTTTTAAAGGCGAGTTTTGCAAATGATTGCTCTTCCCCAAGTTCTTGTAAAAATATTGTTTTTATAACTGCTATATGACAGCAGTTTTTAAAAAAAATGCAATTTTTATCTTGAACTTGAAGAGAGCAACTTGTTGAAAATCTATTTTGCAATGACCTCGGTTACATCATAAACTTTGGTCGTTTGTGCTTCGGGCGTATGCATCATGGTGACAACCCAATGGATGCGGCGCGTATTCAACGGTAAATCCATTGAAATTCCACCTCCTGTACTGTCGGCGCCAGGGTCGGAAAAACCATAAGGATCGCGTCCGTAATTAATGCCGAAAGTTGGCATTTTTGAAGTCTGGGCACCTTCGGATGTGTCATTGATTGTAAAATAACGATAGCCGCGGCGTTCTGCCGTAAAAGCGGCACGCCTCAGGACATCGGTCGGAATGCCAACTTCATTTGTCGGTCGGGTGTTGAACTCGTAAACATTATCCGGTGATTTGAGCTTGGGAACCGATTGGCAACCACTTAAAAACAAAAGCGGAATGATCATAAGACTTAAGCTTTTTATCCAATGCAATTGTTTCATCCTGCACCCGTCCCGTTTGAAAACCCATCATAGTTTCATTAGCTCTTCTCGACAAGAATGATTATCGTTATCTGATGGCTAACGTTTTTTGAAAGAGAGGTGAATTATGTTTGTCGTGATGGGCGGAACCGGCCATATCGGTTCTGAACTCACAAAAAATCTGCTTCGTTCGGGGAGAGATGTGACAGTGGTGACCCGTTCTGGAAAACGTGCTGAAAACCTTGTCAAGCTTGGTGCGCAATTAGCAGAAATCGATATTTCCGACCACCGCTCGTTAAATGAGGTTTTGAAACAGGCAAGCGGCGTTTATATCCTTAATCCACCTGCCAATCCTGTTCATGATGTCGATGTTGAAGAGCGCCGAACAATCGCAGCGATTACGCGCGCGCTCGAAAACACGAATCTTGAAAAAGTCATTGTGCAGTCGACTTATAGTGCTCAGGAAGGTGACCATATCGGAGATTTAGGAAGCCTTTATTTATTGGAGGTGAAGGTTAAAGAGATTTATCCGGAAGTGGTTATTGTTCGCGCAGGCTTTTATATGTCCAATTGGGATTTTGCACTTAATGAGATTGTCGAAAAAGGATGTCTGACCACCATTTATCCCTCTCATTCTATCATTCCGATGATCGCTCCCCGCGATATTGCCGATTATCTGACAAAGCTTGTCGAAAATGGAAAGGCTGGCATTCATTATGTTGAAGGGCCGGAACGTTACACGGTTCACGATGTCGCATCCGCTTTTGAAGCGGCACTCGGAAAACCGGTAGAGCTTGAAGGAATGAACAGGGAAGATATTGAAAAATATTATCTTTCTTTGAGATTGTTCGAAAACAAGTGCAATGTCTTTTACCCGAATGGCGCTAAAGACAATAAGTGGTAATTGGCCGCCTTTGAATAAAACTCTGAGAGGAAAAATAACACTTAAACAATACATTGAAAAACTTTGTCTAAACCCCACTTAGGCTAAATAATTTGTGATAACCTATTTTTTTACTTGTATTGTTAGAAGCTTTCGGATAACCACGTGAGCGGGCCACCTCTTCCCAACGAGAGGCGAGCTATCTGAAAGGGTAGATTAATATGACAAATTTAAACGAGCTGGGCGTGCGCCCGAACAATCCCAATTTCTCTTCTGGTCCCTGTGCAAAGCGTCCCGGTTGGACGGTTGAAGCGCTTGCTAATGCGCCGGTTGGCCGTTCACATCGTGCGAAAATTGGTAAAGCCAAGCTGGCAGAGGCAATCAACCTCACCCGCGAAGTATTGGAAGTTCCTGCAAATTATCGTATCGGCATTGTTCCCGCATCCGATACCGGTGCTGTTGAAATGGCACTGTGGTCGCTCCTTGGAGCACGCGGCGTTGACATGCTCGCATGGGAAAGCTTCGGTTCGGGCTGGGTTACAGATGTTGTCAAACAATTGAAATTGACCGATGTGCGCAAGTTGGAAGCGCCTTATGGTAAATTACCGGATTTGACCAAAGTCGATTTTGATCGTGATGTTGTTTTCACATGGAATGGAACAACATCCGGTGTACGTGTTCCTAATGCCGATTTTATTCCGGCTGATCGTAAGGGACTTACGATTTGCGACGCGACATCCGCCGCATTTGCGCAAAATCTCGATTTCTCGAAACTTGATGTTGTAACATTCTCCTGGCAAAAAGTGCTGGGTGGCGAGGGTGCCCACGGTGTGCTTATTCTGGGGCCACGCGCGGTCGAACGTCTTGAAACCTATACGCCCGCATGGCCGCTGCCAAAAATTTTCCGCATGACAAAAGGTGGAAAACTCAATGAAGGTATTTTCGAGGGCGCAACAATCAATACGCCGTCTATGCTTTGTGTTGAAGATTACCTTGATGCATTGAAATGGGCAAAGTCGATTGGTGGCTTGAAAACACTCATGAAACGGGCTGACGAGAACTTTGCTGTTCTTGACAAATTCGTTGCAAAAACTTCGTGGATCGAATTTTTGGCCACAGATCCGGCAACCCGCTCGAATACTTCCGTCTGCTTCAGAATTGTTGATCCTGCAGTGGTTAAACTCGATGCCGACAAGCAGGCAGCATTTGCCAAGGCTATTGTAAATCGTCTGGAAAAAGCCGGTGTCGCCCATGACATAGGCGCCTATCGCGATGCACCGTCAGGTTTGCGCATCTGGGCCGGTGCCACTATCGAAGCTCACGACCTTCAGGCATTGATGGAATGGCTCGACTGGGCTTTCAAGGCTGAAAAAGCAGCTCTTTAAAAATTCCCTTGTAGCGGCTTGTTTCAAGGCCGCTCATTCCCCCATTTTACAAAATTTTTGGAGGCCATAATGGCACCTCGTGTACTCGTATCTGATAAACTATCCCCGACGGCTGTTCAGATTTTCAAAGATCGCGGCGTTGAGGTCGATTTCAAACCGGAACTCGGTAAAGACAAAGAAAAGCTTCTCGAAGTTATTGATCAATATGATGGTCTGGCAATCCGCTCGGCAACCAAGGTAACGGAAAAACTAATTGCTGCCGCGAAAAACCTGAAAGTTGTCGGTCGTGCCGGTATCGGTGTTGACAATGTTGATATTCCGGCCGCTTCACGGCGCGGTATTATTGTCATGAATACGCCATTCGGCAATTCGATAACAACCGCAGAACATGCCATTGCATTGATGTTTGCTGTTGCTCGCGAATTGCCAGCTGCTGATAAATCGACCAAAGCCGGCAAATGGGAAAAAAGCCGGTTTATGGGTGTTGAAATTACCGGCAAAACTCTCGGTATTATCGGCTGTGGCAATATCGGTTCTATTGTTGCAACCCGCGGTGTCGGATTGAAAATGAAAGTGATTGCCTATGACCCGTTCCTCTCGGATGCCCGAGCCAAAGAACTTGGTGTCGAAAAGGTTGAATTGGACGATCTGTTGAAGCGCGCCGATTTCATTACTTTGCATACACCGCTCACCGATAAGACCCGTCATATCATCAATGCCGAAACGATTGCCAAGATGAAGGATGGCGTAAGACTTATCAATTGTGCACGCGGTGCGTTGGTTGTCGAAAAAGACCTCGTCGACGCTTTAAAGTCGGGCAAAATTGCAGGAGCCGCAGTTGACGTCTATGAAGTCGAGCCACCGGCTGCCGATGATCCGCTCTTTAGCCTTGATAATGTCGTTTGCACACCGCACCTTGGTGCGTCGACAACAGAGGCACAGGAAAACGTTGCTATTCAGGTTGCCGAACAGATGTCGGATTATCTCATCAACGGTGCTGTCAGCAATGCAATCAATATGCCTTCAATTACGGCAGAAGAAGCACCGCGTTTGAAGCCGTTTGTCAAACTTGCCGAAGTTCTTGGAGCCTTTGTTGGCCAATCGACCGAGGAAGACATCAAGGAAGTCGAAATTCTGTTTGACGGCTCAACCGCTGCCATGAATACGCGCGCGCTCATCAGTGCCGCATTGGCCGGTCTCATTCGTCCGCAGCTTGCCGATGTCAACATGGTATCGGCGCCGGTTCTCGTTAAAGAGCGCGGTATTATTCTTTCCGAGGTCAAGCGCGATAAATCCGGTATTTTTGATGGCTATATCAAACTGACGGTCAAAACATCGAAGCGCACCCGTTCTATTGCCGGAACCTGCTTTGTTGACGGCAAGCCGCGCTTTATCCAGATCAAGGGCATCAATCTTGATGCCGAGGTCGGCCCGCATATGCTTTATATCACCAACACCGACACACCGGGAATTATCGGTACAATCGGTACGATTTGCGGGAAATCCGGCGTGAATATTGCAAACTTTGCTTTGGGACGTAATGAACCGGGTGGAGATGCGATTGCGCTTCTTTACCTTGATGCACGTATTCCTGATCAAGTGCTTGATGAATTGCGCAAGATAAAGGGTATCAAACACACGCAACCTCTGGAATTCGATGTCGCTAACGGTTGATCGAACCGTGAAATATTGGTGTCCAATGAAACAAAGCGATCTGGCAGATGTCTGCCGGATCGCTTCACTTTGTCATCCGGATTTTCCCGAAGAGGATGCAGTGCTCGAAGAAAAGTTTAAGCTTTCTCCTTCGTCCTGCTTTGTATTTTCCGACGGAAATCCTGCCTCAGGAAACATTTCAGATAAAAGTTCAGTCTCCGGAACAAGCGCAATCTATGGTTATTGCCTTGCCCATCCGTTCAAAGTGAATTCCATTCCTGCTCTCGATCGATTGCTGGATAAACTTCCGGAAAAATGTGATACGCTCTATATTCACGATCTTGCTTTATTGCCTGAAGCGCAAGGCGGGGGAAATGGCAAAAAAGCGGTGGAGCTGCTGTTCAATGTAGCCAAGCGGAAAAAACTCGAAACACTTTCTCTTGTGTCTGTTCATGGATCACAACCTTTTTGGCAAAAGAACGGTTTTAAACTGGCGGAAGTTTCAGAAATATTGAAACAGAAATTGCTGACTTATAGCGAAGACGCCCGCTACATGGTGCATCGACGCTGAAGTTGCAAATGATGCCGATTTTCAGCTTTATCAGCCCGTCTCGTCGGTCCCGTCAACCAAGTCCATTCTTTCAAATCAATATCGTTTTTTACCGATGTTCTTGTATTAAAATTTTTAAAAATGATTATTTGTCGAGTTCTTTATATATCGGAATGAAATGGAATTTCTGATTTATTTTAACCGTGTCCTGTTTCGGCTTTTTATTTTTAAAAATTCAATTTTGATTATATTTTAAAACAATCTATTTAACTGTCCGAAAATTTCAAAATATCATAGGGTTCATTCATCCATCCATTCTTTGAGCTTTCTTTATGCGGAAAACGACTGGTCATTACAAATTGCGGTTTCGCTCGATAACAAAGAAAAAACGATGCTTTAACATTTGGAGACGGCATGCGTTGGTCGCATTTTCGATAAAATATTTGATTTTTTGAAGAGTAAAATTATCTCAATTCTTGATAGAGAAAAAATAAAAGAAATATCGCTTTTAAAGCATTCTTTATCGGAAGTTATTCGATCGATGTAAGAAATCACGAATTGAAATTTTTGTAGCGGAAAAGGTTATTGTTTATGAAACGCTTTGAAATGACAAAAGCGTGTGCACCCGCACGACCGTCCATTTCAGGATTGGTGTTAAGAAAAGTGTGATAGATTTAACAAACGCTTCAACAGTTATGCGACAACCGTTATCGGGAAGAGTGGAGCCAGATGAATCGCGTGTAAGAGAATTCAAAATCAGGAACAGATGGGATGAGCGTTTCAAATCTTTTGATAATCATAACAAAAAGATATTTGATTAAGTGAGGATTTCCCATAGTTTTACGGGAAATCCTTTCTTTTATAAACATCACGGATGTGAATGGAGATAGCTTACCGCTTTATCAGGAAAGTCGGTGAACAATCCGTCGACATCGGCTTGCCGATACAACGCATCGTAAAGCTCGTTTACATCTTTTGCGTAAGGTGGCAACTGGTCGGTTCTTACTGTGAAAGGATGAACTTCTAGTTGATGCTCATGCGCTTCCTTGACCATTCCGTTTATGATTATATGTCCGTTGGTAGAACTATCGGCTATCAACATATGATAATCGGGGCCAATACCATCGGCATATTGCGCAATTTTCTCCATGGCACCGGGTTCCAACATCCAGTCATAGCTGTAGTTTACCCATTTACCATCGGGCTGTTGCTCTTCGGTCTCATTCCATTTTGTGTAGGCGATGAGTTGCACCAGCTTCAAATCCATGCCCATTTTTGGCTCAAGTTCGTTGCGAATACGTTTCAACTCGTTGGCATCAAAACATTGGAGATAAATTTTGTCAGATTTTTTGGTATAACCGTATTTTTTTAAAACTTCCAAAACGCGCGTGGCTATATCCTTGCCTTCCTGATGATGAAACCAGGGCGCTTTGATTTCGGGATAGAGACCGACATTTTTTCCGGTAGAATGATTAAGTCCCTGAATGAATTCGATTTCTTCCTCGAAAGTGTGAACCCGAAAATCGGATTTTCCCATCGGAAAACGACCCGGAAAAGTTTGCACTTTCTTGCCGTTTTCTACCGTGAAACCTTCGCTGAATTTCAGTGATTTGATTTCAGCTAATGTGAAATCGATCGCATAATAACGTCCATCCTTACGGGCGCGGTCGGGAAAACGGTCCGCAACGTCTGTTACGCGATCAAGGTAATGATCATGCAAGACCACCAACTGGTCATCCTTTGTCATGACCAGATCCTGCTCAAGATAATCTGCACCTTGCGCAAAAGCCATTGCTTTTGCAGGCAACGTATGTTCGGGCAGGTAACCGCTGGCTCCGCGGTGTGCAATAACAACTTTGTCATCGGCGTTGGCGGTGGTGCTGACAGTTGCCCCCATCAGCACCAGTCCGGCCATCAACATGCCTAATAGTGTTTTCATAATGCACTTACTTTCTGTGACAGACGCCACTTTATCGGATTAACGCCGATCAGTGTGCCTGCTCTTTAGCATGCTGCTTGCGTTCGCCAATCATTTCGATTGCAAGAAGGATGACAGCTACGACACCACCACCGATCATGAGAAGGAAACCACCGTTCCAGCCGAAATAGTCGACGGTGTAGCCAACGATCGCGCTTGCAGCAACCGAACCACCAAGGTAACCGAAAAGACCGGTAAAGCCGGCAGCGGTACCGGCCGCTTTCTTTGGTGCCAATTCGAGAGCATGAAGACCGATCAGCATAACAGGACCGTAGATCAAAAAGCCGATAACGATCATGCAGATCATGTCGATATTGGGGTGGCCTTGCGGGTTAAGCCAGTAAATAACAGTGGCAATGGTCACCAATGTCATGAAGAAAACGCCGGTTGCACCGCGATTGCCCTTGAATACCTTATCGGACATCCAGCCGCACAGAAGAGTGCCGGGGATACCTGCATATTCATAGAAGAAATAAGCCCATGACGATTGGTCGACTGCAAAGTGCTTGACTTCTTTCAAGTAAGTCGGTGACCAATCAAGAACGCCATAGCGCAGCAGATAAACAAAAACATTGGCAAAAGCGATATACCAGAGCAGCTTGTTCGGCAAAACATATTGGGTGAAGATCTGCTTGGTCGTAAGCTCGACTTCGTTCTTTTCCGAATAGTTTTCAGGATAATCGTTTTTATATTCTTCAATTGGCGGCAAACCGCAAGATTGCGGTGTATCGCGCATCATTGCAAAGGCAAAAATGGCAACCAGAATGGCGGCAAAAGCCGGCATATAAAAGGCTGCATGCCAATCGTTAAACCATGCCATACCAAGCATGAACAGGATCGGAGGAAGACCACCACCGACATTGTGGGCGCAGTTCCACAAAGAAACGATACTGCCACGTTCTTTTTGTGACCACCAGTGCACCATTGTGCGCCCGCATGGAGGCCAACCCATTCCCTGGAACCAGCCGCAAATGAACAGCAGCACGAACATGACAGCAATGCTTGATGTTGCCCACGGAACAAAGCCCATAATCAGCATAACAACTGCCGCAAGAATCAAACCGACAGGCAGGAAAACACGCGGATTGGAACGGTCGGATACCGCCCCCATAATGAATTTTGAAAAACCGTAAGCGATAGAGACAGCCGATAAGGCAAACCCCAAATCACCACGGGTAAAGCCTTGCTCGACCAGAGAAGGCATTGCCAAAGCAAAGTTTTTACGTACGAGATAATAGGCGGCGTAACCGAAGAATATCCCTAGGAAAATCTGCCAACGCAGACGACGATAAAGCGGGTCGATTTCCGCTTCGGGGACACGCGGCTTATTCGGCGCGTGTTTAAAAATGTTTAGCATGAACTGCCTCCCATAGATATCGACAGAACGCAACCTGAAAAACTATGGCGTCTCATGTTCACGCAGGCAAATCCCCCACCGGATGGACAGGAAAACGTCGCACAGATGTTACATTCCAATGACAATGTGATCCAATTTGTGCACAGTAACACGTTATATTTTCTTTGTGAGTTCAATTAATTTCAATATTGAACAATCCACAATTAATTATGAATAAATGGTTAAGACCGAAAAGACAATCTTAATTAGCCGGTTTATTTTTTAAAACCGGATAAACCACTGGGCTGAATTAATCGGGTAATGTTTAATAAGTCATTGTTTTGTATACATAAATTAATTTAAAAAATTTATGAATTGATACCGTAATTTTTAAAAACAAACGACAAATTTTGTGGAGTTACCGCACTTTTGCTGTTTTTCATTTTGCCTTTTATCAAGGCTAGAAATTCACCTTTTTGAATCAGAAAACTAAAATGTTTTCAACAGGATAACTTTCAAAATTGGACGTATCCTACAATCTTTTAAAATTGTTGAACAATGCAAAATATGGCTCGCGTCGAAACAAGGGGAAAAGTGTCTTTTCAAAAATTTTTGATAATAAAATCGCACTTTCAGAAAATAATGTACCAATACGGAACAAGTGAAGAGAGAATCACGCAAGTTTCCGCGGGGTGGATTTAAATCGATTTAAAAAGAATGAAAGAATAGTTCATATTTTAAATGCAAAACTTCTTTATCGGTTTTAAATCCGATAAAATGCAAATAAGCCTGTTAACCGTTGTTCCATGGCGGCAAAATCAGAGTCGAAATTTTTAAAATTTGCAGGGCACTTGGCAACTTTGATCTAAATGGCTATCGCCTATTTTTTTAAAATCGCAGTGTTTAATCTGCTTGTTGCGGCTGTCGAAAAGCACATTATCCTTCAGGAGATAGAAAAAGGGAGATCGTTCGAAAAATGTTGAGGAGGGTGACCATTTTTTTAAGCTTTTTCCTATTGCTTGGTGTTTTTGATTGATTGTTTTCGAGCTTGTTTTTTGGTGTAAAAGTTCAAAAATTTCGGCGTAAAAGCCTAAAAGAAGAGTCGCACTCGAAACTATAGTTGGGTATAAGAAAGCCGTTTATTTCTGAAGGAAGGTTAAAAACCTTCAAATAGGACGGAGAAGATTATGGCCAATGTAGTGGTTGTCGGCGCACAATGGGGCGACGAAGGAAAAGGCAAGATTGTTGACTGGTTATCCGAGCGTGCAGATGTTGTTGTACGTTATCAAGGCGGACACAACGCCGGACATACATTGGTTATAGATGGAACAAGCTACAAATTGTCACTTTTGCCATCCGGCGTTGTTCGGGGTAAACTTTCTGTCATCGGCAATGGCGTTGTTGTTGATCCGCACCACTTTGTGGAAGAGCTGAAAAAGCTCAGAGGGCAAGGAATTACTATTACACCGGAAAATTTGCGTATAGCAGAAAACGCACCGCTTATTCTTTCTCTTCATCGGGATCTTGATGCAGCCAGGGAAGATGCCACATCAAGTCTTAAAATCGGCACGACCAAGCGGGGAATAGGGCCGGCCTATGAAGACAAAGTCGGCCGTCGTTCAATCCGTGTCATGGATCTTGCGGAACCCGATACTTTGATGGCGAAAATTGAACGTTTGCTTGCCCACCACAATCCGCTCCGCCGCGGTATGGGGAAGCCGGAGATTGATCCAAAAACACTTTATGACGAGCTCATGGAAGTTGCAGGCGATATTCTTCCCTTTATGGACCGCACATGGAAATTGCTCGATGAACAGCGCCGTGCCGGTTCTCGAATTCTTTTTGAAGGTGCACAAGGTGCACTTCTTGATAATGATTTCGGCACTTATCCTTATGTCACCTCTTCCAATACGATTGCCGGTCAGGCTGCGACAGGATCAGGTATGGGGCCGGGTGCAATCAATTATGTTCTGGGTATCGCCAAGGCTTATACTACACGCGTTGGTGAGGGACCGTTTCCGACCGAACAGAAAAACGAAGCGGGTGAATATCTTGGCACACATGGACACGAATATGGCGTTGTAACCGGACGCAAACGCCGTTGTGGTTGGTTTGATGCGGTTTTGCTGCGCCAGATGATTGCTGTTTGCGGCATTAACGGTATTGCTTTAACCAAACTTGATGTTCTTGACGGACTGGATGAAATCAAATTGTGTGTCGGCTATGAACTTGACGGTAAAAAGATCGACTATATGCCGTCATCCATGGGGGCTCAGGCACGCTTGAAGCCGATTTATGAAACCATGGAAGGCTGGAAAGCAACCACCGCGGGTGCCAGAAGCTGGGCTGATTTGCCGGCCAAGGCGGTTAAATATGTCCGTCATATCGAAGAATTGATCGGCGCACCTGTGGCGCTTCTTTCAACCAGCCCCGAGCGTCTCGACACTATTCTTGTAACCGACCCGTTTGAAGACAGATAAGACAGGTTTGAAGTGTGTGGCGGCAAATGGCCGCCAACTTATCCCGAGATAGAGTAAAATTTGACGATTGTTTTGTTAGACTATATCTATTTTTTATGAGGGATAAACTTACCGGAAAAGGTTGTTCAAGAACAATATCGGTCAACAATCTGAAGTAACCGGCAGAATAAAGGCCTGCCGGTTGTTGTGGATATTTAGAAAGTAAAGAAACCGATGGCGAATTTCGCAGGGTTATTAAAAAAAACTATCGATGCCCAGAATAATCCGACACCACAATTGCGGGCACGGGTTTATGCTCGCGCACGTGAAACTGTCGAGCGGAAACTTGCCGAAACCAATGTTCCTGAAAATGTGGCAGCAGCACAATTGAACGCGCTTGATGAAGCGATCAAAAGTGTTGAAGCCGACTATGTCGCGGTTGAACAGGAATTGCTTTCTACCATTATGGTTAGAAAACCGGCTGAAGAAAAACCGGCGCCTGCCGGCGAAGCATTTCGTCCATTTGCCTCTCCACAAAATCATCAGGAACCGGAGCATATCGAGGCCCGAACACCATCTTCCATTCATCCGCAAGAGAATGCCGACGACGTGCAAAGAAAAGCTGATGAACAGCATGATCTGCAACAAACTTCACCAACAGACTATCAGGGTGTTGCAAGCGGGCTTGGAGACAATAGAAGTTTGCTTTCTGGAGAAACGAAACGAGATGACTCAACTCCAAGCAATGATCTAGGCAAAAGGGCAACGGCTTCTTCCCGTAATTTTTTAGGCGAGAATAAAACATTTGCCACTACCAGCAATGGTAATGAAGCAACGCTCAAGTCGGACGATGCTTTTTCGACCAATTCTACGAATGTAAAAAAAGTGCCGGACGCCGAGCCGGTCAATATGGAAGACATTATCGCTGCGGAAAAGGAAGCCGAGAAAGAACAAGCTGAAAAAGAACAGCAGTCGGCAAAGGCCTTGGGAAACAACCAGCAAACCGGCGATTATGACATCGTTTCCGATATTTTTGTTCAGGCTGCCAAACGGACAGAACGCCGTGCTGCGAGAAAACGGGCAATTGTAATCGGTTTATCAAGTGCGGTCGTTATCATTGTTGTGGTGGGTGTTTTGTTGACAGCCTGGAGTTTTCTTTCAGGAAAAAACAAGTCGCATGAAGCGGAAAACCACATTGCGGAGAGCAATGCAAACGAGCAACCGAAAGAAAAATTTACCCAGCGCCTTCTGGCTGATGGTAGCGAAGTTGACGAAGGGCCTGCAAAAACGGCAATCAAACCCGGTGAAGGGACGTCAACTTCAGCCGGAACAACCGGAGCTGCAAATCCCCAAGAACAACCGGGAGAAGCAACATTCTATCAGGCACGCACCGATCAACAGGATGAAAAAGTCGAAACCGGTTCGGTTCAATGGTCGGTGGTTAAAGATAAAGCCACTGCACAGCATCCGGAAGAAATTGCGGTGCGTGGTAACGTGACAATTCCTGACGAAAAATTGTCGTTGAGGTTGACACTTCGACGCAATACCGATCCATCATTGCCGGCAGCCTATCTTATCGAGGCAATTTTTATTGTTCCCGACGATTTTGAAGGTAAAGCGATTGATAATGTTCACGAGCTGACATTCAAGGATAGCGAGCAGGCTCCCGGTCAACAGTTGACCGGAACAGTCGAAGCGAAAATTGATGATGATTTCTTCCTCTTTGCATTAAGTGGAGCCAATCCTTTCCGTGATCGTAATCTTCAGCTCATGAAACAATTGGGATGGATCCGTCTTGTCATTACCGATAAAAATAAACGTGTTTCGGAATTGACCTTTTCAAAAGGCCCAAATGGTGAGGCTATTTTCAATCAAGTGATCGATAGTTGGCTCAATCAAAACAACAAACCGACGCTCTATGATGAAAAGCAGAGTTCCGATGGTAGCAATGCAAATAATCCGACGGCACAAAGCAACGAAAATGGCGTGACAACTGATAATCCGCAAGCTCAGGGGCAAAGCGAAGATAATGCTGAAGGAAACGGCATAAATCAGTCCCCGACAACAGGTGCCCAACCGGATTCCGATGCCGCGGAACCAAGTACTGGTGAATCGGGAGCCGCTGACGCGCCGAAAGGTGATGGAAAAACAGCGCCCGATGGCGATCAATCAACTGATACAGGTGAAGAAGATACCGAATAACAGTTTGATCGCAAAAATTAGATTGCCGAATTCGAAATAACGCTGTTGGACTTTTCCATATTTATTATTAATGAGTGCGGAAAGCGTGGCATGTGAAGCCGTATCCGGTAAGAACAACCTTGCCGTAAAAGGGAACGCCTAACTCCTTTTTTATCTCGTTGACGGAGGAAGGGTGGAAAATATATGCATGAAAAACGGTAGCGGTTGAAATGCTACCTGATTAAAATTACCGCTCATTGTTTACTCAAAAAACCACCAAATGCCGGAATGCAAATTGACCAGGCTACTGATCCAATCTGTGAAAAAGAAGGTCGGAATAATTGCGTTACCAATATGCGAGAGATCAAAATATCAGTCAATCAAACGCGTTGAACAAATACCGGCATTTCAAGGAATTCCGGAAATTGTATGAAAGAAGCAGGCTTTCATATCAACGTCCAAACTTTCGTATAAATTCCCGAATATTCATATAAATTCATTGTGTCGGGTAAAATTTTCAACAAGCCGGAGCGGAACAATGAAAAATAAAAAAGGCCCTTTCGAGCCTTTTGCTTTTTTTGGGTTTTGTCCGGAGTTTTTCCGCTGCATCAAGAAAAATCTTCGTTATCCGATAAACTGTCGCCAATAACCGGAATGCTTTCCGGTTATGTTTATTTGGTTGCCGCAGGTGCAAGTTTCTTGGGCGTTGTCGGAAGCAATGCACGCTTTTGCGCGATTGCAGCAGCTTTCACGGCATTCTGTACTTTTTCGAATGCGCGC
The DNA here is from genome assembly GCF_016100385.1 of Bartonella sp. W8151. Taxonomy (NCBI): domain Bacteria; kingdom Pseudomonadati; phylum Pseudomonadota; class Alphaproteobacteria; order Hyphomicrobiales; family Bartonellaceae; genus Bartonella; species Bartonella sp. W8151. The sequence continues at coordinate 27,191 of NZ_JACFSO010000005.1, forward strand.
ACTTCAATTTGGCGAACACGTTCACGACTGATGCCGAATTCGGTTGAAAGTTCTTCAAGTGTCACCGGATCTTCCGAGAGACGGCGTGCTTTGAAAATGCGTTTTTCGCGATCATTTAAACCTTCCATTGCCTGTTCAAGCATGGCACGGCGATTTTCAAGCTCGTCTTCTTCAATCAGTAGCTGTTCCTGACTGCTTGAATCATCAACCAGCCAATCTTGCCATTCACCACTTTCACCTTCACTCGCACGGATCGGCGCATTGAGTGATGTGTCGCCCGATAAGCGCCGGTTCATCGAAATGACGTCTTCTTCACTGACATTAAGACGGGTCGCAATTTCCTTGACCTGTTCGGGGTTAAGGTCGCCATCATCCAAAGCCTGAATCTTGCTTTTAACTTTTCTCAAGTTGAAAAACAGACGCTTCTGATTGGCCGTGGTGCCCATTTTAACAAGGCTCCACGAGCGCAAAACATATTCCTGAATGGACGCTTTGATCCACCACATGGCATAAGTTGCAAGCCTGAAGCCGCGTTCCGGTTCAAAACGTTTGACAGCCTGCATCAGGCCGACATTTCCCTCGGAAATAACTTCACCGATCGGCAGACCATAGCCACGATAACCCATTGCAATTTTTGCAACGAGCCTTAAATGACTTGTAACGAGTTTATGTGCTGCCTTCGGGTCATTATGCTCGCGATAACGTTTTGCAAGCATATATTCTTCCTGTGGCTCCAGCATAGGAAACCGGCGTATCTCTTCCAGATAGCGGGTAAGTCCCCCATCACCGTTAGCAACTGATGGTAAATTTGTCTGGGCCATAAAGCACCCTCCTTTAGCGCGTTCTCCCATTAAAGGCGAAAACGAAAAATATCCTTTTCGTACAGGATGTAACAAGCATATTACACCGTCTATATGGCCTTTTTAAGAAACAAGCATCCGTCCGGTTGACGTTCAATCAAACAAACCCGCCAAAGCCAAAATAGTTTCACCTAAATTTCCGAAATGCCCCGATAAGATTGAGCATATCAGTTGGCAGGCTACTCGTAAAGCGCATGATTTTTCCGGTAGACGGATGTTCAAAGACAAGTGTCGCAGCATGAAGAGCTTGACGCGGAAATGCACTGACAATTGCTTTTAAGTCATCGGGTAACATATTGGCTTTTGTTTTAAAAGCATTGCCATAGACCTGATCGCCGACAAGCGGATGACCGATGTGAGCCATATGCACACGGATCTGGTGTGTACGTCCTGTTTCCAATCGGCATTCAATCAGACTTGCAATCGCTTCCTTTTCATTCGTTTCCCCGAAAGATTCCAATAGTCGGTAATGTGTCACGGCATGGCGCGCATCCATCTGGGTGGGCGAAACAACGGATCTTTTTGTACGATCACGCGAAGAACGTCCCAGATAGGTGTCAACCACACCGGCATTTTGTGCAAAGGCACCCCACACCACAGCTTGATAGCTGCGTTCGAGAGGACCTTGTCGACCGTGATCAGCAAATTGTCGGCTTAAAACATTATGTGCATGGTCATTTTTTGCAACAACCATAACCCCGCTTGTATCTTTGTCGAGACGGTGCACAATTCCCGGACGCTTTACGCCCCCTATGCCCGAAAGCGAAGAACCGCAGTGGTAGATCAGGGCATTGACCATTGTACCCGTTTCGTTGCCATTGCCGGGGTGGACAACAAGGCCTACCGGTTTGTTGATAACTATAAGATCATCATCTTCATAGAGAATTTCAAGGTCTATTGCTTCCCCTTCGGGGCGTGCAGCAACCGGTTCCGGCAGAAAAACTTCAATTGAATCGCCAATTTTCAAGCGGGTTTTTGGTTCGCGTATAACAAGTTGATTTATTTTCAACTGCCCTTCACGAATGAGTGCCTGAAGACGCGAGCGCGACATTTCGGGACAATTCTTTGCCAGCCATTGATCGACGCGTTGACCTTTAGCCGTGTCATCACTTACCAGTCTGATCAAATGAAGCCCTATTGAAGTTTAAAGTTGCGAAATTGAGCCGCTTCGGCAAAGGGAATGTTCCCCTTGCCGGAGACGGATAATCATTATCTTACCATTCGGAGATGGCTTTTGTATCAAGAAATTGCTTGATTCCCCAGATACTACCTTCACGGGCATGGCCGGAATATTTGACACCACCGAAGAAGCTTTCCTTCGGCAAACTCTTACCGTTAACTTCGACCATACCGGAACGCAAGGCCGTTGCAACGCGGTGGCATTTTTCCTTGTCTCCGGATTGGACATAGTTGGTCAGTCCATAATCCGTGTCATTGGCCATTGCAATGGCTTCTTCTTCACTGTCAAAAGGAATCATCGACAGAACCGGCCCGAAAATTTCCTGACGGAAAATTCTCATATCCGGTTTGACATCGGCAAAAACGGTCGGGCGGACAAAATAGCCGCGCTTGAAACCGTCAGCCAAGCCGGTACCACCGGCAACAAGTGTTGCGCCTTCGTTGATACCCGATTGGATAAGGCCTTGGATCTTGTCAAATTGGGCTTTTGATACAACCGGTCCCAAATGGTTTCCGTGTTCGCTCGCAACAGCAAGTTTGACATTATTTGCTACGTCTTTCGCAATTTTCTTGGCTTTTTCATAAATTGAACGCTCGACAAACATGCGGGTCGGTGCATTGCAACTCTGGCCGCTATTGTTGAAGCAGGCCAGAACGCTCCATTTGATAGCATCTTCACGGGCATCGGCGAAAACCAGATTGGCTCCTTTACCACCAAGCTCCAGATCAACATGTTTTAATGTGTCCGAAGCATTTTTGGAAATTGCTTTGCCAACGCCGGTAGAACCGGTAAAACTTATCATTGCAATATCGGGATGGCCGGAAAGACATGTTCCAACACCGGCGCCATCACCATTGACAAGGTTGAACACACCCTTGGGAAGACCCGCCTCATCAATAATATCGGCATATAAGAGACCGGAAAGCGGAGCAATTTCAGAAGGCTTCAAAACCATCGTGCAACCGGTAAGCAATGCCGGAATAACCTTCAGGTTGATCAGGTTCATTGGCCAGTTCCATGGCGTAATGAGACCGACGACCCCGACCGGCTCATATTGAAGCGCACTATCTTTATGACCTTTGACAAGTTCGGTCTTAAAAGAAAAATGCTTGAAACTATCAATAAAGCCTTCGATAAAGTAAGCACCACCTCCGACTTGTTGTTCCAAGGCCATATCAATCGGGGCACCCATTTCTGTTGAAATAGCTTTCGCCATTTCACCTCTGCGCTTGTTATAGATGTCCAATATTTTTTCAACAAAAGTTAAACGCTTTTGCGGGTCGGTATGCTTCCATCCGTCAAAAGCTGCCTTTGCGGCTGCAACTGCATGATCGACATCTTTCGACGTGCCATTGCTGATGACAGCACAAGCTTCTTCCGTCGACGGATCAATTACTTTGAGGTCATGTGCCTCGACTGGCTCAACCCAGGCACCATTTATATAGAATTTGCGTTTATCTAACATATTTATCCCTTTAAGCCCACGCAGGGCAATTTTATATCGGTTTTCCTTTTTCCCGAAGCCATAGACATCCATATTGGAAAAACTTTTTGTCGTTCAAAAAGTTGGAAGAACCGGAATTTCCGTGCAAACGGCTTTTTTAAAAATACGATTGCCCCTCTTATTTAAAAAGTGATCCTAGGTATTAAAGTGTTGTCGTTTATTTTTTTAAAAAAAGTCGCAATAAGGTAAGACACACGAAAGCCGTGTTGAAACAATAAAAATCCGGCAAGCTTTCAATATTCTTATAAGCCAAAGGTCTTTCAAAGAGGCCAATATCGGGAGGAAAAAACGGAGGAGCAGATCACGGCGTTGACTGAACCGTCTCGTTATCATTGCCGGAATAGACCACAAGGCCTGCCGGTTTGTTGATAACTATAAAATCATCATTTTTATAAAGGATATCAAGGCCTATTGCATACCCTTCGGGGCGTGCTGCAACCGGTTCCGGCAACAAACTTTAATTGAACAGCCAATTTTCAACCGCGTTTTCGGTTTGCGTATAACAAGTTGATTTATTTTCAACTGGCCTTCACAAATGAAATCCTCAAGAGCCTGAAGACGCGAACACGACATTTCCGGACAATTCTTTGCCAGCCCTTAATCGACGCGTTGACCTTTGGCTGTGTCATCACTTACCAGTCTGATCAACTTCCATCCTGCCTATTTGCAAAAGTCGGAAATTTGCATTTCCGGCAAAAAGTAAATGGCTTTTTGCCGGAAAGGGTAACCTTATTTTATCATTCGGATTTTACCATTCGGAAATGGCTTTTGTATCAAGAAATTCCTTGATTCCCCAGATACCACCTTCACGGGCATGGCCTGAATATTTGACGCCACCGAAATAGCTTCCCTTCGGCAAGCTTAAACCGTTGACTTCAACCATGCCGGAACGCAATGCCGTTGCAACGCGGTGGCACTTTTCCTTGTCTTCGGATTGGACATAGTTGGTCAAGCCATAGTTCGTGTCATTGGCCATTGCTATGGCTTCTTCTTCACTGTCAAAAGGAATCATCGACAGAACCGGTCCGAAAATTTCCTCGCGGAAAATTCTCATGCCCGGTTTGACATCGGCAAAAACAGTCGGCCGGACAAAATAGCCATGATTGATACCTTCTGGCAGACCCGTTCCACCGGCAAGAAGTGTTGCTCCTTCGTCGATGCCCGATTGGATAAGGCCCTCAATTTTATCGAATTGGGCTTTTGATACAACGGGGCCGAGATGGTTTCCATGTTCGTTTGCCACAGCGAGTTTGACATTATTGGCAACTTCTTTTGCTGTTGCTTTGGCTTTTTCATAAATCGAACGCTCGACAAACATGCGGGTTGGTGCATTGCAACTCTGGCCGCTATTATTGAAGCATCTTAAAACACTCCATTTGACAGCATCTTCACGGGCATCGGCGAAAACCAGATTGGCTCCTTTGCCTCCAAGCTCGAGCCCCACACGTTTTAGTGTTTCTGCTGCATTTTTGGAAATTGCCTTACCTGCGCGGGTGGAGCCGGTAAAGCTTATCATGGCAATGTCCGGATGACCGGAAAGACATGTTCCAACACCCGCACCATCACCATTGACAAGGTTGAACACACCCTTCGGCAGACCAGCCTGATCAATAATATCGGCGAATAAAGATGCAGAAAGCGGAGCAATTTCGGAAGGCTTCAAAACCATGGTACAACCGGCAAGCAATGCCGGAATGACCTTCAATGTAATCTGGTTCATCGGCCAGTTCCATGGCGTAATGAGACCTACAACTCCAATCGGCTCATATTGAAGCGCACTATCTTTATGACCTTTGACAAGTTCGCTCTGGAAAGAAAAATGCAAAAAGCTATCAATGAAAGTTTCAATATGGCGTCCACCAGCCGCAGCCTGTTGTTCTACAGCCATATCAATCGGGGCGCCCATTTCGGTTGAAATAGCCTTCGCAATTTCACCCCTGCGCTGATTGTAGATGGCCAATATTTTTTCAACAAAGGTTAAACGCTTTTGCGGGTCGGTATGCTTCCATCCCTCAAAGGCTGCTTTTGCAGCTGCAACTGCATGATCGACGTCTTTTGACGTGCCATTGCTGATAACACCACAAACTTCTTCAGTTGATGGATCAATCACATTAAGGTCGTGTGCCTCGACAGGCGCAACCCAGGCGCCATTTATATAGAATTTGCGTTTATCTAACATAGTTTATCCCTTTAAGTCCTCGCTTGGGTATTTTATACCTGTTTTCACCCTATCCAAAGTCATAAGACGTTTTTATTGGCAAAACTTTTTGTCATTGGAAAAATAGTAGAACCGGACTTTGGCGCAAAAAGGTTTTTCAAAATTACGATCGTCTCTATTATTTAAAGAGCGATCACATCTGTTAAAAGTATCATTGTCCGGTTTATTAAAGAGAGCGTACGACAAAATCAGCAAAAGCGGTATTGGAACAATAAAATCAGGCAAGCTCTAAACAGTCTTATAAGTCGGACGGTTTTCTAAAGAGGCCCGTTTTGCACAACCCGTTTTTCGACTTTTATCGGCAATAGTTTTGCAAAAGTTTTTATTTATCTGGTTCCACGCTTTCAGATTTCTCGGGTTCAGGACTTTCAGATTTCTCGGGTTGGGAGCTGTTAACCGGTTTGTCCTCGCAGCTTGATACCGGAATTTCCATCTTGGCCTTTTTATCCCCATCAATAAAGGTGACGTAATAGGATTTGATCGTCAAATCAAAATATTGCTGATTGGTTTTGCGATAAGGCAGCGCTTGTTCGGCCTTGAGTATTCCACAATATTTTACGAGATTTTTATTCAGATAAGAATTGGCATATGCTTCGAGATCGTCTTTTGTGGATCCTTCGGCCAATGGAGTGTTGTTTTTCACGTTAAGTGTAAGTGAATGGGCACGTACCTTGACATGGGTGAGTGTCACATTTTCGAATTTCAATGGTGTTTGTTCGAATTGCCGGTCAAGTTGTTTTTGACGTTGAGCGAGATTTATCAAGGGCTGAACCGGACTGGGGCCATCAGTCTGGAAAGCCATATAAGCTGCCATTGCAAGAGCACCTGTGGCGATCACCATAAGTTTTTGCGGAACTTTCAAAAGCCGCATGACAATAGAAAACAAGACCAGTGCCACAATAAGAATTGTAACAACGATCTCGATTCCGTGCAGATCGAATGGCAATATATAGATCAGTTCTTCCATGGCTCAATCATCATTAAAATTAATTGCGTTAAAGTATAAAACAAAATTCTTAATCATAAGATGGCGACCGACAGAGATTGGTTTTCGACAGCCTCAAGTTGAAAAGACATATCCACATCATAAGTTCCATCTTAATGCTCGACTTGTTATTTTTGATTAAATTATCTATACTGAACTTCTCATATATGTGATTTTGGTTGACGGTTATTGATCTGGCCCTAATTTTCAAGATGGTCATTAGCGTTGTTGTGGGCAATTATTCAACCGTCTTTAGTCCTTTATCGAATTTCCGGTTATGTTTACCGCGGGATTTGATGGAAGCAAGACTTGATTGTCTTTTTTTAAGAAAGGGCAAACCTCGGCATCGTGAGAATTTGGTAGGAACGACCTTCATCGTCGCGTTTTAATGCGCTTCAATGAAGGGGTATGTCTTTGGCTCGAAAAGGAGCTTTTGCTCAAAAAGAACGGGGGCTCGAAAAGGGGCGGGCCTTTTTATTCAGAAGACATATCAGGAATAAGGAAGAACATATGTCAGAAACGACACAACAACCACTTACTGTCAAAGATATTCCGATTGTCGGAAACAAAGAATTGCGAAAAGTTATCTGCGCAGCGGGTCTTGGAAATGCCATAGAGTGGTTTGATTTCAGTGTCTACGGTTTTCTGGCAGTCATTATCGGACACACGTTTTTTGCTTCCGCTCCCCAATCGGTTCAATTGATTGCATCCCTTGCTACTTTTTCCATCCCGTTTCTGTTCAGGCCGATGGGCGGCGCCATTTTCGGTTATCTTGGCGACAAATATGGTCGCAAAAACATTCTTTCCTTTACAATCATTTTGATGTCGGCAAGCACATTTGCTATCGGCCTCATTCCCTCTTACGCGACAATCGGGGTATTCGCGCCACTTTTGCTGCTTCTTGCTAAAATCATTCAGGGCCTTTCCGTTGGTGGTGAATATGCCGGTGCGGTGGTTTTTGTGAGCGAATATTCACCGGATAGGAAGCGCGGCTTTATGGCAAGCTGGCTCGATTTCGGTTCCATTGCCGGTTTTCTTGTCGGTGCTTTGGTGGTGTCGACGATTTCTCTTGTGATCGGGCAGGATGCAATGGGCAATTGGGGTTGGCGTATCCCCTTCTTTATTTCACTGCCGCTGGGGTTGGTCGGCCTTTATTTAAGAAAATCGTTAGATGAATCGCCCACTTACGAAGCACAAAACAACAATTCGGCCGAGGAGGAAGCACAGGAAAAAGTCGAGACGACATCTGTCGGTACCATCATCAAGGAAAACCTCAACGGCATTGTTATCAGTTGTCTGTTGGTGATTGCGGTGAATTCGACCTATTATATGTTGCTCACCTATATGCCGAACTTTTTATCCGTCAATCTCGGCTACAGTTATGACCATGGTGTTCTTATTATCATCGTTGTCATGGCTTTCATGCTTCTGGTGCAACCTCTTGTCGGTTTTTTAAGCGATAAAATCGGTCGCAAACCATTTCTGTTTATCGGTTCTGTCGGTCAATTCTTTCTCGCTATTCCCGCTTTTTATATGGTCATGCACCACAATGTATTTATGATCGCAGGGGGAATTGCCATTCTCGCTATTCTTCTTTGTTGTTTCATCGGTGTTATGGCCTCTATCCTTCCGGCACTTTTCCCGACTGATGTACGTTTCAGAACACTTGCGATCTGCTTTAATATTGCAGTGTTGATTGCCGGTCTTACACCGCCTATTGCAGCCTGGCTTGTTGAAACTTTGCAATCTCTTTATATGCCGGCCTATTATCTCATGGTGGTTGCTATTTTCGGCTTTATCGCAGCCGTCAAAATGCCGGAAACGGCCAATCGTCCGCTAAAAGACGCAACACCGGTTGCTTCGTCCAAAACCGAGGCAAAAGAAGTTTTGCAGGAACATTTCGATTATATTGAAGATCAGGTCAACGAGATTGAAAACAAAATCTCCGATCTTGAGGAACAGCGGCAAAATCTTGTTGACCAGCATCCGAAGCTGAATTGATTGAGAAATATGGCCGTTTCGCTTTATGGTCAATTGACCGGCTTTTGAGCTTCAAACCTCATATTGAGGAAGCTGACGTATAAAGGGCAGGTGCTAAAGGTTTCCGGTATATCGATTAACGCCTGAAACCGGCATCTACAACATTTTGCATAACCACGAAGGTTGATGTACTCGCGACATAGGGCAAGGTCGAAATTTTTTCGCCAAGAACGATACGGTAACGCTTGATGTCACTGGTTCGCACTTTCAAAAGATAGTCGAACGAGCTTGCAATCATGTGGCATTCTTCCACTTCCCGTATTTTTTTCACGGCAGCATTGAAAGCCCGCAAAGCTTCTTCTCTTGTGTCGGAAAGTTTCACTTCCGCAAAAGCGATATGTTCAAGTCCCATTTTTGCAGGGTTGAGCACGGCACGAAAACCGGTGATATAGCCTTCATTGACAAGCCTTTTTAAACGTAATTGGCAAGGTGTTTTTGAAAGGCCGACTTTCTCGGAAAGCTCGGTAATAGACATACGGCCATTTTCAACAAGTGCATCAATAATACGATTATCGATGCGGTCGATTTCGCTATTTTTTTCTTCCATTGATGTAAAAAATCCTAATACTCAGGCTTAAAACAAGAAAAAACACTAGAAAATACATTTTTTTGTGCAAGAAGTAAACTATAGCCAGTGCTATGATCGCTGCATAACAAGCTTTAAAAGCATTTTTTCAAAATTTTTCAAGTTCAATAAATCTTATCCAGAGTGGAATGAAATCATGACCAGAACACAAAAGCCGTTTGCCGAATTTGCGCCTCCCATCTCTAAGCAGAGCGAATTACGCAAAAAAATCACCGCAGCCTATCGTCGTTCGGAAACCGAATGTCTGAAACCACTTCTCGAGGCAGCAACGATTGACGATAAAACCAAAAAAGACATTGCTGCTACTGCTCGCCATCTCATTGAAACGATGCGGGCAAAATATAAGGGTAAAGGAGTTGAAGGTCTGGTTCATGAATATTCTTTGTCGTCGCATGAAGGCGTGGCGCTCATGTGTCTGGCAGAAGCGCTGTTGCGCATACCCGACAAAGCAACCCGTGATGCCCTCATTCGCGACAAGGTGGCGGGCGGTGACTGGAAAGCGCATTTGGGTGGTGGAAAATCGCTTTTTGTCAATGCTGCGACCTGGGGACTTGTGGTTACCGGTAAACTATCGGCCAATTTCAGGGAAGGCGAACTGTCTTCCTCTTTGACTGGTCTTATCGCGCGCTGTGGCGAGCCGGTTATCCGCAAAGGAATGGATATGGCCATGCGCATGATGGGTGAGCAATTTGTGCGCGGTGAAACCATTGAAGAAGCGCTCGAGCGCTCGAAACCACTGGAAGCACGCGGGTTTCGTTATTCCTATGACATGTTGGGGGAAGCCGCTACAACGGCTGACGATGCCGATCGCTATTATCGTGACTACGAGATGGCAATTCATGCCATCGGTAAAGCCTCGAATGGACGTGGCGTCTATGAGGGGCCCGGTATTTCCATTAAGCTTTCTGCACTTCATCCCCGTTATTTCCGTTCTCAGGCCGACCGTGTCATGGGCGAACTCATGCCGCGCGTCAAACAATTGGCTTTGCTTTGTAAAAATTACAATATCGGGCTTAATATAGATGCCGAGGAAGCTGACCGGCTCGAGCTTTCACTCGATATTATGGACAGTCTGTGTTTTGACCCTGATCTTGACGGCTGGAACGGTATCGGCTTTGTTGTGCAAGCTTATGGTCGTCGCTGCCCCTTTGTGCTTGATTATCTCATTGATCTTGCCCGCCGCAGTCATCATCGCTTGATGGTGCGCCTCGTCAAGGGCGCCTATTGGGATGCTGAAATCAAACGCGCGCAGGTTGACGGACTTCAAAGTTTTCCAGTTTACACACGTAAAGTTTATACAGATGTTTCCTATGTTGCCAATGCCCGAAAACTTCTTTCGGCTCCCGATGCCGTTTTCCCGCAATTTGCAACGCATAATGCCCAAACTATGGCAACGATCTATCATCTGGCGGGGCCTGATAAATATACTGTCGAACAATTCGAGTTCCAGTGTCTCCACGGCATGGGCGAACCACTTTATGACGAGGTTGTAGGCAAAGATAAAATGCAGCGTCCGGCACGCCTTTATGCACCGGTCGGAACACATGAAACCTTGCTTGCTTATCTGGTACGGCGGTTGTTGGAAAACGGTGCCAATTCTTCTTTTGTCAATCGCATTACCGACAAGTCTATATCGGTTGATGAACTTGTTGTTGATCCGGTTGATGTGGTGCGTAATATGCCCGTTCCTGGTGCCCAGCATGATAAAATTGCTTCACCTGCCAATCTTTTCGGAAAAGACCGTCGCAATTCCGATGGATATGATTTATCGAACGAAACAGTGCTTGCAGAACTCTCGAAAGAATTTGAGAAAAGTTCGGCAACAGACTGGCAAGCAGCACCGGCGAATGTCGAAAAGGGCGCAAAATCACGTCAAATTTTAAATCCCGGAGACCATCGCGATAAAGTGGGCGAGGTTACCGAGATTGATGAAAGTGAAGCGCGCAAAATGGTTGCGACCGCTGAAAAAGCGTTTTCATCATGGGCAAAGACTTCCTATCAATCGCGCGCCGAAATTCTTGAAAAAGCGGCTGATATTATGCAAGCGCGTATGCCTTCACTTCTTGCGCTTGCCGCACGGGAAGCCGGAAAATCTATACCGAACTCTATTGCCGAAGTGAGAGAAGCAATTGATTTCTTGCGCTTTTATGCCGGACAATTGCGCACGACTTTTAAAGGCAATGAAGAACCTTTGGGGCCGATTGTTTGTATCAGCCCGTGGAATTTCCCGCTGTCGATATTTATCGGTCAAATATCGGCTGCATTGGCGGCGGGTAATACTGTTTTGGCAAAACCGGCCGAAGAAACACCGCTTATTGCTGCTGAAGGTGTGCACATATTGCATGAAGCGGGAATCCCGAAGGACGTACTACAATTCTGTCCAGGAGATGGAAAAATCGGTGCGGCACTTATTGGCGAGAAAGCGACTTCAGGCGTTATGTTTACCGGTTCGACAGAAGTTGCGCGGCTTATCCAGAAAGAGCTTTCAACCCGCCTGAGCAAAGATAAGAAACCCATTCCGCTTATTGCCGAAACTGGTGGGCAGAATGCCATGATTGTCGATTCGTCAGCACTTGCCGAACAGGTTGTGGGAGACGTTATCGCCTCGGCTTTTGATAGTGCAGGCCAGCGTTGTTCGGCTTTGCGGGTTTTGTGTTTACAGGAAGAAGTGGCTGACCGCATTCTGGAAATGCTTAAAGGAGCAATGCAGGAATTGCGTATCGGACGCACAGATTTGATCGGTACCGATATTGGCGCGGTTATTACCGAAGAAGCCAAGGATAATATCGAAACGCATATCGAAACAATGCGCGCTATGGGGCATAAAGTAACGCAAACTCCGCTTCCCGATATTGCAAAAGAGGGAACATATGTAAGCCCCACTCTTATCGAGATCGATTCGATTGGCGAATTGAAGCGTGAAGTCTTCGGGCCGGTTTTGCATGTTGTGCGTTATAAACGCAAAGATATTGAAAAGCTTATCAACGAAATCAATGCAACCGGATATGGTCTCACCTTCGGGCTTCATACAAGACTGGATGATTTTGTCGATTATGTTTCAAGCCATATTCGGGTTGGCAATATCTATATCAACCGCAATATTATCGGCGCGGTTGTCGGCTCCCAACCATTTGGCGGAAGGGGATTATCCGGAACAGGTCCCAAAGCCGGTGGGCCTTTATATATCGGACGCCTCGTCAAACAGGCTCCCGACCTGCAATTTTCTGTTGGGCCAAGAAAAAATGAACTCATCGACAGTTTTTTGGATTGGCTCCAAAAAAACGGAGACTCATCCGATGCAACCTTTGCAAAATCATTAAACGGGAAGTCACCGCTTGGCGTCGCCATCAATTTGCCGGGGCCGGTGGGGGAAAGCAATGTCTATTCCCTTCACAGCCGTGGAAAAATTCTCCTTTTTCCGCAAACGAAAAGCGGGCTTTACCGGCAGCTTGCCGCGACATTTGCAACCGGCAATATTGCCGTGATTGACGCAGCTTGCAAATTGCAAAATTCGCTTTCGGATTTGCCGGAACAGCTTGCTCGGAACGTCAAATGGTCAGAAAATCTAAACGCCGATGGTCCTTATGCGGGTGCGCTCATAGAAGGCGATGAAAACAGCATTATCGAAAAACAGAAAATTATAGCAGCCCTTTCAGGGCCTATCATTCTCACACAAGCGGCAGCAAGCGAGGAGCTTACATCAGGTGAACTCCCCTATAACCTCGGTTATCTTAGCGAAGAAGTTTCAACTTCGGTAAATACAGCCGCAGCCGGAGGTAATGCAAGCCTGATGACAATCGGCTGAAGGCCGGCAATTATTGCCGCTTGTTGAAGATATAGTCATGACCACCGGAATATCTGTTCCGGTGGTTTTTTTGTTGATAAAGCGACTTTGGCAAAAGGTTATTAACTTTCGCACTTTAACGTTGAAAACATGAGTTTTGTTAAGAGGCAATCTTTAAAAATTGCCGCAATCTAGTTTGAGTGCCATGCGTAATCTGAAAACAAATCCGGTCTCTTTAAATCCTGTTGCCAAGCCCGTTTCCGGCGCCCCTGCAAAGCCAGAAGAAGCGATAGTTAGCGCACAATCACAAACGCAATACCCGACCATATGGAAGAAAGCCTTTGCTCTCGGACAGAATGTACGTTTCACACGCACGCCGGAAGTCGAACTTGTGCGCAAACGGGTTGAAAGTGATCCGGATTTTGCTGAAAAGTTGCAAGCTTTCGAAGAGGAGCAAAGGCAAAAGCGTGAAAATGTGGGCTTGAAAGAGGATCTTTCAGAAAATAAAGAATCGGTGGCACCAGCTGGAACCATTCCCTTAGAGCAGGGAAAGACTCAAGTTCGCTCCTTGCAAGACGAGGTGATTGCTTCTGTCCAACGCAAAAATATTGAACAGAATTATAGCGTCAAATCTGTTTACACACGCCCTCAAAACAATGGCGCTCCTCAAATCCGGAATGAAATTTCTATGCAAGAAGCGGCGGTCGAGGTGGAAAAACCGGCATCCGAAATTAATAAGCCTGCCGATATCAAGCCGTTTTATCTTTCCGATTCGGCATTTTTTGAATGCGGGCCGGACATTCTTGAAAATCTGGCAAAACTTACGCCACAAAATAAAAGCGAGCTTCAGCCGGTTGAAACGCCGCTTGCAAGTGCAAACACTATTGTTCCGGAAACAAGCTTGAACATGATTGCGCCCGAAACAGATGCAAACGCTGTTGCAGTCGAAAAGAAGCCCGTTGTGACTGTACAAAAAATGTCACTTGATGGGGCGCTCACGTCGGGTGCGTCCCAATTACCGCCAGTCGCTTCGACTTTGATGACGGGTAATGCAACCGAAGAAAAAAGCGCCGCCAAGGTTGAAGAAAAATCTATTGCCGATCTTTATCGGGTGCTGGAATGCCGTTTCCCGAAAAAGAGTGGAAATGATCCGGAAAAGCCAACGGAAAAGGTTGAAGAAAAAATTGAACAGCAAGCGGCGGCACCGGGCATAGTTCAACTGACAAGTACTGAATCAGGGGCTTCAGCTCCGGTAGCAAATGATGCGACGGTTCAAGTACCGGCAACATCGGAAGCGGCGGGCGTGGAAAATACCAATGCCGTTATTATTGACGCGGCACCGCAATCAATCATCAATCAGACAGCGGTAACAGAAAGTGTATCGTTATCAAGTGTTAGTCCGGCAATCACTCCCCGACTGACTGAAACGCCTGTTCTGCAAGTGATAACACCATTGCCTGACAATTCTGTTGTCACTACCTTTAACAATCAGGGGCAAGTAGTGATTGAAAATGCCGGTGTCGAGAAGAATACCGAAAATACAGCTGGTGAAGAACAAACGAGTAAATCCGTTGATAGCACAGGGTCTCAAGCGGCATCGCAAAATCCGGCTTCTGTTTCCCCGGCGGGAAAGGAAAATTCGGTTGCTTCATCTGCCGGAATTATCGAGGATATAGAACCGGTAAAAACAGCCAACACCCAGCCCGCTGCAGCACTTCCACAGGCCATAGCACCTCAACATAGCGGAGAAGAAAAGGCTCCTGAACAAAAGGAAAAAACGCAAGCTGTTGCGCCAATTGCAACAACTGCGCAAACCGCAACAACCGCGCAAAATGCAACAATTAAGCCAACTGCAACAAAAGCGACGATTTCTGCACCATTTCGCACTCTCAATCCGGCTTTTATTCCGAGCCCCAAATCCCAAAGCGACGATTCTTATATTTTCCCTTCAATCGACCTTTTGCAGGAGCCGGAACATAAAGATGGCGCGGTGATTTCTCAGGAAACACTTGAACGCAGTGCCGGACTTCTTGAAAGTGTGCTGGAAGATTTCGGTATCAAAGGCGAAATCATCCATGTCCGTCCGGGGCCGGTTGTCACCATGTATGAATTCGAACCGGCAGCCGGTGTCAAATCATCGCGCGTTATCGGTCTTTCTGATGATATTGCCCGTTCGATGTCGGCCATTTCCGCGCGTGTTGCGGTTATTCCGGGGCGCAACGTAATCGGCATAGAATTGCCGAATAAAGTGCGCGAGACCGTTTATTTACGCGAAATTATCCAGTCGAAGACATTTCAGGATAGCAATTACAAGCTGCCGCTTGCTCTGGGTAAAAATATCGGCGGTGAACCGGTCATTGCAGAACTTGCAAAAATGCCGCATCTGCTTGTGGCCGGTACCACGGGTTCGGGTAAATCGGTGGCAATCAACGCCATGATCTTGTCTCTGCTTTATCGTTTGAAACCGGAGCAATGCCGCCTCATCATGGTTGATCCCAAGATGCTTGAACTGTCTATCTATGACGGCATACCGCATCTTCTAACCCCGGTTGTTACCGATCCCAAAAAGGCTGTGACGGCATTGAAATGGGCGGTGCGTGAAATGGAAGATCGCTATCGCAAAATGGCAAAACTCGGCGTGCGCAATATTGACGGCTTCAACCAGCGTGTCAGTGCGGCAGCAGAAAAAGGCGAAACCATTACCTGTCGTGTCCAATCCGGTTTTGACAAGGAAACCGGCGAAATGCTTTATCATGAAGAGGCAATGGATCTTACGCGTCTTCCTTATATCGTCATTATTGTCGATGAAATGGCCGACCTGATGATGGTTGCGGGTAAAGAAATCGAAGGTGCAATCCAGCGTTTGGCACAGATGGCGCGAGCTGCGGGAATTCACCTTATCATGGCAACACAACGTCCTTCGGTTGATGTGATTACCGGCACAATCAAGGCGAATTTTCCAACCCGCATCTCATTTCAGGTAACCTCCAAGATTGATAGCCGCACGATACTTGGCGAACAAGGTGCAGAGACATTGCTGGGCCAGGGTGATATGCTCCACATGGTGGGCGGCGGCCGGATTGTTCGTGTTCACGGCCCCTTTGTTTCCGATGAGGAAGTCGAGCATGTTGTGGCACATCTGAAGACACAAGGCACGCCCGACTATCTTGCAACAGTGACGGATGGTGAAGACGAAGAAGAAACCATCGAGGACGCCGATTCGATTGCCGATATTGTGGCTGCCGGCAGCGCCGGAGAAAATATGGAAGAACTTTACTTGCAAGCTGTCAAAGTGGTCATGCGCGACAAGAAATGTTCAACATCCTATATCCAGCGCCGTTTGAGCATCGGTTACAACAAAGCCGCGACACTGGTTGAACGCATGGAAGCCGAAGGTATTGTCGGTCCGGCCAACCATGTGGGAAAACGTGAAATTCTTTTAAATCATGGCCATGAACTTTGATAATCGGTTGAGTTAACCAATTCGCGAGAAGGCGTAGACAGTGATGTCTGCGCCTTTTTGCTATAGAAAGACAAAACATTATTTTCTAGAAGGTAGAAACGCTTTATCCATAGAAAGAACTGAAGAAATGACGGTCAATCCATTGAAGTGATTGACGAGTTTCGAACATATTTGAAAGATATCTTTCAACCGAAGTTTCAAAAATTTTATAGCGGCCGACAAGGATGTTTCCTGATTCCTTTTGAAACTTTTTGCTCTTTCCTGTAAAAGATCGAATTAACATTTCTTTAACCGGTGGAGCAATTCTTGGCATTTCTGGATTTTCTATCTCAAAGTACAATCAGAAACGCTTTTTTGAGCGGCAAGTGTTCTTTCGTGCTTGACCGCAACGCATCGGTTTTATTGTGGCTTGATGGTGCTGCTCTCTCGTTTTTCGGCTTTTCATCACTTACCGATGCACTTGATCGGGAAGAAATTTTCGATAGTGCTGTTAAACGTCAGATCGAAAATGGCATCAAAAGCGGTCATCCGGTTCATTTGCGTGGAAAAAACGGAGCGCGGTCTTTCAATCTGTCACTTATATCCGGTGGTTATGCATCAAATGAAACATATGGGGAAAATGCGCCGGACGAACAGAAAGAGTTTATCTTTGCCTCCGAGATCAATTCGGCAAAAACAACAAACGGGGCAGGCAAAGCAGCAAATGATATAAATCGGAATCTTTCAAGCTCTCATCCGGAAGCACTTCTTTTCGGGCTTGAAGGTAAGAATATTTCGGCGGCTATTTGTGACGACGAAAACAAAATTCTTGCGAAAACAGGAAATTTTCAGCCGCTTGGCGATGCGCTCCAAATTTTTCTTTCTTCTATTGACGGTTTTTCACCCATTAAAACATTGATGAAAAATGACGGGGGAAAAGTACAGGTCAATGCCATTCGCCTTGGCGAAATGCCACAACGTTTTCTCGTTCTTTGCTTCAATGTCACGGCAATAGAAGAAAACGCGGACGATCGGAACAACTTGAAGACACATGCAAAGCCGGAGCGTTTTACATGGCAAATGGACAAAAACAGTGCGTTCATCAATTTTTCCCGCGAGTTTTATGATCTTGGGGGTGACGCTGAAAAATTGCTTGGGCGTTCGCTTGCCTATCTTGCCAGTGAATACAAAAATTCCGGTTTTTTAAACCTTGAAAAAAACATTTCGCAATGCACCGCCTTTCAACACGAGGTGGTTCTTTTTCCAACTAAACGAGAATACGCGAATTTGGAAGTCTCTTTGTCTGGTCTTCCTATTTTGTCGCTTGATGGAAAAATTGAAGGATTTCGCGGCTTTGGCATAGGGAAGGCTCCGGTCGACAGGCAACCAAATCCGGAGAATGGAAATCGGGTTGCCGCTTCTGTCGCAACTGTCGGGAATGAATTAACTCCAGTGCCGGAAAAGCCGGTTGAAGACGAGATAATCCAATCGCAATTGTTGCCAGATCATATTGCGCCGGATGATGAAGACAAAACGGCTCTTGGGGGGCAAGTAAAACAAGCTGGACAGTCTCCGCAAGAGCGCGATAAGGACACGGCTTTGAACAGTTCGGAACGTTCGGCTTTCCGTGAAATTGCGGAGCGTTTGCGCAGCGAATTACAATTGCCTGCCGTTGCACGGCCGCTTTCGAAGGCTGCAAATACAGATAAAACAGCTCATGACGACACATTGGCCGGCGACAGCAAGTTTACCCCCGAACAGTCTTCCCTTCTCAATTTGCTGGATACAGCAACTGACGGTGTTGTCTTTCTTGATAATGACGGCGCAATAGAAGGTTTTAGCGCAGCCGCGTCGGCTCTTACCGGTTACGAAAGACAGGACGTGACCGGTAAACCTTTTAAAAGCTTGTTCCGCCCGACATCCGAAGAAGCGATCGATAATTATCTTGCCGCACTTAAAAGCGGTGGAGCAAAGCGCTTATTCAACCGTGGTCAATCGGCCGATATTCGAACTAAGGGCGGTGATGACATTCGGGTTTTCGTCACTCTCGTACCGCTTTCCAACCAAAAAGGATATGCGGGGCTTTTGCGCGATATGACGAATGTGTCGGCTCAAAGCCAGCCAATCTATGATAACGAGGTTTTTGCACAAACCATCCACGAGATCAGGACGCCGCTTAACGCCATGATCGGTTTTGCCGATATCATGCGGGAAGAACGTTTCGGCCGAATAGAAAACGAGCGTTACCGTGGCTATTTGCGCGACATTGTTTCTTCGGGCAAACATATATTGTCACTCGTTAACTCTTTTCTTGAAAAGGCAAAATCGCGTTACGAAGAAAGATCGCATTCAGGTGGACAGAGTAACGCGCAGATAATCGACAACCGTCAATCTGCAGTGCCGGGTTTCGACGTTATCCAGCAGTTGAGGAAATCGGTTGCGTTGTTTGAAAATCAGGCAAACGAAAACGGCATTATTATTCGCATCATTATGCCGCCAAAAATACCGGCAATCAGGATTGATGCGCAGGAATTCAGGCAGATTATTTTCAATCTTTTGTCAAATGCTATCCGTTTTACCCAAAGTGGCGGTCAAATTGTGGTGCATCTTTCTTCAACAGATAAGAATTTGGTGAAATTGTCGGTAAGCGACAATGGTATCGGTATGAACGAGGAAGAAATGGCACGCGCCCTTCAGCCCTATGGACAGGTTGCAAGAAAGGACGGGCGCGCGGGGGACGCTGTGTTTACCGGTACCGGTCTTGGCCTTCCGACAACAAAAGGGATTGTCGAAAAAATTGGCGGGCGGCTCGTTCTCTTATCAAAACCGGGACAGGGAACAACAGTGGAAGTGTTTTTTCCCATTAACCGCTCGTGAAAAAGCGTACTTTTGGAAAAACGCTATCGAGAAGGCCAGCCCGAAAAGGTTGTGTAAATAAAGCCGATTTATGAAAACACAACTTTTGAAAACACATAATTTACAGGGACCTCAATTATAAGCGCATCGGAAAAAATTGAGCTCTCTTGAAATAGGGCAAAAAATCGGACGCCGCATTAATATCACTGGTGTGTCGAGAACCATATTTCTTATCGAAAATTTTGTTTTTCTTGCAGGTGCATTAAACTCGTCACACACTTCGACATTACCGGCTTTGCGGAACATTCTGCGGCAAATCTCACGGGCTGATTGTTACATTTGTTTTAAATATTGTCATACTTTGCCCCGCATGGCCTTTCGCTTTTTTGAGCTTATTTTTTCGTGGCCAACAGATCGCGTATTTCGGTTAGCAATACCTCGTCACGCGGAACCGGCTTTGGTGCAGGTGTTTGTTGCTCTTTACGATGCATTGCATTGATTGCTTTAACAACAATGAACAATACCCATGCAATGATAAGAAAATTGATGAACAAAGTAATGAAGTGGCCGTAGGCTATTGTGGCACCGGCTTCACGCGCTGCCGCAAGGGTTGTCTGTTTTTCACCGGCAAGCTGGATAAACATATTGGAGAAATCTATGCCACCGGTGATGAGCCCGATGACCGGCATGAGTAAATCATTGACAATCGAATTGACAAGTCCGCCAAAGGCACCGCCAATAATAACACCAATGGCCAGATCAATCATATTGCCTTTAAGTGCAAATTCCCGAAACTCTTTTAGCATCAGCCTCTTCCTCGCTTGTCGTTGATCGTTCTTAACTCTGGCAATAATCGTTGACGATTATGCTCTGACCGTAAAATATGGCACGGTTACCATAAGAAAAGACTTTTATTATTATTTCCTGCGCGACCTAAAAACATCGCGGAATTTTCAGGATTTAAAGTTTATCAGCGCCATTATCAGGGGCAGTTTCGTTATTTTTGAAGTCGTTTTTAAACTTGTCGAAGAAATATTTCATTGTGTCATAAGCCTGATCCATATCCTGTTTGCTGGGCAGGCTCGTTTTAGCTTTATTTTGTTGAAGCTCGGCAATTTTATCTTTCAACGTCTTGATTTCCTGTTCATAGCGCGCGCGTTCGTCACCGGAAATAGCACAGATTATTTTCCCGTCCTTATCAAGACATTTGTCGATGCTGCCGGTATCGCCATCAAAACGCAAATAACCACCATCGACTTTTTGAAATTCGAAACGATGATCGGATGCGGATCCGATTGTTGTCAAACCGATGGTGCAGAAGGATGCCAGAACAAGTGTTTTTAGAAATGTCGACATTTTTATTCCTTGGTTGAAACTCTCACATCTTTTATATAGGGATGAATAAGAATATTTCCCGTCTCATGGGCGCTTACGTCTGGCGGGGTAAGAATGTTAGGCTCGAAAGATATGGCCTTGATTTATAAGATTGTGTCGAAAGACGAATGGAAAAAAGCCGAGGAAACGGGTGTTTTTTCCGGTGCTGCAGTTGATATTGCCGACGGTTTTATACACTTTTCAACTGGCGAACAGGTGGCAGAAACGGCAAATAAACATTTCAAAGAGCAAAAAAATCTCTTGCTTGTAGCCGTTGATGAAGATGAGCTTGATGAAGAGGCACTGCGTTATGAGGTGTCTCGCGGGGACGCGTTTTTCCCTCATCTTTATGGTGAATTATCACTTGAAGCTGTTGTCGGTGTCAGTCCTTTTGAAGCCGACGAGAAAGGCACATTCCATTTCAGCGAGGTTTTGCCATGAACCTCTATCGTTCTTTATTACGCCCGTTGGTTTTTTGCCTATCACCGGAAAATGCCCACAGGCTTTCTATTCTTGCTTTGAAAGCTGGCTTCGGTTCAGGGAGTGAGTTCCGTGACCAACGTTTGGGTGTGAATATTGCCGGTCTGGAATTCCCGAATTTTTTAGGCTTGGCTGCCGGATATGATAAAAATGCGGAAGTTCCCGATCAAATATTGCACTTGGGCTTCGGCTTTAGCGAAGTTGGCACGATCACGCCGCGCCCGCAGGCGGGCAACCCGCAACCCCGTCTCTTTCGTCTCTGTGAAGACGAGGCGGTGATCAATCGCATGGGGTTTAACAATGAGGGGCATGAGGCCGCTCACAAACGTCTCGCCATGCGTAAAAAGCAAGGCATTGTCGGGGTCAATATCGGAGCCAACAAGGATTCCGACGATCGTATTCTCGACTATTCGCGCGGTGTTCATTGTTTCTATGATGTTGCAAGCTTTTTTACTATCAATATCTCTTCACCGAACACGCCGGGTTTGCGGAATTTGCAAGCCCGTGACAGTTTGAGAGAATTGCTTTTGTCGGTAAGCGGTGCAAGAGCGGAAGAAAAGCAGAAGACGGGCGTTCATGTTCCGGTCTTTTTAAAGATAGCACCTGATTTGACTGAAGAAGGGCTTGATGATGTTGCCGCCGAGCTTCTCGACTCCGATGTTGACGGGCTTATTGTTTCCAATACAACTCTTTCAAGAACCGGTCTTGAAAATAAAAGCTTCAGGAGCGAATCGGGCGGGCTTTCCGGAAAGCCGTTATTTGAACGCTCGACAATTGTTCTTGCCAAGATGCGCAAGAGATTACAGCAGAAAAAAGCAATTATCGGTGTTGGCGGCGTTTATGACGAGAAAACAGCACTCGAAAAAATCAAAGCCGGTGCCGATCTTGTCGAACTTTATAGTGCGATGGTTTTTGAGGGTGCAGGGCTTGCGAGACGCATCCTGAAAAATGTGATTGGAATCATGAAAAATGATGGTGCGAAAAAGATAGGGGAGTATCGCGACCTGTCTTTGGATGAATGGGCCAACCGTAAAATCCCTGATTAAGCGCGTTTACTAAAAACTTAGGTTCTCCAAAAGTGCCCAAGCAGTGCCTAAAAAGTGCGAAGCGGTTTTTAGCATAAGCACTGCGACAAGGAAAGAGTACGGTTTTGGGATAAGAACCGCGTTTACTCAAAACTTGGTTCCCCAAAAGTACCCAAGCAGTGCCTGAAAAGTGCGAAGCGGTTTTCTTCAATAACGCTGCGACAAGGAAAGAGTACGGTTTTAAAAAACCTTTGATTGAAAGTTTTCTATAAAAAAGAAGAGACGCATTTTGCGTGTGTTTTAACCCGCATGCATTGTCGATTTTGTAAGTCTCGCCACATAGACAAGCAAAAATTTCAGGACTTTTGAAGTTTGGCAAAACAAAAACGACTGAAAATGCCAATAAATAGAGTTTAAATGCGCTAAGGCACTTGCAAAATTGTTCGATCTTCCGTATGTCACCCGTCAGAATGTTTAATTCTAACGATGCGGTTGTAGCTCAGTTGGTTAGAGCGCTGGTTTGTGGCACCAGAGGTCGTAGGTTCGACTCCCACCAACCGTACCATTCCCTTCAAGCTTTATTATTACTCCAGTCGAATTGAAGCTTTACGGCTTTTTGTATCTCCTCATATTTTTATCGGAATAATGGAAAGACGTTGCTTTTATGCGTCGAATTTTTTTGATTGGTCGGAAACGAAAACTCTGTTTAAAAAGCCCGAATACGTTTTTGGTCGCAACGAGCGCCTTTAAACGAACAGTGAAAATGAAAATGTGAAGGCCGGTTTTTGATCTGTCCTGAGATAACCTCTTCGACGAATAATGATATTTCGGGAATCTCCCAATTTTCGACAACCGCAATTCATACAAGCGAGAAAGTGCGGGATAACGGTTTGCCGCCAGGAGAATGGAAAAAAGTCAGGATTTTTGAATAGGCAAGCGGGCGTTGGAACAGTTGAACGCCTATTAACGAGTCGTTTTAAAGGTCCTTTGCTTCAAGAAAAAGTATTTTTCTCGCCAGATTGCACAGAGCGCAAGTTTACACAAAGCGCCGGATTGCCGGTGGCAATTGGAAAGTGAAGGGCAATGTTGACAGGATCAGCTTCAGGCAAGACCGCAACAATAAATTATAGTAGGTTATAATTGGTCCTCATGGTTCGATGCAAAGCGGTTGAAAGGCAAAAGCGATTGAAAGGCAATTGTCAGGTTGACAAACGATTGTGCCCGTCACAATTTTTCAGAATTGATTGTTAATATTGATAGACGATACACATTTCAATTTGGTGTTTTATGACTGTGGAAAAAACAAAAAAGACAAAAGACAAAAATACAAAAATACAGCACGCTTATCTCAAGAATATTTATGGCGTGAAAAATTGGAAAGAAGCGTCGGAGTGGCTGGCCTTTCGCGGTATTGAAGACATTGAATGTATCACACCCGATCAGGCAGGTGTCGCACGCGGCAAAATGATGCCGTCAAACAAGTTTACTTCCGATACGTCGCTTGCTCTGCCATCAGCTGTGTTTATGGCGACGATTTCCGGCGATTATCCCGAGGATGGCAACGGTTTCCATTATCCTGCCGATGATGGCGATTTGCGGCTGGAGCCCGATCTTGCAACTTTAAGCGTTGTCCCTTGGGAAGATGATCCGACCGCGCAGGTTATTTGTGATATTGTCTACCAGACAGGCAAAAGGGTGGAATTTACGCCGCGCAATGTTTTGCGCAATGTGGTGGAAGCATACACAAAGTTGGGGTTGAAGCCGGTGGTGGCACCGGAAATCGAATTTTATCTTGTCCAGAAAAATCCTGATCCAGATTATCCGTTGACACCGCCCGTTGGCCGCTCCGGTCGCGCAATCGGTGGAGGGCAGGGGTATTCTATTGCCGGTGTTAACGAATTCGACGAACTGATCGACGACATGTACCATTTTTCCGAAGCGCAAGGCTTGGAAATCGACACATTGATCCATGAAGAAGGGGCAGGCCAGCTCGAGATCAATTTGCGTCACGGTGATCCGATCGAACTCGCCGATCAGGTTTTTCTGTTCAAGCGCACCATTCGGGAGGCGGCATTCAAGCATGATATGTATGCAACCTTTATGGCCAAACCCATAGAGGGTCAGCCGGGTTCGGCCATGCATATCCATCAATCTATTGTCGACGTGAAGACGGGAAACAATATTTTCACCCGCGCAGATGGAAGTGAAAGTGAAGCCTTCCGGTATTTTCTGGGGGGCTTACAAAAACATATGGCAAGTGCAATGGTTATGCTTGCGCCTTATGTCAATTCCTATCGCCGTTTGGTGCCGGATCTTTCGGCGCCGGTCAATCTCCATTGGGGGTACGACAATCGCACAACGGCATTTCGTGTTCCCCGTTCGGCACCTCAGGCACGACGGGTAGAAAATCGTCTTCCGTCTTCCGATGCCAATCCTTATCTCGCACTTGCGGCATCACTCGCCTGCGGTCTTATCGGGCTAATCGACAAACTCGAACCTGATGAACCGTCGTCAAAGACTGTTAATGCCGATCGGGTCGATTTGCCACGCGGACTTGTAGAAGCTGTTGCGTTGTTTGACGAAAACAAGCGGTTGCGGTCGGTGTTGGGGGACGCATTTGTCAACACCTATGCTGCGATCAAACGACAGGAATTCGAGACGTTCATGGAAGTTATCAGTCCTTGGGAGCGGGAATATTTGCTGCTTAATGTTTAGGATATCAGTTGATGTTTCACGAGAATTCCATTTCGCCGGGTATATCATGGTATGAATTCAGCGTTGCCAACCGTCCGTCGTACCCCTCTCTTCACGAGAAAAAGGATTGTGACGTGGCAATTATCGGAGGTGGCTTCACCGGACTTTCGGCAAGCTATCATCTGGCAAAAGCTGGACTTCGTGTTGTGCTTGTCGACGGTGCACGATTTGGCGATGGAGCCTCCGGCCGCAATGGCGGGCAACTCGGGACCGGTCAACGGCAATGGGTAGAAAAGCTTGAAAAAAATCTTGGATACGAGCGGACAAAGGCTTTGTTCGATTTGGCTGAAGAAGCCAAAAAAGACATCATTAACCTCGACAGCCAAATAGGCCTCGACTATTTTCCCGGACAATTATCGCTTATCCATAAAAAGCGCGAGATTGCGGCTTATCAGGCGCATGTCGAAAATATGGCGCGCTATGGCTATGAGCAATTGTCGTTCATGGACGGGAAAGAGACTAAAGAACGTTTGGGTTCAAATTTCTATTATGGCGGCATCCGCGATACCGGCACCGGCCACATCAATCCGTTAAAACTGGTTGTCGGACTTGCGTCTCTTGCTTCGGAAGCCGGTGCGGAACTTTATGAAAAAACGCCCGCTACGTCACTTGAAAAGAGGAATGATGATTGTATCGTCACAACGCCGGATGGATATATCAAATCGAAATACGTCCTGCTTGCCACCAATGGTTACAATCAAGGGCTAAAAGGTTTTGTAGATCGCACCATTGTTCCGATACGTTCCTATATCGGCGCGACAGCTCCGTTGCCGATTGATAGTGAAATTTTACGTGGTAGAGAGTCCGTAGACGACTCGCGCTTCGTCGTCCGCTATTTCAGAAAAAGCATTGATAATCGCCTGCTTTTTGGCGGTGTCGAGAGCTATGATAATGCGGTGGCTGACCATCTTGGCGATCGCATTCGTGCGCAAATGGTGGAAATTTTCCCGAAATTAAAGGAAATCGAAATAACCCATTGCTGGGGCGGAACCGTGGCGATAACGGTCGAACGCATGCCTTATATTCGTGACATTATGCCAAATGTTACTTATTGCGGCGGCTATTCGGGCCACGGTGTTATGCTTGCTCCGTTTATGGGAAAACTTTATGCGGAAAGTATAACAGAAAAAGGCGATCGTATTCGCTGTTTCAAAAATTTGAAAATTTCGCCTTTTCCGGGGGGCGAAACTTTAAGAAAACCGTTGCTTTGGCTTGCAATGCGCTTTTTCGCATTGATGGACAGATTTTGATGTATTTTTAAAGTTCTATCGGCCTGAATATTATCGCGTTGCCGGTCGATACGCGGCGGAAAGTGGCAAAACGAGCGAAACGAAAAATGTTAAGCCACCCAAAATCGGCAAGAAAAAAGCCGATTGTTTGTGCGACGCCTTTAAAAAAAGCGTTTCTGATAAAATTTAATGACTTGAAACACAAAATTAATGGTGAAGTCATTGTCAAATTAACAGCTTATTCAGCACCTCAAGGCATATATAATATGATATGAGTGAAAATTAAGACTTAAGGTAAAGCGTCTAAGGACTTTGGTATTTTCATGGTAAGTAAAATAATTCCTATACCCCCGTTTGATTGCATCGTGTTTGGCGGTGCAGGCGATCTTGCCGAAAGAAAGCTCTTTCCTGCGCTCTATCATCGCCAATGTTCGGGACAATTCAGTGAGCCGACACGTATTATCGGTACATCACGGTCAAAACTGACCGATGAGGAATATCGCAATTTTGCACGTCAAGCGATCGAGAAACACGTTTCTGCCGCTGATATCGACAAGGGCGAAGTCGACCGTTTTCTCAAAAGGCTGAGTTACGTTCCGGTCGATGCGACAACCGATGACGGTTGGGATAAGTTGAAAAAAGCAATCGAGATCCCCTCGGCTAGCACAATCAGAGCCTTTTATCTGGCGGTCAGTCCGGCACTTTTCGGTAGCATTGCCGAACATTTGGGCAAAAATGGTCTGGTCACCGACGAAACCCGCATTATCGTCGAAAAACCGATTGGACGGGATCGTGAAACAGCAACCAAGCTTAACGATACATTGGCGCGGGTTTTCCACGAGAATCAGATTTTCAGAATCGACCATTATCTTGGCAAGGAAACTGTCCAGAATTTGATGGCATTGCGCTTTGCCAATGCTCTTTATGAACCATTGTGGAATTCCGCCCACATCGACCATGTCCAGATAACAGTGGCTGAATCAGTGGGGCTTGAGGGACGTGCCGGTTATTATGACAATGCAGGCGCCCTTCGCGACATGGTGCAAAACCATATGCTGCAACTTTTGTGTCTGGTCGCGATGGAACCTCCTTCAGCCAACACAGCCGATGTTGTCCGTGACGAGAAACTTAAAGTTCTGCATTCGCTTTCGCGCATTGACAGCCATAATGTAACAACCCACACGGTACGCGGGCAATATATGGCTGGTGCTTCGACAAGCGGACCTGTCGGTTCCTATCTCGATGATCTAAAAAAAGATAAAAGCAATACCGAAACATTTGTTGCTTTGAAAGTTGATATCAACAATTGGCGTTGGGCGGGGGCACCCTTCTATTTACGCACCGGCAAACGTCTTGCTACAAGAATGTCGGAAATTGTCGTCACTTTCAAACCCATTCCGTATAACATTTTCGGCAGCGAGGCTGGTGAAATCGTACCGAACCGGCTGGTCATCCGTTTGCAGCCTGATGAAGGTGTCAAACAATGGTTGATGATCAAGGATCCGGGGCCTGGTGGAATGCGGCTTCATCATGTGCCGCTTGATATGACATTTGCCGATTCATTTCCGGTTCGCAATCCCGATGCTTATGAACGCTTGTTGATGGATGCTGTACGCGGCAACCAGACGCTGTTCATGCGACGTGACGAAGTCGAAGCTGCCTGGGGATTTGTCGACCCTATCGAAGAAGGATGGGAAGCGACAAAAATGCCGGTGCAAGGCTATACCGCGGGAACATGGGGGCCATCAAAATCGATTGCCCTGATCGAGCGGGATGGTCGTACATGGAACGATACAGTTTAGGGTATTTGTTATGAGCTTGATGGATACAAACCGGCTGAATTTCGATACGCCTTCGGCATTGGCTTCAGCTTTGGCTGATCGTGTTGCAGCGGAATTGAGTGTTGCCATAGTTGAACGCAAACAGGCAGTGCTGGCAGTGTCAGGTGGTAAAACGCCGGAACTTTTTTTCCATTATCTCGCCAAGGCAGATATCGACTGGAAAAATATTCTCGTCACTTTGGTGGACGAACGTTTTGTACCGGTGACAGATGATCGTTCCAACGAGCGTCTTGTGCGTTCAAGCCTATTACAAAATTTTGCCTCGAAAGCGCGCTTTTATGGCCTTTATAACCCGTCCATTACTGCAGAGCTTGCGGCATTTTCCGCAGCAAGTCGCATCAACAGCCTGCCAAGGCCTTTTGATGTGATTGTGCTTGGTATGGGAACCGACGGGCATACAGCTTCGTTCTTCCCGGGCGGCGACCGATTGAAACAGGCCATTGACACCGAGTCACGTGCACTGGTCTTGCCAATTCATGCACGTGGCTTGAAGGAAGCCCGCCTGACACTTACATTGCCGGTGATCGTTGAAGCACGCTTTATTGCTCTTCATATTGAAGGTCAGACGAAACTGGATGTTTTTGAACGGGCTTTGCAAGATGGGCCGGTTGAAGAACTGCCTATTCGCGCTGTATTGAAAAATACGCGCCATCCTGTTCAGGTTTACTGGTCGCCGAATGAAGAGGAAAAGCAGATCACGGATGGAACCCATTCGTTATTTGATACAGTTTCAGTTTAGGAGAAATAGAGAAGATGTCTCTTTCAGGCACAATTGCTGCCGTGACAGACCGGATTCGTGAACGGTCCAAAAAAAGTCGCGAAATCTATCTTGACCGCATCACTCATGCAGCACGAAATCGCCCGCGTCGCAGCTTTTTTGCCTGTGCCAATCAGGCGCACAGCTTTGCCGCCTGCGCACCGCTTGATAAAGAACGGTTGAAAGAAGATGTCGTCGGTAATATCGGCATTATTACAGCCTATAATGACATGTTGTCTGCGCATCAGCCCTTTGAAGCTTTTCCGAAAATTATCAGGGAAGCAGCACGTGAAGCTGGCGGTGTAGCCGAAGTTGCAAGCGGTGTTCCGGCGATGTGCGATGGTATTACCCAAGGTTATACCGGCATGGAACTGTCGCTTTTTTCACGTGATGTGATTGCTATGGCAGCAGCTGTCGGTCTTTCGCATGATGTGTTTGATGCTGCACTTTATCTCGGCATCTGCGACAAGATTGTACCGGGACTTTTGATAGCCGCGTTGACGTTCGGGCATATCCCCGCAATTTTTGTGCCGTCGGGCCCGATGACAACCGGTCAGGGCAACGACAAGAAAGCGGAAATCCGCCAGCTTTATGCCGAAGGCAAGGTCGACCGCAAAGCGTTGCTGCAATCGGAAGCGACATCCTATCATGCACCGGGAACCTGCACTTTCTATGGAACGGCCAATTCCAACCAGATGATGATGGAAATGATGGGGCTTCATATGCCGGGAGCCGCATTCATCAACCCCAATACTCCGTTACGCGATGCATTAACGCGCGAAGCCACCAGACGCGCCCTCAAGATTACCGCCCTTGGCAATGAATATACGCCGGTCGGTGCGATGATCGACGAAAGGTCTTTTGTTAACGCCATTGTCGGATTGAATGCGACTGGTGGTTCAACGAACCATACAATCCATTTGATCGCTATGGCTCATGCCGCGGGTATTGATCTTACCTGGGGCGATATTGCCGAAATTTCGTCGGTCGTTCCGCTTATCGCAAGGGTTTATCCTAACGGTCTTGCCGATGTGAACTATTTTCATGCCGCTGGTGGAATGGGGTTTGTTATCAAACAATTGATTGAAGCAGGTCTCGTTCATGAAGATGTCTGCACAGTCGTCGGCGAGGGCTTGAGTGCTTATGCAACCGAACCGAAGCTGGGAAGTGACGGACAAGTGGTGCGCGAACCGGCGCCGGAAAAAAGTGGCGATGAAAAGGTGCTCGCCGGCTGGCGGAAACCCTTCCAACCGGATGGAGGTATTCGTGTGCTTTCCGGCAATATGGGGGCGGCTATTATCAAAGTGTCGGCAGTCAAACCCGAACGCTGGTTGATCGAAGCACCGGCGCTGGTTTTCAATGACCAGTTGGAACTTCAAGAGGCTTTCAAAGCCGGCAAACTTGATGGCAAGGATTTTGTTGCAGTTGTGCGTTATCAGGGACCAAAAGCCAACGGCATGCCGGAATTGCATAAACTCACAACAGTTCTTGGCGTATTACAGGATCGCGGGCAAAAAATTGCTCTTGTTACCGATGGTCGTATGTCCGGCGCATCCGGCAAAATTCCGGCTGCAATCCATGTCACGCCCGAGGCACTGGACAACGGGCCGATTGCACGGTTGAAAGACGGAGATATGATCCGGCTTGATGCCAATGACGGAACATTGACAATTCTTGTTGATGAAAAGGAATTCAACAATAGACCAATCAAACACCCTGATCTTTCAGCCAATGAATTCGGAACCGGACGCGAACTTTTCCGTGTCTTCCGTGAATTTGTCGGGCGGGCCGATCAAGGAGCAAGTGTTGTCGTCGGGCCTTTGAGCAAATAGCTGGTTCAAACTTTTCTATTCATAAAAAACGCTCCGGATTTGAACATTCCGGAGCGTTTTTCGTTTATTTCATGAACTGACATCCATCCAACAAATGTTGGAAAGGAAATGTTGCAATCACATCAGAACTTTGGCAATGGCAAATTGTTTGCTTTGCACGCAGCCTTCAACGTATTTGCCATTAACATTGCAATTGTCATCGGACCAACACCGCCCGGAACAGGGGTGATGAAGCCGGCCACTTTTTCTGCGGTTTTATATTCGACGTCACCGACGAGACGGGTTTTCCCCTGACCTTTTTCAGGTGCGGGAATGCGGTTGATGCCGACATCAATGACAGTTGCACCGGGTTTTATCCAGTCACCTTTGATCATTTCCGGTTTACCGACAGCGGCCACAAGAATATCGGCGCTACGGCAGACATCATCAATCTCGCGGGTGCGGCTATGGGCAATCGTTACTGTCGCATTGGCAGCAAGAAGGAGCGCTGCAACGGGTTTTCCAACAATATTCGAGCGGCCGACAACCACTGCATCAAGGCCTGAAAGATCTTTACCCAGTCCATGTTCAACCATCAGCATGATACCGGCGGGAGTGCAGGGAACGAATGCATCTTCGATTGCACCGGTCATAACTTTACCGGCATTGATATAGTGAAAACCGTCAACATCCTTATCCGGAGAAATTGTCTGTATCACATGATCGGCATTGATATGGGCTGGCAATGGCAATTGCACCAGAATACCGTGAATATTTTTGTCGGCATTCAATTCCTTGACGAGGGCAAGCAAATCCGCCTCGCTGGTTTTTTCATCCAGTTCATATTTGTTGGATAAAAAACCACATTCTTCAGCGCGCTTTTCCTTGGACGCGACATAAACTTTACTGGCAGAATCTTCCCCCACAATAATAACCGCAATTCCCGGTTGGATATCGTGTTGTTCACGTAAAACAGCTGTTTCCTGTTTTACCTTGGCAAGGATATCTTCAGAAAGCTTTTTCCCGTCAATCACATTGGCCATAAAGGAATCCTTTCACTAGGCTTTTTGTTCTGCTTTAGAGCATTTTCCTGAACTAGAACAGGTCATTGTGTCAAGATTGTACATGTTTGGCACAACGGAAGTGAAAAATAACCACTTCAAGCACAAGTGCAGCGCAAGTGCGGGAAAAACCGGTTCAGCTTTACCTGATGTCGTTCATTATCCGGAAGGCATAAAGGGCACCGGTTGCAATTTGAAAGAGTGGTCAAATTTTAAAGGAGCAAAAAATCCGTTTTTTATACGGAAAAATCTCCGGAATTGATTTGAAAGGAACAAACCTTGCTGGCCCGATAGAAATACAGCAAAGGCTGAATAGGAAGACAGCAACGGCTATTTTTAATGACAATTGGCGTTATGGGAGGTTTGTGTGAAAACGAATATCACTCAACAAACGAAGATATGCGATTTTTATAAAGAACCGCATATCTTTTGTTCTATTTCAAAAGCCACCCGAGAATCGGTGCCAACAAGACGTTGACAATACCGACCATCACCATAACGAGGCCGGCAATCGAACCTTCCTCGCGTCCCATCTGGTGGGCGCGGGCGACACCTGCACCATGCGCGCCCATGCCGAAAAGGGCACCGCGAGCAATTGAAGAGCGCAGCGGCAAATATTTGACAATAACCTCGCCTAACGCTGCTCCGAGAACGCCGGTCAACACAACAAATACTGCTGTCAAATCCGGAATGCCGCCAATGTCGCCCGAAACTTCCATGGCAAAAGGTGTACTGATCGAGCGCGGCATCAAACTTAGCCGCAAAGCAGGGTCCAATTGCATAAGTGTTGCAAGTCCCCATGCCGACATCATCGAGGCAAAAGAACCGACGATAATGCCAATAGCGAGAATGAACCAGTTTCTGGCAATGATGCGGCGTTGCTGCCAGATCGGAACTGCAAAGGCAACGGTAACCGGCCCCAGAATTGCAACCAACCAATGCGTTGCTTTAATGTAGTGGGCGTAATCGCCTTTAAGCAGAACAACAACAATCATCAGCAGCAGTGGCGTTACTGCCAATGGTGTCAGCCACCAGTAAGAAAAACGACGGTAAAAAGCTTTAGCCGCCATATAGAGGAGAATTGTAACGAGTGACCAGAAAACAGTTTTGAAAACCGGACTCGTATAAAGCTCGATATCCGCCATATAGCGTTCAAGGTCGGTTTCAATGTTTGACATGGCGCATTAACATCCAACGGTAACAAAGGTCTATGGTCAAGGCGGTAATGCTCATAACAACAAAGGTACCGCCCAAAATAACGACCAGAATTTTGATACCTAATAATCCGATAAATTCTTTGTGATTGAGAAGAGCCAGAACAGCCGGAACGAAAAACAAAAGCATTTCGGCAATAAGCCAATCGGCAGCACGTTTCATGCTTAATATGCTAAGTTTCCCGCTAGCCAGTGCAACGAGTGCCAGCACCATGCCGATAATTGCCCCCGGAATCGGTAGGTTAAATGCCCAGGTAATAATTTCGCCAATAACCCAGAACACGCAAATGAGCCCGATCTGGGCAAATATGTTGTGATGAAAAAGATGGCGCGTTTGAATTGCTAGACGATGTATCATTTTGTACTCCTGACGGAGCGTTAGATAAGTGATGAAGTGCCATTCGTAAAATGAATTGAATTCATGTTAACTATTCCTATATAGCATAGTCATGCAGATCAGAACCCTTGAAGCTTTTATAGAAATTATTCGGCAAAACGGCTTTTCCGCTGCGGCGAAAGTTTTGAATGCCACTCAATCAACAATTAGCAAATCTTTGGCCCAGCTTGAAAACCAGTATGGAACCAAATTAATCAATCGCAACAAGGGAAAAATGCAACTTACGGCTGCGGGTGAATATGTCTTTCGGCATGCCCAGCGGATACTTGCCGAAGAAACGGCGATAGAACGCGAGATTGCCGAATTGAAGGGCTTGAAACGCGGTGTGTTGAAAATCGGACTTCCGCCGATTGGCAGTTCGGAGCTTTTTGCTCCGGTTCTTGCGCGCTATACGTCTTCACACCCGCAAATCGACATCAATATTGTTGAACACGGAAGTAAAAAATTGGAGGAACTGGTGCGGACAGGAGAAATCGAACTTGCGGGTTCTCTGGTGCCGATTGCAAGTGGTTTCGATTATCAGGACGTGCGTAACGATCCGGTTGTTGCGTTAATGCCTGCAAGCCTTGCAGGAGATCGTAAAAAAATCACAGCCAAAGAGCTTGCCGAATATCCGTTTGTGCTTTTCGCAAGCCAGTTTGCTTTAACGCCGCTTGTGATGGAGGCATTTCACGAAAAGGGGCTGGAGCCGGTGGTCTCGGCACGCTCGAGCCAGATCGACTTTTTGTTCGGCCTTGTTGCAGCCGGTATGGGAGTGGGGTTTTTGCCAAGGATGATTGCAGAAAAACGCAATGTCAAAAATGTTAAAACCGTCGAAATCACCGATACAGCGATCGAATGGCATATGGCATTGATCTGGCGCAGTAACAATCACCTTTCCTATGCAGCTCGTGAATGGTTGCGTCTATCACGGCAATATCACGGCACGCCGTGATCAATATGCTCGAACGAAGTTTGTACGAAAATTCGACAAAAGGAGGGCTGTTTAATTACAAATATCGGGAAGTTGCTTTTAAAAATTTTTTAGAAAAGCTGTTATTATTTTGTTTTTCTTTTAATAAAAATGCCGTAATCCTTTGTTCTTTCCATGAAAAACGGTCACTATAAGCATTGATATCAATGCACTAAAAAAGAACGGGCGAAAACGTCATAATTGGGATCAGGCGTATGAAAACTCAAAAACGACGGTTTATTGTTGTAGGAAATGCCGATTTACCGCGAGATCTTTCTCGAGAAATAGACAGTGCCGACTATGTTTTACGCTTCAATCAGCCACGTTTGCTTGATGGTTGGAGCGGTTCGAAGACAAGTTGTTTGATGATGTGTAATTCTGGCAAACCGATGCAGGAAAAGCTGGAAGACCCGACTTTCCTTGAATGCAAGTTTTTCAAACAGGCAGAATTGATTACATTTGTCTACCATCCTTATATCATGAAAACTTATTTTTCCCGTCCGCGTTTGCTGTCGCAATTATTCAAACATCGTCGGGTCGATTGGACAAAGCAGGCAATTAAAGTCCTCGGTGAAGCGGGTAAGGATATTCTGATAAAATCTGCACAATTCTACCTTGATGCCTGTGCCGAAATTGGCATTAAAGACGAAAAGCTGAAGGAATGGTTTCCTTCAACCGGCTATCTCGGAATCTGGGATTTCCTACACCACTACGATTTGACCGAGTGGGAAATTTACATATGTGGCTTCACCTGGAAAGGTTGGAAACATCACGCCTGGTCAGCAGAAGAAAGATGGGTTCGCGAACGTGTCAATGAAGGAACATGCCATTTCCTTGAATGACAAATTTTAAGAGCAAGCGGTATAATTCACATTGTTTTCCTTTCCATTCGTCCCTAGTATGGAAGCCGGGCCTTAACCGCCCGTTTTTAAAACTTTCGGGTCGAATATGAACGGTTCAGAGAAAACCATCAAAGCGCTGATTATCCATCTTGATCGTGCGGATGAGCGACAGATACAAGTTGAATTACTCGAAAGAATGCTGCCTTGTCCTGCAATGGTGTTAGGAGCTGTTGATAGTCTTGACCTTGATGACAAGACGATTTTCCAATTTTACAGAAAACAGCTTTATCGTCCTTTTTATCCCTTTGCTTTGTCAAAAAACGAAATTGCGTGTTTTTTGTCGCATAG
This sequence comes from Bartonella sp. W8151, assembly GCF_016100385.1. Taxonomy (NCBI): domain Bacteria; kingdom Pseudomonadati; phylum Pseudomonadota; class Alphaproteobacteria; order Hyphomicrobiales; family Bartonellaceae; genus Bartonella; species Bartonella sp. W8151. The sequence continues at coordinate 62,731 of NZ_JACFSO010000005.1, forward strand.
ACGCGCCTGGCAAAAAATCGTCGACGAGGGAATGGATGCAGGATTTATCATTGAAGACGATGTTGCTCTGGACGAGCGATTTGACGAAGTTTTCCGGTTTGCTGTCGAGGAAGCCAATGAAGAAAGTTTCATCCGTTTTCCTTTTCGGGTGCGCGAAACAGGAAAAATAATCGCTGAAAAAGGCGATATTAAACTTATCAGGCCGACAGAAATCGGTTTGGGGCAGGTTGCCCAACTGGTGGGCCGTAGTGCTGCCCGAAAACTACTTGATGCGACAGCCACATTCGATCGTCCGGTTGATACGACCGAACAATTATATTGGAAAACCGGCGTCCATCCGGAGGTTATTCTACCTCCTGTGGTTCGCGAGATTTCTGCCGAACTTGGCGGCTCGACGATCAAAAGCAAACATTCTCTTTTTGCCCGCCTTTATCGAGAAATAGCCCGCCCGCTCTACCGGCATCGCATAAAGGTTCTATCGAAACGTCAGGAAGGTTGATATGGCTGTTCCCATACTTCTTTATCATCATTTAGGTACGCCGCCCAAGGCAGGTATTCCGGGGCGCTCCAATTATGTTACGGTTGAAAAATTTATAAGGCAAATGCATGTCCTGAAACGTATCGGCTTTCAAGGATTGTCACTCAAAGAAGCAATGCCTTATATTCGGGGCAGCAAAAAGGGGAAAGTGGCGGCGATAACTTTCGACGACGGTTTTTTATCTGTTTATCAGGATGCTATGCCTGTTCTTGATGAATTGGGGTTCAGTGCAACCAATTTTTTTGTCTCTTCGCGTATGGGGCTCGACAATTCATGGGATAATGAACGTTCACAGCGCGACAAGATAATGACATTCGACCAAATGAGAGATTGGACGGCGCATGGGCATGAAGTCGGTGGCCATACAAATGACCATCCGCATTTAAAAGATATTCCGATTGAGGAAGCAGAGCGCCAGATAATCGAAAACAAGGCAAAACTTGAAGAAGAACTTGGCTCGCCCATTATATCTTTTGCCTATCCCTTTGGTGACGAAAATGAAGCCATCCAAAAAATCGTAAAAAATGCCGGTTATCGTTATGCTGTTACAACAGTCAAATCGCGTGCACGGGGAAACGAGGGGGATTTTGAATTGCCTAGACACAGTATTCGCCGCAATGACACGATTTTGCATTTTTTAGCCAAGTGTCTTCTGCGCTAGCGGGGCATAAGTTACGCTTTCACAGCATTTTCATTGTTGTTGGAATAAAATTCGATTAAAAAAATGCCGGGCAATAAAACCCGGCAAAAATTTAAACAAGGGCATTTCAGAAACAAGCTTTCACTGGAAGCCGAAATGTAATTCGGTTTTAATCATTTATGGTTAATAAAAGGTAAAGGGACGAGGTGCACAGAAAAAACATAAAATATGTCGGCGCGCTGGTTGTACTGTTGGGAATTATCGTTGTGGCGATTTTCCTGCTGTTGCCGGCTCTCGTTTCGACCGATGCGATCCGCATCCGCCTTGCACAGGATTTAAGTGCATGGACGGGTTATAATGTGCAATTGCGAGAAGCGCCGAAACTTGATCTTTTCCCTTATCCTAAAGCATCGTTGGCCGGTGTGATACTCACGCCGACAAATGATGATACAGCACCACTTATGGAAGCAGAGCGCATTGAAGTCGATTTATCACTCATTGATGCTTTGTTCGGGCACATCACATTTTCGCAAACCCGCATTATCAATCCACATTTTGTTATGGAAGAGCCGGTCAAAACAGTTACCGATTTTTTTGACGCACTTTCAAGGTCGCAAGGTAGTTTCGGAGCAGCCGTTCGTGAAGCCCGCGAAATTGTTAACAAGAATCCTGATCATCCTGATATAAACCGCCTTCTTAATCAACCATTCGGGCGGATAGTGATTGACAATGGAGAGCTGCTCTATCGCAAAAACCTCGGAGGGATGGCAGAAAAAATTACGGCACTTAACGCTGTGCTTGAATGGCCGGAATCAACAAGAGCGGCAAGTTTTCGTGCCAATGCCATGTGGCACGGAAAAGCAACCGATTTGCGTATTGATGCGATGCAGGCGCTGATATTTTTTTCCGGCGGTACCAGCGAACTTAGGGCCAGCCTTAATTCTTCAAGCGGCGGTATCACTTTTGAAGGGAAAGGGCGCCTTTCCGAAAGCTATATTTTTGACGGACGAATTGCAGCCCGTTCTCCGGGCTGGAACAAGACCATGGATTGGCTCGGTTACCGTCAGGTGCTGGGTCAAGGATTGAAAGCGCCGGTTGTCTGGGAATCGGATTTTTCTGCCCAACCCGGTCATATGCAATTTAACAATGTCAATTTCAAACTAGGAAATGATAATGCCCGCGGCGCACTCGCCACCGGTTATCAGGATCACCTGCCTGTCATCAGCGGGTCACTTGCTTTTGACAAGCTCAATCTTGACACATTGGTTGCAACATTTTTCCCGGATGAGGAAAAAAACGAATTTCTTGATCTTTCGGTTCTTGACCTGATTGGTCTTGATATCCGCATGTCGGCACCAGAGGCGCGGCTTGGAACAATAACCCTCAATAATCTTGCAGCTGCCATACAGATCAGAAGCGGGCGGGGAATTTTCGATCTCGGCAATGCCAATGCATTTGGCGGAGCCATCCAATCCAATATCCAGATCAGTCGCGATAATGATAAAGCCAGCATTGAAGGCCGCGTTTCAGGAAATTCTCTCGACCTCCAATCAATAGCGCAGGCTTTCGGTCATCCTTCCTTTGTCAATGCAAAAACCGGTCTTATCCTGACAATGCATGCCCCGTTCAGCCGGTGGTCGGAAGTTGTTTCCAAAATGCAAGGCCATCTGACATTGAATATGTCGCAGGGCAATATCAAAGGCTATGATATTGAAAAGCTGCGGACAGCGATAGGCGGCGGTGATGAAGCGCAGATTGAAAATTCAGCGGATGCGTCGACGGATTTTGACAGATGGGATATCGAAACAACGATTACTGATGAAAATCTTGTTATCGATAAATCGGTCATTCAAATGGGCAATTGGCAACTTTTGACCAAAGGAACGGCAGATATTCAAACTGAAGACAATAAAAACAATGGTTACGAAATTAAACTTGATGCGGTCTTGAAAAAAGTGCCACGCTCCGACAAAGCTTGCTCCGATGTTACCTGTCTGATGAACAGTCTTGTCAAACCGTTAGGTTTTTCAATGTCTGGCAGACGATTTCCATATGGCATTGTCGATCTTCAGCGCAATAATGCGTCAGAAAGGAAACTGGACTAAAAGCAGTTTCGAGGCTTAACCACCAGCACCTATTATTATCGGTTTTAAAAAAATGGTAAAACTTTTAGCACTGTCAGTTGGTCCGATAAAAGCAATAGGACCAGAAAACTTGCCAAGCGGGATTGACAAAAAACCGGTTGACCTACCTCTGTTTCTTACCAAAACCGGTTTTATCGGTGACGAACAGGCAGACAAGAAACATCATGGTGGAGCGGAAAAGGCCGTTCATCACTATGATTTTGACCATTATGCTTTCTGGAAAAACGAGCTTGGGCATAAAGCGGTCTTTGATACGCCGACTGCCTTCGGGGAAAATCTGTCAACCTCCGGTTTGAGCGAGAAAGATATTGCTGTCGGGGATGTTTATCGTCTAGGGAAGGCTATCATAGAAGTTTCGCAAGGAAGACAGCCCTGTTTCCGGCTCAATGTAAGGTTCGGTGTCACCGATATGTCGGTGCGCACGCAAAAAAGCGGGCGAACGGGCTGGTATTATCGTGTGTTACAGGAGGGGGAAGTAGCTCTGCAAGACGAGCTTCAACTTATCGAACGGTTGCACGAAGAGTGGACGATTTATCGTTTATGGAAGGCTTTTTATGTGACCAGAACCGATTATGAAGAATTGTCGCATATTGCTTCATTGAACGAATTATCACCAAGCTGGCGCTCTCTTGCCCAAAAGCGGTTGGATAATCACGATATAGAAGACTGGACAAAGAGATTATATGGAGCAGCGAAATAATAATCCGGTATGCGCTTTTTCGCTTCAGTGCTTTATTGGTGATCATAGCTTTTACTTGTCTACACCTTCAGCCTTATTAACGTGGAAAATAACAAGAGTTTTCATGTTTCCTTGCGGGGTTTGATGTTGCTATCCGCAAAATAACGCGTTGCGGGTAAATTGGAATTTGATTCAGCGTTTGTCACCTGTTCGTCATATAAACATCGTGAAAAGCCAAGGGATCAAGGCATTTTGTTGCAACGGCTGAATAAACCGGTTTTCCAAAAAAATGCGAACCAAAAATGACATGTCAGGCGAAGCACCTGAATATCTAAAGGAGTCTGAAGGACGCATAATTTTAAAATTTTTTGAAAAATTAAAAATATAAAAGAATATTTTTTGAAGATGTTTTTATAAAATATAAAAATTCACTTAATTTAATCGAGATGAAAAATAGTCATGGAAAACAAAATATTCCGATTTGAATTTTAACGTTTAATTGTTGAATTTAATCGGAATAACATATTTCAAATAAGTTATGCGATGCACATCACTTTTTGTTTTTGAATTCTGTTTTTACCTTACTGTCAATTCAGGTGATTATGCATTATGATCTACTCCAATGAAAATCCATGAACGTCGCTGACGGGATGGAGTGTGGTTCATATTGCATAGGATAATCAAGGAGAATAGATGTCAGAACTTTCACAAAATAAATCGGTTCCCTTGCTTAAGATGAATGATGGCTTGTTCATTCCACAATTGGGCTTCGGGGTTTTTAAAATTCCCGAACGCGATACCAGAGACGCTGTTAAACAGGCAATAAAGACAGGCTACCGGCACATTGATACAGCCAAAGCTTATGATAACGAAGAAGGTGTCGGGCTTGGTGTTGCCGATTCAGGCATCGACCGCAAAAATATTTTTATTGCCACCAAAGTCTGGAATAGTGACCAAGGCTATGACAATACGATGCGCGCTTTTGAAGAAAGTGCAAAGCGGCTCCGCATGAACGCGGTTGATCTTTATCTTATCCATTGGCCCTTGCCAGCGCGTGATCTGTTTGTGGAAACGTGGAAAGCTTTGATCAGACTCAAACAGGAAAATCGTGTCCGGTCTATCGGCGTTTGCAATTTCCGTATTGTCGATCTTGAACGGCTTATCAAGGAAACAGGTGTTGCCCCCGCAGTCAATCAGGTGGAACTGCATCCGCATTTTCAACAAAAGCAATTACGCATTTTCCATGATAAAAACAATATATTGACCGAAGCATGGGCACCTCTCGGACGCGGCCAATTTTTTGATGATCCTGTGCTGAAAAAAATTGCAGATGAACATCATAAAACTGTCGCACAAATCATTTTGCGCTGGCATATGGAAATGGGCACGATTGCAATTCCAAAGTCCGGCTCTCCGGAACGTATGGCCGAGAATTTCAATATATTCGATTTTGCGCTTACCGCGGCAAATCATGACGCTATTGCCGCGCTTGATAAATTGGATGGACGTATGGGGCCGGACCCGTCCGAATTTCAGGCATGAATCTTATGAAAAATTCAGGCTGAAAGGTTTGAGAAAAACAGAATTTTAAAAGCGGAAGCTGTTTCAAGCTTTCGCTTTTTGTTTAGACATCCAATGTCCGATTTTTGGCGTGCTTGCTTATATTTTATTGCCAAATGATTTCCTCAATTTTTACAATCTTGTTTGATGAGAATGCCGTTGCCGATTGGTGATATGGTTATCTAAAATCCGATAATTGATGGCTTTGTTCCGATCACTGTAATAGGAGTGTGCCCCCGCGGAATTTGAAAATGCTTGGCGATAACAAAAGCAGCCATATTCGACTTTTTAATTCAGGAAAAATCGGGCTTTTCACATTTGTGAAGTTCGATTTGTTTACCGACAAAACGGATAATCAAAATTTAAGAAATTCCGCAAGCCGCCTTCAATCGGCGGAAAGAAGATTCCACAAAATTCAGCCGGTAAATTGAAACGGGAACAAATAGGCATATCGGAAACGGACGAAGAAATCATAAAAAGAAGGGGCCTGAAGGCCCCTTTTAAAGTTATGACTGCCGGCTTTCGTTTGACAAGGAAATCCGGTCAGATAATTCAAATATTAACGCATCGAGCTATGAACACCATAACCGTCTTTGCTCATAAACTCGTTATTTCCGGCACCGACCGAACCAATTCCGGCAGCAACTAGAATAAATGTGAAAAGAGCAGCAACAGTCACCAAGGTGGCTCTCTTGGCTGACATTTTATCTCTCCGATCAAATGTGATTATCAAGTTTTAATTTGTGTGTTGTCATATAGCGAAGTTTCTTTTTCGACAATGAATGAACAGCGCTTTATTCGGAGTTTTTGCCGATTAAAGTAAAAAAAAGTTAAATCTGTTGCACTTAGGTGACGAAAAAATTTTGACGAAAATCAACCGGTTATTTCTTGTTTTCTTCGATTGCGACACTGACAGTGCGTCCCGAAACAAGGTGGATATTGTCAGGTACCGGATCAAGTTTGATACGCACCGGTATACGTTGTGCAAGGCGAACCCAGTTGAATGTCGGTGCAACATTGGCAAGCAGGCTTGTGGTTTGCGTGCGCTCGCGATCTTCGATGCCTGCAGCAAAACCTTCAACAACGCCGGTCAACACAGTGCTTGATCCCATAATGTGGATGGTTGCACGACTGCCGATATGAATGCGGTCGAGTTTGTTTTCTTCAAAATAGCCGGATGCATAAAACGAATCGGTATCGACAAGCGCGGTAACTGGTTTGCCTTGCGTAACATATTCACCAGGTTCCAGAGAAAAATTGGTCAGTTTACCATTTACAGCAGCACGAACTGTCGAACGTTCAAGATCGAGTTTCGCCGTATCAAGTTGAACGATTGCCTTGCGCAATGTCGCTGCGGTTTGCAATTCCTGCATAGCGGCCGTCTCCAATTGTTGGCGGGTGATGGTTTTATCATCCAGTTTCTGGTCACGCTCGAGATCGCGTTTTGCCTGATCGTGAGCAGCTTTTGCATTGTCAACCATGGCTTGTGCATCTTCAAAAGCTAAAGAAAAACGTGCCTGATCAATCTTGAAAAGAACATCGCCCTTTTTGACATGTTGGTTATCGACGACATTGACCTCGGTTACAAAACCGGAAACATCAGGCGCGACACGAACAACATCGGCACTTATTTTACCGTCTCTTGTCCACGGGTCATTCATGTAATAGTTCCATAACTGCCAGAGGAGGAGGCCGGCCACCAGAGCCATGACAAGGGTGAAAAATATACGACCGGAATTGGCTATAAGCTTGTTCATATCCGTTAAATCCGAGTTACAATGAAAGAAAGAATACTCAAAATGATGAAATAGGTTGCCGCTGCAAAAAGCGCGTGGTGCCAGATGAAGCGTTCCAACCCTTTGCGCAAGATGAACCGCTGGAGAGCAACATTCAAAAAATAGCTGACAAGCGCCAGAATTCCGATTGTCGGAATATAGACACCATAAATATCAACCTCGGGGTTCATGAGTCATGTCCTTTGAAAATCGGAGGCAAGACCGCTTTGTAAGGCTTTGCATCACCAAACAAATTTTGCCGCAATCCGGTTAATGCAAACGAGATCTTCTGATGATCTTCCGAATCCGGAAGTGCAAGAGTCCAGTTGAGTGTTGTATCAATTGCTTCCAGCAATTCTTTGCCTTCGGGCACGTCGGTGCTATTTACTTTTACGCGATAGTAGAACGCCAGTTCCTCCAAAACATTGGCAAGATTTTGTCGATTGGTTGGCCCTTGTGAATCCTTCAAATGTTGCAATTCGATTGTATCAAGCCCCACACGGACATCTTTGAGAATATCGGTCTGGCGAACGCGTGAATGGATCGGGATCAAGGCATAACGTGGCGCAATCAAGCCATAGCGGTAAAGCATACGGTGTAACAATTCGTTATAGGCTTTGGTATTTGTCGGCCTTTCGGCAACTTCGATAATATCAAGCCAGCTTGCACGGATGAGGCGAAAAGCGCTCCATTCCGCACCGACGGAGCGTACGATGGAAGCCGTTGCTGCTGCAACAATAATTCCCAAAATCATTGCTGTATTGATATTGATGAAATTATAAAAATCACCACTCAATCGTGATTGCAGCAATAACAGATTGGGCAGGTTGACTGTCATTGTCATGCCCATGGCAAATTTTGAAGGGATGGCCATCATGATGCCGGCCGGTACCAGGACAAGTGCCAAACAAAGCATGAGCGGCAAATAGCCGTCCACAAGTGGTAAAATGCCGAATTGCAGGACAAATGCGATAACAAGAACCAAAAGAATTTGTTTCAGCATCCCGCGGATTGCCGGAACAGGATCGTCTTTGGTCGCAAAAAGGCTACTAAAAATACCGGTCATCATTGCAGCGGTAGCGCCTTGTGTCCATTCGGTCATACGCCACAAAGTCACAATAATGAAAATGGCAAGGATTGCAGAAAAGGCTGAAAGAAAGGCAATGCCGAAGTCATAGTGGATAGACCGGACTTCGCCCAGAAAATCGAAACGGTGCCAACGCAATTTGTGTTGGGTGCCGTTGACGATATCATTACGCAAATGCAGACAGTCGGAATAGATTTCCATAATATCAACAAGGCGTAATGTCAGATTGCGCGAAACAAGATCAAGCCATACTTTCGACCGGCCAATATCATCCAATATGGATTGCCTCAAAGCTTTGATGCGGGCGATGCCTTCCGGCTTCATTGGCTCGTGGGTTTTAAGCCAGGCAGCGGTTTCTTCAATCAATTCGTCAAGTTTGGTGCTGTTGCTTTTGCCGTCACATTGCTCTGTAATCAATTTGTTGCGCCGGTTGATAAGATCGTTGCAGCTCGCAACCATCGGTAATAAAGAAACCATGCGGCTTTGCAAAACGCGCATGGCATTGACAGTGGATGGCAATGTCGAAGAGTCATAAGTGACATGCGTGGTAAAGGCGCGCAAATCAACGGCATCAATTGCCAGTTTTTGGCGTCTTTTTAATGCGTCTTCGCTTTTGCCTTGTCCTCTAATGTACATAATTGCAAGATCGGCACTATTTCTGAGCCATTTATCAATACGCTCTGCCAGAACCGGCCCTGCATGACGGGGAAAAACAAGGCGGCCAACTAGCGCGGCAGAAATGATGCCGACGCCGATTTCTTCCACACGACTTGCCGAATAATCAAAGACTGTTTCCGGCTCGTCGACGATCATAAATCCGATAATGCAGATGCTATAGCCGGCAAGCATCGAGACGTAAGCGCGCGGCGACCGGTCCAATACGCTGATGAACAAACAACAGCCAAGCCAGAGGGCAAGCCCCAAAGTCGTAAGCTCGGGTGAGGGGATAAGCATGGGCAACATGATAACGGTTGCCATGCCGCCGATTACCGTTCCAAGAAGTCGATAAAATGCTTTGGAAGTCAAAGCCCCCGATAGCGGGTTGGCAACGATATAAACGGCTGTCATCGTCCAATAAGGGTTTGGAAGATCGCATAAAAAGGCGATATAAAGAGCCAAAGCCGCGGCTGCAAAAGTTTTCAGGGAAAAGACAACATCCCAAACAGTCGGTTGTTTAACGCTAACAGTCATAAATTTTCAAACAAACACAATAAGCGGGCAAAAAGACAATTCCCCTTTGTCCGGAATAACACAATAAAGCTGCTTTCCTACGAGATCACTAATCTGACAGCGTTGAGAGAAGGTAGTTTCTTCTCATATTTAGTTTTATTTTTTTAAAGTTTCTAGTCACCTTTATGTAAAAAGTAACTACGAATTTTGAAACATTCACTATATTGTTGAGCTTGATTTTTTTAAAAGGCTGGAAAACCGGCCTTAAGAGCCCCTATCGACCGGCATTTTGAAAAATTCCCGACGGGTGGATAAGTTGGTGGGTGATGGGGCATTCGGAAATTTTAAAAGCTTTTTTAAAAAAGCACGGGCAGAAAAGTGAGAAGCAATGCGCGCCAATTATAAATTACAGAGACTTTTTGTCGAAGAACCGTTGTCAGCCTGCGGGAAACTGGATCTTGATGAAACCCGTTCGCATTATCTTAAAAATGTACTGCGGATGAACGAAGGAAGCGAGCTTCTGCTTTTCAATGGAAAAGATGGCGAATGGCGTGCAAAAATTTATGAAATCAAAAAGAAAATTGTAGTGCTGGAGCTCGTTTCAAAAGAGCGTGGGCAGGCCGCACCTGCCGATCTCGTCTATTGTTTTGCGCCGCTTAAACACGCCCGCCTTGATTATATGGTGCAGAAGGCGGTGGAAATGGGGGCATCGGTTTTGCAACCGGTTATAACCCGTTTCACACAAGTGACGCGGCTGAACGAAGAGCGTATGCAAGCTAACATCATTGAAGCATGTGAACAATGTGGTGTTCTTTCTATCAGTTCTTGCCGCAGTCCGGTTTCACTTGGAGAGCTTTTGAAAAATTGGCAGCAGGAACGGCATCTTATTTTTTGTGATGAAGCTGCTGATACGCAAAATCCGCTTGAAATATTGAAAAAGATGCCGCGAGCTCCACTTGGTGTGCTTATCGGGCCGGAAGGTGGTTTCAGTGATGAAGAACGCTCTCAACTCAAGCAATTTCCGTTTGTTCATGCGATCCCCTTGGGACCCAGAATTTTGCGAGCGGATACCGCTGCGGTTGCGGCCCTTGCAGTTATTGATGCAACTTTGGGTGATTGGCGCGACGACGAGCGGTCTCTGATATGAGGGCAGTGGGACTTGAAATTGTGGTACTTGAAAGAGTGATGAAAACGATTAAAAGATAAGATAAATTACAAAAAATTGGAAATTGTGAGTTATGGCGCGCGACATTGAAGATGAAACAGCAATCAACGGTTTTGATGATCTGGTAAACTATCTTGCGGGTGGCGCGAAAACTTCCGATAAATGGCGAATTGGGACCGAACACGAAAAATTTCCGTTTTTTGTCGAGGGTAACCGCCCTGTCCCCTATGAAGGTAAAAGGAGCATTCGTGCCTTGCTTGAAGGCATGCAAGCCATGCTCGGCTGGGAACCGATCCTTGATGAAGGAAAAATTATCGGATTGTTAGAGCCGACGGGTGCTGGCGCCATTTCTCTTGAACCGGGTGGGCAATTCGAACTTTCGGGTGCACCAGTCAAAACAATTCACCAGACTTGCCGCGAAGTAAATGCCCATCTTGCACAAGTCAAGGAAATTGCAGCACCTCTTGGTATCGGCTTTCTGGGACTCGGCGGTAGCCCCAAATGGCGTCTTGACGAAACGCCCCAAATGCCCAAGTCACGTTACCATATTATGACCAACTATATGCCGAAAGTGGGCAAGCACGGTCTTGATATGATGTATCGGACCTGCACAATTCAGGTTAATCTGGACTTTTCATCGGAAACAGATATGCGCCGTAAAATGCAAGTTTCGATGAAATTGCAATCGATTGCCACAGCACTTTTTGCCACTTCGCCATTCACAGAAGGAAAGCCGAACGGCTTCATGTCATGGCGTTCGGAAATATGGCGTGATACCGATAACCGTCGCGCCGGCGTTCTGCCTTTTGTTTTTAACGAAAATTTCGGTTTTGCCGATTATGCCGCATGGGCCCTTGATGTGCCTATGTATTTTGTTGTTCGTGACGGACATTATCATGATTGCACCGACATCACATTCCGCCAATTCATGGAAGGTGCTTTAAAGGGAAAAGTTGACGATTATCGCGCCAATATGGGCGATTGGATCAACCATCTTTCAACATTGTTTCCGGAAGTTCGGCTCAAACGTTTTCTGGAAATGCGTGGTGCCGATGGTGGCCCGTGGCGTCGTATCTGTGCACTGCCGGCTTTCTGGGTTGGCTTACTCTATGATGAAGAGGCACTCGATAGCGCCTATGAGATGACAAAAGATTGGGGCTATGAGGAAGTTCTTGCTATGCGCAACCTTGTTCCCGTTGAAGGGTTGAAAACACCTTTCCGCAATACAACTATTCTGGAAATTGCCCGTCAGGCCCTTGATATTTCCCGAAAAGGTCTCGCCAACCGTAAAAAATTGAATGCCGATGGTGACGATGAAACATGTTTTCTCGATCCCCTCTTCGAGGTGGCAATGACCGGAAAATGCGATTCGGAAAGACTGATATCCAAATTCCATTCGGTTTGGGGGGGTTCGGTTGATCCGGTCTTTTTGGAATATGCATATTAAGCTTTCGGGTAAAGACTAAGCGGGCGGCATCAATCTATCTGGCTCTCGCTTTTGAACTGTGCTCGGTTTTGGTACTGCATCCGCTTTTGGAACTGTCTTCGCGTAATTTGAAAAGCCGGAACGGGGAAATTAGGCATTTTATCACCTCTATTTTGCGGTTTGTTGAAGGCAAAGCCGGCTTTAATCAACAGAGAATGTTGATTGTCCCGATTTATGAAGAAACGCTTTTCCGTTCCTGTAAAGTTTGCGGATTTTGAAAGTGATTAAAAGCATTATTATAGAAGTTATTTTTTAAAAAAATCCGGATTATTGCATTTTTAAGAAAAATAAAATCCTGATTGTCTTGTTTTTGGACATATCGAATGCCCATATCAATATTGAGTAAACAAGAGAGGAAAGGGATTTCTCAATGCAGCATGTCGATATTCCATCAATGACGGATTTTAACAAATTGCGAGAGGTGAGAGCTGATGCATGTGTATCAATATACTTGCCGACTACACCGATTACATCCGAAATTGGTGCCAGTAAAATTGAATATGCAAATCAAGTGAAGGAAGCGTTGGCGCAATCCCAGTCTTTGACTGACAAAAGACGTCTGTCAGCGATGGAAAACCTGTTGACCGGTCTTTCCGATTATGAGGAATTCTGGTTGAAGCAGGCACGCAGTCTTGCAGTTTTGGCAACCCCCGATCACATATGGACTTTCCGCCTTGCAAACCGGTTGAAGTCTTTTGTCGAAGTGGCTGACCGTTTTATGCTGAGCCCGCTTCTTCGTTCGATTACTTTTGCCCATACGGCTCATGTCGTGGTTATTTCTGAATCAACCGCGCGTCTTATTGAAATAGCAAATGATATCGAACCATTCGAAGTCAAGGTGCCGGATATGCCGAAAAATATGAATAGCGCAACCGGTACGGGAAACGAAAAAATCAGTTCCAATACGGCAGCCCGTTTGACCCAATATTGCCGTCTTGTTGATTCTGCTTTGCGTCGTTATTTGACGCGGTCGGACATTCCTTTGATTGTTGCCGGAAGTGATGCGGCAATCAATGCTTTCCGTTCCGTTTATAGCGGCAGCAACCTGATCGGAGAGATTGTGAATGCAGGGCTTGACCGCGCAAATCCGACAGAAATCGGTGATCTTGCCCGTCCGGTTCTTGATCGCTATTATGAACGGCAAGTTGCCGATATACGCTCTCGTTTCGAACATCTGACGAACGAGGGGCGTACCACAACCGATATTGCACTTGCTGCACGTGCAGCAACATTCGGCCAGATTGATACTCTGCTTGCCGATATGGATGAAATGGTTCACGGCACTGTTGACGAAAAAACCGGTGCGGTTACTTTCGGTAAGGAAGGGCCGGATACCTATAATGTGGTGGACGAGATAGCAAGCCGCGTTCTTGCCAATGGTGGCCATGTGCTTGCAGTGCGCAAGAGCGATATTCCCAATAACCAATCGCTTGCAGCGATTTTCCGTTTCAGAATGTAGGAAATACAATTTTTCTGGTGCCGCTCCTTCGTTGAAGGGGCGGCTTTTTCAAAGCTGTAAATTCTTTTAAAACACATTATCAATTCAGAGCCTGAAACAAATTTTTGTTTCAGGCTTTTTGATTTTTCCAAACAGGCTGTCATGTGCCCACCGATTGATTGAATTGGGGGCATAAATAGAACAGCAGTGACGGACTTGCTAACGAAGTCGGATAATCACCCGCGCGTACGGCGTTGTCCTTCCTTAGCCGGCTTGAAATTCGGATCAAGGGTGACTGCCTTTGTGTAGGACGCGTAGGCTTTCTTCTTCTCGCCGCGATGTTCATAAACCATTGCCTGGTTTGACCAACTTTCAGCAATGTTGCTATCAAGACGTATTGCTGCATTGAAATCATCAAAGGCATTATCCCAGTCGCCAAGTGCGGCATATGAAAGTCCGCGTCCGTTATAAGGGGCGGGTGCATTCGGCTGGCGCGACATGGCTGCACCAAAATCCGAGATTGCCTGCTGCTGATCACCACGAGCCTGTTCGATGAGCGCACGGTTGTGCCAAGCACGTCCATCGGTTGTGCCAGCCTGAATGGCACTGTTGAAATCGTTATAGGCAAGATCAAGCTTACCGCTTAAACGGTAGACATTTCCGCGTCCGATCAATGCAACGTCATAATTCGGATTGATTGCCAAAGCACGGTTATAATCGGCAATTGCAGCCGACATATTTCCCATATTGCGATAGATCAAAGCACGATTGGCATAGGCGTTATAGAAATTCGGGTTAAGTGAAATGGCCGAGGTAAAGTCGGCAATTGCTTCCTTGTTACGGCCGGCGCGCCCATAAGCCGAACCACGCACGTTATAGCCTGCTGGGTCACGCGGATTGGCCTTGATAACGGCAGTGAGCGAAGAAATATTCTCGTGCGAGCCTTGAGCAACATCATCAGGATCGAGGACGTTATTGGTCGAGCTGCATCCCGCAAAAACGACAGCACCTAAAAGAAAGAAAGCAGAAAGTTTCAATTTTTTCATCGGGTACGATCCTGTTCAAGACAAATTCACGGTTGTTAAATCACCCAAATTCAACAACTAAGATACAACAAAAAAGTGGAAATGCGTTCTGCATCTCCACTCGTATGAGGCGAAAATTCAACTTCGCAGAATCCATCTTTTGCCAAAACACTTTACACACCGCGAGAGAAACCCCACACGTTCGATAGAATATTTCAGCAACTTCTGAATATCAGTGAGCAGAACCGCGGCCGCTCACCAAACCTTCACGCTGTGCGCGTTTGCGTGCCAACTTACGGGCACGACGGATAGCTTCAGCCTTTTCACGGGCGCGCTTTTCCGACGGCTTTTCATAATGGCCGCGCATCTTCATTTCACGGAAGATACCTTCACGTTGCATTTTCTTTTTCAGCGCACGGAGCGCTTGGTCAACATTGTTATCGCGAACGAGTACTTGCACGTTTAATCCTGCTTTGTTTTCAATATCTCAGTTAAATGGGTAAAACCCAGACGTACCAAGCCAGCAAAGGCATGGTTTCAAATGATTGCGGTGCAAATACCACAAAAAAGGCGTGCTTGTCTATATTGCTTTTCCAAAAGCTGCGTTTTTTAAAAAATTTATTGGTCTTTATTCGCTTTGAGTGATGAAAACACGAAAAAAGAGCCAAAACAATCGATTATTTTACTCGATTTTCTATAGAAACGACCCAGTTTCAAAAAAACTTCAAACAAAAATATCGCAAAAATTGTTCCCGATGGAAAGGAAACATCAAAGAGCGACTCGCTTTTTAACAATTGCGATTTCGATGATATTTCCTGAAAAGAGGCGGTGAAAAGTGACCATTTTGATGAAATTCCGGAATCAGGATTAAATTGCCAGAATTAAATTGCCAGAATTAAACAGAATGAAATAACAAAAAGAAGGGGTGAAAAAATCGAATAAAAATCGGATGAAACTTGTAAACGCAATGCGACAACTGTTGCATGAAAATGTTGCTTTTATCGAAAAATGATATTGTCTTTACCTGCAATATATAAAAGGGGATCATCGGCATTAGTGCGGAATTTTCAAACGATACTGCCGATCTATCAAATATTGAAAAGCTCCGACCTCAAAACAATTTCCGATATCTCGCCTTTTTCAGACAATTCTCGAAAAAGCAGTCTTTAGCAAAAATTTCCGAATGACATGAAAATTATGAATTCCGGATGAGCTCACCCCGATCTTCAACAATTGTGAAGCTTGTTGGGGGAGCCCCATAAAATCGGCTAAAACTCAGGAAGCTTTTGTGGGAACCATAGCGATTGTAATCCAGTCGGCAGTCAAAGCCGGTTTTTTCACATTTTCGATTTCAAGGGTTACGCCATAATGAAAAACGATTCGGCCGGAAGGGCGAATTTCCGCATTGGTCAAAACAAAATGGGCACGAACCTTTGCACCGGTCTTGACGGGGCTCATCAACCGCACTTTGTCAAAACCGTAATTGATACCCATTGTTGTCCCCTCAAGCTCGGGAAGGGCCTCGTAGGCCAATGTCGACAACAGCGAAAGGGTTAGAAAGCCGTGGGCAATTGTGCCGCCAAAGGGCGTTTCTTTGGCTCGTTTTTCATCAACGTGGATCCATTGATGGTCATCGGTTGCATCGGCAAACTGGTTAATCATTTCCTGCGTGACAGTACGCCAATTCGAAACGCCTACTTCTTTGCCGATTGAAGCGGGAATATCATCAACAGTCACTTTGCCGGGCATGAATGTTTTCCTTATCAATATTTTGTCGCGGTCGCCTCTCATCGGCGAAAGACCGCTTATTTATGAGCTCAAGCTGCTTATACAGGCCAAATAATTTTCGCGCAAATTTTTGTTTGGAAAATGTGTGGGGGGTTATTCTGCTCTCTGCTCTCTGGACTTTGGCATCGACCAATCACGAGCCTTGCAATTTTTAACCGTTGTTATTAGACCTTTGAAGAAAAGATTATGCGCTGAACGAGTGGCAAAACCCGATTTTAGGAATATTTTATCGGGCTGATGAATGACCGTTTTTTACCGGAGAATTTTTTGAAATGACAAGCAATGTAGCCCTTATCGGTTTGGCCCGCGACCTTAAAAAACGCGAAGAAAGTGGCAAGCCCATCCGTATAGGGCTTGTCGGTTGCGGGGAAATGGGAACCGATCTGTTGACAGGTGTCGCCCATATGGATGGCATCGAGGTTGCAGCGGTTTCGACAAGGACACCTGAACGTGTGCTTGATGCGGCAAAAATTGCCTATGACGAAACGGGGCATGCAAAGGAAGTTTCCAATGCGTCGGAAATGACAGCAGCAATCGAAGAAGGAAAAATTGCCGCCACTGACGATCTTGATATGTTGCTAAAAAACGAGCTTGTCGATGTTATCGTCGATGCGACTGGCTATCCCGAAGCAGGCGCGGAAATCGGTTATAAAACGCTGCAAAACAACAAACACATTGTTATGATGAATGTCGAGGCCGATGTCACAATTGGTCCCTATCTTAAACATGAAGCCGAAAAACGTGGCCTTATCTACACACTTGGTGCCGGTGACGAGCCATCTTCCTGCATGGAGCTTATCGAATTTGTTTCGGCACTCGGGCACAACGTTGTTGCTGCCGGAAAGGGCAAAAACAACCCGCTCGATTTTGATGCAATTCCCGATCATTATGAAGAAGAGGCAAAGAAACGCAATATGAATGTGCGTATGCTTGTCGAATTCATTGACGGTTCAAAAACCATGGTCGAAATGACGGCCATTGCCAACGCAACCGGCCTTGTTCCCGATTGCCCCGGTATGCATGGCCCGAAAGCCGATATCGACCGGCTAAACAAAGTGCTTATTCCGGAAAAAGATGGTGGCGTTTTGTCAAAATCCGGCGTTGTCGATTATTCGATCGGGCGGGGTGTTTCACCGGGAGTTTTTGTGGTTGCAGAAATGCGTCATCCCCGTGTTTGGGAACGTATGGAAGATTTGAAAATCGGTGAAGGACCTTATTTTACATTCCATCGTCCTTATCATCTCACAGCAATGGAAGTGCCGCTCACCTGTGCACGCGTCATGCTTTACGGAAAGGCCGATATGGTACCACTTGATCGGCCGGTTGCAGAAGTTTGCGCCGTTGCCAAGAAAGATTTGAAACCCGGAGACAAGCTCGATTTTATCGGACTTTATACCTATCGTGCCTGGAATATGACAGTCGAGGATGCAAGGAAGCACCAGGCAATTCCTTGTGGTTTGCTTGAAGGGGCAACTGTTACCGCACCGATCAAGAAGAACGAACTCATCACTGTAAAAAATGCTGCGATCAATGAGAACCAGTGGATTGCACGCTTACGCAAAAAACAGGATAAACTCATTTACGGCTGATCGGGAGTTTTAAAACACCGCCGCTGATAAACGATAAAAATACAGTCATAACCACCATTGGATAAGGCTTTGTATTTGGCAAACAAGAAAGTCGATTTTTTGCCAAATGTGAAGCCAAGTGTTTGTTTTTTGCATCAGACAACGTCTCTCGTCGAAAGGGACCTATGCTATTGTGATTTTTAAAGCCCTTGATGCGTGACGTTGCCGGATAACAACTATCGAAAAGGGGAAACGGAAAGGCATAACCCGTCATCTACTTTCTGAAGTTCTCATGTGCCTTGGTCAACAAGACGGACTTCTCTTTATCAACGACACGCAACATCAAAGACCGGCAATTTTCCGTTTGTCCGCTTTACCTTCGATGATTCATGCGGCCGAGATTCCCATAGTTTCAAATTCTCGTTGGAATGAAAAAGGCCAAGAAGGAAGAAAAGGCGAACGAAGCGGGGCGTTCGAGAATAAGTGTAATTTGTTCTTCACGCCACAAGTTTATCACGCTGAGAGGTTATAGCTGCTACTGCGGTTTTTAAAGTAGACTTACGCGGCGGTTTAAGAACCGGATAAACAGAAATTCCGTCAACATGACTCAAAGGAAAAGGGATTCTTCAACAAGCGCGCTCACGAAAATCACGGCGAGAAGAAGCCCTACATAATCGTTTTATGAAATATCTATAGGAACCCGTCTCTTCGCATTTCGGAGCCAAAAATAGAGACAGACCGTTATTTTGGCTGTGAAAGCTTTTGAAGTTCAATCAGGCAAACCCTTTAAAGGGAAATTGCGTTTTGCTTATCCCGATAATGACCTTCAATTCGGAACGCGTGGTTTGCGTGGTTTGGTAAGGATATTCCAGTAAAGCACAACGAAACCCAAAAAAGCCAGAATCCATAAAGTTCCGGCAATGTGAAGCGTTGGCAGATTGTTATTGGCAATGCCGGCAAAAAGCCGCAGCCAGACCGATAGAAACAACGCAAGGTAAACCAGTACGACCGGCCAGGAAACTGTAAGTGGCCGACCGGCGTGACCAAGACTTGCGCGCGTCATCACGGCCATTGTCATCATGCCGATGCCACCGGCCATCCATAAATGTTGCACCGGTGCGCGTCCCCCCGGAATAATTCCGAACGTGCCAAGCGCCAAAGCGATAAACCCTAGCGGAATAAACAGAAAGCCGACATGAAGCACAAAAACCAGCGGTTCTCTTAAAGTTGCCAAACCACGCCAACGTTGAAGCCGGTAAAGATTGGCAATGCCACAAAGGCCGCACAATAGGGCGGTCAATTTTGTGTCGGGAAAGAGAATCCACATAACGAGGCAAATAGCCGTAAAAAACATGATGGTTTGGTCAACGCGCCCGTGTGGAGCCGGCAGTTTTGTGTTCCCGCGTTTGGCAAGCCAATTGCGTGTGAAACTTGGCACAATCCGTCCACCGATAATGGCAATAAGGAAAACCGCAATGGCAAGGGCAAGGCGAGCTCCATAACCGTCGGCAGCATAACC
The DNA here is from genome assembly GCF_016100385.1 of Bartonella sp. W8151. Lineage (NCBI taxonomy): Bacteria > Pseudomonadati > Pseudomonadota > Alphaproteobacteria > Hyphomicrobiales > Bartonellaceae > Bartonella > Bartonella sp. W8151. The sequence goes on from NZ_JACFSO010000005.1 coordinate 82,314, forward strand.
ATCATTAAAGGCTTCACAATCGAAAATCAGATTGGCGCAGAAAAGCAGAACAAGCAAAATAAGCACTTTGAGATTACGCCAGTTTTTTCCATGTATAATTTCACGCCCGATAGCGATGGTGAAAAGTAGCGGAAACAGCAAATCAAGGCCGACTGTCACAGTCGCTGGCAAATCGGATGAAAGCACCATGGCAATGCGCCCGATAAGCCAAATGGATACGAGACCCAAAAGCGGCCAGCCGACAATTGGCAAACGACCGGTCCAATTGGGAACGGCAGTCATCAAAAAACCGGCAATGACGGCCCATAAATAACCGAAGAGAAAGCTGTGTGCGTGCCAGGAAAACGGATCAATTCCGATTGCCAGCACATCTTTGCCGGAAAAAAGGAAAATCCAGATAAACAGACTCAATACAGCCCAGATACTTGCGAACAAAAAAAATGGCCGATAACCGTAACTCAAAAGTGCCGGACCTTGCCACGCCCTCATCTGTTCGGCCGAACTTGCCATGATCATGTCCTCAAAAAAGATGCCGCCTTAGTGGCGGCATCTTAAGGTTTATTCCATGGCTTTGACAATGCTTTCGACCATTTTTTTGGCATCGCCAAAAAGCATCATGGTGTTGTCACGGAAAAACAGCTCGTTTTCAACGCCTGAATAGCCTGTTCCCATGCCACGTTTCAGAAACAGAACTGTTCCTGCTTTTGACACGTCGAGAATCGGCATGCCATAAATCGGCGAAGAAGGATCCGATTTGGCAGCAGGGTTGGTCACGTCATTGGCACCAATGACAAAAGCAACATCTGCTTCCGCAAATTCGGAATTAATATCGTCAAGCTCGAAAACTTCGTCATAGGGCACATTGGCTTCGGCAAGCAGCACATTCATGTGGCCGGGCATACGACCGGCAACCGGATGAATGGCATATTTGACTTCGACGCCGTTTTCCTTGAGCTTGTCGGCCATTTCACGCAGCGCGTGCTGAGCCTGTGCAACAGCCATGCCATATCCCGGTACGATAATGACCTTGTTGGCATTTTTCATAATGAACGCCGCATCGTCAGCCGACCCCTGTTTGACAGGACGGCGTTCGACTTCGTTATGTCCGGCAGGACCGGCACTTTCACCACCGAATCCGCCAAGGATCACGGAAATGAACGAGCGGTTCATGCCTTTACACATAATGTAGGAAAGGATGGCACCGGAAGATCCGACCAATGCACCGGTGATGATCAAAGCCATATTTCCGAGAGTAAAACCGATACCCGCGGCTGCCCATCCCGAATAGGAATTGAGCATGGAAACAACAACCGGCATATCAGCGCCACCGATCGGCACAATCAGTGTGACACCGATAACAAGCGACAAAAGAACAATAAGCCAGAAAACCAGATGGCTTTCGGTTCCGACAAGTGCGGCGATGAGAACAACGATTGCCGCTGCAAGAACAATGTTGATCAAGTGCCGGTTTGGCAAAATGATCGGCTTACCGGACATACGTCCATCAAGTTTTAAAAACGCAATGATGGAACCGGTAAAGGTTATCGCACCGATTGCGACACCGATTGCCATTTCAACAAGTGCCCGCCCGTGGATAGAGCCGATTTCGCCAATGCCGAATGAATGCGGCGAATAAAGTGCACCGGCGGCCACCATAACGGCAGCAAGACCGACGAGCGAATGGAAAGAGGCAACAAGTTGCGGCATTGCCGTCATGGCAATGCGGCGGGCAATGATAGCACCGATAGCGCCACCGATGGCAAGACCTATAATGATGAGGACAAGGCCACCGAAGCTTGGACGGGCAAGCAATAGTGTTGTGATGATGGCAACAGCCATGCCGACCATGCCATAGGCATTGCCCTTGCGGCTTGTTGTCGGATGGGAAAGCCCGCGTAGCGCCATGATGAACAGGACACCGGAAACGAGATAAAGAAAGGCGGCAAAATTAACACTCATAGTTTCAAGCCTCACTTATCTTTTTTCTTGTACATGGCAAGCATGCGTTGGGTAACGAGAAAGCCGCCGAAAATATTGACGCTTGCAAGTACCAGTGCGATGAAGCCGAAAGTGCTTGCAAGGCCTGAAGACGAAAGACCGACAGCAAGCAGCGCACCAACGACGATAACTGAAGAAATCGCATTGGTAACAGCCATCAGCGGTGTGTGGAGAGCCGGTGTGACTGCCCAAACAACATAATAGCCGACAAAAATCGCCAGTACGAAGATCGCGAACTGGAAAATGAACGGGTCAATAACACCGCCGGTCACATTGTGGACGGCATCAACGGCATTACTGGAGATTTGGCCGCCTGCTTCGCGCACAGCGGCAATGGCCTGATCCAGACCTTGAAGGGCTTTGTCGAGAGCCTCGTTAGACATTATCTGGCTCCTTTTTCATCTGTTTTTTTATCCGCTTTGGCGGCTGGTTCTTTATGTTTCGAGGATGTATGGTTTGCCGGTTTTTCAGCCTTTTCATCGGCTTTTTTTGCCGGAGCCGGTTTTTTATCGGCGGCTTTTTTCTCCGATTCTTCTGCAAAGCGGGGATGAACAACATGACCGTCGAAAGTGAGCAATGTCGCTTTGACGAGCTCGTCATTCCGGTCGATAGTAAACGCTTTTGTCTCCTTGTTTGTCATGATATCGACAAAGGCATAAAGATTGCGCGCATAAAGCTGGGAAGCGGTAGCGGCAATACGACCCGGAACATTGGTGAAGCCGATAATCTTCACCCCTTCGACTTCGACAATCTTATTAGCGACAGCGCCTTCGACATTGCCACCTCTTTCAACGGCAAGATCAACAACGACCGAACCTTGACGCATGGTTTTAAGCATCGCTTTAGTGATAAGGCGCGGTGCGGGACGACCGGGAATCAATGCGGTTGTAATGACGATATCCTGTTTGGCAATATGCTCGGCAGTCAAAGCAGCCTGTTTTTGCTGGTATTCCTTAGACATTTCCTTGGCATAGCCACCAGCCGTTTCAGCCGCTTTGAATTCATCATCCTCGACGGCGATAAATTTTGCACCAAGGGACGCGACCTGCTCTTTTGCCGCAGGGCGCACGTCATTTGCCGTGACCGATGCACCCAGACGCCGTGCAGTGGCAATGGCCTGAAGACCGGCAACACCCGCCCCCATGATGAAAACCTTGGCAGCCGGAACGGTTCCTGCCGCGGTCATCATCATGGGAAGGGCGCGGTCGTAATATTCGGCTGCATCAATCACTGCCTGATAACCGGCAAGATTTGCCTGTGATGACAGAACATCCATGACTTGCGCACGCGTAATGCGCGGCATGAATTCCATTGAAAAGGCATTCAATCCGGCTTTGGCCATGGCCTTGACATCATTCTCGTGGCCGAATGGATCGAGAATGCCGATAAGACTTGCACCCTTTTTATATTGCGACAGTTCCTTGGCATCCGGACGGCGCAATTTTAAAATGATGTCGGCTTTGCTTGCCTCGTTTGCACCAACGATTTTTGCACCGGCTTCCTTGTAGTCCTCGTCACTTATCAAGGACTGGAGACCGGCACCTTTCTCGACCGACACATCATAGCCGAGATTGATAAGCTTTTTGACAGTTTCAGGAGACGCGGCAACGCGTGTTTCCCCTTCGGCTGTTTCTTTGGCAACAAAAACTGTTTGACCCAAATGTTATCTCCTTGAGTTTCAGGGAAGACAAACTGTCTAACAACAGTCTCTTCTCCCCACCTATTCACAATGCCGGATTATTTCAGAAAAATTGAAACGATTTAGTAGTAACGATAAAACCACATTATTTCCAGTGGTTTTGCTAAAATTTCGTTTTTCACTCTTCTGATCGTGGATAGTTCAGAAAAAAATTTTTCAAATGTTCCTGTCTCAATGAAAACCGGTCGTTTGACAAAATCCCGTTTTCCCTGAATATTGACCGGATAATATATAAAGGGAACACAAATGGCTGATCGTTTAAAGCCGCTTATCGCGGTACCCTCCGATTGCCTCGGATTTGACGGTTATGTCTGGAATGGCGCGCCTGTACAATATCTTGAGGCCGCGTCAAAGGTCGCTGATGTTGCGCCTCTTATCGTGCCGTCACTTGGGCGAGATGCCGATATACAATCCATACTTGCGGTTGTGGACGGTGTTCTTATCACCGGAGCGAAATCCAATGTAAATCCCGCGCGCTATGGCGAAGCCGCCACGACAGATCATGAGCCGTTCGATTTTTCTCGTGATGAAACATCATTTTCCCTCATCCATGCGGCAATCAGGCTAGGTTTGCCGCTTCTTGCCATTTGCCGTGGCATACAGGAACTCAACGTCGCTCTTGGGGGAACATTGTCACCGGCGCTACAAAAAATCCCCGGGAAGCTTGACCATAGAGCCAATGATAAAAGTGACAGTGATAAAAAGTTTGCCATAAGACAACCGGTTCACGTGAGCGAGAATACGTCGCTTTCAAAAATTGTAGGCACCGGCGAAATCATGGTGAATTCAGTTCACCAGCAGGGAATCAATAAGCTCGCGCCACGTCTTGTTGCCGAAGCGACAGCCCCCGATGGCACGATTGAAGCAGTCAGTGTGAAGGATGCAAAAGATTTTTCCCTCGGGGTACAATGGCATCCCGAATATTGGGCAACAAGCGATATACCATCAAACAAGATATTTAAAGCATTTGGCGAAGCCGTTCATCATCATAATGATAAGCGGCTTGAGAAAACGGGTGCCGTAAAAAATAATCACCTTGAAAAAGGCAAGCCGTGAAAAAATAGGAAACACTTATTCCAAAAAATATCGGCTTTTGTGAAAGTACGCTATTCGGAAAAATTATGAAACCTTTTTCGAATTTATGTGCAAGATCTATTTTGTTATGGTTTTTGAGTGTACGGCTTTTTTGCTTTTGTTGCAGCGTTTTCAAAAATTGTTTTTATGAAGCTGGAGCAACCATTCCGGCTTTTTAAAACAGAGTAGAATCCGTTACTGTGTCCGGAGAGAATTGACGCACCAACCGGAAAAAGGTTTTGCTGTTTTTACACCCGAATTCCGCCCCATATTCTGTTTTAAAATTATGCATGGAACTGTCGGAAACGCGAAAAAACAACCGCATTTTATCATAAAGCGAAAGTCACTTTATGATGTCAGAATCATAGATTATCGGAAACGGATATCAGAAAATTAAAGTTTTCAGTCTTTTCGCGGTACCATGCGACCGGTTGATTGGCGAATGTGCAATTCCGGTTTGATAAGATCATGACCATTTTTGACTTCGATTCCGTTTAAAAGGTCAAGGAGCGCACGCGCTGCACGCCTTCCCACTTCCCTTTGTCCATTCCAGACTGTAGTGAGTGCGGGTGTGGCAATTGCAGCTTCCTCGAGATCATCATAACCGGTGACAGAAATATCCCGCCCTGCAACGAGGCCGGCACGGGCAATTCCGTTCATCAAACCGATTGCGGCAAGGTCATTGAAACAGACAGCGGCTGTCGGTTTATCTTTGAGTGCCAGAAATTGTGGTGCAATTTCGAAGCCTGCCTGTTTCGTTCGCGGTCCTTCAAGGCGCCATTCGGGTTTTGCTTCAAGGCCTGCAAGCTGCATGGCATGGCGATAGCCTTCATAACGGTCATGGCCTGTCGAGGTGTAATCGGTGCCGCCAACCATAGCGATGCATTTATGCCCGAGCGAAATAAGATGGTTGGTAGCAAGAGAAATACCATAAGTATCATCGCCACAAAAAACCGGAACATTTACACCTTCGACATGACGGGCGACAAACACAACAGGCAAACCGTTATTTTGCGCCATCTCGATGTCTTTTGCGGGAGTTCCGATTGCCGGTGACATGATGACGCCATCAGCTCCGAGCTGGAGTAACGTTTCCAGAAAATTGCGTTGCTTATCCAACTGGTCATAATGGTTGGAAAGAATGAAGGTTTGCCGCGACCGGTCGAGTTCCGTTTCGATCGAGCGCAATATTTCGGCAAAAAACGGATTCATGATGTCGTGAACAACGACACCGACAATGCCCGAGCGCGATGTGCGCAAGCTTGCTGCGCGCCGGTTATAAATATAACCGATATCACGAGCATAATCCTTGATTCTGTCACGCGTGTCATCTGCTACAAGCGGACTGTCACGCAGCGCAAGTGAAACCGTAGCTGTAGATACATTCAATGCATCGGCAATGGTAGAAAGCTTGATTTTTTGCGACAATGCCCCTCATCCTTATCAAAGATAAAACAACAGCAAGCTTCTGTTACCTTCAAGAAGATTGAATGAATAGCCCATTGGGAGGTTCCGGAAAAGCCTGAAACGTTATTTTCACCTGACAGGTGATAATAAATTTAAAAGGCTTGTCCAAACAAAACTGTGTTATTTCCGGTACCAGACCGCAAACATAAACAAGTTGCAAAGCATCATTGTACTTGAAAGAGCTCACGCCGAATGAAACAAATACGGAAAGCTTGATCGGATGGGAAAAACGGCCTTTTGATAAGCCGGTGGCTATGTTCTTTTTTTAGGAGTTTGGCTCCATCGTCAAACTAGAGAACGTCGTTTTCGCCATTAAGATAAAGGTTGGAAAGTTCCACTTGTTGATTCTGAACATTTTTTTGAATGCGCCCCAATAAAGCAAGCAACATCAGATGCTCTCCCTCGTCGAGCCCGCTTGTGATATCTTTTTCCGTATCGGCAATGGCCGACTTGATAAGCTTGACAATTTTATGACCATCTTTGGTCAGAAAAACATGAAGCTGGCGCTGATCTTTATGGGAACTGCGTTTTGTGACGAAACCTTGTTCCTGAAGTCGCGCAATTGTTTTGGTGATTGTGGGAGGTTTGACGCCCAGCTGTTTTGCAAGATTCCCGGGCGATTGCCCGTCTTTTAATGCCAACGAAAGAATGATTCTGTCCTGGCCTGCGTATAAGCCGAATTCATAAAGTCGGCGTGCCAATAATGTTTTCATCATTCTTGCAGTGGATTGAACAATATCCAATGCAGGTATCTGGTTTTTTTCGACCATTTAAGTTATGTCTCCCCGAAGACGTTTTAAATGAATTATCTGGTTTCTTGTAGTATTCCTGTATGATTCGTATTTTCACTTAGAATTTCATATTCTTCTATAGTGAAGAAAGATAACAAATTCTTGCATAGTGAAGATAGATAACAAAACTCTGTATAAAAAAGAAGAAAATATTTTATCGGGAATTTTAGCATTGAAAGAAAAAGATAAAATTATAGCCATTTTGCCTCTCGGATCGTATGAATATCATGGACAGCATCTGCCTCTTTCCACGGATGCTGTCATTGCAACAGCATTTTCGAAAAAACTTGAAAACAAAACTTGTATTGGAAAAAAGGTTGTTGTTCTCGATAGCGAAGATATTGGTTATTCTATTGAACATGGCGGTCGGGGGGGGACAAAAACACTTGGATATTCTCAAGCAATAGACAGGTGGATCGAAATCGGCGCTGACTGTTACAGAAATGGAATAGACAGATTTCTTATTCTCAATGCTCATGGCGGCAATTCACCATTGATGAACATTGTCATCACCGAATTGCGCAATCGCTTCAAAATGCTTGCTGTCGCAACAAGCTGGGGACGCTTCGGTCTTCCCGAAGGGATGATGACAGTTGAAGAAAAAGAGCTTGATATTCATGCCGGCTTTATCGAAACTTCGCTCATGCTTTACCTTGCACCTGAAGAAGTAAAAATGGGCAAAGCACAAAATTTTGCCAATTGGCAGAAAGAGCTCAAAGAAAAATTCAAATATTTAAGAGCCTATGGACCATTTCCTTTTGGCTGGCAAATGGCAGATCTCAACAGAAAGGGTGTTGCGGGAAATGCGCTTGCCGCGAATAAAGAGGCAGGAAAGGCAATTTTCGATCACGCCCTGAAAGGTTTTCGCGAGTTACTCGAAGATATGTTTGCGTTTGACGTTGATGATCTTTCCTAGAAAGCACCGGTTCAAAAGGTAGAAATCGGTATTGAGAAAGCCTATATCGACAACAGTAAAAATTCCCGTCATTTGAAAGGTCATGCTATGAGCGAGACTGAAAAAACACCCCGTAAAATTCCGGTAACTGTTCTGACCGGTTATCTGGGGGCTGGTAAAACCACGCTTCTTAACCGGATTTTGACAGAAAATCATGGCAAGCATTATGCTGTCATTGTTAATGAATTCGGCGAGATCGGTATTGACAATGATCTGATTGTCGAATCCGACGAAGAAATTTACGAGATGAATAATGGTTGTATCTGCTGCACAGTGCGCGGCGACCTGGTCCGTGTTGTTGATGGTTTGATGCGTCGTCCGGGTCGGTTTGACGGTATCATTATCGAAACAACCGGTCTTGCCGATCCGGTTCCTGTTGCACAGACATTTTTTATGGATGATGATGTCAGGGCAAAATCGCAACTTGATGCTGTTGTCGCGCTGGTTGACGCAAAACATTTGCCGTTGGAGTTGAAAGATAGCAGAGAAGCAGAAGACCAGATTGCTTTTGCCGACGTGGTCCTTTTGAACAAGACCGATCTTGTCAGCCCGCAGGAACTTGCCGATGTCGAAGCAACAATACGTGCAATCAATCCTTCTGCTTTTATCTTTCGCACTCAACGTTCCAATGTCGATTTGAACGAAGTGCTTGATCGCGGTGCGTTCGATTTGAGCCGTGCTCTAGAAAATGACCCTCATTTTCTTGATCATGACGAAGAAGAGGAAGAACATGTTTGTGGGCCAGAATGCGATCACGATCATGATCATCACCACCATCATCATGACCACGACCACGAACATCACCACCATGACGGGGAGGAGCATGTCCATGGGGCAGCGCTTCACGATGTAACAGTGAAATCCGTTTCCTTACGGGCGGGCGAGCTTGATCCGGGCAAGTTTTTCCCTTGGATCCAGCAAATCACCCAGACTCAAGGGCCGGATATTTTAAGACTGAAAGGCATTATCGCTTTCAAAGGTGATAAGGACCGTTATGTCGTACAAGGTGTCCATATGATTTTGGAAGGCGACAGCCAGAGACCGTGGAAAGAAGGCGAAAAGCATGAAAGCCGTCTGGTCTTTATCGGCCGCAAACTTGATGCCGAAAAGCTCAAAGCCGGCTTCGAAAATTGTGCCTGATTTTTGAGAGGATTCTATGCCGACAATTGCACATTGTGACCTCGACAGCTATTGCCTGTTGGCGGGGTTTTTAGATGACCAGCCGGTCTTTGTGACGGCAAGTGGTGAAATCACCCTGCTTGGCGACAAGCAAAAGGTAGTCGAGGCGCATGAAGGGATTGCCTCTGTTGCTTTATCGAGAGACAAGAAATCTGTTATTACCGGCGGTGAAGACGGCCGGATTTGCCGCACGAAGAGTGATCTTCAATGCAGCGAACTTGCCCATCACGAAAAAAAGTGGATCACTTCGGTTGCAGCCGGTCCCGACAATTCTTACGCCTTTGCTTTTTCACGCACGGCATGGGCCGATGGCGGCAAGGGGGCCGATGGAGGCAAGGGGCTTCAGGAGTTTGATCACGAGCGCAGCGTTGAAGATCTTGCTTTTGCACCAAAAGGCCTAAGATTTGCGGTGGCACGATATAATGGCGTGACATTGCATTGGCTTGGTGCTGACACCAAGCCTACCGACCTTACATGGAAAGGCGCACATTTTGCTGTTACATTTTCGCCCGATGGCCGCTATGTCATTTCGTCGATGCAGGAAAATGCCTTGCATGGCTGGCGGTTGAGTGATGACCAGCATTTGCGCATGAGCGGCTATCCGGCAAAGGTCAAAAGTTGGTCATGGAGTGCCAAAGGTAAGTGGCTTGCCACGTCCGGCGCTCCGGCTGCCATTGTCTGGCCGTTTCAGGCTAAAGATGGCCCGATGGGAAAAGCCCCCCTTGAACTCGGCACTCGTGCTGATGCCATGGTCACATGTGTGTGCTGCCATCCGGAAGAAGACATTGTTGCTGCCGGTTTCAATGACGGCATGATTTTGTTCATCCGCTTTGCCGATGCGAAAGAAGTGCTTTTGCGCCGTCCAGGAAAAGGTGCCATTTCAACCATGGCCTGGGATGATAAAGGCTATCGGCTGGCATTCGGCTCGGAAAGTGGTGAAGCAGGCATTATCGATATTTCTGCCTGAGAGCGGAAACGGAATTTTTTTAAATAAAATAAAACCACCTGCTTTACGCAGGTGGTTTTTTATTGGAAAGCTAAAACCTGTCACCCCAAAGTCGGGTAATCGGTATAGCCTTTTTCATTGCCGCCATAGAGCGTTGCCTGGTCCACCTCGTTCCATGGAGCATGCTCCTTGATACGACGGACAAGATCGGGATTGGCAATAAACGGACGGCCGAAAGACACAATATCGGCATAGCCGGACCCGACAGCTTTTTCAGCCATTTCGGCAGTATAGCCATTATTGACCATCCACGCACCATTGCCACCGGCATCGCGATAGACGTGTTTCAAACGCTTATAGTCGAATGCATAATCGGCTTCCGTATAATTGCGGTCGCCTCCTGTGGCGCCTTCTATCAAGTGAATGAAAGCAAGCTCATAGGCTGCCAAAGCATCGACATAAAAATCAAAAAGCGGCTGCGGATCCGGATCATGGGCATCATTGGCGGGCGTGACCGGAGAAATGCGGATACCTGTTCTGCCACCACCGATTTCTTTTGCAACGGCTTCCGCAACAAGGAGCGGAAAACGGCAACGGTTTTCAATCGACCCGCCGAATTCATCGGTGCGGTGGTTCGATTCGGAGCGCAAGAACTGGTCGAGCAAATAGCCATTGGCCGAGTGAATTTCCACGCCGTCAAAACCGGCAATATCGACAGCATTGCGTGCCGCTTTGCGATAATCATCAATAATACCGGGAATTTCTGATGCGTCCAATGCACGTGGTGTCGATGTTTGTACAAATTCACCCTGACCATTCTTGTCTTTAATATAGGTTCGGGCTTTTGCCTGAAGGGCAGAAGGGGCAACAGGCGGTTTTCCTGAAGGTTGGAGTGAACTGTGGGAAATACGTCCCGTGTGCCAAAGCTGGGCAACAATTTTGCCGCCTTCTTCATGAACGGCATCGGTTACTTTTTTCCAGCCGGCAAGCTGGGCTTTCTCGTAAAGGCCCGGAACGTCGATATTGCCTTGTCCCTGTTGTGAAATAGCCGTACCCTCCGAGACAATAAGGCCGGCGGACGAACGTTGGCGATAATAGACAACGTTCAAATCATTGGGTGTTGCATTGGGCGAACGAGCGCGAGTCAACGGCGCCATGGCAATGCGGTTTTTTAGAACAAGGTCTCCTGCCTTGATCGGGTCAAAAAGTGATGTCATGAAAAGCCCCTTTCATATTGGCTGCAAATTTAAACATAAGGTGAACCGGCCCGATTAAAAAGGGCTTGATTAATTTTTATGAGGGGAAGGATTATGGTTGCGTTCCGGTTTGCAATCCGTAATCTCTTCTTGAAATTGAAAGAATCTGGTAAATAGAATGACTACAATTGCGCAATCAATCTGCCAAACAATTGCTGGTGATATCAAGGCAAGTCAATCTCAGGTTGCTGCCGCTATCGGCCTCATTGACGAGGGGGCAACCATTCCCTTCATTGCCCGCTATCGCAAGGAAGTAACCGGTGGCCTTGATGATGGCCAATTGCGCCTGTTGTCGGAACGGCTCATTTATCTTCGTGAAATGGAAGCACGCCGTGAAGCGATTATTCAAGCTATTCGCGAACAGAACAAGCTTAGTCCGGAACTGGAAGAATCTTTAAGAAAAGCAAGCTCGAAGGCTGAATTGGAAGACCTTTATCTGCCGTTCAAGCCGAAGCGGCGCACCCGTGCCGAAATTGCCAAAGAAAACGGATTATTGCCGCTTGCCGAGGAAATTTTGAAAAATCGAAACGAAGAGCCGGAACTTCTTGCCAAAGATTATATCAATGACAAAATTGCCGATGTCAAAGCTGCTCTTGATGGTGTTCGCGATATTATTGCGGAAACCATGGCGGAAAATGCCGAACTCATCGGAAATTTACGCCACTATATGCAATCACATGCCTTTATCCATGCCAAGGTTATTGCCGGTAAAGAAGAGGAAGGTGCGAAATTTTCCGATTATTTCGACCATAGAGAAAAATGGTCAACTGTGCCAAGTCATCGCGCATTGGCAATGTTTCGAGGGCGTAATGAAGAAGTTCTGAATGTCGATATTGAAGTCGACGAAGATATTCCAAATGGCGAAAAACCGGTCATAAAGCTTATCAAACAGGCCTATCAAATCGGCGATCAGCTTCCCGGAGATATTTTTCTTGTGAGTGTCGCCTTATGGGCATGGCGCGTAAAGTTATCTTTACATCTTTCGCTTGATTTGATGCGCGATTTGCATGAGCGCGCCGATGAAGAAGCAATTTCAGTCTTTGCCCGTAACCTGAAAGCACTTTTATTGGCTGCACCGGCGGGTGAAAGGGCAACAATGGGACTTGATCCGGGTATTCGCACTGGTGTCAAGGTTGCAGTGGTCGATAAAACCGGAAAACTCAAGGAAACCGCAACTATCTATCCGTTCCCGCCCAAAAATGATGTTCGCGGTGCAGAGGCAGTGCTTGCAGCTCTCATTAAAAAACATCAGGTTGATCTCATCGCTATCGGTAACGGCACAGCAAGCCGCGAAACAGAAAAACTTGTTGGCGATTTGTTGAAACATATGACTGCACCCCGTCCGACAAAAGTCATTGTTTCGGAAGCCGGTGCTTCTGTCTATTCGGCGTCCGAACTTGCAGCCAACGAATTTCCCGAACTTGATGTATCACTGCGCGGGGCAGTGTCGATTGCACGGCGTTTGCAGGACCCGCTTGCCGAATTGGTTAAAATCGAACCGAAATCTATCGGTGTTGGGCAATATCAGCATGATGTCGACCAGTTCGAGTTGATGAGAGCGTTGGACGGTGTTGTCGAAGATGCGGTGAATGCCGTGGGGGTTGACCTCAACACCGCTTCGCCATCTCTGCTTGCCCGTGTTTCGGGGGTGGGGGCATCATTGGCCGATGCAATTGTTGCTTATCGTGATGAAAATGGCCCATTCAAAAATCGTAACGGGTTGAAGTCGGTACCACGCCTCGGTGCAAAAACATTCGAGCAATGTGCTGGTTTCTTACGTATCCGGAATGGCGATGAACCGCTTGATGCTTCGGCAGTACATCCGGAAGCCTATAGCGTTGCACGAAAAATTGTTGCTGCATGTGGCCGTGACTTGCGTTCATTGATGGGCGATAGTGCTGCATTGAAAAAACTCGACCCGAAAACATTTATTGACGAGCGATTCGGTTTGCCGACTGTTAAAGATATTTTGAGCGAATTGGAAAAACCCGGTCGTGATCCGCGACCGGAATTCAAAACAGCAACTTTTGCCGAAGGTGTTGACGAAATTTCGGACCTCAAACCGGGCATGAAACTTGAAGGAACCGTGACCAATGTTGCCAATTTTGGAGCATTTGTCGATATAGGCGTGCATCAGGACGGGCTTGTCCATATTTCGCAACTTGCCGACACTTATGTGAGTGATCCGCATAAAGTTGTGAAAGCCGGAGATATTGTTTCTGTGACAGTGCTTGATGTCGATAGCGCACGCAAACGCATCTCGCTAAGCATGAAAAAACATGCTGATGATCCGGATAGTCATGGAAAAGCCGCTTCTTCGGAAAATTCGCAACGTAATCACTCGCAACAGATGAAAAATAAAAAGTTAGCCTCTCAAGAGGGCAGTTTCGGTTCGGCTCTTGCTGAAGCATTGCGCAAACGCCATTAAAAAATACCGCCACGACTATTAAACTTCGAGGGGAAAACCGGATTTTTTAACATGCGCGCTTTGTTGAAGATAGAATAACAGCGTCTGATTTGCCGAACGAAGAATGATTGTGTTTTAAAAGACAAAAATTGCCTGTTTTAAAAACAGCAATGAAACATTATCGGGCAAGGCTTTTTATGATCGGACAAAGCCTTGCACTCAATCATCACAGGGAAAGAGTGACTTCCGGTTTTTATGCCGAACGGCATTTGTCTTGTTTATCAGGGCTTGTGAAGGTCTCCGTTAATCAAAACGTTCATGTTAAAGAGTTGCAAGCGCCAATCGGGATAAGTGCGAGAAAAACCGGAAACGCGGATAGGCGCGCGCTTAAGCGTGTCTCCGGCGCTTGTTCGCGCCCGCGAAAGTTTTTAAGCTATAATGAAACTGGACATCGTTTCAGGAAAGAGTGAATTTCTATTTATAAAGCCAGTGTTTGTTCTTTTGCCCGTTTTGTTGCATTCCGATAGCAAGCCATTATGGGCAATCATGAATAAATATGAGCGCAATAAAAACAAAAAGCCGGTTTAACCGGCCTTTTATTATAATCGATTCGTTTTTCGTTTATTTCTTTTGGGGCTTAGCCGCTTTTTGACTGTCAAGCTGTTTATAGGCTTCCGTCAATTCCGATTGCATGGGAGCACAATGTTTGGTGCGTGCAATGTCCTGCAATACGCCATTACGATTGCGCAATGCATCGATTTCTACTCTTTCCGGCGATTTCGGATCCATGAAAAACCATGCAGGAAAGAAGAAAATACCGGCTGCCCCCAATGCAACATTCTTTCCTTGTGCATTTGTGCGCTCATGGATGACTGCTTTAATCTGGCGTTCATTGGCGTGGAATTCTCGTGAAATACCTGCACAATCCATGACACTGTCGTTCGGATTGGTTAAAGCGACCGGATGGGCGTCGCGTCCACCACAGCCGGAAAGCAGCATGGAAGCGGCAATTAAAGTGGCAATCGGAGCCACAGACACGAAATTTGTCAACGGGCTTTTGTTATCTTTCATCATTGTTTCCCCCTTTAGGTGAAATGGCTAACGTTTCGAGCGGTCAAGCTTGCGGGCCAACCGGTCACCGCAGGATTGCACAACCAGATTCATGATAATCAGAACACCGATAACAATGTTCATAATCTCCGGATTATAGCGTTGATAGCCATAGCGGATCGCCATGTCACCAAGACCGCCACCCCCCAGAAAACCGGCAAGCGACGTTGCACTGATAATTGAAATAACCATCACAGTAAAGCCGGTCACGAGGCTTGAAAATGATTCCGGTACAATGACATTGGTAACAATTTGCATGCGTGAAGCGCCCATTGAGCGGATAGCTTCGACAAGTCCCTTGTCAACCCCACGAAATGACAGTTCTGCCAAACGCGCATAAAGTGGTGTTGCCGATAATATCAGCACAAAGATAACAGATTTGATGCCGACACCGGTGCCGACGACAATGCGCGTCACGGGAAGAAGGTAAAAAGCGAAAATGATAAACGGAATGGCGCGCACACAGTTGACAAGGAAGCTTAATAACCGGTTAAGATTTTCCTTGGGAAACAGGCTTCCCTTTGCCGTCATATAAAGGATGAGCCCGATCGGCAAACCCAGAATGAGCGCCATCAGCGAAGAACTCACCGTCATGATGATGGTGTCTATAATCGCTTTCGGCAATTCTTTTGAAAGTACATCATACATAACCGAGAACCTCGCAATAGCGGCCATGCTTGATAAGCCAGGAAACCGCCTTGTCAAGTTTGTCTTTGTCTTTCGCCGGAAGGCCTAGAAAGAAACGGCCGACCGGTTCTCCCTGAATCGTATCAATGCCGCCATGAAGAATGCGCGGGATCAATCCGCTTTCATATTCTATCAAATGCAGGAACGGTTCTCTTGCTACGTCACCGGCAATATTGAGCTCGATAACAGCTTCATCGCCTTCCGGCTTCAACCTTTTGGCAAATTCGGCCGGTAATTGTGGTGTCACAATGCGCAGCATCGCAATAGTGGTATCATCTTGGGGAGAAGCAAAAATATCTCTTACCAACCCCTCTTCAACAATTTTACCCTTGTTCAGCACGACAACGCGGTTGGCAATGGAACTTACGACTTCCATTTCATGCGTAATCAGAACCACTGTGAGATTGAGCCTTTTATTGATATCGGCAATCAATTCAAGGATGGATTGGGTTGTTTCCGGATCAAGTGCCGAAGTTGCCTCATCGGATAAGAGCACTTTCGGATTTGCAGCCAAGGCTCTCGCAATGCCGACGCGCTGTTTTTGCCCGCCGGAGAGCTCGGCCGGAAAATGTTGTTCTTTCCCTTTGAGGCTCACAAGCTCGATAAGTTCCATAGCCCGTTCACGGCGTTTTTCTTTCGGCACACCAGCAAGCTTTAATGGCAATGCAACATTGTCGATCACACGTTTCGATGACAACAGGTTGAAATGCTGGAAAATCATGCTGATGCGTTGACGATAGGGCGCCCATTCGCTTTCGCTTAAATGCGAAACGTCATGGCCTTCAAAGAAGATTTGTCCTTCATCAATGCATTCAAGACCATTGAGACAGCGAATAAGCGTGGATTTACCGGCGCCGCTGCGCCCGATAATTCCAAGAATTTCGCCTTTTTCAATATCAAGTGACAAATGGTCAACGGCCGCCGTTTGGGAAAAACGACGGCTGATATTTTTAAGTGATATGATTGGTTCGGATGCTGAACCCATTTTCGAATTTACCATAATGGCTGGGCAGTTACGCCAAACACTTCCTTGATTTTTGCGCGAACCGGTTCCGAATTATAGGCAGCAACGAGTTTTTTCACCCATGGTTCGTCTTTATCGGCGGTGCGTACGACAATAATATTGTTATAGGGATTATTTTCGGACTTTTCCCAAGCAATCGCATCTTTATCGGGTTTGAGGCCAGTGGTCAAAGCCCAGTTGGTATTGACAACGGCAATGTCGAAATCATCAATGGCACGACCGAGCATACCGGCATCAAGCTCGCGAATTTCAAGTTTTTTAGGGTTTTCGACAATATCAAGCTTGGAAGCAAGAACATTGTTCGGGTCTTTGAGTTTGATCAATCCCATATCATTTAATAGACGGAGCGCGCGGCCACCATTTGACGGGTCGTTGGGAACGCCGACGACAGCACCGTCACGAAGCTCTTTCAAGTCTTTGATTTTGTGGGAATAGACGCCCATCGGGAAAAGCACTGTATAGCCCACGACGGAAAGTTTGTAACCGCGCTGTTCGATTTGCGCGTCGAGGTAGGGTTTATGTTGAAATGAATTTGCGTCAATATCACCGGCATTGACGGCTTCATTCGGCAAGGCGTAATCGGAGAAAAAAACAAGGTCAATGTTGAGGCCTTGTTTTTTGGCTTCCTGAACAGCAACCTTCCAAACTTCCGATTCTTCACCTTCCATCGTTCCAAGCTTGATGCTGGTTTTATCTTCGGCATAAGCGAGAACCGGTGCCAAAGCTGAAACACTTGCAAAAGTGGCAAAAGAAAAAGCAAGCCCGAGAACTGTACGTCTTTTGATTTTATCAAGAAACATTATTGAAACCCTTCATATTCTTTTCAGGATGTTTCATCTCAAAACATAGGCTGAAAAATTTCCGTTCATTCATTGGTTTTAAAAATTCTGAATGCCGGTTCTAACAGGGCCCAAGATTTTCTAACCAATATGCCGATCAGTTTTACCGGAAGTGGTATAAAAACCAAGCAACATTTTCAATAGACATTAGTCATGTGGCAGGATGATTTTTTTATAAATAATCAAATAAAGGAAAATATTTTTTTGTGTATCAGTGAGAGTGCTTGCCGTTGTGAAAAAGTTGAGGAAGCAGCCAACACAAAATCGAAAAGAAAATCAGCATCATTAGTGCGACGCCCATGCGGATGAAGTCAAAATTCGTTGCGTCTTCAGGAATAAAAAGTGCGGTGATATAACCGGCACAATCTAATATAACCTGTGCAACAGCGCGTATCATTTTTGCCTCCACATATTACCGGAAGATTGACCGGTATTTCTGCATGGTTTTCTTGATTTAGTTTTATATACAATCATGAATGTTGCAAAGATAAAAAACTATCTTTTGGTAAAAAAGGCCGATTTGCAGCATTTTTGTTATTTAAAACGGTTTTAAATTATCTTTCAGGTGCTATTGACTCTCGAAAAACGCAGTTTCTCTGCAATTATCTCTCCAACTTCGTCAATCTTCATGAGTCGCTGGAATTTTCTCCGTTTGCCTTTTTGTTCGAAATCTATCATTCAATACTGAAAATGGTCAGAGTGTTTTAGAGAAAATTCAAAGACTTTTATGGGGGAAGAATTTACGGCGTTAGCCCCGTCGCTAAAGCCTGATCAAACTTTTCTGTAACTTATCCCTGTTTTGTTTTGCATATGTTTTCTTGCCAGACAGCCACGTTGTTATTTTAAAAATTCCGGTTTTAAAAAATCGCGCGGGAAAATAAAAGTTTTCGGAATTGAAATCTTTATTTCGCTTGAGGACCGACAGAAAAGCGGGAAGGCCGACAAAATGGGGAAAAGCCTACAAAAATGAGGGAATGCCGGAAAGGTAGGGGATGTTCGGAAAGGCGCGGCGAAAATAAGCTTAATTAAAACTGCCGCGTTTTTTTAAGGCTGGAAAAGCATATTTTCTTCTAAAAAAACTTGCAAAGAAAGAGTTTCCATTATCAACCCCGTTGCGGGTTTTGAACTTAGCTGTGATGGAGAGCAACTATAGAGAATAAAACTCTCCCATAAATATCGGAAGCACTTATCGGAAAGTGTTTCATTGGCTTTATAGGAATTGTGCACCAGCATTGATTCATGATGCGGTTTATTCCCGTTTTTTGTTCAAGATTGGAATAAAGCTGCCGTCATTAACGAATGATAGTTTCGAGATTAAAAAATACCCCTGCGAGAAAATCCCGTCAGGGGTATTTTTATCTTTTCAAAACGGCGTTGAAGCTCGTAAAGTCAAAATATGCTTTGACTAAGTTTTTATGCTTGGGCTTTTTTAGGTGTAATCAGATTACGGGCGATCAGAAGTTCGGCAATCTGCACCGCATTAAGCGCTGCACCTTTGCGCAAATTATCGGCAACAACCCAGAAAGACAGGCCGTTTTCAACAGTGATATCCTCGCGGATGCGGCTGACAAATGTGTCGTCTTCTCCGGCTGATTCATAAGGTGTCATATAGCCGCCGTCCTCATGCTTGTCGACAACCTGACAACCTGGAGCATTGCGCAGAATTTCACGGGCTTCATCGGCACTGATGGGCTTTTCAAACTCGACATTGACTGCCTCGCCATGACCGATGAAAACCGGAACACGAACAGCAGTAGCAGTAAGCTTGATTTTTGGATCAAGCATTTTTTTGGTTTCGGCAACCATTTTCCATTCTTCTTTGGTGTAGCCGTCTTCCATAAATACGTCGATATGGGGAATAACGTTGAAAGCAATACGCTTGGTAAATTTACGTACTGTAATAGGGTCTGCCACAAAAACCGCGCGCGATTGCTCGAAGAGCTCGTCCATTCCTGCCTTGCCGGCACCGGAAACAGATTGATAGGTTGAAACCACAACACGCTTAATGGTTGCAGCATCATGCAGAGGTTTTAGAGCAACCAGAAGCTGGGCTGTCGAGCAGTTCGGATTGGCGATAATATTATGTGTTTTAAAACCTTCGATTGCATCCGGATTGACTTCCGGAACAATGAGCGGAACATCAATATCATAACGCCAGGCAGAAGAATTATCGATAACGACAGCACCCGCAGCGCCGATCTTTGGTGCCCATTGTTTGGAAACATCGCCACCGGCAGACATCAGGCAAATATCGGTGTCAGAAAAATCGTAATTATCAAGAACTTTGGCCTTCAATGTTTTGTCACCGAAAGAAACTTCTGTTCCCAATGAACGATGCGAGGCGAGTGGTACAACTTCATCAGCCGGAAAACCACGCTCTTCAAGGATGTTGAGCATTTCTCGCCCAACATTTCCCGTAGCACCTACAACAGCAACCTTAAAACCCATTTAATCAGAACTCCTGTCTCTCTCCGTGTTTTGTGAAGAAGCCCGGCGGCCGTCAGGCTTACCCCCCGGGCCGCACCCGGGAGAGAGCAGGTTGGCCAAGGGACGTCAGATAATTTTCTTTGTCGTTTTTTTGTGGCCAATAATTGTCAAGGATGCGCAGCAGTCATCAAAGCCGCGATGGCAGCTCGGAAACCGATTGATATGGAACCCGTAAAAGCCCATTTTTAAACTCCTTGATTGCATTGGTTTTAGCGTATTTTCAACCTCTGTCAAGAAACACGATAGCAATCAACTATTTTTCATAGTGAATTCTTGTGGTCTTAACAGGTTGCATAAGAAAATCTTGCCATTTTATCAGAGGTCGAGACGAAGATTTGCACATCAGGAAAGCTTGAATTTCAAGCACTTGAAAGGAGAAGCAGTTAGCAGCAAAAATTTTTGAAAGTTTCAAGGCTGATGAAACCGGTTCTGAATATCTAAAAGCAATAAAGCTATTGAAAAACAGTCTAAAAATCGCAGCTTCCCGCCGTTTTCGGGGTTTATCTTTATTCAAAAAACAAAGTTTATTGATACTTGGCCGGCGCCATTTGAGCTTGACCGGAATTAATCCGGTCAAGTTTTTCACGAAAGTCCATTCATCAATCCCGTCAGGAAAGCAGGTTTCATGCAACCATGGTTTTGAATTTTTGCAAAATGGCATCCCCCATTTCACTGGTTGAAACTTTTTTCATGCCTTCCGAATAAATGTCGGCTGTGCGCACACCATCATCAAGAACGGCAGAAATCGCTTTTTCCAGCCGGTCGGCTTCTGCCCCCATGAGGAAAGAATAGCGCAGACACATAGCAAGTGACGCGATCATTGCGATAGGATTGGCAATGCCTTTTCCGGCAATGTCGGGAGCAGAGCCATGAACCGGTTCATAAAGCGCATGGCGCTTGCCGGTTTTCTTGTCTTCTTCTCCCAGCGAGGCAGAAGGCAACATGCCGAGCGAACCCGTGAGCATAGCTGCAATGTCGGAGAAAATGTCGCCGAAAAGATTGTCGGTCACAATAACATCGAACTGCTTGGGCGCGCGCACCAATTGCATGCCGCCGGAATCGGCCAGCATATGTTCAAGCGTTACATCCTTATAGTCCTTGTCATGGACTTCTGTAACGACTTCGTTCCAGAGAATGCCGGTTTTCATGACATTGTGTTTTTCAAGAGACGTCACTTTGTTTTTGCGGGTGCGCGCAAGGTCGAAAGCAACCCTTGCAATGCGGTCAATCTCGTAAGTGTCATAAATCTGGGTATCAATTGCGCGTTTTTGCCCATGATCGAGTTCGATAATTTCTTTCGGCTCGCCGAAATAGACGCCGCCCGTGAGCTCGCGTATTATCAAAATATCAAGTCCATCAACAAGTTCGCGTTTAAGCGACGAGGCAGAAGCAAGCGAGGGGTAGCAAATGGCCGGTCGCAAATTGGCAAACAGACCGAGATCCTTGCGCAGCCGCAACAACCCGGCTTCGGGTCTTACTTCATAAGGTACTTTTGCCCATTTTGGACCACCAACAGCGCCAAAAAGCACAGCATCGGCTGCCAAAGCCCGTTTCATATCGTCTTCGGAAATTGCCGTGCCATAAGCATCATAAGCGGCACCCCCGACAAGCCCTTCTTCACATTCGAAATCAAGCCCGAGTTCTTTATCCATATAAGCAATGATTTTTTTAACTTCGGCCATCGACTCAACGCCGATTCCGTCTCCGGGAAGAAGAAAGAGTTTTCTGGAAGCCATAATGATTGTGCCCTCTCAAATAATCAAAACGATTGGACAACAAAATTCCAGGCGGTCTCGATAACAATATAAAGGATCACCCGCCTTGAATGGAATAATGTGACCACAATTTACGTTATAGCATGCTCTTTCGAAAGCGAAACAAGGTTTTGGAAAAATTATATTTCGTTTTCTTCCAACGGGCGAGCCTCGGAGGCGAGCATAATCGGTATGCCGTCACGAATAGGAAAAGCGAGCCTCGCCTTTTTGGAAACAAGTTCCTGCCGTTCTTTGTCATAGTGAAGCTCGCCCCCTGTTACAGGGCATATGAGGAGTTCAAGCATTTTCGGGTCGGTCGTATATGTTACCATCAGTCCATGTCCAATTATTCAAACCGCTAATGGCATTCAATTGAGCGGTTTTTCATCACCACTGTGTTCCATAAGCGAGCGTTCTGTCAGAGCAACGAGGGTCGCCGCGCGGGCGACAATATCGGGTGCTTCAAGAAGTGCCTGCTTTTCGGCGGTTCCGAAAGGCGCCATGATAGAAAGCGCATTGACGAGTGATTCTGTTGGTGCCTGCATGATCGAATCCCAATCGGCTTCCATTTCGTGGGCATCAAGAAATTTTTCAAAAGTATCAAGAAGCTCTTCGCGATTGATTTTATCACCTGTATCCAGTTCTACAAGATCGCTCTCATCAATCGAAATTTTTGCAATCCGGTAAGGTTTGTCACTTGCAATTTCTTTTTGAAGTTTGAAACGACAAACACCCTGTAGGCCGATCATCAGCCGGCCGTCCCCCGTTTCGGCATAACTTGTGATGCGCCCGATACAGCCGGTTTTATAAAGCTCCGGCTTTTCGGGATTCTTTGATTCCGGTTCGGGCTGGATAATGCCGATCAACCGGTTTCCCTTCATTGCGTCTTCAACGAGTTCCAGATAACGCGGCTCGAAAATATTAAGCGGCAAATAGCCATTTGGCAAAAGAAGAACCCCTTCAAGCGGAAATAGACCGATTTCGTCGGGCAGGTCTTTCACCTGAATATAATGGGCATTTCCAGCTTTCATTGTTTTTTATCGTCCAGAGCCTTAAAGGTTTGTAAAATTTTTAAGGAGACGCATTTTCAACGTCCCGATAATGATAAAGTCTTGATGGGAACGCAAAAAGCACCTTATCAAGAAAACAACAAAGATGACAGTTTTCTGCGCGCGGTCAATGTCGCCGGATCCATGGCGCCCCAAGCTTCAAAAAACTGCAATAATTGTTTTCTTGCTCCGTCATCATTCCAAGCCCTATCCGCTTTCATGATGCCAAGCAACAGATCGGCCGCATCGTCGCGCTTGTTTTCGGCATTATAAACAAGAGCAAGATCATAAGCAGCCTGATAATCTTTAGGATTTTCAGCAATGCGTTTTTTCAAAGCTGTCGGGTCGCCCAATTTTGCGGTTTCCTCTTTAAGGGCGATTTTCGCTTCGACAGCGCGAATTGTCGGGTCGGACTTTTTAGCGTCCGGTACAGCTTTGAGAATGCCTTTGGCCTGATCAATTTCGTTATGCTCGACAAGCATATCGGCAAAAGCGGCGATAACTGTGACGTTATCGGGCGCCTGTTTTAAAACCTGCGCATAAAAAGTAGCCGCACCCGTCACATCGCCACTTTTGCGCAATTCATTGGCTGTCTCCAAAGCTTCGTCAATTGCTGCTTCTTTTTCGTTGCCCGTTAGTTTTGCAACAAATTTCTTGACTTCGCTTTCCGGCACCGCCCCCATGAAACCGTCAACAGGGTGCCCATCAACAAAGGCAATGACGGCAGGTACGGAACGTATTCCCATCTGTCCGGGAATAGCCGGATGTTTATCAATGTCGAGTTTGACGAGTTTGACAGCACCTTTTGCTTGCCGGACAACTTTTTCAAGAACAGGCCCCAATTGCTTGCACGGGTTGCACCATGTTGCCCAAAAATCGACGATAACAGGTTGCTTTTTTGATTCGACAAGGACATCCTTTGAAAAATCGGCCGTTGTTGTATCCTTGATGACAGAATTATCTGCTCCGCCTGTTTGATTGGCCAGATTTACATTTGCATTCATTTGCCCGCCTTGTGGCGCAAAGGGATTGTCACTCATTCTCAAGTCCTGTTTCTTACGAAATGTCTGTTCGTTCTATCCTCAAAATCGTGCCTGAGGGTGCGAATTTCAACCCTCTTCCTCTGAAACCTGAATAATAAGCGGTTCATGATTTGTGGCGCGGACAAATTTTACAAGATCTTCGCGCGCAATCGACGTTGTAGCTTCGTTGGTCATCGGGTGGCAATTGATAACGGGGTGATTGTAAAGGGCCTTATCAAGAATAAAGGTCACATGATTTTCCTTGTCATTTATCAGACCGAAAACGCTGACCGCACCCGGATAAAGGCCGAGATATTCGGAAAGTTTTTCAGGGCTGCCAAAGGAAAGGCGCCCCGATGCACCGATTTTATCATGAAGATGTTTAAGGTCGACAACCGAATGGGCACCCAATGTTACCAGAAAATAATGTCCCTTCTTGTCTTTCAGAAACAGATTCTTGGTATGGGCGCCGGCGATGCTTTTTTTAATATCCTCGCCGTCTTTGACTGTAAAAACAGCCGGATGGGTTGTTGTTTTGACATGAATGCCAAGTGTTTTTAGAAAATCCAATAATTCCTGTTTTCCCGCTGGCATTTTTAGTCCTTTATTTTGTTTTTTTGGGCATTCTGTTTTAAATCGTCATGCTAATTTACTGCATTTAATTTCCAATTCGGCATTTTATTTGATGCTGGAGTTGAAATATTTTCCCTTCCTTTAAGGAGATTATCCGATGACTGCAACATTATGGGTGGCTTTTGGCGGTGCACTGGGCACGGTTTTACGTTACTGGTTATCGCTCCTCATGGTTCCGGTCAGTAAAAATCTGCCATGGGGAACAATTCTTATCAATATTGTCGGGTCTTTTGTGATCGCATTTTTTGGCGTTATCACTCTTGCAGAGGCAAAATGGCCGGTGAGCGAGAATATCCGGCTCTTTGTCATGGTGGGGATTTGTGGTGGCTTTACGACCTTTTCTTCTTTCAGCTTGCAGAGCTTCGAACTTTTGAAAAAAGGTGCAGTCGGTGAGGCTTTTTTCAATATTATTATTTCTGTCGTCTTTTGTCTTTTCGCGACAGCTTTGGGATTTTACCTTGGCAGCAAGATCAATCATTAAGAGTTTGAAGAAAACTAAATTATTTTAGCTTTATTATCACAATAAATTGTCATGAACATATGGGGAATTGTTATGAACATATGGGTTAAATATCCCGACTTAGTCGGGGGAGATGATTTTTTGAGGATGACTTCACTTTGAAGATCGGCTAGAACCGGCTTTATGTCAGGGAGGGGTAAATTTAACCCTTTCTCATCTTTTTGCGGGAGAGTGTAAAAATACAGTCAACCGTGTTTTGGCCGCCGAAGGGGAAAACAGCCCGTAATCTCTCAGGCACAAGGAACCGTAAAAAGATCAAGACAGCTCTGGAAAGTCGGGTTTGTCCCGCGCCGAAGGTGTAAGTGGAGGGGAGAGCTTTCCACAAGTCTCTCAGGCTCAAGACAGAGGGGTGTGAAATAGATGCATTGTGTATCTATTGGCGCAACCTCGGAGCAATTTATGGGCAACTCTCAAGAAGACCTTAAAACTTTGCCGCTTTTTCATATGCATGAAAAAGCCGGAGCCAAATTCGGCAATTTTGCCGGATGGAACATGCCGCTCACTTACCCGCTCGGCGTTATGAAAGAGCATTTGCATACACGTGCCCATGCGGGTCTGTTCGATATTTCTCATATGAAACTGATACTGGTTGAAGGAAATGGTGCAGCCGACTTTTTGTCAAAAGCCCTGCCACTTGACGCCGAAGCACTGCAAATCGGCCAGTCACGTTATAACTACCTTTTGAATGAAGAGGCGGGCATCCTTGACGATCTCATTGTCACCCGTCTTGGCGAGAAACGTTTCATGGTTGTTGCCAATGCCGGCAATGCGCACGCCGATATTGCCGAACTTCAAAAACGCGCGCACGGGTTTGACTGCACAATCGAACCGCTTGAACGCGTGTTTCTGGCACTTCAGGGGCCGGAGGCTGCCGATGTTATCAAAAAAGCAGGCTTACCGGGAAATGAACTTCATTTCATGCATGGTTTCGAGCCGAAGAAAAACTGGTTTATGACACGTTCGGGCTATACCGGCGAGGATGGATTTGAAATCGGTCTGCCCGTCGGTGAAGCTGAAGCACTAGCCGAAAAATTGTTGAGCGACCCGCGCGTAACATGGATCGGCCTTGCCGCACGCGACAGTCTGCGACTTGAAGCGGGCTTGTGCCTTCATGGCAACGACATCACCGCAAAAACCAATCCGGTTGAAGCGGCAATTACCTGGGCGGTTACCAAACCGGTACGTGAGAAGGGCGATTTTTTCGGTGCCAAGGCTTTTCTCGAAGCATTGAAAAATGGTGCAACACGTCGCCGCGTTGGTTTGATGCCTGAAACACGCCAACCGGTGCGCGCCGGTGCAGAAATTTTTGACAAGACGGGCAAACTCGTCGGTCATGTTACATCAGGCGGTTTCGGCCCGTCATTCAATGGTCCGGTTGCAATGGGTTATGTTGCAATCGACCTAGCAAAAGCCGGAACCGAGCTTGAAACTGAAGTTCGCGGTAAGAAAATACCGCTTGTTGTCCACACACTTCCCTTTGTCGAACATCGTTATTTTAAAGGATAAAACACATGGTTAAACTGTATTTCACCGAAGATCATGAATGGATCAGTCTTGATGGTGATCTTGCAACGGTCGGCATCACAAACCATGCTCAGGAGCAGCTTGGCGACCTTGTTTTCGTCGAATTGCCGGAAGTCGGCAGCACGGTCAAAAAGGGCGATTCTGTCGCTGTTGTCGAATCGGTCAAGGCTGCATCAGACGTTTTTTCACCGGTTGATGGCACAATTAGCGAAGTCAATGAAGCTTTGAGCGACGGCCCGGCACTCGTTAACCAGAAGGCAGAAAAAGAAGGCTGGTTGTGGAAGATGAAAATTTCTGACGCAAGCCAGCTCGACAGCTTGATGGATGCGGCAGGTTATGTCGCAATGATTGGATAATAAAATGCAGGAACTTCCATTTTCATCACGCCATATCGGGCCGAGGCCCGAAGAGGCAAAGGCAATGCTGCATAAATTGGGACTCGGTTCTCTTGAAGAACTGGTCGAGCAGGCAGTGCCTAGCGCAATCCGTCTTCACCACCCGCTTCAATTGCCAAAAGCTGTGAGTGAGGGCGCTGCTCTTCACGAGCTTCACGCTATGATGGAACAGAACCGTCTCCATAAAAGCTTTA
Organism: Bartonella sp. W8151; assembly: GCF_016100385.1. NCBI lineage: Bacteria > Pseudomonadati > Pseudomonadota > Alphaproteobacteria > Hyphomicrobiales > Bartonellaceae > Bartonella > Bartonella sp. W8151. The sequence continues at coordinate 109,324 of NZ_JACFSO010000005.1, forward strand.
TCGGACAGGGCTATTATGGCACTTTTGTTCCCTCGGTTATTTTACGCAATCTTTTTGAAAATCCGGCCTGGTACACCGCCTATACTCCCTATCAGGCAGAAATCAGTCAGGGGCGGCTTGAAATGTTGTTTAATTTCCAGACTCTTGTCTGTGAATTGACGGGCTTGCCGATTGCGGCAGCCTCGCTTCTTGATGAGGCAACATCGCTTGCCGAAGCGAACGCCGTTGCGGTGCGCTTTTCACGCAATAAAAAAACCGCGATTTCGGTGTTTGGCGAACTTCACCCGCAAACTTTGGCGGTAGCTCAAACAAGGGCTGAAACACAAGGTTACGAGATCGGGTTAGAGAGCGAGATTACCGATAAGACAGCGGCAATCGTTTTGCCATGGCCCGACACAAAGGGGCGTTTTATCGATTACAGCGATATCATCAAAAAGGCCAAAGCCAAAGGTGCATTGGTTATCGTTGTGGCTGATCCCCTGGCTTTGACAATCATGGAAGCGCCTGCCCTATGGGGAGCCGATATGGTTGTGGGCTCTATGCAGCGTTTCGGCGTGCCAATGGGATTTGGCGGTCCGCATGCCGGTTATCTGGCAGTCAGCGAAGCCCTGACACGCATGATTCCCGGACGCATTGTTGGACAGTCGATTGATACCAAAGGGCGGGTTGCCTATCGTCTTGCTTTGCAAACGCGTGAACAGCATATCCGCCGCGACAAAGCAACGTCGAATATTTGTACCGCTCAGGCACTCCTTGCCAATATGGCAACAGCTTTTGCTGTTTGGCATGGTCCGGAAGGTTTGCAGGCGATTGCCAATCGCGTTCATGATCTTGCAAGCCGGTTCGGTGACAGTGTCAAAGATGCGGGCTTTACTCTTGCCGGCGACCATTATTTCGATTGTGTAACCGTGAATGTTTCCGGCAAAGCTCATGAACTGCAGCAAAAAGCGGAAAGTGATGGCCGCCTCATACGCGTTATCGACAAGGATACCGTTTCCATCAATTTTGATGAACTTTCGGATGAAGAAGACGCAAAAGCACTTGCCAAGCTTTTCGGTGCAACACTCATTGATAAAGCTCCGTCAAAACTTTTCGGCAAAAAACGCGATGGTTCCTTTTTAAGCCAGCCGTTTTTCCATGCAGTGCAATCGGAAACCGAAATGATGCGCTTTTTGCGCCGCCTTTCCGATAAAGATCTGGCACTTGACCGCGCCATGATTCCGCTCGGCTCCTGCACCATGAAATTGAACGCTGCCGCCGAGATGATGCCTTTGAGCTGGCCGAAGGTTGCAAATCTTCATCCCTTTGCACCGAAGACCGATAGTCGCGGCTATCAGCAGCTTATTTCCGAACTTGAAAAATGGTTGTGTGAAATTACCGGCTTCAGCGCCATTTCATTCCAGCCCAATTCCGGCGCACAAGGTGAATATACCGGTCTTCTTGCTATTCGCCGCTATCACGACAAAAATGGCGAACATAATCGCAATATCTGTCTCATTCCGGCTTCTGCCCATGGCACAAATCCGGCTTCGGCGCATATGGCCGGTATGGAAGTGGTTGTGGTCGATTGTCTTGGCGACGGAGACGTTGATGTTGAAGACTTGCGCAAAAAAGCAGTCGAACACAAAGACAATCTTGCTGCTTTGATGATTACCTATCCGTCAACCCATGGGGTATACGAAGAAAGTATCAAAGAGATTTGCAAGATTATTCATGAAAATGGCGGGCAAGTCTATTTTGATGGCGCAAATCTCAATGCGCTGGTTGCTCTCGCCCGTCCGGCTGATGTCGGCGCGGATGTCTGCCACATGAATTTGCATAAAACTTTTGCTATTCCTCATGGCGGCGGTGGTCCGGGTGTCGGGCCGATCGGTGTTTCAAAGCATCTTCAACCATTCGTTCCCGGTCACGCGCTTTTTTCAACAAGCCATGCTGTTTCGGCAGCACCTTTCGGCAGCGCTTCAATCCTCACCATCACATGGATGTATATCCGTATGATGGGCGCCGAGGGGCTGAAACTTGCGACCGAAAATGCAATTTTGAATGCAAACTACATTGCAGAACAGCTTTCTGCGGCCTATCCGATCCTTTATAAAGGAAAAAGAGGGCGTGTTGCGCATGAATGTATTGTCGATACGCGTGTTCTCAAGGATAATTACGGCATCACCGTCGACGATGTAGCCAAACGTCTGATCGATTATGGTTTTCATGCTCCGACCATGTCGTTTCCGGTTCCCGGAACATTGATGATCGAACCGACAGAATCCGAACCGAAATCGGAAATTGACAGGTTGTGCAACGCCCTTCTTGCCATTTCCGAAGAAGCCAAAAAAGTAGGTGAGGGTGTCTGGCCGAAGGATGATAATCCGCTCGTCAATGCGCCGCATGTTCTGGCCGATACCATTGATGACAATTGGTCACATGCCTATTCGCGTAAAATTGCGGCACTTCCTGATCCTGCTCAGGATCCGGCAGATAAATATTGGCCGCCGGTTTCACGCATTGATAATGTGGCCGGTGACAGGCACCTCATTTGTTCCTGTCCTCCACTTTCCAACTATCGTTAAAAAAAACCGGCTTCGGCCGGTTTTTTATTCGCTTTTCTATTCGGATTTTTATTCGGACTTTTTTCGGTTTTTTGTTCGGATTTTTATTCTTTTTGGTTTTAGGGGCGCCTTCTTTGGCGCTGCCGCAATGATGTAGAACTATTGGTGACATGGCCAAAACGGAAAGATGAAAGCAGTGGCCTTTTCACCTCGTCTATCTCTGTTTATTTCTCATGAAATTTCTGGAAGTTTCGGAAGCGACAAAGAGTAAACTTTTAAAAGATAACGGATAGGCCAAGCGCTGAAAAAGAGTAAGCAAGCGGAGCAAAGAATCAACCGGACGGTCTGGAACAGAAAAGCGCATAACCGGCCGGAACAGAAAACCGAACGAACAATGAGCCCTCTAAAGACGTAACGAATAATCCGCAAAATGCAATTCATGGACTAGAAGAGGCAAACCGGATAGAGCGCACATGAAAGGCCGCAACAGGTTCCTTATTCGAGGTAAGGAGAGCTGTTGCAGCGCATCTAATGCTCAATTGATCGAAAAATTATTGATACCGGCTGATGTCCAGTCCTGTCGGGTCAATTTCGGGCTTATTGCCGCTGATAATATCGGCAATCAAATGGCCGCTTCCGGTTGACATTGTCCAACCCAAAGTACCATGTCCGGAATTGATAAACAGGTTTTCATATTTTGTTTTACCGATAATTGGAACACTATCAGGTGTCACCGGCCGTAAACCTGACCAGAGCTGAGGCTTGAAGGCTTTATCATAGGAGCCGGAAAACATCATTTCCAAAGCTTCTTGCAATGTTTTCAGGCGTGGTTCGCTGAGCTTAATTTCATAGCCTGAAACTTCTGCCATGCCGCCGACGCGGATACGTTTTCCCAGTCTTGTAACAGCAACCTTGTAAATATCGTCAATAACAGTTGAAACCGGTGCTTTCGCCTCGTCGGTAATCGGCACGGTGATGGAATAGCCTTTCACCGGATAGATTGGCGCATGAAGTCCGAGATCGCGAATAAGAAATGGCGTAAAAGACCCCATTGAGACGAGATAGGCATCGGCATGCATCAAGCCGCGTGACGTTTCAACGCCGGTAATTTTACCGCCTTCAACATCAAGTTTATTGATTATTGTATTATAGGAAAATTCAACCCCTTTATCGGCCGCGAGCTTTGCAAGTTTGGTTGTAAACATCTGGCAATCGCCGGTTTCATCTTCAGGGGTTTGCAATCCACCAACGATTTTATCTTTTAACGGCGCCAATCCGGGTTCTGCGGCAACGCAACCGGCACTATCAAGCATCTTATAGGCAATGCCATCGGCTTTGAGCACTTCGACATCCTTATTGGCCGCTTCAAGCTGATGAGGATCGCGGAAAAGCTGGATTGTGCCTTGCATGCGTTCGTCATAATGGATGGATGTTTCTTCGCGCAATTCCTGAAGACATTTTGCGGCATAGTCGGATACGCGCACCATCAGGGCTTTGTTTTTCTTGTAACGGTTTTCATTACAATTGATAAACATTGCAAAGAGCCACTTCATCTGGTTGAGGCTGAAAGTGGGATGAATAATAAGCGGCGGATTGGCCTGCCGCATCATTTTCAATGCTTTGAGGGTCAGCCCCGGTTGTGCCCATGGGGTTGTATATCCGAACGAAACCTGACCGGCATTGGCAAAGCTTGTTTCCAATGCAGGCCCTTCTTCACGATCAATGACCGTAACTTCGTGGCCTAATTTATTGAGATACCAAGCTGAAGTTACACCAACGACACCACTTCCCAGAACAAGCACTTTCATTTTTTGTTTCCCTCGCAATTTTTCACATAGATGCGTTCGTAACGATGACTGAGAGATGTTAGAATTTCATAAGGAATTGTGCCGGCATCGCGAGCAACATCGTCAAGCGATTGGTGCTTGCCGATGAGTTCGACAAGATCACCGGCTTTTGGTGCGTTTTCACCAAGATGCGTTGTATCAAGTGTGATGGAATCCATCGAAACACGGCCGACAATCGGCACGCGCTGCCCTTTGAAAAAAACCGAACCTTTATTGCCGAGTGCCCTTAACCAACCATCCGCATAGCCCATCGATATTGTTGTGATTGTGCTTGGCCGTTCGGTTATAAATGTTCCGCCATAGCCGATTGCCGAACCAGCGGGAACGTGGCGTGTCTGGATAACATGGGCGTCAAGGCTTACAACCGGTTTGATGACTGTCGGGCTTTTGCCAAGCGGGTCTACACCGTAAAGGGCAATGCCCGGGCGCACCATGTCGAAATGATAGTCGCTCTTCAAGAAAATTCCGCCAGAAGCGGCAAATGCAACTTTGGAAGCCGGAAGTTTGGCAAGTGCCGTTTTCATCGCTTCAAGCTGGGCAGGATTGGCAGGGCTATTTTCCTCGTCACTTTTAGCCAAATGGCTGATGACCAGTTTTATATCCGCGTCGTTAAAAATCGACGGATCGGCGACAAGGCGGTAAAGCTCGCTATGATCAAGCCCCAACCGGCACATGCCGGTGTCTATTTGGATGATTGCGGGAAAACGCTTTGCTTCACTCGCGCATAATTTTTGCCAGTCAAGAATAGCCTCCCAGGAATTGAGAACCGGAATTATACCGGCCTCCGACGTTATTTTTTCTGCACCCGGTAAAATGCCATTCAAAACAGCAATGGAAGCATCGGCCGGCAACTCGTCTTTGAGTCGGAATGCCTCGATAAGTTCTGCTACAAAGAAAAACCGGCATCCTGCTTCATAAAGCACAGGCGCTATTTTTTTTGCACCAAGGCCATAGGAGTCGGCTTTGACAATGGCAGAACTTTGTGCCGGAGCAACCATTTTTTTTATGGTGTTATAATTTTCGACAATGGCATCAAGATTGATTGTGAGAATTGCCCCATAGGCTAATGTCGGAATTTTATTGTCGTTTTGAATTTCACCCATTTCATTATTTCCCAGATAAATCCGGTTACAAATCCGGATGCCCGCATTGTTCCCTTATCATTGTTCCCTTATCATTGTTCCCGTGGCTTTCTGCCATTTTATTGTGCCTATCATATGTGAAGGGCATTCGAATGTTGTATCTATTTTTGAAACATTATAGATATTTATCGTTGAATATTGAGCGTAAATCCGACAAATTGAAATATTATGCAAAACCTTGATGCAATAGATCGTAATATCATCCGCCTGTTGCGTCGCGACGGGCGCATGAGTAATGCAAATCTCGCTGCCGAAGTGGGGCTTTCACCCTCGGCATGTTTGAGGCGTGTAAAATTATTGGAAGAAAGCGGCGTTATTCGCGGGTTTACCGCCATATTGGGAAGTGTCGAAGGAGAAGACCGCCTCATTGCCATTATCCAGATTACACTTGAAAAACAAACGGAAGAATATTTGAACCGTTTTGAGGCGGCCGTGCGCCGTCATCCGGAAATCAAAGAATGCTATTTGATGACGGGGGATGCAGATTATTGGTTGCGTGCGGAAGCAGAAAATGCCGCCGCTTATGAAACCATTCACAAGGAGATATTGTCACGTCTTCCCGGTGTTGCGCGCATTCATTCGGCCTTTTCCATTCGCTCTATTTTGATGCAGCGTTGAATAAAATTATGTGAATTATTCTTCTCGCCCGAGTTTCAGCCAGAGCTTCTCATTATGTGAGCCGTTCGGGCGTTTCTGAAAGCAGCATTTGTTCGCTTCATTCGGGCTTTATTGTTGCTATACGTTTTGGCTCATCAAAATCAGCTTTATCAATTTTTGGACTGAAAACCGGTTCATGAAAAGCAGAAGATGAGCTATTTTAAGCTGGCATTTCATTCCGCTTCCACTGTTAAAACAGGGGGTCATAAAAGAGGTGCTGAAAGATGCCGTGACATCTCGAACATTTTGGCAAATCCGTGTGCCATCACCACGATCAAGAAATCGGCATTCTTTAACGCTCATCAATGATAAAATCGGATTAATTGCAAAATCAGGTAAAATAAAGAGTAAGCCTTTATACCAGAATTCAATGTGGATTTTTTTCACTGAAAAAAGTGGGATAACAGGCAGCTTTGCTGCTGTTTGAAGGTTCGTTTCGATTATGTATTGCGTGGAAGCCGGCCGTTTCAGTGCCGGATTTTAAATAATTTTCATTGTTGGCTTTTCATCGTTTTTAGAGTTCCAAGAAAAATCGCTTTTAAAAAAATCACCGTTAAAAAAGTAAAAGCATTGAAAAAAGCCGGGCATTTTGCTCGGCTTATCCAATATCGAATTAAGCTCTTCGTTCAGCGTTTTGGCTTTGAAGGCCTGAAATCATAAAGGACATCATGGGTGAGATCGGCAATTTTCTTCTTGCCGCAAAGTGCCATGGAAACATCAAGCTCGTTACGGATAATTTCCAAGGCTTTTGTGACACCCGGTTTGCCCATGGCGCCAAGCCCGTAAAGAAATGGACGGCCAATAAAGGTGCCTTTGGCACCAAGCGCCAAGGCCTTCAACACATCCTGACCGGAGCGGATACCACCATCAAGATGGATTTCTATTTTATCTCCGACAGCATCGACGATTTCAGGCAAAACCGAAATGGTTGAAGGTGCGCCGTCAAGCTGGCGGCCACCATGGTTTGAAACCAGAATGGCATCGGCACCGGTTTTGACAGCCATTTTGGCGTCTTCGACATCAAGAATGCCTTTCAGGATAAGTTTACCACCCCAGATCTTCTTGATCCATTCGACATCGTTCCAGTTAAGCTTCGGGTCAAATTGCGAGGCTGTCCATAAACTCAAGGATGAAAGATCGGTAACGTTTTTGGCATGACCGGCAATATTACGCAAAGTCCGTTTATCAGTCTGCAGCATATCCATGCACCATTTCGGGCATGTCATCATCTGCCAGAGATTTCTTAATGTAAATTTTGGCGGGGCAGACAGATTGTTGCGCAAATCCTTGTGCCGTTGCCCCATAATTTGCAGATCAAGTGTCAATACCAAAGCACCGCATTTGGCAGCCTTGGCACGATTGATAAGATCGGCAATAAAGTCGCGGTCTTTCATCACATAAAGCTGGAACCAGAACGGTTTCTTGGTTACCGAGGCGACATCTTCAATCGAGCAAATGCTCATTGTCGACAATGTAAACGGCACGCCGAATTCTTCAGCAGCCTGAGCGGCCAGCATTTCACCATTGGCATGTTGCATTCCCGCCAAACCGGTTGGCGACAAAGCAACAGGCATGGCAACCTTCTGGCCGATCATTTCGCTTTCAAGCGAGCGATTGGTCATGTCGACCAGAACGCGCTGGCGCAGTTTTATTTTTTTAAAGTCTTCTTCATTGGCGCGATAAGTGCTTTCTGTCCATGCTCCGGAATCGGCATAATCAAAAAACATTTTTGGAACGCGTCGTTTGGCAAGTTTTTTAAGATCGTTGATCTCGAGTATTTTACGCATGTCAGATCTCGTTCAATTTTTAGTGTGTCATGTGTAATATTCTTCACGCACAATAAAAAGTCTTTTCTTTCAAATCGCTAATTTTTGACGAAAGAGCCTTGAATATCTTTTAACTTTGCGTAAGTCTGAAGATGTGCAAATTATTTAAAACCAAAGACCAAAAACCGTTTCCGGTTTTCAATTGGCGTTGACGGACTTTCATCCATAGCTGTTTGGATATCCCACATTTTTGATCGTAAAAAGTAATACGTTTTTTTAGATGCGCGGCAATGAGCAGTGCAGCAAGCAAACCGACATTCCGGTTTTACAACTTTTTATATTTTGATTTTTCGCGGCTTTTTGGGGATGCTCTGCCAAACGCTTGTTGCACGACGCTAAAAACGCGAAAACTTTGATAAAAGTCGGGGCAAATTGCGTCCCACTCAAAAAAGCTAACATGCGTTCAATCAATGGCAGTGATGACTTGATCCAGCAAGATCTTCCAGAATGGGGCAATCGGGTCTGTCATCACCGTGGCAATGATGGACAAGGTGGTCGAGTGTATTAATCATCACCTGAAGAGAGTCCATTTTTTCCTGCAAAGCTTTGATATGGGAAAGTGCGAGTTTTTTAACCTCGCTTGAAGCGCGGCTACGATCTTTCCATAATCCGAGGAGAACGCGGATATCTTCGGAAGAAAAGCCGAGCAGTCTCGAGCGGCGGATGAAACGCAAGGTTTGAATATCGTCATCGGTATAAACGCGATAACCATTTCTGCTACGATGAACTGGTGAAATAAGCCCTGTTTCTTCATAATGGCGGATCATTTTTGCGCTAAGACCCGATTGTTTTGCTGCTTCACCAATATTCATTTTTCTCGTCCAATCCGGATTTTGACCAAATAGCATTCCGGTTTTTCATTTAATGCCGTTATTGCATATAATTGTTGTTTTAAAGCCAACAAGATGTTTTCTTGCGAGAACTACACCAGACAATCTTCCTGTTTTAAAATTGTATCATCAAGGGATCAATGAATACTCTTATCGGTCAAAAAGCTTGCTTGCTGGTGGATAAATGCTATTCCCCGCCAATTAGGCTTGACCTTTCTTCATCAATCCTCAACTAAAACGCTAACTTGAAAATGTCCTTCAATGTTCACGCATCATTTATGCTGACGGAGAAAGCCGATGGAGAACCGGAAAACGCATAAAAAATCGGGTGATCTCGTTTTTGAAATGAATGACCATCCTCACGCGCCTGTCGCGTTTTTGGCTGCTCTCCAGCATTTATTGGCAATTATTGTGCCAATCATTACGCCGGGCTTTATCATTTGCAGTGCTGCCGGTGTGTCGCCGGAAGATACGGCCATGGTTTTATCCATGTCGCTTATTATTTCGGGCATTGCAACTTTTGTGCAATGCAAAAAAATTGGTCCCTTCGGTGCCGGTTTGCTGATCGTGCAAGGAACCAGTTTCAATTTTGTCGGGCCGCTTTCAGCAGGCTCCGCTGCCATGGTTGCAAGTGGTATTCCGGCAAACGAAGTCATGTCGGCGGTCTTCGGTGTGGTGATTGCGGGTTCGTTTATCGAAATGTCGGTTTCGCGCATTCTCCCCTTTATCAGCCGTATGATTACCCCTCTTGTCACCGGTATTGTGGTTCTATTGATCGGCCTTACCCTGATTAAAGAGGGGCTTGTCAGTATGGGGGGTGGTTATGCGTCACTAGGCGAAAAGGGAAGTTTTGCAAGCTTACAAAATCTCGCTTTGTCATGCACGGTCTTTGCACTCATTATTCTTTTAAACCGTGTGACGATTACATGGGTACGCTCCAGTGCCATTATTCTTGCCCTTGGTGTCGGCTATGCCATGGCAGGCTTTATGGGAAGGCTTGATTTTTCCGGTTTTGAACATTCCGCACTTTTCGCCTTGCCAAGGCCGCTCCATTTCGGACTATCTTTTTCATGGTCGCTCTTTATTCCGCTCATCATGATTTATCTTGTCACCTCTCTTGAAGCTGTTGGCGACATTACAGCAACAAGCAAAATTTCAAGCGAGCCGGTTTCCGGGCCATTATGGATGAAAAGAATAAAGGGTGGTGTGCTTGTTAATGGCGCCAATTCTCTTCTTGCCGGTTTCTTCAATACATTTCCAAGTTCGGTCTTTGCGCAAAATAACGGTATTATCCAGTTGACCGGCGTTGCAAGCCGCTATGTCGGCTTGTGGATTGCAGCGATTCTCGTTGTCCTTGGTCTTTTTCCGAAAATTGCCGCCCTCATACAAGCAATGCCGGAACCGGTTCTTGGAGGAGCTGCCATGATCATGTTCGGCTCCGTTGCTGCCTCCGGAATCAATATCCTTTCGTCAATCAAGCTTGATCGGCGTGCGCTTCTCATCATTGCAATTGCCTTGAGCGTTGGTGTCGGTGTGCCGCAAGTACCGGCTTTTGTGAGCCATCTTCCGGCATTTATCGCCGATATTATGAAATCCGGCCTTGCTGCCGGCGGGATTACGGCAATTATCCTCAATCTGCTTTTGCCCGAACAGCAACCGGATGATGAATAGAATTCTTCTTTCGTTAAACCGTCATGTTAAAAGCCGATTTGAAGAGAGAATAGTTTCCGCCCGAATGCAGGGTGGAGCCACGTGATGAAAGGTTGAAACAATTTTCAATTGACCGTGCATTGGCCACATCCGGTTATCGAGCATTGGCTAAATATCGCGTAAGCGCCTAAAGCAGAACAACCTCATAAACAGCAAAATAAGAAACTAACAAAAAATATCGTTTTGACGCGCGTGTTGATGATAAAGATAAGCGAATTGTTTAAAAACAACGCGTCGTTTCCGTTCTGGAACTTGAAAGGAAAACAGTGCTTTTGAAGCACATAAAGGCGCGGATAATATTAAAAAAGCAGCATCGGATGAAACCGGATACCGCTTTAACTGTAAAGAAATAGAAATTGTAAAAAAATGGAAATTAAGGGAGGTCAAAGCTTCTGTGTCATGGCAGTAACGACCGCTTCCTTGTAGCTCATCTTTGTCAATTCATCGATAATGCGAACAAAATGTTCGGTTTTGCTATGCGAATCAAGGGCGCCTTTGTCTTTCCATGTTTCAATGAAAACCATGTGTCCCGTATCGCCTTCAACTTCAAACAGTTCGTAGGAAATGCAGCCTTTGTCCTTACGGGATTTTTCTACGAGTTCTTTGAAAAGAGCGTCGGTCTTTTCAACCAATTCGGGCTTGATATAAAAATGCGCAATAACCTTTATCATGATGCTTTCTCCAAGGTTCTAGCAATGTTTTCAAGCCCCCATTCGAGAAGCTTGTCGGCCTGTTCTTGCGAGGCCGCTTCGCTGTAACACCGCAATTCCGGAGCATTACCGGAAAGGCGGAAATGCACAATATCGCCATTGTCCATGATGACACGCAAACCGTCAATCACATCCCAATGTTTGATGTTACCGAGCGGATGGAAAAAATGTACGCATGTTGCAGCATCTTCAAGATCATGCAAAACTTGTTTTGCTTTTTCTGTGTCAATATTGGAAAGCCGGTTGCTGGCTGTGAAGCGCCGTGGAAGACAACCCTGAAGCGCCTGAACGGAAGAGCCGCGCAATTGTGCAAATCCTAATAAAGCCAGAATAGGAAGCATTGCATCGCGTGTTGCCAATTTCTTCAATTCGCAGGTTTCGCTTGAAATATTGCTTCCTAAAAGAACGCCACCGTTGGCTTCAAAACCGACAATTGTATGATAACCGTCGCTTAATGCCTGTTTCATACCGGCAATAACATAAGGTGAGCCGACAGAGGTGCGATAGACATGCTCGAAAAAATGGCTTGTCTCGACCGCCGACGTAGAGGTGACAGGGGTGACCACCGCATCGGCAAAAAGATATTTTGCGGAGAGCATTCCAATCACATCGCCTTTTAAAAATATTCCGTCGGAACCGGCAATTAATGGCCGGTCTGCGTCGCCATCGGTCGACACCAACGCATCAAGCCCATATTGACGAACGGCATCAAGAGCAAGCTTGCTGTCAAAATCGCGTAATGCTTCGGTATCGACCGGAACAAAATGGTCGGCCCGCCCGATTGCAACAGTTTTTGCGCCAAGAGCTGATAAAACTTCAACGAGAAAATCGCGCACAATGGAACTGTGTTGATAGACGCCGATTTTCATATCCTGAAGTGCGGATTTCGGCAAAATGGAAAGACAGCGTTTCCGGTAAAGTTCAAGAACATCCGGAACAACGGGAGGGGATTGATAGTTTTCGTCAAGGTGATAGGGCGTGTCTTTTTCCGAATGCCCGCCTTTACCGGATTTATCAAGTTCATTGACAATGCCCTGCTCGTCCTGCTTGGTTATTTCTCCATCAGGACGATAGAATTTCAACCCGTTGCGGTCATCGGGAATGTGGCTTCCTGTAACCATAATTGCCGGATAGCGAGAATTGAGTGAATAAAGCGCAAGGGCAGGTGTTGGCACCTCACCGGCATTGATAACAGAAAAACCCTGATCTTCGATTGTTTTAACGACAACGTTTTTGATATGCGGACTCGACGAGCGCAGATCATAGCCGACAATCACGCTAGCATCCTTGCTCGTCTTGCCGATTTTTTCCAAATGTCGCAAGAATGCACACGTGTAACGCATGATAATATCATCGGTTAAATCGCTTACCAGACCGCGCAAGCCACTTGTTCCGAATTTGAGTTGTTCTGTCATAATGTGGTTTATTCCAAAACGGCCATTTCCGCTTTTCTATATGTGGTTACAATAGCCGTTTTGTCTATCGGCTTTGAAGCAATTATTTTGCATAAACAACAGACTATCTACAACTGTCATTTGACGAAAACAATTTTGTTATTATAAAGAAACTTCGCTTTATGATGTTGGCAGATAATCCATTTAGCATTATATCATGCCTAAATTTGTCAAGTTTATCTGCTAAAGTTTATTAAGGAAGAATTCCGATGACTACGCCTGTCGACAATGCAGCCTCGAATGTGACTGCCACGCCGTCTTCATTTCCGATACCGGCAAATGTTTTTGCTTTAACTGTACAGGATGTCAAACATTATACTGATAGGCTTTTCCGTTTCCGATTGAACCGTCCCGACAGTTTCCGTTTCCGTTCGGGCGAGTTTGTGATGATCGGCTTACCCAATGCCGAAAAGCCGGTTTTTCGTGCCTATTCCATTGCAAGCCCATTCTGGAGCGAACAATTGGAGTTTTTCTCGATCAAGGTTCCTAATGGCCCTTTGACCGAGCATTTGCAAAAAATCAAAGTGGGCGATACCGTGCTGATGCGCAAAAAAGCCACCGGCACTCTGGTATTGGACGCGCTTTTACCGGGTAAACGGCTTTATCTTTTTTCGACAGGCACAGGTGTTGCACCTTTTGCAAGCCTCATTCGTGATCCGGAAACTTATGAAAAATTCGAAGAAGTTATTCTTATCCAGACAACGCGGCTGGTTGCCGAACTCGACTATGCGCGCGAACTTGTTGCGGACCTAAGAAATGACCCTCTTATTGGCGAATTTTCTAACCAGTTGAAATTTTATCCGATGACAACGCGTGAGCATTCCGACCATATGGGGCGAATTACCGACACAATGCGCAGTGGCGAATTTTTCAAGCGTACCGGTTTGAAAAAGCTTGATCCGGAAACCGATCGCGCAATGATTTGCGGTTCCATGGCAATGCTGAAAGACTGTGCTGCGATGTGTAGGGAGTTCGGCCTTGTAGAAGGTGCGAATAATGCACCCGCTACTTATGTGGTTGAACGCGCTTTTGTTGATTGACAGAAGGGAAAGACTGCTTTTGGACAGGCTCCAAGGCTCCAAGGCTCCAAGGCTCCAAGGCTCCAAGGCTCCAAGGCTCCAAGGCTCCAAGGCTCCAAGGCTCCAAGGCTCGAATGCTGCCTGTTTGTCCGCAAGTCCGGTTATTTTTGCCAAGCTCTTATATTTCAATGAGCTTGGCTGTTTCTTCCCACCGGCTCTTCAGGCCGTCAATTTTGTTGCGTTTCTCGCAAGTTCGGTAATGGCTTTAAAATCGCCAGCATCAATTAATTTTTTCGGTGCCACCCACGAGCCGCCAATACAAACGACATTGGGCAATTTCAGCCAATCGGCAGCATTATTTTGCGAAATACCGCCCGTCGGGCAAAATTTTACCTCGGCAAAAGGTGAAGCCAGCGATTTGACAAAATCAATGCCGCCCGCTGCCGTTGCAGGGAAAAATTTTAAACATTGATAGCCTTCTTCAAGTGCTCCCATCAATTCGCTTGGTGTGACTGCTCCGGGAAGAAGCGGAATATCGCTATCCTCGGCAGCGTCGATGAGTTCGCCCGTCAGGCCCGGGCTCACAATAAATTTTGCTCCCGAACTTTCAGCCGATGCATATTGATCGCCGTTTAAAATTGTGCCGGCGCCGACAATGGCATCAGGCACATCTTCAGAAACCGCATGAATGGCATCAAGGGCTGCAGGGGTGCGCAGTGTGATCTCGATAGCTTTCAGTCCCCCTTCGACGAGGGCACGTGCTACCGGCACTGCATCTCCCAATCGTTCAATGACAAGAACCGGAATGACACTTTGTCCAAGCAAAATAGGTAAAAGACGTTCGGTCTTCTGAGACATTGTTGTTCTCCAAAAAGCTTTTTTAATTCTTATAAGCGTAAGGCAGGCTTTAGAAAAGAGTGTTCAGGCAAGTTTCCTATCGGCTTTGTCAAAAAGCGGGAATGTTCTCAAAAAGGTATCGTAACCACAATGAAAAGAGAAGATTGAAACGATCCATCATTAAAAATTCAAAAAACAATATCCGGTTTTTTAAAGTTTAAGAGGCTGCTTTAAAAAACTATCGCGAAAAAGACGAGGCGGGAAAAGTTCAATAGTTCGAGCCGGGGCTCGAAAACCAGCGCGTTTAACAAGACAGGCAACGAGGTCGTTTTGACAAATGAAATGGCGGGGCTTAGCCGATTTTTTGAAATGATGTTCAGAAAGCCGGTCATGGCATAACGGAAAAATATTGCCGTTTTATCGCGCCGTTCAAGGGGGATATTCTTTGGTATTTTCGCATCATTTTTGCTTTTGGGAAAGCTTGTAATAGTGCTAACGGGCGCTATCTCTTTTCATCAAAGAAGCGGGAGTTTCACAAAACGGAGACGACGATGATTGATACCAAACAGATTTTTAAAGATTTGCTGACCCCCGATAATTCCGCTTCAAAAGCTGTTACAAACCAGTCGACTTCCTCGACGCCATCTTCTCCCTTTTCGGTCGTTGATCTCATAGGCGGACTTTTTGCCGGCAACGAAAAAGGCAATATTCTTGAAGGCTTGATAAAAGGTGGCGGTTTGGCGGCCATTGCCAGTGTTGCTTTCAACGCTTTGAAAAACTTTGAAAAACATGATGATAATGCCAATTCCAAAGTTGATATGACAGAAGTCGGTCAAACCGGTGCCGATCATAATGGCGATTTTGCCCTGACATTGGTTCGGGCAATGATAACGGCTGCCAAAGCCGATGGTCATGTCGATGACAAGGAACGGGAGTTGATAAAAAACAAAATTGCGAGTTCGGGAATTGACCAAAAAACAGCCGCTTTTCTGATGGATGAGTTGAACAAGCCTGTTGATCTCGACAACCTTGTCAGCAATGTGAATAGTGACGAACAAAAGACCGAACTTTATGTCGCTTCCCGTATGACACTTGATCCGGAAAAGCCTGATAACCGCAAATATCTTGATAATCTTATGAATAAACTCGGACTGCCGAAGGATCTCGAACAACATATCGAACAGGCAATTGTAAGCTTTTTACGCTAGTTTTCTTGTCCTTCTCATTGTCAGTTGCCGTGGGCAGAAAACTTTAAAGCAAAGGCGCGGCTAAAATATTGTCGTCAAAAATGTTGCATTCTGCTCATGAAGCAGATTTTTACTGGCCCCCTCCTTACTCGGCTCCCCCTCTTACTCGCCCCTTTTGAAGGGCCTCGAAACAACCGGAACAAATAAATAACTGGAACACAATTTTTCGCTAACAGGCTGCGAGTGTCTATTATTTGTTCAAAGGTTTTGTGGGGTTGAAAAATCGGGACTGTTTTTTTAACCGGATGCTTGATCGGGCTGTTTGTCTTGTTTCGAGCCGTCCGGTTTTTTCTTGAAACCTCCGGTTACATCTTGGCATTTTGTTTACTGAAGGGGCGGGTTTTATTGAAAGGGCGAACGTGTTCTACGAGTTGGAAGCATTGATTTTTGTTTTCCCCTTTTGTTCATAATTCTTGAACCATTCGACCAGATAATCAATAAACATGCGCACCTTTGCCGGTAAGTAGCGCTTTTGCGGATAGACAATATAAAGGCCTGCGCCGTCTGTCATAAAATCATCAAGAACAGTTTTGATAAGGCCCGCTTCAAGTTCCTTTTCGGCTATAAAAAAAGGAATTCGGGCAAATCCGATACCGGCAATGGCAGCCCTTTTTATAATGATTGGGCCATTTGTTGCCATGCGTCCTGAAATAGCAACCGAAAAAGAGCTGCCGTCACGGTCTTTGAATAGCCAATGGTCGGAATTCAGGTTGTTTCTGTCGACAAGGCAGGGAAGCGATTTCAAATCGCGCGGTGTTTCCGGAACATTTATGTTTTTCAAGAGTTTGGGAGAGGCGACGACAACCGAACGGATATCCATAAGTTTTCGTTGGATAAGGGAGGAATCCTGCATGTCGGTAATGCGGATAGCAAGGTCGAAACCTTCATTCACAAGGTCGACGAACCGGTCATCAAGACTGATATCAAGGTGGATATCCGTATAAGCTGACAGAAAATCGATGAGTGATTGACCGATCGGAGCATCTGCAAAAGTGCGTGATGTACCGACTTTTATTCGCCCATGGGTGATTTTATTGGAGTGTGTAATTGTGTCATTAAGGTCGTCGAGTTCCTTGATAATCTCCAAAGCACGTGGATAATAAGCCTGGCCTGCTTCAGTCAAAGATAATTGGCGGGTTGTCCGGTTCAAAAGGACAGCGCCCAATTCGTCTTCAAGTTCATGAACATGTTTTGAAAGGAGCGCTTTCGATTTGTGTGTCTTGCGCGCGGCCGCCGAAAAACCGCCGGCTTCGACCACTTCTAGAAAGCCCCGTATTCTCGTCAATAACCCCAAGAATTTTACCCCTTTCCGAAACGGCGTGCCCACAAGCTGTTTTTTAAAGAGGTGGGCTTTGTCTTTCATTAACAGAAACGCATGTCGTTTAACAACGACCAGTTTTTCAGAAAAACAAGCCCTGTTTTTAACTGTCGACGCCACCAATTTTTATTGCAAACAACAGAATGTCCAATATTGGAACGAGCCTAAATAAAATTGTCTGAAGTCCAAAAAAAATATTGAAAGGTTGCTCCATTGCGCTTATATGCATCTTCGCCCAAAGTCGCACGTGCCTGTGGGTGTCCGCCGGTCCTCGAATGGTGAGAAAAACCGGTACGGTACCTGGACCTAACCGCTCCAGTCATTCTTACGGCCAACCGAAAGAATGGGGACATCTTGAAGCAACGACGGTGCGGGCCTTTCTGGTGTCTTTCGGCTGTCCAAAAGTCGGAATTACTGAAGAGGCACACCTCATTGCCTTCCGTGCGGATGCGGTTTTCGTTATTCCAATCAAAAGGCAGACAAAGCGGAGCAATGCGTTAGCGCGCTGTTCCATCGCCGCAAGTTTTATCGAGTTTTTTCCGGTACCTCCAATAACCGGTTGAAACGAATATAGACCTTGCACTTTGTCCATGGGCTGATCGTGACTGATGCCACGAGAAGCAAGATTTGGGGAACCCGAAGGGTTTCCTAAGGAGAACCGAAATGGCAACTCAACGTATTCGTGATTTCCTCGCAACACGACGCCCTGAAGGCCCGTGCATGATTCTGGATCTTGATGTTGTGCGTGAAAACTATGAAGGCTTTGTCAAAGCACTTCCCCAATCACGCATTTTTTATGCAGTAAAAGCCAATCCGGCACCGGAAATACTACGTTTGTTGGTGTCGCTTGGTTCATCTTTCGATACGGCCACTGTCGCCGAGATTGAAATGGTTCTTGATGCCGGTGCAACACCGGATCGTATTTCTTTCGGCAACACCATCAAAAAAGAGCGCGATATTGCCCGCGCTTATGAATTGGGTGTTTCACTTTATGCAGTCGATTGTGTCGAAGAAGTTGAAAAAGTTGCCCGTGCTGCCCCCGGTGCGCGTGTTTTCTGTCGCGTTTTGACAGATGGTGAAGGTGCCGAATGGCCGCTTTCACGCAAATTCGGTTGTGTGCCGGAAATGGCTGTTTCGGTTTTGCGTCGTGCCCACGAATTGGGTTTGAATGCCTATGGCGTTTCTTTCCATGTCGGCTCACAGCAGACAAATCTGAATGCGTGGGATCGTGCGTTGGCAGATGCTTCCAAAGTTTTCAGAACACTGGCCAAGGAAGGCATTGTGTTGAAACTTGTCAATATGGGCGGTGGTTTCCCGACACGCTATTTGAAAGATGTGCCATCGGCACAAGCTTATGGCATGGCGATTTTTGATAGCCTTTCAAAACATTTTGGCAATCGCATTCCCGAAACAATCATTGAGCCGGGACGCGGTATGGTCGGAAATGCCGGCGTTATCCGCTCTGAAGTTGTTCTGGTTTCCAAAAAATCGGAAAATGACAAGTTGCGCTGGGTTTATCTTGATGTCGGCAAATTCAACGGTCTTGCCGAAACAATGGATGAAGCTATCCGCTATCCGATTGAAACAGCCAAGGACGATGACGAAAAAGTACCATGCGTTCTTGCCGGACCAACCTGCGATTCAGCCGATGTGATGTATGAAAAAACACCTTATCCTTTGCCGATTTCACTCACTGTTGGTGATGAAATCCTGATTGAAGGAACCGGTGCTTATACAACGACCTATGCTTCTGTAGCTTTTAACGGTTTCGAGCCAATCCGGTCTTATGTCATCTGATAGGTCAAAACCCGATATAAGCAGCAATTTACGCCCGTAGTTTTCTGCGGGCGTTTTTTTATCATTCGGCTTATTCCTTCTCGCCCAAATATCTCATGTCGCGGGGTATCTATGGAGAAAGGATCTTGAAGATTACTATCACGCGAATGATTGGAAACTTGTCCAATTCTCAATTTACAGTCAAAAAGCCCATCTATTTTCTTGTCCATCCGGTTTTAACGCTGAAAGGGCTTCCGGAGCCGAACTTCGGATTTTCTGTCTGAAAGGGGAGAAAAGCTTCGGGAAGCTCATGGTTCTGGCGGTTGCGGTTAAGTGCAAAATGTCGCGGTATTTTTTTAATGACGGTTTTTCTTGTCCGCTCGTGTGAGCCAAGTGGAAAATTCCAAAAGAAATGTGTTATTATAGCGCTGATTGCGAGGAAAAATCCGCTTTAATTATTTTTTGCGGTTCATTTTTCCGGCAATTGCTGCATTCAAAATGGCAAGCGCTGTTTTTTTGGAAAGCCGGACAGTTGGTTCATCCGGCCCTTGGTCTTCAACGGCGACATTTTCAATCAATGCCTTGTCTTTTGCTTTGATTTTCTGATCTTTTGTCAAGCCTGCCAATTTTGTTGGAACATTGGCCGATTTTCGCAAATTCAACAGATGGCGGATAAAGCCGTTGAAACCACCTTTTATATTAAGGCGCTCGGCAAGCGTTGCAATTCTGCTTCCCACTGCCGATTGGTTATAAGCCACGACATAAGGCAAAAGCACACCTGCAGTCATGCCGAAATGCGTTTGGTAACGATTGCTTATCGATCGGGCGAGGGCGCTGGTCATGCCTAAGCCTTTCTTTGCCGCAAGTGCACCAGTGAGCGAGGCGGATGCCATTGCCATTTGCGCTTCATTATTTGAACGGTCACTGACTGCTTTTGGCAAATAGGCAAAAACGAGGCGGGCTGTTTCGAGTGCCAGAGCATCCGAAACGGGATTGAATGTCGGATAGCACCAGCTACCAATCGCATTGGTAAGTGCATGCATACCCGCGCCGGCTATAAAAATAGCAGGTGCAGACCCTGTTAAAACCGGATCGGCTACAACGCATGGCGGCATCATGCGTTTGTCATGTATTGTAAAACCGGTATTGTTGCTATTGTCGATAATGTAGGCGTTATCACTGATTTCTGCACCGCTTCCGGCAAGTGTCGGCATTGCAACAAGCGAGGGGAGAGGCGTATAAAGCGAGGGGACTTCAAGTGTTTTGACATTCGCGCCTTTTGCACAAAACAGGCGGGTTAGTTTGGCAAGATCTATTGCTGCTCCACCGCCAAAGGCAAGAATAGCATTGAAACCGCCGCTCAAATAAAGCCGAACAGTCAATTCCAATGTTTCTCTGGAGGCAGTTCCGTCGAGCGAAGAAAAAACGCCGAACGGCAATTTCAATTTGTCAATGCGTTTGAGCAGTTTTTTCAATGCCGGTGATTGGCTAAGACCGCGATCGGTCAAAACCATAACGGCTTTGACCCCGTTTTTTTCGAACACGGAGCCAAGTGCTGCAAGGCTTTTGGGCCGCAACAGAATATCAGTCGGAAATGTCCATTCGCTGGCAATTGTCATAAGCTATACTTACGCGAGAAGCGTAAAAAAAGCAAAACCCTTGATCGGTTTTTGCTTTTTTAGCCTTTCGCACATTAATGCCCGCCAACTCCACCGCTTAATGTTTTCGGTTTTTTTACAGCAAAAACCAGAAGTGTCAGAATTGCGAACAAGAGAGTAAGAATAAAGAAAGCGTCGATAAAGGCCATGACTGTCGCTTGCTGGCGGACAATATTATAGAGCTGCATCAAAGCCGAATTCTTCGGGTTCAAGCCTGCCATATCAAGTTTGTTTGCCAAAGCATTCAACAGGTCAATCGCCTGCCGGTTTCCCCATTGCACGCTTTCGGACAGTCGCTCATAATGAAAATCGGTACGCCGCATGATAATGGTGTTGATGATTGCAAGCCCCACAGCACCACCGAGATTACGGGTGAGGTTGAAAAGACCGGATGCGTTTTTAAGTTTTTCAGCTGAAAGTGTGCCAAGTGCAATGTTGTTGATCGGCACCATACACAGGATGAGCGAGCCGCCACGTAAAATTTGCGGCCAGAACAGTTCCCAGAAATCCCAGTCGGATGTCATTCCGGTGACGAGCCAGGTTCCCCAGCCAAAACCCGCAAAACCAAGCCCCATCATTAAACGCGGGTCAAGCTTGGTCGAAAGAAAACCGGCAAGGGGGGCGGAAAAAAACATCATCAAGCCGGAAACAAACATCGTCTCGCCGATCATCAAGGCGTCATAACCACGAATTTCGCCAAGATAGAGCGGATAAAGATAGGTAAGTCCGTAAAGTCCGATGCCCATAACGAAAGAAAAAATCGAACCGAGTGCGAAATTCAGATTTACAAAGGCCTTGAGATCGACAATCGGGTTTTTCGCTGTCAGTACGCGCCAGAAAAACAGAACGGCAGAAACACCCATGACAATGGTAAAACGGAAGATCATTTCGTCTTCCATCCAGTCATTGCGCGGACCTTCTTCAAGCACATATTCAAGGGAGCCGAGAAAGGTCGCCATGGTAATTAAACCGAACCAGTCGAAGGATTGGAAAAGCGAGCTGTCGCCTTTATCAAAATCAATGAGCTTCCATGAAGCAATGGTTACGAGGATCCCGAAGGGCACATTGACAAGAAACAGCCAATGCCATGAAAAAGCATGGCTCAGATAACCGCCGACTGTCGGGCCAATCGTGGGGGCAAGCGTTGCCACCAGTCCGATAATGGGAGAAACAATCGGCTGTTTTGAAGGCGGGAAAATGGTAAAGGCTGCCGCAAACACGCTTGGAATCATGCCGCCACCGATAAAGCCCTGAAGGGCACGGTAGGCAATCATCTGTTCAATCGAGCCGGCTGTTGCACAAAGGGCGGATGCAACAGTAAAACCGGCAGCCGAAATTGTAAAAAGCACACGCGTTGATAACAACCGACCCAAAAATCCCGATAACGGGATCATAATAACCTCGGCAATGAGATAAGACGTCTGCACCCAGGCTATTTCATCCGAGCTTGCCGAAAGTCCCGCCTGTATTTCCGACAAGGATGCAGAGACAATCTGGATGTCGAGAATAGCCATGAACATGCCGAAAACCATGGCCACGAAGGCCACGATTTTTTTCGGCTCAATATGCTCTTCCATGTGGGGGGGACTGGCAGCGGTCATCAATACCTCACTTCGTTGCCAATGATTTTGCACCTTCCGGTTTTGTGCGCATGTCGACGCTGACAACTACGCTCATGCCGGCACGAATGCGCCCTGTTGCCAGAATATTTTCAGGTATCGAAATTCTGACCGGAACACGCTGGACAATTTTGGTAAAATTTCCGGTGGCATTTTGAGGAGGTAAAAGCGAAAAAACAGCACCTGATGCAGGCGACAATGAAACGACCGTGCCTTCAAAGCTTTCGCCATCAAGCCCGTCGACAGAGATGCGCACTTTTTCACCGCCATAGATTGAAGGCAGCTGGGTTTCTTTATAGTTGGCGTCAATGTAAAGCGCATTAACAGGAACCAGTGCGGCCAAACGCTGTCCGTTGACGACATAATCACCTTTTTTACCGGCAAGATTTCCCAAAACACCATCAAAAGGCGCGCGCAACACTGTAAAATCAAGGTCGCGACGGGCCTTGTCGCGTGCGAGTTCAAGACTTTTGGTTTCGCTTACCGCCTCGTCATGTTGTGCTTCAAGAACCGTGATGTTGGCAGCTGCTGCCGCAATTTGGGCATTGGCACGGGTGACATTGGCAACAGCTTGGTCGTAAGCCGATTGGGCGTTATCGACAGCCGATTTTGCAACGAAACTTCCGACATTCAGCTCTTTTGCACGTTTTAACGTAATGTCGGCATTAACGGCGACTGCATTGGCCGCGTCCTTTTGTGCATTGGCTTCGTCAAGCGACGTTTTGGAAGCGGCAATCTGCGCCTCAATCCGCGCAAGTGTACGGCTTTGCGTTTGAAGTTTTGCTTCTGCTTCGTCATAGGCGATTTTATAATCGCCATCATCAAGACGAAACAGCACATCGCCTTTTTTGACATAATGGTTGGTTTCAACCGGAATGTCATTGATATAGCCGTTGACCTTTGGGGCAATCGAGGCAATATCGCCTTGCACATAAGCATCATCTGTTGTGACGAGAAAACGCCATTCGGTAAGCCACCTAAACCCCAGCCACAAAACTGCAATGGCTGCAATAATTGCAATCGCTATCGCAATTTTTTTGTGCGGGCGTTGTTTGGCCTGAGTTGTCTTGTTTGTGCTGTTAGAAAAATCTGTCATGGGACAAGGCTTCCAAGTCTGATGAAAGAGTGCGGTGTTTAACCAAAACGGGTTCAACCGTCAATAAAATGGACACACCGACAACGCTTCAGACCCGCTTCGGGTTGCATCTGGTGCATAATCCGCGAATTTCTATCGTCGTTGTGCGCGGTAAAAAGCCTTCTTTTCGTGTCATTTGAAGAATATTTTCTGCAATAAGCGGATTTTCGATTTCCGCAACCCGATTACAGTTTTCACAAATGATAAAGACCGTAAGCCCATGATTATGCTGGTCGGGATGTGAACACGCCATAAAAGCATTGACGCTTTCGAGCTTGTGAACCAGTTTTGCGGAAACAAGTTTTTGAAGTGCACGATACACTTGCAATGGCGCGCGAAAGCCTTCTCCATGCAACCTGTCAAGTATTGTATAGGCGCTTAATGGCGCCTGTTCTTTTTCGAGGACTGAAAGCACCAACATCTGGTTACGGGTGAGCTTATCTGTCATGGGAAAATTCCTTGATTACTCCACTTATCAGTCTGCTTGCAATAAACAGGATAAACAGTGCAACAACAACGCTGGGGCCCGAACGGCTGTCAAACCGGATCGAGGCGTAAAGCCCGAGAACCGTTCCGATAATACCGATCAAAGCAGCAAGAATGGCCATTTGTTCAGGGGTTGATGAAAAACGCCGCGCAGTGGCAGCAGGAATAATGAGAAGTGCCGTAATCAGAAGTATACCGATGATATTTATGGCAACCGCAATAACAATGGCCATAAGCAACATAAAAATGAAACGGGCGCGTTCCGGCTTCATATTTTCTGCCTTCGCCATGTCGATATTGATCGTCAGTGCGAGAAGCGGACGCCACAAGAGAAAAAGCACAACAAGAACGACGGCGCATCCGATCCACACCGTCAACACATCTGTGCGGGAGACAGCCAGAATATCGCCGAACAGGTAGCTATTGATATCAATATTTGTCCAGGTCATGAAGCCAATCAGGATAAGCCCGATTGCCAGTGTTGCATGGGCAAGGATGCCGAGAAGCGAATCGCCCGACAGTTTTTCTTTCGCCTGAAGAATAAAGAGTGCAATCGAAACAATGACTGCAACAAGGAAAACACCAATTACCGTATCAATGTTGAAAAGTAAGGCAAAAGCGACACCGAGCAAAGCCGAATGGGCCATAGTATCGCCAAAATAGGCAAGTTTTTGCCAAACAATAAAACAGCCGAGTGGCCCCGCCATCAATGCCACGCCAATTCCCGCTAAAAACGCTCTTACAAGATAATCGTCAAGCATTGTCGTTGGCTCCGATATTTTTGGTTGTTTTTCCGGCCGGAGTGTTGATGACAGCACCATGAATGTTATGCCGGTGGTTATGATGATGCTCATAAAGTGCCAGACCGTTTTCGGGTATTGCACCGACAAGGCGCCCGTAAGCTTCGCTTTGTGCAACCTCGGTTGGTGCTCCGCTGCAGCAAATATGGCCGTTTAAACAAATCACGCGATCGGTAGCTGCCATGACAATATGAAGATCATGGGAAATGAGAAGAATGCCGCAATCAAGTTTTTTGCGCAGGCTCGCAATCAACCCGTAAAGTTCGGTTTCTCCATTATAGTCGACCCCTTGCAAAGGTTCGTCGAGAACAAGAAGATCAGGTTTTCTCGCAATCGATCGTGCAAGAAGCACCCGCTGCAATTCCCCGCCCGAAAGATCGGCGACATTGGTATTTTCCAAATCGGCAACGCCTGTCTCGCTCAAAACCGATGCCAGTTTTTGGGCATCAAGTTTGGCTGTCAATGTCATGAAACGGCGAACCGTCAAAGGTAGGGATGGGTCAATCACCAATCTTTGCGGCACATAGCCGATGCGCAAGCCTGCTTTTCTGGTCACAGTCCCCGCTGATGGCTTCAAAATTCCCAATGCCATTTTTGCTGTGGTTGATTTTCCCGAACCGTTCGGACCAATCAGTGTAACGATTTCACCACGATAGATATCAAGATCTATATCATGGACAAGCCAGCGACCATTGCGTTCGATGCCTGCTTTTGTAAGCGACAACAGCCATTCTTTATCCATTTTTCCAATCCTCAAATCGTTTCATGCAATCAACCATAGTTTCTGCCAATCAGATTCTGCCAATCAAAGTTTTGACTTGTCATTATCCAATCTTCAGTCATGAAAATCAGCCTAAGCTCAACTATGATTCCTCCTTCACTACACTAAAGTTTGACGGCAAACGCCTTGCACTTCTTCAACAACTGGCTTAATACAAAACTGTAATGTAATAAAGTAACATTTAAAGGTTAAAATTGTTTCGGTCTCTTTATTATACAATGGCTGCATGCGTGCTGATTTTCGTCTCCGTCATCAAAGCACAAGCGTCTTCGGTCCCTCAGGTAGTGGTTTCCATCAAACCACTTCATTCATTGGTCGCCGCAGTTATGGGAAAATTGGGTACACCGGCGTTGATTGTTAAACAGGCCGGCTCGGAACATGGATATGCGTTAAAGCCATCAGATGCGAAAATGTTGTCTGAAGCCGACATTATTTTTATAGCAAATCCCGATATGGAGCTTTTTCTTGCCAAACCGATAGAAAATCTCGGTGTCAAAGACCGGATGATTGCGCTTTCTGCTGCACCCGGTGTCGAGCTTCTCCCGATCAGAGAAGGTGGTTTGTTCGAAGGCGAAGATGAAAACCATAGCCATAGTGGTAAAGATGGACACGCAATGGATTTCCATTTCTGGCTTGACCCCGAGAATGCCCGGAAAGTTGTCATTTATGTAGCCGATGTTCTTGCTAAAAAAGACCCCGATCATGCGGATATCTATCATAATAATGCGAAAGCCTATGATAAAGTGCTTGCCGACACCGAGCAGAATATAAAAGAAACTATTTCACCATTCCGTGACAAAAATTTTATCGTTTTTCATGATGCTTACCATTATTTCGAACATCGTTTCGGTCTTCATGCAGTCGGTTCGGTGGCACTTGACCCTGAACGTCAGCCAGGTGCTCAACGACTGAGTGCAATCAAAAACACCATCGGCAAGGAAAATGTCGTTTGTGTTTTTGCCGAGCCGCAATATCCGAATAAACTTGTTGATGTCGTTATTGAAAATACGTCTGCCAAAGTCGGCATGCTTGACCCGTTGGGACAATCATTACCGGAAGGTTCAGGTCTCTATCCGGAATTGATCGCCAACCTCGCCGATAATTTGGTCAATTGTCTAACCCGCGATAAGTAAGATTCCGTCGGCAAATAGTGTGCAAGCATCTTTCTTTGCCATCGAACCTGTTATTGCGATGCCGTAAAACTGTTTGTTTTCGACGCCGGTTAGCGTTCGAAATACTTCAACGCCTGTTTGTCGCCGATATAACAGGGTAAATTTGATTCATTCAGGTGCTTAATAACATCCTGCAAGTCTTATGACTTGTATTTTCTCCCTTTTTTAAAAGTGGACGTTACTTATTGAGCGAGAGCGTTTGCGTCACCGAATTGTGTGTATCAGGATAGGGGCAGACGAGATTGCAGGAGCCTGTCGTCAATTTGGGTGATACTCCCGACATGTTTTGACCGATGCATTTTCCATTAGAGGAGCCAGTCAAATAATTTCACACCTCTTCTATATCTGTTTCATTTTTATGAAGTGATGCGCTCTCCGTCATTTTATATGTCGTCTGTGTTTCCCAATTTAAAACCGTAAAAATCCTTTGACTCTCGGGAAAATCGGTAAGTTGCCCGAATAACGGTTTGCCGCGATGGAACGACCGGTTTTTTGTTCTGTCATTTCAAACAAAAATGAAAATTTTCATTTTTTCGGGAACTTCAATGGAATAATTGCATTTAAATGCTGAAAAACGTTGCCACGCCTATCGGATAGCAAGTTTTCATTTTCGTGTAGTTGGTGGCACTTCGGGTTTAAAAACTTATTGGTCGGTCTATGTCTTTCAAAATCGACCAGCCGAGCAAAGTTTTTTAAGAACGCAAATTTCTCTCCTCGGGTGATCAGTTGAATTCATGATTACGAAACGAGAGTTGCGAACTTTATAACACTGTCAGTATGGGGCGGGGGTGCCCCCGTTCCGCAACTGGTCTCGCAGGATCAGTGGAATCAACCGTAAATGCAAAAGAAGATGAGAAAGTTCGAAAACACGAAGTCCTCGAATTAATGCATGTGAGTGAAGACGTATACAGAAAAAAACATTGGTCGATCCGAAACATTGCGGGAATCAAAAAAGACAGACTCGAAGAGACGACCATAAATCACAGGCTATCCAATTGGCCGATAGCGCGAACGTTCCAGACATGCCGCAAAATCAGGGTGATTCTTGTCTGTGAGACGTGATTCTTGAAAAAAGGGCGTTGATTCTGTCAAAAAGGCTTCAAAATGCTCTAAGACGCATTTTTTTCGAGCGTTTTTCGGTTCTGAAAGTGGGGATAAACATTTCTGGCGGAAAATTTTCGCCTTTTTTGAAACTTTGGATGCGATTTTTTGGGCCATTTTTGAGGTGTAATCGTTAGCCGGCACACGGTAAGATTGAATCGACATAAAAAAACGAAAAAAGTGCATTTTTTTTCGATATGTCTGTTGACTCTGGGAGAGAGTGAGGTCTATATGAGCGCCACAACGAGGGCGGTACGCCGCTGGCGACAGTGAGTTGCGCTCTTGGAAAGAACGGATAGATTAA
>NZ_JACFSO010000006.1:0-6303 GCF_016100385.1 Bartonella sp. W8151
AGCTGGTCTTTCTCACAACTGGAAAGATGACAAATACTCGCTCTATGGTGAAGTTGCTGCACGTTCAAGCTTTAATGACTTTGGTAACAGCTACTCACTTAATGGGACGGTGGGCTTTAGAGCCAAGTTCTAAACGACCTTTATAGGTAAGGGCATTGTCAGAGTAATTTTTAAATTTGATCATGGCGCGATATTTTCACGCCATGACTTTGACGCTTGCATAAAACTGGCTCACCCTGCCTTTTTGAGGTAAGTGAGAGTTAGTCCGACAACACCTGTAAGAATATCAATCTTCACCGCCGAAAAACGTAAACAGAGGCAAAGTGGAGGAAATTGTCAAATAATAATAGAAAATAAATTGCTTAAGAAAAAGACAGAATTAAACTCTTTGAAATCCCATTGTATTGTGTGGAATAAAAAGGAACGATCGTATGATCGTGATGTTTAATGGCGGAGGGACAGTACCCTTTGTTATTGTTTCAGACTGTCTAAGACCGTCCCATTTTGTTTTGTTAGCAATATCAATTGGTTATTGTCCTTTTTTCTCCCTTATAATACCATTGCTTCCAAGTTTTATTGGCGGATGAGATGGAGGATGAAAAAACTATAAGAAATCTCAATTTATTGATTTAAAATTAGTTTTTGTCGAAATATGGCGGAGGGGGTGGGATTCGAACCCACGGTACAGTCGCCTGCACGCCGGTTTTCAAGACCGGTGCCTTAAACCGCTCGGCCACCCCTCCAAAAAGGATGCGCAAGTCTTTACAAGGTTCTCGCTAAAGGTCAATCACTTATTTAAATTTTTTTGAGCCAAATTTAATTTGCCTTCGTTCCTTTATAGATGTTCACTTTCAGATCGCGCACTTTTTTGCGCAATGTATTGCGATTAAGGCCTAAAAGCTCTGCTGCCTTGATCTGGTTTCCCTTTGTCGCTGTGAGGCACGCAAGAATAAGTGGATACTCGACCTCTTCCAATACGCGGTGATAAAGTCCGGCGGGGGGCAGTTCATTGCCGAAAGAAGCAAAATATTTTTGCATATTCATCTCGACCGCTTCGCCGATAGTTATATTGTCATTAACAGAAACCGGATTGTCAGCCCCTTGATGACCGGTTTCATTTTTTAATTCGGTCTCGATAACATCGACCGCGATTTCTTCCTGCGGATAAAGCGCGGCAAGTCTACGTACAAGATTTTCCAATTCCCTGACATTGCCTGGCCAGGAATAGCGACGTAACAAATCAAGCCCTTCATTGCTGATATGTTTCAAAGGCAATCCGTCATCGGTTGCCATTTTGAAGAAATGACGCACGAGATCGGGAATATCGTCGGCTCTTTCACGCAAAGCTGGAATGCGCAAAGGTACGACGTTCAGTCTATAAAACAGATCTTCGCGGAATTGTCCCTGATTGATAAGCTGATGCAAATCCTTGTTGGTTGCAGCAACAATTCTGACATCGGTTTTTATTGGAGTTCTCCCGCCAACGGTCATATATTCGCCCTGTTGCAGGACACGTAAGAGGCGGGTTTGCGCGTCCATCGGCATATCGCCAATCTCGTCGAGGAACAATGTGCCACCATTTGCTTGTTCAAAACGCCCGCTTGAACGTGTATTGGCACCGGTAAAGGCACCTTTTTCATGGCCGAATAATTCTGATTCAATGAGATCTTTAGGGATTGCTGCCATATTGATTGCAACAAATGGCCCTTTGCGGCGTCTGCCATATTCGTGAAGCGCACGTGCGACAAGCTCTTTTCCTGTTCCTGACTCGCCGGTAATCATCACGGTAAGGTCAGTCTGCATCATGCGGGCAAGAATACGATAGATTTCCTGCATTGCAGGAGATCGGCCGACAAGCGGCATCGTATCGTTCGTTTCGTCGGATTTTTGTTTTTCGCTTTCGGGGCGGGGTTCAACCATAGCCCGTCCGACAATATTGATGAGCTCTGAAAGATCGAATGGTTTTGGCAGATAATCGTAGGCTCCGGCTTCCGAAGCTTTGATTGCAGTCATAAAAGTGTTTTGTGCACTCATGACAATAACAGGAATTTCCGGCCGTGATTTTTTGATGCGGGGTATAAGATCGAATGCGTTTTCATCAGGCATAACGACATCGGTAATGACGAGATCTCCATCGCCGTTGGCAATCCAACGCCATAGCATTGCTGCATTCGGCGCTACCCGTACGTCATAGCCGGCTCGCGAGAGCGCCTGGTTGAGAACAGTGCGGATTGCCGCATCGTCATCGGCAACAAGTATCATCCCTTTGGTCATTAGCTTTCTCCGCTTGACTTTGGTTCTGTCTCTTCCGGTCGCCACATGGGCAAGAGAACGCGGAATATCGTCCTTCCCGGTTGAGACTCGCATTCAACGACCCCGCCATGGTCGTTCACAAGTTTTGCAACCAGTGCAAGTCCGAGGCCGGATCCATTCGGTTTACTGGTGATGAATGGGTCAAAAAGATTTTCCTGTATGTCTTTTGGGACACCAGGTCCATTATCTTCGACACAGAATTCCATAGGCAATGTGACTTTATCATGTCGCCCTTGCACGGAAAGCTTGATGCCCGGTCGATAGGAAGAAGTAAGCGTAATTGTCGGATTTTTTACACTGCCCAAAGCTTCGGTCGCGTTTTTAACAAGATTAAGGAAAATCTGGATAAGCTGGTCGCGATTGGCATAGACCGGAGGCAGTGATGGGTCATATTTTTCAATAAATTTGATCTTTTTTGCAAAACCGCTTTGCGCAAGCCTTTTTACGTGATCGAGCACTGTGTGAATATTAATCGGAAAACGTTCGATCGGCCGTTCATCCGAAAACACTTCCATACGATCAACCAGAGCAACGATACGATCTGTTTCATCGGTAATCAAACGTGTGAGTTGCCGGTCGTCATCGCTGACGACACTTTCAAGAAGTTGCGCAGCGCCACGAATACCAGAAAGCGGATTTTTTATTTCATGGGCAAGCATTGAAGCAAGGCCGGTCACCGAACGGGCAGCCCCTCTATGGGTCATCTGCCGGTCAAGCTTTTCGGCCATGGATTTTTCCTGAAACAACACAACGACACTTCCCGGTATTTCCG
Source organism: Bartonella sp. W8151 (assembly GCF_016100385.1). NCBI lineage: Bacteria > Pseudomonadati > Pseudomonadota > Alphaproteobacteria > Hyphomicrobiales > Bartonellaceae > Bartonella > Bartonella sp. W8151. Next base: position 3,086 of record NZ_JACFSO010000006.1, read on the forward strand.
GTAATGGTTGAACAAAAATATCGACGAGCTTGTCATAACCGAGTTTTGGTGATGATAAATCGACATGATATTCATTGACCGGTTTGGGTTTTTCTCTGACCTGATTAATAAGCGAGAGGAGAGGGCTGCCAAAAGGCAAAAATGTTTCAAGCTTGTTTCGTGACAATACAGAAGAACTCGCCTTGAAGAATTGTTCGGCATCGGCATTGGCATAGGCGATGCTATTGTCCTTGTCGACAAGAATAACCGGATGTCGCACTGCATCAAGCACCAGTCTTGCAAGATTTTGTTCGGAATTTTTTGTTTTTTGTTGCATTGTCAGGCTGCCTTTTCCGGATTACCCAAATCTCTAGAAAATATCGAATTCAACAATGTCAGAACGTGTTCCGGCTTGCATGAAGTCATAATTTCCTGCCGCTCTTCATTGCTATAGAAGCCCTTGGCATGTTTGTTCAAATACCAGTCGAGATGTTTTCGGGCGTGACGCACGCCGGTATTTTCGCCATAATAATCAAGCATTGCGCGATAATGATCGCAAATATAACGGTCGAGATTCTGACAGAAGGGATGGCCTGCGATCTCTCCTGCCAACCATGGTGAACCATAACTTGCCCGTCCGATCATGACAGCATCGGCGCCAGAACGACGAAGGCATTCTTCCGCTTCCTTAAGATTGCCGATATCGCCATTTGCTACCATCGGAATCGAAATAACATCGCGAACTTTTTTCAAAGCATCCCAGTCGGCTTGACCGTTATAAAATTGCATTCTGGTGCGGCCGTGCACTGTAATCATGGAAATACCGGCTTCTTCAGCCATTTTTGCCAGTTCCGGCGCATTGATTGTTGTTTCATCCCATCCAAGCCGCATTTTAAGCGAAACGGGAATTCTTGCTACTTTGAGAACCGCTTCGATCAAGGACATGGCAAGTTTCAAGTCGCGCATAAGAGCAGCACCGGAATATCCGCCGATAACTTTTTTGGCAGGACACCCCATATTGATGTCAATCATATCGGCATGATTATCCTGAACAATTTCGGTTGCTCTTGCCATCCATTCAGGTTCGCGACCGGCTAGTTGCACCACATGCTGGGGAAGACCCTTGCCGTTCACACGCATTTGGCTTTCAACCGCGCCAGAACATAATTCCGCGCTTGCCACCATTTCCGAAACCACCATACCGGCACCGGCACGCCAACTTCTTTGACGGAAAGGTAAATCGCTCACACCAGACATAGGAGCAAGAAAGACGCGGTTTCTAAACTCGATATTGCCAACTTCGAGAGGTGTGGAAAGAAAGGTCAATCACTCATGCCTTTTTGTTGTGCAATTTTAAAAACGCCTAATCTTTTACCATTTTATCAATAAAAGGCAATGCTATGAAGAGATTTTGCTGTCCGGATCGATATTTATTGATGAAAAATAATCTCATTAAAAAGCGGGAGTTAAACATAAATTGAGATGCGCAAACGAATTGCACATTGTAAGATAACGACAGCCTATTGAAAAAATCAAAAAGCTGTATCAATTTTGTTTCGTAATAACTCCGAAACTTTGAAGGGATAGAGATTATGAAATTATATTTTGCCCCTGGTGCTTGTTCACTCTCTCCACATATCGTAGCGCTGGAAGCCGGAATTCCGATCAAACTTGAAAAGGTTGATTTGGCCAAAAAGAAAACGGCAAGTGGCAAAGATTATCTGACTGTCACCCAAAAAGGCTATGTTCCAGCACTGGAACTTGATGACGGCCGCGTTATTACTGAAGGTACTGCTATTGTTCAATATCTTGCCGATCTAAAGCCTGAAAAGAATTTGGCTGAAAAACCGGGTACTTATGAGCGGGCAAAAGTACAGGAATGGCTGAATTATATTGCAACCGAGCTTCACAAAGGTTTCGGACCGCTTTTCCATCCCGGTTCAGAGGAAGAAAAAAAGGCTGCCAAAGCAAAGCTTATCGAACGATTGACCTATGCTGAAAAACAGCTTGAAAATTCCCAGTTTATTGCCGGCGATCATTTCACTGTTGCCGATGCCTATCTGTTTACAATTCTGACATGGTGCAAGTTTGTGCGGATTGATCTTCTCGATATGCCGGCCTTGTCGTCCTATATGGAAAAGATTAATAATCGTGATAGCGTCAAAAAAGCTTTCGCAGACGAAAAGGCAGCCTGAAACCTGCTTAAGATGCACGGAAAATAACTGCGAAAGAGAATTTAAATTCCACCTAGTTATTTTAACAGTTTTCAAGGGGAAGAAAAGCCTGCTTCTGACTGAACGTCTCGGCAGGCTTTTCATTTGTTAAACTTGCTGTTTCCAATTGTTATTCGGTTAAAAATATTTAATGCGACCATGAACATACGTGATTGATCAACGGCGGTTGGAACATTACACCATTGCTGAATCGTGTGTGATGCCTTGGCTATATCCTGATCGGTCGATTGTTAATATCCCGATTTGGCTTCTCATTCGGTTCAAAGCTTCGAACGAGCTGTAACGACTATGAAAAGAATGATCGTTTTTTAAGCCTGCTCAAAAGAGTTTGTGATCATCTCCTTGGTTAAGTGATGTGAGAGCGACTTTTTCCTGTATGAAATGAAGTTTCCTCTTGAACTCGGAGTCTTTCCCGTTATATTGCAGCCTCGCTGGAGAGGTGGCCGAGTGGTTGAAGGCGCACGCCTGGAACGCGTGTATACGGGCAACCGTATCAAGGGTTCGAATCCCTTTCTCTCCGCCATTAGGGCATCATGATCATACGGTGTTACCTTTGTATCCTACGCAATACAACGACATTTCAAAGGTTTGATTCCGTCTTTTTCTTAAGAGATTTTTTTCTGTTATTATTTGAAAATTTCCCGCACTTTTCCTCTGTTTGCGTTTTTCGGTGGTGAGGATCAATATTTTACGGCTGTTGTCAGACTAACGCTCCCCCCGTTTCAAAAGAGCAGGGAGAACCATTTTTATGCAAGTGACTAATTATATCACTCTTGAAGAGGTGTCGTTCGTTTTTGCTTGTATGTTTGTCTGGTGGTGAGATGCCTTTCGTGATTAAAATAATTGTAAATTCGTCCGTGTATATCGATAAAATCTTCATAAATGAGGCTTTTAAACTTTTAAAATGCTCGTTTTCGTCGCCGGAAGGTTAGATGAGAATTCTTACATCAATTATTAAGACGGCGGTCTGTTTCTTGAAGATCTTCTATGTCAATATTCCGGAAT